>NZ_AXVR01000018.1 GCF_000484695.1 Salinispora cortesiana | reverse complement strand
CGGTCAGCGAGTTGTGGCCGGCCGCGCTCATCGCGCACACCCCGATCGCCAGCAACGTCGCCAACCGGTACCGCACACCACGAGGATCACGAGGGTCAGCGACCTGCGCCAACCGGTCCAGCAAGCCCGCAGACGGCGAATCGGCACCGAGGCAGGCAGCCGCGACGTGACCCGCCCCGGCAATGAGCGATGATGACACAGCGAGCACGACACCTTTGGTGAGTCTTGAAGCGTAGACAACTTCATGATCCACAGGTGTTGTGCTCGCTCCTTACCCGGGCACAGCCCCCAGAACAAGATCAGACCAAACAGGACATTCGCGGACTACTCCGGGGCCCTGACCCGCAACGGCTGGACCAGTCCTGGGTGAAGGCCCACGGTGGGGAACCCCCGTTCCACCAGCCAGTGGACCACCGCCACCATCCCGCGCACCCGATCGAGGCCATGGTCTCCGGGGGAGATCTTGATCACCACGTCACCGACTGCATAGACGGCGTTGGTGTGGTGCCGCAGCAGGGTCACGTTCAAATCGTGGTAGCCAAGGCGACGACATACCTCGGCGAGCACCGGCCGGGTACGCGCCTCGACAAACATGGGGCTCCTAGGGACCGAGTGCTGCGGTGGTCCCAAGCCTACGGGCGCTCTCGCGGCACGCCCGCACATAGTCCGTCAAGACGGCGACCTCACCAAGCCGGCTCTCTTCCGGGATCACCCTTGCCACGTCGGTGGCCCTGGTCAGGATGATCTCCGTCCGCTGCGCCTCGGGCAGGTTCGCGACAGCATCACGCGCGGTCACCGCCGCTTCGGTCGCTCGTCGGTCCTGGGCAAGGCACATCGACCGATCCAGGGCGATGAGCGCTGCATCAATAGGTACGGCCGGAGCCGTGCCGTAGAGCCGCAACGCTTCTTCCTGGATCCGATACGCCTCACCCGTGTCACCCAGCCAAGTGTAGGCGCCGGAGAGGTAGAACAACAGCCGCTTCACCGGAACCGGAAGGCCACGTCGCTGTCCTCGTCGCCAGCCTGATCGAACAGCCGACGCGCCTGGTCAATTGCCGACTCTGCCTGCTCCGTAGCACCGATTCGGGCCAGTGCACGCGCCCGTCCTGCGGCTGCCAAGGCAGCGGGTGACGATGCGAGCGATGTGACCCCAAAGCCGCATCAGCCGAAGCGACAGTCTGGGTCGGGTCCCCAAAGTAGTACGGGAGCATCGCCGCTTGCGCCCGCACCAGCACCCTGAAGTGAGCCTCCCCGCTGTCGTCCGCCGCGTGGATCGCCGTGCCATACCAGCGCCGAGCCTCGGCCGCATCCCCGAGCCGCATCAACGCATCAGCGCACATCGTGGCCAGCAACGCCGCCACCCCGGAAATCCGGGCCTGGACCGCCGCCGGCTGCCGCCGAAGCGACAGCATCTGAACCTCCCGGCAGTCGGCAGCCAGCAACGACAGCATGACCTGAGGCAAGGCCGACGGGTAGAGCGTCATGTGCTCGCTTGCGGACTCCTCAATCAACTCAAGTCGCCGAGGAGCGACACTTGTCAACGCCAAGGCCTCGTCCAGGCCGAGCCGGAGTCTCGCCAGGCCGCTAACCTCCACGCTGGCATCCCCACTTGCCAACGGACTATCTGCTCCGCTATCCGCGGCCACGGCATCGGAGTCCCCACCTACGCGAGTGCCCGCGTCCCGGCCGAGCCCCATCGCAGGACGCGGGATGCTCAGGCCGACCGCGATTCGCTCCAGCACCTCGTAGGCCGTTACCTGACGGACGCCCTTGGCGATCTCCGCCGCACGGTTCGACGATATCCCCACGAGAGCCGCGATCCTGCCGTAAGACACGCCCCGAGCGTGCAGGAATCGGAAGACCACAGTGACGTCCCGCCGCTGCAGAAATTCACCGATCGGGCGGCCGTTCCAGACTCCCGAACTCCACCACTCGGGATTCACCTGCGAGCCCACAATCACCTCCGATCGAACAAGGACCTATCGTCACCACAACGCATTCACACCATCAGATCAAGTCGAGACGGATCGAGTCGCTGGATGGACCACAGGATCGAGACTGGCGACAACATGCGAAACCCCCACCGTGGGCCCTCACGGTGCTTCAGGAAGGGCTACCGACGCACATGAAACCATCGTCCTGTTCCTGCCTGGACCGCGCCAGAGTGTCGACTAACTCTGTCGCCACCTGCTCCGGCTCGAGCAGGCAACGCCATGCCGGCACCCCGACGGACCGGCATGGCACCACCGATGAGATCGATCCGAGCGAGTACCCGACGTAGTCCCCGGCGGGCGCAGTCGCCCGCCGGGGACTACGACGACGGCCTGCTCGGCATCTCCACGCCCCACCACCAGGTCAACAGCCCGCCCAGCCACGGGGACGTCGCGTCGCACAGTAGGAACGACGCTCTCAGCGACCGGATAGGCTTCCGGCCGGGAAGGCCGCGCTGGTAGCCCGGCTCAGATCAGCCGGCTCGTGTAGCCGGCCGCCACCAGACGCTCGAACGCCGCCCGTACCTCGTCCGGCATCTCCTGCGGGATCGCGAACCCGCGCTGCGCGTACACCTCGATCCGCTGCGTGTCGCCGACCAGCATGTCCACCACCCGCCGCGCGTCGCCGATACTGCGCACGTAGTCATCCAGTTCGAGTGGGTTCGACGCGCACACCACCTCGACCTCCGGCCACACCAGCCGGCAGGTGGCGTAGGCCCGACGCTGCTGGTAGGGCCGCGACATGATCAGCACCGACTCCACCGGGATCCGGCGTTCGGTCAGCAGCGCACGGGAGAACTTTAGATTCTCGGCGGTGTTCGTGGCACGCGGCTCCACCAGAATCGCTCCCGCCGGTACGCCCTGCTCGACGGCGTACTCGCGGTAGTGCACCGCCTCCCCGCGCGGGAACCGCTCAACCGTCGTCGGAGCATTCGCGCCGGTAAACAGGATCCTTGGGAACAGGCCCTCGTGGAACAGACGTGTCGCGACGACCGCCACCCCAAGGTCATGACTGCCCAGCCCGATCCCCACATCGCACGAACGCAACTCGTGACGCAGGTCGTGGTAGCGCCACAGCGTGACCACGTCCGCCCGAACAGCGTCGGGAATCGCCTCGGCAAATGCTGCCGCACGCCGGTTCATCAGCACCTACCAGTCCGGTCCGCGCTGGATCCCCTCATGCCGCCAGCGTAGGGGTAGCAGCAACACGACACCGCTGACTCCGGCACCACGCCGCCGGCCACCTCAGAACCAGGAGGTGGGCGACGGCCAGGACGATCGCGAGGTCCAACGGCTCCCGAGCACCCACCGAGCGACCAGCCGCCCCGCCGTACGCGAAAAGGCCCCGACCAGCACAAAAGTACCAGGTCAGGGCCTTGCTCGTTGGTGCGCCGCCAGGGACTCGAACCCCGAACCCGCGGATTAAGAGCCAGCGTCACTCGATGCCCCGCGGGCCCACGCTTCCCACCAGTCCACTAATCGGCAGGTCTCGGCTGATACCACCGGACGCACGTACCACACAGTCCATATGACACCGACCCTGTCCACGGCGACCGAGCACCCGCCGAGCACCCGGATGTACGTCGCCCGGCGCTACGCCGACTGGCGATAACCGCCGCCCCACGACGAAACCCAATGCTTCGGGCCAATGGTTCACCAAGCTGTTCCGGCGGCAGTCACGAACCCGCCGCCGGACCAGCCTGTCCCTGCTGTCGCGCTTTCCTCCACGCCGCCGCGAACACCGGCTCCGGTTCCCACAGCCCGTCGTCGGGTCGCTCGACGAGCACGTCGAAGTACCGCAACGCCTCCACCGATCGGGCGCCGCCACATTCGGTTACCTCAAGCCAGGTGGCCAGGTCTTCGCTGCTCATCGGAGCGTTGTAGTCGAGCAGCGAGTCGAAAGCGGCCGCCAGCGTCGGGTTGTTCGCCAGTCCGACCTGGTCAACGAACACACTGGCGACTTCGGCGCTGTTGAGCCTTGCTGCGGTGATCGCATCGCACACGCGTCGGGCGGTGCGTTCGGTGGCCGCGAGCCGTGCGGCGTCGTCGAGTAGCACCGTCCATCCGCCGGTGGCCTCCAGCAGCATCTTCTGGCTGGCCGCGTCACCGAAACACGAGATCTCGTTGTCGACGACCCACGACCGCAGCCCGCCCGGCGACAGCCGGCGCAGCACGATCACCCGGTCGGTGACCTCCCCCAGCGACGGAGCGTCGTCCTTGGTGAACAGTTCGCTAACGCTGGCGTCGACGACCGCGACCAGGGAGCGGGTCACCCCGGCGGCCGGCAGCAGGGTGTCGACCTGGAGCAGTTCGTTGAGCGCGTTGTCGAGCCTGGTTGTCGACAGGTCGCTGAGCACGACCCGGTGCCGGTCACCGGGCGCCCCGCCGCGCAGTTCCCGCCGGTAGCCCGAGGGTCCCCTGGTCACATGCAGGGTGAATCGCGCCCCGATCATGTCCGCTTCCTCGGTCAGCCGTGCCGCTACCCGGTCGATCCCAGTCGCCTGGGTGCCGACGACCACCCACAGGTGGTTGCTCCGTTCGGTCAGGGTGGCCAGCTGCTTCTCGGTCACCGGCGAGATGCGGCCGTCGGTCAGCGTGCGGCGGGCCTGCTCGGCCGACAGGATTGTGACAACGTTACGCCATTCCAGCGCGCACAGCTCTTCCTCGATGGTCTCCGCGGTGCCGAGAAGACGCAGCACATTGCTGGACCGCAGCCGCCACCGGCCGCCAGTTTCCGACAGGACCCCGAGGCCGCTCATCTCCGACAGCAGCGACCGGAACTCGTCGGCTCCCTGGTCGGCGAACCCTTCCGGCCACCACGCCAGGCACTCGTCCCGCAGCATGTTCGTGGGGATGGCGTGGTCGGCGCCTCTCTCCAGCGCGGAGAGGGCGACGACGAGCGCGATCAGCTTGTACCGCGAGTCGAGGTTGAGGGTCAGGTGCACCGTCTCACGGATCTTCTGCCGGACGGCGTTGGAGCCGATCACGCGTTCCAGGTCCTCGTCGCGGATGCGGTACCGCGGCCCTTCCAGGCCCCGTCGGCTCAACGCTTCCCGCACGAGCTCCTCGCCGACCATCTGCAGCAGCTTCGGCTGGTAGTTGCAGTAGGCGAGGACCCGGTGGATGAGCTCGTCGGAGTCGAAGGAGATCCCGAGGGTGTCCATCGGGGTGAACATCAGATCGTGCGCCGCGGCGGGTGTCAGCGGGCCGATGGCGATCGGGTCGCCGAAGTGCGCGCTGGCGAGCGGCTGGTTGGGTAGGTGCGCGAACCGCTGGACCTGGTGCAGGCCGGCGAACACTGGCTTGAAGTTGCGGTTCGTGGTCATCATCAGGTTACGCAGGCGGGTGGTGTGCTCGAACCCTGTCCGGGCGTCCGCGTCGAAGAACCCGTCGCATTCGTCGAGAAGCAGCAGCAGCCTGCGCTGGTTGTTGCTGCCCAGCCACGCGGTAATCGTCGTCTCGACGTACTGGGCGGCGTCGCGGGCCCGTTTGCGCGGCGAGGTGATACCCCGCTGGGCGAGCCGTTCGGCGATCATGTTCCACAGGTCGTCGATCTTGACCGTGGCGCCGAACCCGCCTGACAGCGGCAGATACACCGCGACCCGGTCCTGGTAGAGCTCGAACTGGCGGGCCGCGGCCTGCAGCAGCGCCGACTTGCCCAGCTGCCGGCCGCCGTAGAGCAGGTTCGCGCCGTACGGGTCGAGGATGCTCTTGCGTTCGTCAACGCGGCCGAAGAACATCTCCCTGGGCAGCGCGTCGTGTCCGCTCGGGTGGTACGGGTTGGTCGCCGCGTACGGCAGCAGGATCCGTTCGGTCGTGGCGAACAGCCCGCCTCCGCGGGCGGCGAGGAACGCGATCGCGGCGTCGTCGACAACCATGACCGGCCGGTCGGCGCGGGCCGCGCACTCCTTGGCCAGGACCTTGCGGTGGTCGGCGGACATGCTGCCGAACAGCAAGACGAGGATCGGGTCGCTGCTCTGATCCTGCTCCACCCAGGTCAGCAGCGTGGCGGCGTCCTGCACGCCCCAGCACAGCATCACCTTCAGCAGGTCACCGGCGCGAGACCCGAACGCCGGAACCCGTGCCCCACCGGTCAGCTTGACGCCGGTGAGCTCGACCCATTTCCGGGTCGGGGCGTTACCGAGCTTGTACGGCGTCCTTTCGTTGGTGAACTCGATACCGGCCAGCCGCAGCGCATACCCGAGCACCGACTTCGTCCGCTGGTGGCGCAACGACTGCCGTTCCGTGGTCATCCGGTGCCACTGCTCGAGGCCCTCGACGGCGTTGGTCCGTTCAAAATCGTTGAGCCGGCTGAAGTCGAGGCCGTTGTGGGTGTCCCCGTCCCGGGCAGCCCGGATCAGCGCCGGGGGGACACCGTCGGTGGCGGCGCCGAGGACAGCGAGGAACTTCTCCAGGTCGGTCGAGCGGATGGTGCTGGGTGGATCCTCTCCAGCGAGGATGTTGAGCAGGTACTCCTCGGCGGTGGCGAGGTCTCCGGTGTCGATGCGGGCGTTGATGAGCTCCGCGGCGTTGTCGGAGACCTTCGGACCGGTGTTGTTGGCCGCCCGGCTGGCGGCCTCATTGAGCTCGATCGTGACACGGCTTCGCATCGCCTCCTGAGCCTTGCTGGCGTACTCGGGCAGACGGCCTGCGATGTCTTCGAGCTGGCGTCGGACCGCTCCCAGGTCGGTGCGCTTGGGGTTGGCTGCCTCCAGTTCGGCGATGACCCGGGAGTTGTCAGCGTGGCTGAGCTGTCCCAGCCGGGCGGCTTTCTCCACCTGCGTGGCGACATCCGCCCGCAACGCCCGCACCTCGTTCTGCGACCGGGCGATGCTGCCCTCGAGGCGGTCCACCATCTCCTCGACCCGCAGTCGGTCTGCGTCTGCGACCGCGTCGATGATGATCCGCGCCGCGCCGTAGTCCTCGATGGCAAGCCGGGCGTCGAACGCGGCCGCCCACGACATCGCCACCGCTGACTCGATGTCGGTGATCGTCACCGGCCTGGCGGGGTTCAGTTTCGCGTCGACCGGCAGGGCCGGGCTGCGCAGCAGCTCCCGGTTGAGGACGATGTTCGGGTCCGGTTCGGTCCCGCTGAGACTGGTTCCGTCGAGCAGCTCGACACTGCGGGCAACGCTTTCCCGGCAGGCAGCCGCCGCGGCGGCGAGGAGAACATCGTCGCTGCCCGCCGTGTCGCGCAGTTCGATGTCGGCGTCGACCCATCCGGCGCGGACCTCGTTGCGCAGCTCCGCCAGTTGCGGGGGTACCTGAAGGCTGTCTCGGGCCGCGTCCGGGTTCGCCCGGACCGCGTCGACCCAGGCGCCGACGGCGTCGAGGCATTCACGCGCGTGGTCGGTGAGGCGCCGACGGGCCGCACCTTCCAGCGGCCGGGAGTTCTTCGCCCGGATCTGGGCGTCTTCACGCATCAGTTCCTCGACGATTGCCTCCCGGCGGGCGAACTTGCGCAGCCGTTCGACGGCGACGTCGATGTCGACGCGACGGTCGTGGGCGGCGATGTCGAGCACTTGGCCGATGAGCCCGTCGGCAGACCACCAGCGGTCGGCGATCTGCTGCGCGCGGGCGAACCGCACGGTCCGCAGCCGGTCGCGTGCCTGTGCGGCGGCCTCGACGGCGGTGGCGATGCTCTGGTCGGCTCCTGCGATCGGGGCGAGCGCGGCGAGGATCGCGCTGCTGGACAGCAGGCCGCGGGCGGAGGCGGTGCCGATCGCGCCGGCGACCCGGGTCAGGTGCGGCAGTTCGTGCAGAGAGCCGACCAGGCCCTCCAGGATCGTGCCGGCGTTCGGGTCGGCGGTCACCAGCGCCCCGCGCACGGCGGCGGCGAGCAGCGCCAGCTGGGAGGCGCGGTCGCCGTCGAAGTGGTGTACGTGGAGCGTGTCAAGGTCGGCGCGCAGCATGGCCGAAGTGGCGCCGCTTTCGCTGCGGACCGCTTCGGACAGCGTGAGCATGCGCAGCGCCTGGGCGCGGGTGACGTTCCCCCGGGCGGTCGCGGCGTGGAACGCCAGACAGTAGCGCCGTCTGCGTAGCAGCGACGCCATGAGGCTGTCGTCCGCGGCGTCGTCGGGTTTCCGCAGTGCGCCAGCTGGCCGATGCTGCTCAGACGGCGCCTTTGGCTGCAGACTGATCAGGTCGGCTCCGTCGCTGGGCTGGTCACCGGGCCCGTCCTGCGCCGCCGCGTCGGCGGCGGCGCGGGGCTCGATCGCCTCCGCCCTTGTGGCCGCACCAGTGCCGTTGTCTCGTGTGCTCACGGGGTCGTCATGACCGCAGCCGTTGGCCGTGACCGGCGCGACGCTGCCGGCGGTGCCGTCCGGGGCGGCCGGCGATTCGTTGACAGCGATGCCGTCGGAGACGGCAGGCGGGGCGGTCGCTACCGCTACGGCGAAGGTAGTCCGGGCCTCTGGCACCGGCGCGTCCACGCTCTCGGCGGGATCGGCTTGGTGGGCGGCGGCGTTGTGTGCGCCGGTGGTGTCGTCGGTCCTGGCGGTCAGTTTTCCCATGAGTGCGACGACCAGCACCGGGCCGAGCTCCGTGGGCAGGTGCTGCTGCGCGGTGGAGTACAGGTGTGTCGCCTGCGCGATGTCGTCGGCTTCGGCGGCGTCGATGATCTGCAGCAAAGTGATGAGCGCGGTGACGTGGTTGCGCTGGTCGTCGTCCCAGCAGTCGGTGTCGAGGAGTTGCTGGGCGAGCTGTCGGACGCCGGCCAGCATGTCGGCGCTCGTGTCGGGTCCGGACAGGTGCGTCAGCCGGGTCAACTGTTCGCGTGCTGAGCAGTCTTTGTCCTGTGCGGCTGAGGCACGGTCGAGCGCGGCGGCGAGTTCGGCGCAGTCGTCACCGAAGTCGGGGTCCACGCCGAGGCCGGCGAGGACGGCCCGGGCATGCGTGACGACCGTGCCCAGCTCGGCGATTCGGTCGAGCAGGTGCTGATCGGGCAGCTTTGACGCGGCGAGAGCGTCGGATATCTGCTGGGTGGCATCGTGGGCGGTGTCGACGGTAGTACGTAACCGGACGGCGAGTTCTGCGATGGTCGTGTCCGCCGCCGGGCCCCCTTCGACGTCGGCGTCCGTCACCGCGGTGGTGACGTCTGGCCGGTGAGCGCCGGTTTCAGTGGGACCGTGGTGGCTGGCGGCTAACCCTACGGTGGTTTCGCTGCTGTCTGGCATGTCTGCCCCGTCTTCTGTTTCTGGGTCCGAACCGGGGTCGCTGATCGCGTCGGCTCCCAGTACTTCCAGGCGGGCGCAGGCGGCGGCGATGTCGTTGACCACCTCCGCAGGCCAGGTCGGCAGGGCCAGTCCGCTGGTGAGCGCAAGCCGCAGTGCGGCGACGACCTGTGGCAGGTCGTACCAGAACACGAGAACCATCAGCCGGACGGCGTTGGCCTGGCTGGCGTCGTCGACCAGCGCCTTGCGCAACGCGTCGTCATCGCGGTCGGTCAGCCACGCGTCGAGTGGTTCCATCAGCCGCCGCAGGACCGGCCGGGTGATGGTGCGTGCCGCCCGTCTGCGGTCTGCGGTGGTCCAGGTACGTAGCTTGGCCAACCCGTTGGCGGCCGCGATCGGGACGGGTTTCCTCGCCGATGGCACACGCAGGTGGCTCAGGAAGTCAGTGCGCTCCGGGTTGGGGATGCGCCAGACGAGGTCGGCGAACTCCTCCGGGGTCAAGACCTTGAATGCCGCCTCCAGCGCGTCGTTGAGACGCTCGAGCTGGGCGGCGAGTTCGGCCTTCGCGGTGTATCCCTGCCGCTCTTCGTCGTCGGTGGCCTCGGCGGCCAGCTCGGCGAACCCTTCCGAGGTGCAGATCAGCACCGAAGTGTGACGGTGACGGTGACGGTGACGGTGCCGCAGGCGACCACTCATCTGGGGGTGTGACTCCTATCCGCGGAAGGCTGTGTGCTGGAAACGGTGCTGGCGGCCGGTGGACGGGCGAGACGCAGTAGAACAAGCGGGTATGACATCGACGACGTCGGCGAGGGGACGTCGTCGATGTCATGCCAGCGGTAGCCACAATGGACCCGGATCACTTCCCCTGCCGTGTCCTTTGACGAAGGTGAACCCGTCGGGCAGTCTCGTGTCGGCGTGCTGGCCCCATACTCTCCGGACGTGCCGGGCATAGTTCTCCTTCGCCTGGTCGCTGGCGCGGTACCCGCTCGGAAGCGCCCGGCAGTTGGGCGGCACCCAATGCTCGCGGGTGCGCTCCCGCAGCGCCGCGTGCCGCTGTTGCGCCGCGGCGTAGTCGGCGTGCTGGCGGGCCGACTGGCTGGGCCACCACACGAACGTGTCCGGTCCACCGCTTCCCGGCTTGTCGGGACGTTCCGGGTTCGGTTCATGGGTGAGCTTGCCGGCGTCCACAAGACGTTCACAGGTGTAGATCACCTGCCACATCAGCGGCGGGTTGTCGAAGTCTGCGCCGAACATGACGCCGAGCAATTGTTTGCCGGTCAGCCTGCGGGAGCCGAACGTGCCCTCAGTGCCGTGACGGCGAAACGCGGCGAGGATCAGCCGCCGCAGCGGGTCGATCCCCTGGTATTTCGCCGGCACCGTCGGCGGTGCCGGTTCGTCGTCTGCGTCCGGCTTGGTGCCGTCAGTCTCCTCGGGTGCCGGGTCGGGGTCGAGGTCGATTCCGAGGGCGGTGGCAAGCAGTCGATGGTCGGCGTCCCAGCGGAACTCGTCACCGTAGGGCAGCGGCCGTTCGAGCAACGTCGTCGTAGCGGCCAGTCTGCGGGCGCCGCGGGCGAGCGAGACCATGACCTTGATCCCCGGGTAGAACGACAGCGGCCAGGCGACACCGGTCAGCGCCCCGTCGCCGTGTTCGACCGTATGGATCCTCTCGTCGTCGGAGAGGTCGTCGCCGTCGTGGTGCAGTTCGATGACGAGGGCGCCGTCGGCGAGCATGGCGGCGATCCGGTCAGGTACCGGCAGGGTGTCGTTGTCGAGGTGGATTGGTCGCAGCGCCACGGTGCACACGGCGATGTTGTCGTCGAGGTGTTCGACAACGACCTCGTCTCCGGCGGGTCCTTCTGTCTCGGTGTCGTCCGGTTCCGGGTCGGTCGTGTCGGGGTCCGGACCGGATTCCCGCTGATCCGTGCAGGTGCCGGTGATCGCTCCGGTGTCGTCAGTCGGCTGCTGGATTTCGGCCGGATCGGTTGCGCCGGTACCGTCATCGGTGCTCTGGGACGGCGGCTGTGACTGGTGGTAGCCGAGCTCGAGGGGTCGTAGCGGGTCGACGTCGCGCAGGTCCGCTGGGACCGGGGACGGTTGCGCCAGCCACACGCCGCCCACCTGCCACAGGTCGTCGACGCGCAGGTGGACTCCGTTCGGCTGCAAACCGTCGACGGCTGCCGTGGCGTGGTCGGCGACGGCGAGGTTGGCGTGCACGACCGCTTCGGCCGCCGCGGTGAGCTCGAACGGGTCGACGTCGACGTCTTCCGGGTCGTTGGCGAAGACCTCGTCGACTCTGCCAGCCAGCCACGGCCATACACCGGTGAACCGTGGTCCGGTCCCCGACCGTGCGATGGTGTGGACCAGGTCGTCGAGGTCTTCCCCGCCCAGCAGGCCGGGGTCTTCCCGCCGGTGGTGGTACCGGTCGACCGGGGTGGCGTAGCCGCCCCATCGACGCAGGTGCGGTGCGACGTCCAGCAGTTTGTCGATCGTGTGCAGCGCCGTCTGCAACGCTACGGCGAGGGTGTCGTCGTCGTGCGGGTCGATCAGCAGACCGCCGAGCGGTCCACCTACCAGTAGTGGTTTGCCGGCGGTGAGCAGATGGTGGGCGTACAGGGCGATGTCGTCGAGGCCGGCCAGCCGAGGACCGGGGTAGCAGACCTGTCCTGTCAGGTGTCCACGCTCGTCGAGGAGCACACCACGCTGGCGCAGCCGGTGAAGTTCGGTGCGTTCCCGGGGTGTGAGTGGTGCGCCGAACGCTTCCGGGTCGACGATCACGCGTTCCGACCGGCAGCCGGTGTCGTCGAGGACCGCCGGTGCTCCCGACAAGCGTGCAGGGACCCACCCATCCGGGTGGACGCCGTCGGCGGCCCCGAAGCGGGCGACGACCTCTGCCCACAGCGACTGCTGACCCCGTTCGATGCGCACGAACGTGCCGACGGGCAGCGCCGGCAGCGTCGCGGCATCGGTGGTCAGCCGCACAAACAGTTCGGGGTCGAGGACGGCGGCCTGGTAACCGCGGGCCTGCAGGTCGAAGCCGAAGTGAAGCGCGTTGAACGCGGTGGTGGTGTGCAGCGGCGCCCGGCGAACGTCGGCGACCTGCTCGAGGTAGGCGATAATGGCCGCGCGTACCGCGTCGGGGATGTCGTCGACGTCGCGTAGCAGGTCGTCGGTGAACAGCGGTTCATCGTGGAACGGTCGCCATGTCGGTGTCGCGGTCATCGTCATCGGGCGGCTCCTGCCTGCCGCGCCGCGGCGCGGGCGTTGTCACGGTCGACGTGCCGGCGAAGCCGCCAGACCCGGACGCCGTCTGTCAGGGCCGCCTCGCCGGCGGCTTCAAGCCGGGCGAGCGCGTCGGTGACGTGGGTGAGCTTCATGCCGGGGTCGACGCCGCGCAGCCGGTGGTAGAGAAGCTGCGGCCACAGCGGTCGTAGCCGACCGGAGCGGCTGTCGCGGTAGGCTTCGTCGCCGCGCAGGACCCGGTGCAGCATCCCGGCGGTCAGGCCGTGGAAGTTGTCCCACAGCAGCGCCCGCAGGTAACGGTCGACCGCCGCCTGGTATGGCGCGCCGTCACGGTCGGCGGCCGGCCGCGGCCGCGGGGTGTTCAACGCGTTCAGCAGCACCGGTGTCGGTGTGGTGTCGGCGCTCGACGACCAGCAGGTGGAGCAGCGGCACGCGGCGGTGCTGCAGGTGCCGTCGGGTACCGACTGCCCAGGCTGACCGAAGTACTCGGCGAAGCCGACGTTGGCGCACTGGGCCTGCTCGGCGTACCAGTCCCGCAGCGCGGTGAGCTCGGTGTTTAACCGGGCCCGGTGGGCGTTCATCCGGGTGGCGAAGTCAGCGGGCAGCCGGCCGGTCCGGTCGAGCATCCGCACCGAGACCAGGGTCTGGGTGTTGCCGGCCTGGGAGACGTCGACGACGCCGAGGTCGTGCAGGGTCGCCAGCAGCGCCCAAGTGCCGGCGACGTCGTCGGCGAGGCCGTCGTAGCCGGTCACGGCTGCGGCGAGCTGTTGGTGGACGTCGGTGAGCTGGTGACGTCCCGGCCGGGTCGCGGCGAGCTGCTGCACGACCGCAGCCGCGTCGGCGAGGGTGTCGTCGCAGCGGATCGGATCGTCGAGCGGAGTCAGCGTGACCGTCGCCGGGAAATCGCCGCAGTCGTCGACCGTTCCGGCCGCGTCGAGGGCGGCGAGCGCCCGGATCACCGCGGTGCGGTACATCGTCATCGTCGCCGCTTTGCGGGCGTCGTCGAGCGACATCCACCCGGCGTCGACCTCCTGGCCGATGACGATGTCAGCGACGTGGTCGGGGTTGAGCACTCCGCCGCCCCGGGCGGCGGCCACGACTGCGTTCCCGATGCGCTGCAAGGTCGGGTTCGCCAGACCTTGCGAGATCATCCAGGCGACGGTCCGGAAACCACGGCCGGTGCCTAGGGCGAGCCCGTACGACGGTGCGGTGATCTCCGCGGGGTCACAGCCGGCCTGGTCACGGCCGGCGCGGCCGAGTTGCTGGTACAGCCCGGCGAGGTCGGTGGGTGGGGAGACCACGAACACGCAGCGGATGTCGCCACGGTTGACCCCGAGACCGAATGCGCTGGTCGCCACTATCAGTAGCGGAACCCACCCCTCCTCCCCGTCCTTGGGCGCGTCGCGGAACTCGGTGAGGACCGCCGCTTTCTCCGCCTCCGACAGCCGGCCGTGGAAGCGGCGCACCCGCCGGGTTTCGCCCTCTCCCACGAACTCGCGCAGGTGCGTGTACAGCGTGTCGACCTCCCGGACGGTCAGGCAGTAGAAGATCGCATGGTCGTCGCAGGCGGAGGTGACCGCTTCGGCGAGCCCAGCGACGACGTTCGGACCGGCGGCCCGGAACGTCCGCCGGTAGATCGCAAGTTCCGGCCGTAGCGGGTCCGCGGTGACGGTGACAAGAGGTTCACCGGCGGACGGGGTCTCGGGCAGACCGAACAGGCCGCTGCGCAGCCCGGCGCGCACCCCACGGTTGGCGGTGGCGGTGACCGCAGTGACCCGGACGCCGTGCCGGTTGCGCAGCTCAGTCAGCAGACCGGCGGCGCGGCGGAAGCTGGGGCGGAAGTCGTCGCCCCATTGCACAAACGTGTGAGCCTCGTCGACGGCGACCCGCCGCAGCTGCCCGTTGGCCGCCCCGGTGCGCAGCAGCTGCTGGAACCGCCGGTTGCCCAGTCGTTCCGGGGAAATGTAGACCAATTTGATGCCGTGGTCGTGGACACCGGTGAGCTGTTCAGCGACCTCGGTCTTGCCGCGGCGGCTGTTGGACTCGGCCATCGGCCCGACGAGGGCACGGACGGCGCCGCCGACGCTGGCGTTGAGTTCAAGGGCCTGGTCGGCCATCAACGCCACGAGCGGTGACACGACGACGGTGACGCCGGTCAACGCAAGCGCGGGCAGCTGGAACGTGTAGGACTTGCCGAAACCGGTCGGCAGCAGCGCGAGCACGTCAGCCTTGTCGGCGACCGCGCGGATCACCTGCTCCTGCTGGTCACGCAGCTGCAGTGGGACGTCGGAGAACCGCAGGTAACCGGCGATCTGGGAGCAGCGTTCGACGAGCAGGTCACCGAGTTTACCTTCGGCACGGGCAGTGGTTTCGGTGTCGTCGTCGATGCGGGCGGCGAGAATCTTGCGGGTGGCCGGCAGCAGGGTGTGTTCAGCGAGCGCGTCAGCGGTGCACAGCTCGTCGGCCCGCGCGGCAGTGATCTTTCCGCAGTCGGCGAGGAACCGCCAGATCCGCTCCCAGCCGTCAGCCATCGTCGTCAGGTTCCCACCGGCGGCCTCCCCCGTGTCGGGATCGGCGACCAGCAGCCCGGGGTCGAGCGACTCGAGGAACACCCGCCGGTAGCTTCGCCGTAGCGCGGTCTGGCCGGCGAGTTTGCGGTCGCTGATGATCACGACACCGCGGTGGTGGGCTGACCGGATCAGCCGGCCGACGGCCTGCCGCAGATCCATCGCCGCTAAGGGCAGGTAGTACGACTCGGTCGCGACCCGGTCCGGATCCGGATGGCCGGTGTCAGCGGCCCGGCGGGCGACCGCGGCGCGGCGGGCGGCGACGACCGGGTCGGCGAACGGCGCGAATGGCAGCTTGTTGATCCACACCAGCGACAGCCGCTCGGCGGGAAAGTCGACCCCCTGCCACATCCCGCGGGTCGCGACGCAGAACCCTCCGGTTTCGGTGAACGCCCGCGCCGACCGCGCGTTGCCGAGGATCGGGGCGACCGCAACCGGGACGTCCGGCGCGACCGCGGGCAGTTCGGCGAGCAGCCGTTCGGAGATCGCCGACGCCGCCCGTGTCGACGTGGTCAGCACTAGCGCACCACCGGTGAACACACCGGTGGCCGCGCTGCCGTCATCACCGGCGGTTTCCGGGCGGATTACCTCTCGGGCGTAGCCGGTGAGGTGGTGGGCGACGGTGCGGACCGCACCGTCGGCCTGCTCCGCCCAGCTGGGGAAGTCGGTCAGACACACCAGTCTCGCCTGGGAGGCGAGGTCGAACGGGCCGGGCAGGTAGTGGGCGTCGACGTCGGATCCCAGTCCGAGCCGACTGCGGATGTAGTCCCATCGGCCGGACACCTGCAGCGTCGCCGACACGTAGAAGATCCGGTCGAACCTCGACCGGGCGAGCCTCCACTGCGGGTCGTGGGCCAGTTCGATCGGCGCGGACGTCACGGTGAACGCGTACCGGCGGGCGGAGACACTCAGACCTTCCAACTCCAGTTCGGTGGCGAACACGACCCGGTTCGACACCACCGACGCCGATCCGGAGTGGTCCGGCATGAGGGGCCCAGCGTCGTCAGCGCCGACCTCGCCGAGGCGCTCCTCGAGCGGGTCCACCGGCGCTTCGGTCTCCCCCGACTCATCGTCGTCGACGGCCGGAGCGTCGTCCCCACCGCTGCCGGCAGGTTGGTCGGCTGGCGTGCCCGGCTGCCCGGCAGCATTCCCTGCGTCGGGGCGGGGAGGGTCGAGGATGGCATGGGCATCGGTGGTGATCTGGTCGGCTGCCTCGGCCAGACTGCACACCCTGCTGGCCAGTGACGCCGCCCGTTCCCGTTCCCACCACGACGCCGCCTGCATCTGCTCCGATCCGAGGTGACCGGACAGTTTCCGGTAGACGAGCCCGGCGACGACGGCGAGGCGTTCCACCCGGGCGAGCATCTGCCGCGCCGAGGCGCTGCCGCCGAGCCCACCGAACGGGCTCGCCAGGGTCGCCGCGCGGTTGCCCGGCTCTCCGCCGGTGGCGTCGAACACCGCCTGCGCGGCCCGTGGCATCACCTCGGTGTCGAGCATCGCCTCCAGGTCGGCGATCTGCTCCCCCAGCGCTGCCGGTGCCCCGCGCTGGCTGGCAAACCAGCGACGCAGCTCGGCGACGAGGTCCTCCACCGCCCGATAGTCCACCTCGGCGCTCGCGGCTCCTGTCGCGGCGTGTTCGAGGGAGTGCGCCTCGTCGACGACGAGCAGGGTGTCGTCGGCGAACGCGTCCGGGTTGCTCAGCAGCAGCGCATGGTTGGCGACGACGAGGCGATGGTTGGCCAGCGCTTCGCCGACGGTGTCGGTCATGTGGGCAAGCGGCGACGCGGAACCGGGCCCGTAGTCGTCGGACTCCTGGCTCACGTTGGCCAGCCACAACCCCATCAGCGGGCCGGCTGTC
The DNA here is from genome assembly GCF_000484695.1 of Salinispora cortesiana. GTDB lineage: Bacteria > Actinomycetota > Actinomycetes > Mycobacteriales > Micromonosporaceae > Micromonospora > Micromonospora cortesiana. Next base: position 71,938 of record NZ_AXVR01000018.1, on the reverse strand, counting down.
GCCGAGATGTACTCGGCGAGGAAGATCGGGATGTCGGCGGTGTCGACACTTCGTGCCACCCACGTCTGCTGCGCCGATGTCGCGGTGGCCAGCCGCTGGACCAGGTACACCAGCAGCTCCCGGTAGCCCGGGTGGGCGGCGAACCGGTTCCGGCGATCCCGGTGGCTTGCTCCGGCGGCCGCGGCGACCGCGTCGGTGAGCGCGGCGACGAGTGCCCGCAGTGACAGCCGGTTGCGTTTACCTTTCACCAGGTCGGCGACGTCGTCGAGGCCGGGCACGACCATGGCGAGCCGGGTGATGTCAGCGGCCAGCTGGGTCTGCAGCTGTTTGGTGAACGTCGCCAGGACCACCCGTCGGCGGGAGTTGCTGGCGAGCCAGTCGAGGGCGGTGGCGAGAACCGCGAGGCTCTTACCGGTTCCCGTCGGCGCTTCACACAGCGCATCCCGGCCAGCGTCGACCTGGCGCGCCAGGAGTTCGGCCATATGCTGCTGCGCCGGCCGGCGATCGACCGAACCGTGCGCGGCCACCAAGGCGAGTGCGTGCGGGTCCACGTGACCGATGCGGTCGAACAGTCGCTCCGGCACCATCAGGTTCTCCGGGGCGGCTCGGCCACGCCGGGTTGGTTCCCGCAGGTCGCCGCTGCCGAGCACGTCCGCGAGCACCTGGGCGATCAGGCCGTCGTCCGCGGCCGGCCGACCAGATGGTGCGGATAGCAGCGACGTGAGCAGGTCCCAAGCAGGTGACCCGGCACCGGCGGCGAGCAGCAGATCCCGCAACGGCCCGTCCCAGCCTGAGACGGTGTCCGCGGCGTGCCGCAGCAGCCGGGCTGTCAGGTCGGCATCGTCTGCGGCGTCGTGCCATCTCAGCCCTGACCGACCGACACCTACCTCGTCGGCGAGCTCCGCCAGGCGATGGGAACGGGCGGTCGGCCAGACCGCGTGGGCGAGGTACAACGCGTCGGCTCGGCGCAGCGCGCCGAACGGTGGCTGCTCGGCCCGGGTGGCCGCATCGTCGAGCATCGGAAAGTCGGCGCCGGTGCCGTTGTAGGCCACGAGGACGTCCGCGTCCGCCAAGTAGTCCCGCAGATCGTGCAGCGCCTGCTCGACAGGGATCGCTTGTGCGGCGTACTGGTCACGGACGGACGCTGACCGCAGCTGCTCTTCCCAGTCAACGTCCGGCAGCCGCACCCAGGCGGTGAAGCGTGGCGCCTCCTCAACCCAGCGCCGATCCGACGACAACCGCACCGCACCGATTTGGTAGATGCGCCGGTCCCCGTCGGGGTGACCCGCAGTGGGACGCACAACAGCTTCGACGTCGACGACGACAGCCCGGGGAACCTGCGCAGTTACCGCCGATCGATGCCCGGAAGGGATTGGCGTTGCGGGCGCGTCGGCTGCCCTGAGGATGCCGTTGTCGTCGTGGATGAGCCCAGCGCCCAGTGCCGAAGCGGCGATCCTCTGAAGTCGCGCCTGCGTCATCGCCGGCCAGCGCTGCCGCGCGGCCTCGAGTACCTGGCCACTGTTACAGGGTCCGATGTCCGAGATGAGCCGCGCGAGTTGCTGCTCGCGGCTAACTGCTCCGTCCGTAGTGCCGTCCCTTCCGCCCGTTCGGCACACCGCCCCGGCGTGCGGCGCTGACACCTGCTCGTCTATCGCACGTTCCGAATCGTCTTATCAACCCTGCATGCGACTGCCATCGTGCCGATCAACTCCTGCAGGGCACTTGGTACGAGCAGCCGCCGTTGGAGATGTTGTTGGTGAGGTGGAGTGAACGCGAGGCGGCCGCCGTGTAGCCGCCTTTGCGTTGTGGACATAGATCTGGTGGTGGCCGTATGGACCCGACCGGACTCGGGCACGCCCGTTGGACCAACCGATGGAAGGCCACACTCAACGCCTTCGACATCACCCTCATCGATCACGTCAGCGCCAGCTACCGCTAGACCACACTAGACAGACAACTACCCAGAAAACAGTAGTTGCACCGAAAACCGGATAGACCACCCCCTGACATCCGCAGCGACTGATATGCCGCCGATCGCGGCGAGTGCGTACTGTAACGAGACTGCAGGGCTCGCAGGGAGGGGTCGCAGGACCGAAGTTGTGTCGGGAAGAAGACAAACGGGACGTACACACCGCCGAGGATCCGCAGGCGGCCGGCTCGAGACACGTCGACGTCCTACAAGGATCGCCTCGTGGCATCCATCTACCTGCAGACGCACTTCGGGACGATCCGTGACGTGAACGACCCGGCCCAGTCATCGGGGGACCTGGCTCCCGACCGGACACCGCGAACCCGGCTCGACAAATCGGCCATCCCGACAGCCACGGATGACCAAGTGGGGACTTCGGTCTGGTTACCGACAGCAATTTGCATTGAGTTGAGACGCAGTCGCCCCTCGAAGTCAGTACTTCAATCGCGGTTCAAGCTCCCTCTGAGCAGGCACAAATGCCAGTTGCAAGCTCAAGACGGAGTTGACCTCTCGGGTGGGTCGAGGACTCCAATCGCACGCGCGAGCACGCGGGGACACATGCGGCGCTTAACGCGAAGGCGCTTCGCATGTTGTAGGACTGCGCGGTTGTCATACCGATGCGGTCCAATGGAACCCACCCCGCCTTGCCTACGTCTCTCTCACGCGGAGTGCACATATGATCGAACCACCTTCAGACCCGTCATGGCTGCCCACTCCGCAGGTTGCTGTTGCGCAGCTCGCCAGCGGGATCCTAAAGTACGCCCAGCAGACCGCATCGGGTGACGCGTTCCGGCTGCCGTACCCGGCAAACCTGCAGCTCGCGCTGGACCGGCTGACCCTGCTCGCCTGGCATCAGGGCGCGCCCGCGCCTGCCAGCGTGGTGGAGCTGCTTCAGCTTGCACAGGAGCCGTTCGGCGACTGGAAGATCGACCTCACCGGCACCGACGTCGACCCTGACGAGGCGCTGCTCATCTATGGCCGCCCGACGGCGGCCTGCGAGGAACTTGGCAGCCTCCGTGGGGATGTCGAAGGCGAGATCCGCGAGAACGCGCTGTTGCGGGCGGTGATGGACAAGTCCCGGGCCCACAACGCACCGCATTCCTACATCGCGTTCCGCGAGCTCCTGATCCGACAGCCGGCGATCGCGGCGATGGAGCTCGACGCACGGCTGGCCGATCCTGACTTGGCGCTGCTGGCGGATGAGGTGCGGCAGGCGTACGTGGTGGCACCACCGGAGGCGATGGCGGATGGCGTGATCCGGACCTGCGGCGGGTGCAGCGGTCTTCGATTGCCACTGGATGACGACCGGACCTGGGTCTGCGAGGACGAGACCTGCCCGGCACCCGGAACGGCCGGGACGGACCACCCCGCCAGCGAGGGAGTGTGGTGGCTGCGGCGTGAGCTACGCACCTTCATCACCGCACCGGGTCGTGCAGAGCTGCGCATCGCCGACGCGATCGGGAAGCTCGGCGTATCGGTGGCGTTGTGGCCGGACTTCGACGCGTGCGACATCGCGGTCTTCGCGGAACGACCGTGGGTCGCCGACATCAAGGCCTGGCGCAACCCGGTACGGCTGGCCCGACGGCTGCGGGAGCGGCTGTTCACCGTGTCGCCGGAGGCGGAGAGGGCCTACGTCGTCATCGGCCAGGAGCAGGTCAAGGCACATCCGCGGTACGTGGCACGGCTACGGCAGGCGTGCCCCCAGGTACGGCCGGGCCGGCAAATCGTGGCGGTCTCCGAGGCGGAGTTCATCGGTGCCGTGAAGCGCCGGGTGGAGGCCGGGGCATGAGGCAGACCAACACCATCCGCAACCGCTTCACCCGCGCACTCCGCAGCCACTACACCCCGACCGGGGACCAGCCTTCGCCGTCCCGGCTGATGGACACCGAACTGTGCCTGTATCTGCTGGAAACAGTCGCCGCCGGCCAGACTGCCCACGGAGTACCCGCGTTACTCGACGGCTACCGGGCGCTGTGGGACGCGGTGCCGGGCCCACCAGCCGACGCGACGGTCCGACTCGCCAACGCGCGAGCCCTGCTGTGGCGCAGCCAACGCCCCTACGGGTGGGACGAGTTGCTGCGGGCTTACCGGTCTGCCCCTGAGACAGTGCGGGGTTACCACCTGGACCCGCTCGGCCGACCGGTACGCCGGCAGTGCAGCGTGGCGACCAACCGGTGGGCCTGGTACGAGCAGCTGCTCACCGAGCCGCTGCCCTTCGCCGCCACGGGCGTGCGGTTCGCCGCGCCTGGGCAATACCGCATGAGCTCGACGGCGCGTGGTCAGGGCGTCACGGTGCCGGATAACCTTCCGCCCGCGCCGGCTCCGGCTCTGCATGACCTGGCCGTCCAGACCCGGGCACCGATCGAGGTCACGTGGCAGGAGTTGGTGGAGACCGCCCGAGGTATGGACGCCGCCGACCTGGAGGCCGGGCGTTCCTCTCACCGATGGGAGGAGCGCCTGCAGGACGTCACGCTGCAGATCCGGCTGGCCGACCATACCTTCGGCGACGCCGCGACCCTTTGCATCGATCGGATCCTGCACATGGTCGGAATGGTCAGCGTCGGCAAGAGCACCCTCGTGACGATCCTGACGACCTGGGCGGCGCAGCATGACCTCCGGATAACGATCGTGGTCGGCGACAACTCGGCAGCACTACGCATGGCGCACGAGCTATCCCGCTACGACGGCGTGGTGGCGGCACCGGTCATGGGGCAGAACCGCACCCGGCACGCGGAGCGATTGCATCGACTCCAGCCGCCGGCACCTGGCCGGCTTGTGCCCTCCGAGCCGTACGGGTTCGAACTGGTCAGCACGGCCTGCCCGCTTGATGCGGTCCGAGACAAGGCCACCCCACTTGAGGTACGCGAGGCGCCCTGCCAGCACCTGATCGAGACCGATCCGGATGCCCCGGTGGACGGCTGGCGGGACGGGACCCGGTGCACCTGTCCCCTGTGGCATCGGTGCCAACGGCATGAGGCCGCGCGCCGGCTGGTCACGGCGAACGTGTGGATCGCGACTCCATGGAGTCTTGTGCACACCCCCGTGCCCGGACCGTTGAGCCACGAGCAGATGCGGTACCTGGAGGCGGCGTGGCGACGCAGCGACCTATTCCTGGTCGATGAGGCCGACCAGGTGCAGGCAAACCTCGATGAGATGTTCGCCAGCGCCCAGGTACTGCTTGGCCCCAGCCAGGAAGCCTGGATCGACGAGATCGGGGCGCGGGTAGCGGAGAAGCTGCGCGCGACCGGCCGCGCACCGGTCAGGTCCCGGCAAATCCGCCGGTTTACCACGGCCCTGAACCAGGCCCGTTCCGCAGCAGACATCATCTACCAGTTGCTGCAGCGAGACCGGGTTCGGGCTGGCAAGCCGGTGTTGAACTGGCTCGACCCCGACTACTTTACGGCCTGGACCCTGTTCAACAGCCTTGCCAAGGACTGGGCCGGCTACACCGCCACGAAGGGTCACAGGCCGGACCCCGGCTGGGACAACGATCCGCTCTACAAGTTCCTGCGCGAGCAGTTCAACGCGTTCATCGACGAGCCGACCGGAGCATCCGGCGAGGTAGCCGAGGGCTTAGCCACGTTGGCGGAGGCGCAACTGTCCGACACGGAAGAGGAGACGCGGGAGGACACCGTCCGGCAGTGGCTGATCGAGCTGAGCGACCAGGAGTTGGTCGAAGGTAGGAAGATCGCACCCGCAGAGCTCGACCGCAACGTGTGGCGGCTGGAGCTGGCGATCGCAGTAGCGGTAATGGCACACCGACTCAACCTGATGCTCGCAATCTGGCCGGAAGTTGCGGCCGAGCTGGACATGTTCGACACACTTCCGGCAGAGGTACGCCGACCGCCCAGCGACCTCGCCGTCGCGGTGCCCGAATCCCCGATGGGCAACGTGCTCGGCTTTCAGTACGTCGAAGACCAGACCGACCGCCGAGATGGCCAGCTGGGCGAGTTCAGATTCTTCCGCTACACGGGCGTAGGGCGGGCCCTTCTGGTCGGCCTGCCGGACCTGTTTCCCGCCGACGGGCCCGGCCCGAACGTACTGCTGTTGTCGGGGACCAGCTGGGCTGGCACTTCACCTCGCTACCACATCGACGTGCCAGTCGAGGCGATCCTGCGCCCCTCACCGCAGAAACTCGACGCCATCTCCGAGACCACCTTCACCCTTGACATCCAGCACCAAGGCGAGCGCAGTACCCCGATCTGGGTGTCCGGCCGCTACGGGGGGGGGAGCGTGCGAGCGCACTGCGGCAGATGGTCGCGGCCCTGACTCAGCCGGGCGCGGGTCCCGGGCGACCGAACCGGCTGGAGCGGGAACGAGCCGCCCTGCCGCCCGGCCGGCAGAAGGTCATGCTGCTGGTTGGCAGCTACGCCGAGGCCCGCACCGTCACCAACGAGCTGCTTCGCCGCAAGTCCTCCTGGGAGGGGCAAGTGCGCTGCCTCATCGGCGACGACGAGTTGGAAACCGGCTGGGACGACGGCCACTTGCTGCGCCGCGGCGACGTCGCGGACTTCGGCACCGACAACGCGTGGCTGCTGGTCGCCCCCATCCTGGCCGTCGAGCGCGGGCACAACATCCTCAACAACGACGGCGTGGCCGCCATCGGCGCCGCGTTCTTCCTCGTACGTCCCCACCCGCGGCCGAAGGATCTCAGCTACGTCACCCAGCGGATCAACCAATACGCCCTCGAACAACTACGCCCGCACCCGCTCGACGACGACTGCCCGGCACACGAACGCCTCGTAGGTGCCGGCAGCCAGCGTCGCCGAGCCGCGCAGCGCCAGTGGCGGCGGTTGCTGCACGCCATGGTCGCCTACAGCCAGCTCGGCACGGACGAGCGCCAACGCGTGGCCTGGACCCAACTTGTCACCATCTGGCAAGTCGTGGGCCGGCTCCTACGCGGCGGCCAAGCCGCGAAGGTCTACTTCTGCGACGCCGCCTTCGCACCGGTCACTGCGCGCAGGAGCGACACCGACACCGACCTCGACGATGCCAGCACCAGCCTGCTGCACGGCATGCGTGAAGTGCTCACCCCGTACTTCGAGCCTAACGGCGTCAACACCGATCGACACCTGGTCCAGGCGCTCTACCAGCCCCTGTACCGCGCCCTCACCAACATGGGAGACCGCTGAATGGCACCCCGCTACGACAACCTCGCTGTCACCGTCCTGCGTCTCGATCCCGCAGCCCCGATCGAGCGCACCTACTACCTCATGCGGTTCCCTGGCCGCTGGAAGGAACCGCTGCGCCGGCTCGCCCAGGCGCAGCGCGGTGGCGACGTCGCCAGCATCCCGATCTCCTCACTCAACGACGCGATCACCGCCCTCGTCCCCGACTGCGTCGTCACGCTTCCGTACGCTGGACGCGGCGACGATGACCAGGAATGGCTGCTCGCATACCGCGCGGTAAACCCGACAGCCATCTTCAACCTGGTCGCGGCGTGGGTACGCGCGCAGAAGGGCACCCCCGAGCAGATCTCCCTGGCCCTGTCCGAGCTGCACGCCAGCCACCTCACCTGGTCGCCGGTTCACCTGGACCTGACCGCGCCCGAAGAACGGCAGCGCGCCATGCGTCTGCTCCCGATGGAGATCGCGGCGACATTGTCCCGCCCGGACGCAACGTGCCCGCACAACGAGTTGCGGTTCCTGCGCTGCCCGAGCGCCGACGGCGCGGAGATCATGTCCTGGCCGCCGGAGCGGATCGAGGACCAGACCCCGTTCTCGGTCAAGATCGGAATCAGCGCGCAGACCCTGCCCACCAGTGATGAGCTACTGGTCTATCTGTCCTATGGCGTGCGGCGCTGGATGCCCGTGCGAGGCAAGCTCGCCTTCGACCACGGCCACTCGGTGTACATAGCACCGACCGTGCCGTACCTGGCCGGCCTGGAGAACTCTCGTCATTTCGGCACGGCGCGGATCAAGCAGGTCAGGGCGACGGAGAGGGATGGCTCGAACAGCTATGGGCCACGCTGGGACGACGCCCTCGCGAGGGTACTAAAGGAAGCCGGTTGTCTCGACCGCCTGCCCGACCCGCAGCAGCTGGTCGACAAGCCACTGGACTACCTCCAGCGCCACGGCGACGCAGCTACGCTGGTATACAGCACCGGCATGCTTCCGGCTGAGAAGGTCAGCGCCGGGCTGTCGGTCGCCGATCGCCAGCCGCTGATGGACTGGGTCATTAGCGAGCTCAGCCCACACCTCCGTTCGGCCGCGGCGCTCCCCCGCGAAAAGTGCACCGTGTACAAAGGGCTTGGCGGCATCAGCGAGAGTCAGGTTTCGGCCACCTATCTCGGTGAGATCGTCGGGCCGCGCCTGGACATCGAACTGCTCACCGACACCGACCGCGCCACGCAATACGCCCTCGACCGGCTCGCCACCCGTCTCGGCGTCCCGATGCCCCGTGCCGAGCAGCTTGACGAGGCCGGGGCCCACATCGACCTTGGCGCGGCGACCATCGGGATTCGGCGGCTGGCGGCACCGACGATTCGCGCCGACCTTGACCGAGTCGGACGCCGGCCCCAGGCCGCGGTGGAGGCTCGCATCGAGCACATCGCCGACGCACTTAGCGAGGCGGCAAACCCGACGATCGCCCTGGTCGAGATCGCCCACCCCGACGCCTATCAGGGCCGGCGACGCGGCGACGATCCCAAGTTCGCCATCCGGCACGGCCTGCTGCGGACGGGCCGGCTCAGCCAGTTCGTCACCCCGGTGGCCGAGCCGAAGCGTCCCCCTCGCGCCCGTGAGGGCAGGGAGCCCTCTGACCCGAACCGAGAGCGGTTCGCCGCAGCCGTCGATGATCTGTTACGGCAGCTCGGCGTACGCTCAGAACCGCTGCCTGAGCCGGCGCAAAACACCCTCATCCGACGGCCGGCACTCCTGGCCATCTGGATGATCCGCCAGAACAAGGGACGCGTCTGGGGGCTCGCGCGACAGGTCCCGGTCGCCGTGCTCGTCGACCCCACCGGTCAGCATGTGGAAGTCCGTGCGCCCAAGGTGCCCTGGCAGCCTCTGCACACCGGGCTCGTGGAGATCGGTAAGCAGTACGTCAACGTGGACCTCAAGTGCGGCCCCGACGACGTGGTCCGGTTCGCCAAGGACGTTATCGATGAAGCCACCAGCGCTTTCCCCGACACCCTGCTACTCACCCATGCGCAGAACCTGCGCAGCGTCTGGAACACCCTCACCAACGGCCGCATCCAGCTCGACAGCCTCGGCTTCGGCAGCGGTGAACCTCAGCCGATCAGCAAGCTGCCCGGCCTGCGTCATGTACGCGTTCGCACCGCTGAAGGCGGCGAGACGCCGGAGTGCTACGGCGTAACGGACGACGGCACAGGCCAGCCCAAGGGTCTGTGGCGCTTCCTGGCGCCTCGGGTGTACGGCAGCACCACGGGCAAGCCCAGCACGCACTCCGGGGCGTTGAAGGGCGTGTCGAAGCTGATCCCCGGCGAGCACAACGGCAAGCTCACTGCCCCAAAGCCGAAGGCCCAGGTATGGAACCCGCAGTTCATCGAGCTGCTCGTGGCGGGAATCCAGGACGGCGACCAGCCCGAGCACTGGGCGGCGCTGGCACACGAGCTGCGAGATGCAGCACCGTACGTACGGGGCACCACCGTCCTACCGTGGCCGCTTCACCTCGCGGAGCAGATCGAGGAATACCTCCTACCAACCAAGATCGCTAACCTCGGTTCGCAAGAGGTTCTCAGGGACGAGTAGGGGCCGTGGACCTCCCCGGTGCGGGAGGTCCACGACCACGAGCATCTGTCGCCCCTGCCTATGCCGGTTGCGCTCCGCCGCCTCGCCGTCGGGGCACCACAGCCGCAGTAGCTTGGGCCGCGGCGTGGGAGAGCTCGGGTAGGACGTCGCCGTAGAACTTGGCGGTGAAGTGTGGGCTGGAGTGGCGGAGCCGGTTGGAGATGACCTTCATCTGGACGCCGGCGGCGAGCCCCATGGTCGCGGCGCCGTGGCGGAGGTCATGGAGTCGGATGGGTGGTAGCCCGGCTTGCCTGGCGAGGTGGTGGAAGTGGTCAGTCACGTCGGCGGGGTGGAGCCGACCACCGCTGGGCGTGGTGAACACGAGCCCGGTGATGGTCCAAGCGGCACCGGCGGCGAGGCGTTCGCGGTGTTGCCGGGCACGGTGGGCGCGCAGCACCGCGACGGTCTCGGTGTCGAGAGCGACCGCGGCTTCGCTATCGGTGGTTTTGGGGGTGTCGATGGCGGTGGCCCAGCCGTGTTGGACGAGTTGCCAGCGGACGGTGAGGGTGTGGGCGTCGAGGTCGAGGTCGTCCCAGTGCAGACCGCAGGCTTCGCCTCGGCGCAGGCCGGTGAAGGTGATGAGGTGGTAGAGGGCGTAGAGCCGGTCGTTGGCGTCGTGGGTGTAGTCGAGGAATCTGCCGGTGTGTTCGGGGGTCCAGATCATGACGGGGCTGGGGGTTCTGCCGGTGTCGCGCCAGGTGCGGATGCGTTGGTCGGTCCAGATGGTGGGCTTGGGTGGTCGGGCTGTGGGTAGTTCGATCATGAGGGCGGGGTTGGTGTCGATGTAGCGGTGGCGGCGCATCGCGTCGTTGAGGGCTTTGCGCAGGGTGGCGTGGATGACGTGCAGGGTTCTGGGGCCGACGATCCGCTGGTTCTTGACCTGGTCGCGTTGGGCGGGGTCTCGGCTGGCGCGCAGGGTGGCGATGGTGGTGTTGCGTTCGGCGATGGCGTCGTACATGGTGTCGATGTGGCCGGGGCGGAGCCGGTCGATGCGCAGGTGGCCGAGGTGCGGGATCAGGTACAGCCGGATGTGCCCTTCGTAGGAGCGCAAAGTGCCTGCCTTGATGTTCTTGCGTCCGGCGAGCCAGTCGGTCAGGTACACCGCCATCGTGGGCAACTCGGTCGGGGTGATGTCCAGGTGCAGCGCCCGCCGAACCTGGTCCGGAGTGGGGATGGGCGCGCCGGCCTTGACGGCGGCCTCGATCAGGTCGCCGGTCTTGATCGTGGTGTGCGGGTCGGTGGGATCGGGGACGGCGAGCGCGGCCCGGATGCGGTCCAGGACGGCGTCCGCGTCGGCCTGGGTGGCGTAGGGGCCGTGGCGCAGGGGGCGGCGGGTGCCGTCGGCGCGGACGGGGATCTCGATCTGCCAGTGCCAGTGGCCGTGGGTGCGGGACCAGCCGCCGCCGGGCCGGCGAAGCTGGGGACAGGAGCGTCCCAGTCGCCGGCCCGTGACGCTGTCGCGGCAGCCGCAGCGTTTGAAGGTAGATCCCTTCACTCATCGTCTCCTGGATGCTCCGTATGGTGCCGCCAGCGGTGTCGGGTGAAATCCGCTGGTGGCGGGGTCATCGCATCCACGCTCACCTTCGCGTCGGCTTCAAGTCGCCCACCGCCGGCTGCGGCGGGGTCGGGTTGGAGGAGGTGGAGCAGGGCGGCGACCGGGACGATGATGCGGCTGCCGGCCCGGATCAGCGGTATGGGGAACTGGTCGGTGGCGGCGAGCCGGTACGCCTGGGATCGGCTAATCCCGAGCACCGAGGCGGTGGTGGCGAGGGTGGTGGTCACGCCGAGGGCACGGATGCGCTCGACCGTCCACACCTCCCCGACACCGGGCACGGCGGTGGTGCTGTCGGTCGTGGTGCGGGTGGTCTGGTCATCGTGATTCGTGGGGCTGTTCATGATCAGGTTTCTCCTGGTTATGAGATGGATGGCTGTGCGGTAGGAGCGGGGTAGCCCCGTCGGGGGCGACCGGCGCAGGGGTGGCTGCTCCGCCACCGCTGCGCCGCTTCGGTGACAGAGGCGATGGCGTCGGGTTGGTCAGTAGGACCGGTTCTACGATCAGCTCGGGTGGTGCCGACGACTCGACCTTGAGGGTCTTGAGGAGTTCGGATACTCGGGTGTTGGACACGGTGTGACCGGCTGCGCGGAGGGCTTCGGCGAGCGCCGCCCGGGTCAGTGCCTGACTGTCCGCGGCGAGCCGGTCCCGGACCTTGCGGGCCGCCGGCAGCAGCTCACCCACGTCGCCGGACGGCTGCGCGGACGGTCCCCGGTCCGTTCGCTGCCGGTCCCGTCCGCCGTGTCGGCGACGAGCATCCGGTGAGCGGACGGTCCGGGTCCGGGACCGCCGCTCCCCCGCCGTGACAGCGGACCGGGTGGCCTCGTCCGGTCCGCTGTCCGGAACGGTCCGCCCGGCCTCATCCAGTCGGCGGTCCCCGACGGTCCCGGTGTTGGCGGGCGTGGCGGTGCTGGTCCGTCCAAGGGCGATCTTGACCATGATGAGGAATCCGAGCGCGGGTACCGCGGCGGCGACCCAGCCGATGACCGAGGGTTCGGCCTCGACGACCTGCGCTGCCAGGGACAGGGTGACGGCGCAGGCCAGCACGGTGGCGGGGAACACGGTGGAGGTGTGGGCGCGTTTGCGGCGGCGCAGTTCCAGGCCGGAGGCGATGGACATCAGCTCCAGGACGATCGCGTCGGCCCAGGCCAGCCAACCGGGTTGGCCGTGCGCGGCGGCCACGTTATGCACGTGGGTGAAGCTGGCCGCCCCCGCTGCGCCGCCGATGGCCAGCATGATGACGACCTGGACGACGCCCTCGACGCGGCTATCGCGCGGACTGCCGTCTGCGGCAGGGACCGGCGTTGTCGTGGCCCATCACCTCCTCAACACTGACCGGCGTTCCGGCCCGTCCGCCAGCGGTAGGCGGCAGGACCCGAGGAACGGACCGACCCGGCGTCGGACAACAGTCGGGACGGGAACCGGACACCGGTCGCGGACCACCCGACGCGGACGCCGGACCGAGACTGGTTCCGCCGCTGTGGGGAGCGGACGATTGGTGCTCTCACGGATCTGTCAGCGCCGACCGCGCTGCTCACGACAGATCCGTGACAGACGCCGGCCGTTGATATCCGCTCCACCGCGGAGGTACTGTCCACGGCCGTCGTGCCGTCGCCGATCATGCAGCCGCACCCTCCCGGCCGGATGCGTCAACGGCATACCTGGCCAGATCTGCCAGCCGCAGACGCGGCCCTTCGCGGCCGGCCACGGCCCACACCGCCTCTGCCGGGCCGAGGCCCGTCGTCGCGGCGTGGTCGCGGGCCCCGGTGGCGACCGGCACCGCCAGCGGCACGTCGGCCAGCACGCGGCGTAGGTTGCGCTCTCGGGCAGCAGAGTGCAGCCAGAACAGCACCGGCCACGCCCGCCCGATCGTGCCGAAAAGCTCCCGATAGCCGTCCACCTTGCCGGCCAAGATCGACAACTGCTCGGCGCCGGTGTCATACTCGATGAAGAACGGCACCTCGACATCATTCTCGACCCACCGGCCGTAGCCGTCCGGGCGAACCCTCGGCTGATACGCCCGCACCAGCCCCGGATCCTGTCGGCTGGTGAACGTCCCGGCACGCTGGCACACCACCTCCGGCAACCACTCCACCAAGCCGGTGCCCGGATGAGTACGGGCGTGCCCGGCCAGGTCAGTGAAGAAGCCGTTCACCCCGAGGCGGTGAGAGAGGCTGCGGGTGGAGGTCCAGCGCCGCCGTTCCACCCGGGCGTGGTCGCGCCGGGGTGGGCGTTCGTCGCGGCTGGCGGCGACGACCTCAGCGCCGAGCTGGTCGATGACGTAGTGGTACGGGTAAGAGCCGCCGTCGGCCCGTTGCGGTCGGAACCGAGCGACGAGGCGCAGCCGATACAGAGTCCGTAATCGGCGCTGGCAGAAGTCGAGCGACGGGAACAGTGCCTGGGCGATCTGGAACGACGTCAGCACGCCGTGGTCGTAGAGCCAGCCCAGCAGGACCCGGTCACGATCGGTCAGCTGCGACTGGACCCGCAGAACCGGATCATCCATCCACCATCACCTCCTCTCCGATACGTATGGCCTCCCAGGGGAGACCCGAGACCAGGACGGGTCTGTCGCAGCACAACCAGCCAGTGTTGACAGACGGGCTGACCTGCGGTGTGAGCGGGAAATGGGGTCCGTTCGGGTGTCCGGCTGAAGACTGACCCCAACGGGGACGTCAACCCGGACCCCGCAACGGAGGTCAACACGGAATCTGTCAGCGCCACCGGCAGAAAGCCGGAACGCGGTGAGACGGGATGTACAGAGAACACAAGAGCTCCTTGATCGAAAGAATGGGACGTCGACTGCCGTAGCGCCATAGGTGTGCGCCGCCGCAGCCGCCGGCGGGCGCGGAAGACGACGGCAAGGCGCACTGTGGAGTTGTCAACGAACACGCCAACCGGCACACCGGCCGACCCGAGGCACGGATCAGGGCAGCAACAAGCCGACACGACCACCAGTGAGGTTGTTGTCGCGGCAGCAGGAACAGCGGTCGCAGTTGTGGAGGGCAGAGCGGGCGGCAGCGTGCCGCGCCGGCAGCGGGCTCGTCTCAGCCTGGAACAGCTACTGCGGGAACCGTCGACATCACGACGGCCCGGTGGGGCGTCGACTCAACCCGCCGGAGAAAAATCCTTCATGACGACTCCCCTGTCACTCGACACCATCGACAGCCCGCCCACTCCCAAGCCTCCAACGACCGGCGACGCTCCCGAAGGAGCGCCACCACCCCGGCCGATCGAACATGGCGGGCAGACCGTCACGCGGTCACGTTCGTATCAGTACGCCTCCGCCGGCAGCACCCTGTCAACCAGCATCACCGACAGTCGATCATGACTCTCCCCGGACCCAGCCGGACGCGCTGGTACCCGTCAACCCGTACTGGTATCCAGTGGTACGGATTCCCTGCCGAAAATGACAGAAAAATCTTGGCGGACGCGTACCGCCGTCCCACATCGCGAGAGTTTGTTCCGTGGGGAAGACGCTCGGGGATCAGATGAGCCACCGCGACTCGAGACAAGGGGCCCGATTTTCGGCGCACGTTGATCCGCCTGAGCCCGAGGGGCCACAATCCCAGGATGATCTCGAGCGTGTTCTTCGACGCGGGTGAAACGATCGTCGACGAGTCCCGGGAGTACGGCACCTGGGCCGACTGGCTCGGCGTCCCACGGCACACCTTCTCGGCCGTCGTCGGCGCGGTCATCGCTCGCGGTCTGGACTACCGCGAGACGTTCCAGGTGTTCCGGCCCGGGTTCGACCTCGCGCAGGAGCGGCAGCGCCGGGCCGACGCCGGGAAGCCGGAACACTTCTCCGAGGAGAACCTGTACCCGGATGCCTGGCCGCCCTACGGAGGCTGGGCGTGCAGGTCGGCCTAGCCGGCAACCAGACCGCCCGAGCCGAGACCATCCTGCGCGCCTTGAACCTGCCGGTCGACGTGATCGGCACGTCGGATGGTTGGGGCGTGGAGAAGCCGTCGGCGGCGTTCTTCGACCGCGTCGTCGCGGAAGCGGGCTGCCCCGCCGACCAGGTCCTGTACGTCGGAGACCGGCTCGACAACGACATCCGGCCAGCACAGGCCGCCGGACTCGCGACCGCCCTGATACACCGCGGCCCATGGGGACACATCCTCGACGACAAGACCATCAGCGACCGCTGCCTCTTCCATCTCGACTCGCTGGCGGAGCTGGCCGAACTGGTAGCAGGTACAACGAGTCGGCCGGCTAGTCAGATCGGGACGCCGTTGATGGTCTCAGCCGGGCGCTGCGCCCCGAGCATGACCTGAAGGCGTGGATCGTGGACCCACAGGTCCGCCGGCAGCGGGTCGGACAGGGGTTTGACCCATCGTTCGACGAAGCTCATCAGCACGGCAGTCCTGGGGCGGTCCGATCGGTTGTAGCCGGAGCGGTGCCAGGTCGCGGCAGCCATGATGAGTAGCGTTCCCGGCTCGACGATGAGCGTCTCCGCGGAGTCGAGGCCGGTCTTCGGTGGTCGGCGAGGCGGGTTGTGCGAGCCGGGTACGAGCCGGGTGGCACCGTTGGTCTCGGTGAATTGGTCTACGGCCAGGACGCACTGCAGTCCAAGTACGCCGCCGGAGACGAGGTCGCTCATCTCGTTGTAGGGATAGTCGATGTGCCAGTCGTCTACTGGCTGGCCGGGCTTGACGACGTTGAGGCTGTAGTCGGACAGCAGGTAGTACCTGCCGAGTAGCTCGTCGAGAAGATCCGCGAGCCCTGGCTTGGCCACCATGTCGGTGAAGATGGGATCGAACTGGTAGAGGTCCCACACCCGGGTTGACTTGGGGTAATGATGGGCGTGCTCGCCACCGGTCAGGTTCATGGCCGACTGCTGGAGCGTCGCGCACTCGGTGGGCGAGGCGTAGGCCGGCCAGATCGTGTAGCCCTGCTGCCGCACTTCGTCGGCGAGGACAGCTGGCACTATCGTCATGGATCAACTCCTGCTGTCGGGGTGGGAGACGCGCACTTCGATGACGTCGGCACGGCGGTCATGGTGTGAGAGGTCGATCACCGACCCTGCCGGCTCAAGCAGGGTAAGGATGGTGTCGGCTAGTGGGACCACCAAGTCGTCGCGGCGTACGTGATACCTCTCGACCAGCGTTGTCTCTGGCTCCTCCGGGTTCCACTGCTGGTCATCGTGGTGCGTGATCACCCTCGTTCCACCCATCTGTCGGTCAGCTTCTCCATGATCTCTGGGACACCGACGAGTTCTATCGGTTGGCGCGCGACCCACTGCCCCAGGTGGTCCAGGTACTCCTTCATGCTGTTGCTCGTCAGCCCCGCGAGATCGAGGACGGCGATGGCGTTCGCCCGGTCGTGCAGTTGTCGGGCGATCCGGCGTACGACGCCGTCTGGAAACGCAGGGCGGGCGGTGATCCGTTCGGCCGGTAGGACCAGCAGTGCCGGCTGGACCGGTTGCCCGTGCAGCCAGCGGTCCACGGCTGCCGAGGAACTGGTCTGTACGAGTGCACGCACGCCCAGATCGGCGAGAGCCTGGGGAGATTCGTCAGGTGGATCTTTGCCGATCAGGATGGCGTATGGGGTTCCTGCTGGGTCGCCCCGGCCGATGGCCGGCGCGGAAACGCTCCTGCCGTGGCGCCGTTCCCTCACCACCACGGCATCCCGCAATTCGGGCGGGAGCTTCCCGGTGGGGTGGTCATCCGGGTCCACAGCAGCAGGCGGAAGAAGTACCAACAGCAACTGCTTGCGGCGGACCCGGATGGTGCGGTCTCCGTCGGTTTGCTGGTGAAGTTCTCGCACGACCGCCTCGACGGCCTCGGTGCGCGGCTCTACCCGGTTCTGGCGGGGTGGGCGTGCCAGAGCTTCCCGGATCAGGGGCTCCAGGCTCGTCTGGTCGGGTTGCCCGACGGCTCCGCCGTAGCAGACGGCAACACGGGCGGCGTGCTCGTCGAGGCCTTCCATGAACGACCTGTCAGGGACGAGGACCAGTCGGGCGTGTCCCGTGAGCGCCTCGGACAAGGCGTTGTTTCCTGGCTTGATCACGGCGACGTCGGCGGCGGCCAGCAGGGCGGGGAGTCGCGGCTCGAACCTCCGTACCGTCACGTTGGGGGCAGGCCGGATCTCACCGCCTGCGTAGTACGGACCGGTGACGAAGACGAAGACGGCGGGATTCGCCTCGGCGGAGAGGGCAGCGGCGATGCGGTGGCAGGCGTGGAACAGGCGGTGACCGTAACCGTCGGGCATCTGATCGCCGCCGGCGCCACCATTGACCACGACCAGCGGTGCTCCGTGTGGCGAGTACTCGCGGCGGACTGCGGTCGCCTGCGATCGTCGCGGCGCGCAAGCGATATTGCCGACGAAGGCGAACCGGTTACTCGATTCCACAGCGGCCAGTGTTTCGCCGCTGTGGCCCTCCCGACGGAAGTCGACTTCATCCTGGGCGATCAGGATTCGGTCGTAGTGGGCCAGATCGCCGCGTTGGCGGATCTGATCCAGTGACAGCCCGTCGAGCCGGCGCATGACCAGGATCCGTGGCCGGTCGGCGAGAGCGGGCAGCCGGCGGTACCGGGCATCGGGGTAGGTGTCCTCGATGACGACGGCCGGGTTGAGCCGGTCGAGCAGGCGGTCGAGCAGATCGGTGTAGAAGTCCTCGGTGACCGCGGACGGTACGCGGTGCAGCAGGGGGAGGTTCACCACCCGTACGGGGCTATCACGGTAGAGCACCAGTGAGCTGGCCTGGCTGATGACGACGGGCCTCAGTCGACCTGCCTTTTGTACGGCCTCGGCGAGGATCAGCGCGCGACGGATGTGGCCGAACCCGATGCCGTTCTTGACAAGGAAGACGGCGTTTCTCATTTGGCGATCCGCTCGCGGGTGTCGAGGCTGAGCAGGCGTAGAAGTGTCCGGCGCGCGACGGTGTGGGTGTGTCGTTCCTCGATGGTGGCGCGTGCCGCTGCGCCGAGGCGTCGCCGCTCGGTCGGGTTTGCGGCCAGGTGGAGCAGCGTGGATGCCATGCCGGCGACGTCGTGCTCAGGTACCAGCCGGCCGTTGCGCCGGTCGTCGACCACCTCGGGGATTCCGGCGTGGTGGGTGGCGACGACCGGAACCGCGGCCGCCATGGCTTCCAGGATGGCCAGGGGTTGTCCCTCGGTGTCGCCGTCATCGGGTGCGGTGACCGCGTGGTGCAGAAAGACGTCCGCGGAGCGCACGAGGGCCAGCGTGTCAGCATGCGGGAGTCGCCCGTGTAGGCGCACCCGGTCGGCGAGCCGGTGGGCGTCGACGTACTGACGGGCATCATTCGCCAGCGGGCCTTCACCTACCAGATCGAGGGTGAGGCGGTCGTCGTTCGTTGCGGCGCGACGGAAAGCATCTATGAGAAGCACGGGCGCTTTCTTGGGCACGAGTCGACCCACGGCGACGCATCGGATCATGTTGTCCCCGTCGGATGCAGTCCGCAGTCCGGGCAGGTCAACGCTGTATCGGACGACGTGGACGTTGTCCGCCGGCAGGCCGGCTTCGGCCAGTGTCTGGGCGGCCACGTGACTGGGCACGATGACGCCCGCGGCGTCGGCGTACCGGCGGTATGCCTGCCGCCAGCGCGACTCCCTCAGCCGGGCAGATAAGTCGACCCCATGTCCCCGGATCCACGTTCGCACATTCTGCGCGGCCAGAAAGTCGAACCACCGGTCGGCGAAGTCGAGGTACTCCACAAGTACCGTCTCGACCTCGTGACGGGCGAGGAAGCTCGCCACCGCAGCCATTCGCTCCGGCCCGACAGGCGGATCGCTGGGCAGTGGTTCGAAGACCAGATGGGGGCAGCCTCCTACGTCCCAGGCCGGAGATCGGCGCACCGAGTCGCCGCGGGGTGGCGGATCGGCGACGACAACGGTGCCACCTGGCAGAAGTTCGTGGACGTCCCAATGGATGAACGTCTCGCTCACCAGGCCGATTTCGGGTACAAAAACGCAGAGCGGATGCGGCACGCCGATCAGTATCGACCTACCGCTTCTCCGTCACCACCCCATGATCGGGCGAGCTTCGCCGGTCCGGATCCGACAGCCCGCCTGGTGGGTGGCTATCGTTCGGGCCGGGCCTGGAGCGTCGGCTAGATTGCACAGCATGGCAAACCTGGAACAGCTGCTGCAGAAACGGCTCACGCCAGCCTTCGAAACGGTCGCCGGTGCCCCGGCTGACCCGAGCCTGCGCCGATCGCAGCACGCCGACTTCCAGGCCGACGGCGCGCTGCCGCTGGCCCGCAAACTCGGTCGCAACCCTCGCGAGATCGCGGCCGACGTGGTCCGGCACGCGCATCTGGACGACTTGTGCCAGTCGGTGGAGATCTCCGGCCCAGGGTTCATCAACCTGACCTTCGCCGAGGACGCCCTCGCGCCACTGATCGCGGAGATGGCCGGCCAGGGACGCCTCGGCGTTGCCCCGGTCACACAGCCGGACACCGTAGTGATCGACTATTCGGCACCCAACGTCGCCAAGGAAATGCACGTCGGGCACCTGCGATCCACGGTCATCGGCGACGCCGCCGTACGACTGCTCGAATGGCTCGGCCACCGGGTGATCAAGGCCAATCATCTGGGCGACTGGGGCACACCGTTCGGCATGCTGATAGAGCATCTGCTGGACATCGGGGAAACCGAGGCTGCGCACGAGTTGTCGCTGGGTGATCTGAACTCGTTCTACAGAGCGGCGCGCGCGAAGTTTGACACCGACGACGCTTTCAAGGAGCGGGCGCGTACCCGGGTGGTCGCGCTACAGGGTGGCGACGAGCAGACGCTGCGGCTGTGGCGGCTGCTCGTGGACGAGTCGGAGAAGTACTTCCTGGCGGTCTATGACCGGCTCGACGTCTGCCTGACGGAGAAGGACTTCTTCGGCGAAAGCTTCTACAACGACCGCTTGCATCCGGTCGTGCAGGAATTGGATCGACTCGGGCTGCTAAGGGACAGCGAGGGCGCCAAAGTGGTGTTCCCACAGGGGTTCACCAACCGGGACGGTGACCCACTGCCGATCATCGTGCAGAAGCGCGACGGTGGCTTCGGCTACGGTGCCACCGACCTGGCCGCGATCCGCTACCGGACCCAGGAACTTCACGCCAACCGGCTGCTCTACGTAGTGGGGCTACCGCAGAAGCAGCACTTCGAGATGGTGTTCGAGGCGGCACGCGAGGCAGGTTGGCTCACCACCGCGGCTCGCGCCCAGCACGTCGGTTTTGGCTCAATCCTCGGCCCGGACGGCAAGATCCTACGCAGCCGGGCCGGCGACACGATCAAGTTGGTGGAGCTGATCGACGAGGCAGTGGCACGAGCGGCGGCGCTGGTCGCGGAAAAGAATCCCGACCTCGACGACGAGACACGCGCGGAAGTCGCTCGGATGGTGGGCATCGGCGCGATCAAGTACGCCGACCTGTCCAACGACCGAGTCAAGGACTATGTCTTCGACTGGCAGCGGATGCTGTCCTTCGACGGCAACACCGCCCCGTACCTGCAGTACGCCCACGCCCGGATCCGGTCGATCTTCCGCCGGGGCGGGGTCGCCGCCCCGGCCGGCCTGTCGGCGGTAGCCGTATCCGAGCCGGCCGAACGCACCCTGGCCATCGAACTACTGGCCTTCGAAGGGGTCGTCGCCACGGTAGCCGAAACGCTGGAGTTCCACCGCCTCGCCGCGTACCTCTACACCCTGGCGACCGCGTTCACCGCCTTCTACGAGAAGTGCCCGGTGCTACGCGCCGAGGGCGAGACCCGGGAGAGCCGGCTCGCGCTGTGCGACCTGACCGCCCGGGTCCTCGCCCGCGGCCTAACCCTGCTCGGGATTGGTGCCCCGGTGCGGATGTAGGTCAGCCGAACTGGTCACAGGTATCCGAGGCGGCGGCAGAGGGACCGAAGTTCCTCGGGTATCTCGGGTTCTGTGGGGTTGGGCCGGCCGGGCAGCACCCGGCCGGTCCGGATCCGCTCGGTGAAGTCGCCGATGCCGGCCCGGAACGGTCCGTGGTCGTACCTGCCGTAGTCGAGCATGCCCGGATCCCACTCCACGCCGAGATCGCCGCACAGCCCCCGGACGACCTGCTCGGGCCGTCGAGTGAGATCCTCGTACCGGATAGTGACTCCCGGCAGGCTGCGACGTGCTTCGTCCAGCCGGGCAAGGAACAGCCGGACCAGGTCGGTCGACTCGGCGGGGGTGGCGTGCGGCCGGGCAACGATCGCCGACTGCACCACCCGAAGCGGGTGCCGCAGCAGAAACACGTACCGCGCCTGGGGCCAGCACTCCGCCACCCGCTGCCAGCGCAGCACGTTGGTCGGGGTCTTGTCGACGATCAGGCGTTTGCCGGAACGGGTGAGCTCGCGGTGCAACAGCCGGTCCCACAGCAGGTGCTCCAGTTGCCGGTTGTCGAGGCCGGCCACCTGCATGGCCAGGTGGGCGAAGGGGCTGTCCAGGTGAACGGATAGGTCGACGAGGTGCAGTTCATACGGTGCGTGAACATGAGGATGGCTGTTCAGGATACAGCGCAGCAGGGTGGAACCCGACCGGATAGAGCTGAGCACGAATACGGGCGACGCCACCAGCCGCTCGGCACCGGCGGTCATATTCGCGCCTGTGGCGCCCGGTCCAGCCCGAGCGCGCGAAGGAGTGCTGACGGGTCGTGTGCCGTGCGGCGGACCAGCGCCCGCGCCTGTTCGGTGAGCTGGTCCAGGCAACTGGAGTGGGTGACCACTAGCCGCTGGTCGAGCAGCGACCGCAGCACCTCCGTCTCGTCGCTCTGGGCTGTGTGTGGCGCGATGCCGCACGTGCTCGCCCGGGCGATGATCGCGGCGAGCGCGGAGCCTTCGAGGATCGCTCGGCACGCGTGGGTCGAGAACAGCTCGACCGGGTAGTCGCAATCCGGGGTGAAGCCGAGCGCCCGCTGCAGGGCGGCGAATCCGGCTTGGGCGCGGCGCCGCTGCGGCCCGTCGAGGTCCCATCGAGTGAGCACAAAACAGTCGAGGTCGCTGCCCGGACCGTCGCGGCCGGTCGCCACCGAGCCGTAGACAAAGGCGGCACTGACCGCCGTACCGAGATGTTCCTGCAGGCAGCGGCGGATCGGGGCGAGTTTCATGGCATGTCGCTCCAGCCTGCCGGTCCGGCGACCGGCGGCGGCGTGCTGGAACCACCCGACGTCATGCTGAGTTCGGCCAGCAGATCAGGCACCAGCGGGGTCGCGGCGCGGAGCAGCCGGTCCATCGCGCGGTCCAGGTCGGCCCGGGTGAGCAGAGGGTTGCCGGGACACGTCGCCATGATGGTGTACGAGGTGCCCGCACCCGCCCCGACCCGGTCGCCGAGATCGGACAGGGTGTGCTCGTCGAAGCACACCTGCCCCGTCCGGTACAGGATCGTGTTCAGTCTCGAGGTGTACCGGCTGATTGTCTGCGCCGAACGGCGGCGTCGCAGCGGATCGAACCCGGCCAGGAGTCGCCGTACCTCGGGCGGGCACAGCACGAAAGCCAGGCGGTAGAAGTCCACGTCGTTGAGGCGGACAAAGAGGTCACTGTCGTCGATGCGGCGCTCCAGGTACCGCACGTGGGTCTGCCGGCTCTCGACTAGGTCGCCAAGATGACGCACCCCGACGTGGCGCAGCAACATCCAGGTCGCGAGGCTTTCGAACCCCCGCGAACCGAGGAACGGCGTGATAAGCCCCAGATCCCAGCACCCGTCCGCCATCACCGCCGCCTCGTGCCGGCTGAAGTGGGTCAGCACTCCCCGATCCCGGAAGACGACATATGACGACGGATATGGCGTGAACAGGCCCTTGTGCGGGTCCAGTGACACCGAATCGGCTAGGTTGATGCCGCTGAGGTGCCGCCGGCGTAGCCGCTCGCTGAAGATCATGCTGCCGCCGTGGCAGGCGTCGACGTGGAACCAGATGTGGTGCCGCCGGCAGATGTCAGCCAGCGCCGCCAGGTCGTCCAGGCCGGTCGTCCGGCAGTTGCCGGCCACCCCTACCACCATGAACGGTGTCTTGCCCGGTGGCGGGTCGGCCAGTGCCGCCGCCACGGCGGCTGGGTCCGTGGTGTAGCCGGCCTCGGCGCCCACGCTGATCACGGCGTCCCAGCCCAGGCCCAGGTGGAAGGCGGCGTCGCTGTGCGAGTAGTGCGCGATGGGTCCGGCCATGACCACCGCAGGCTGGGTGTCGAGTCCCGCCAAGCCGCGCTGCCGCACCTGCGGAAACCGTCGCCCCAGTGCCACCAGCATGGCGATGTGGTTGGACAGGTGCCCGCCAGTGGCCCACAGGCCAGCTACGTCACGCACCCCGCGCAGGTCCGCCACCGGCGCCGAGTCGTACCCCACCAGTTCCCGGAGCCACTCGATCACCTGTATCTCCACGAAGGTGGCCGACGGCGCGCTGCGATCCACGGCGATGAGGTTCTGGTGGAGAATCCGACCCAGCACGCCTCCGGCCACCGCGGCCACGGCGTTTCCCGTGTCCGGAAAGGCCAGGTAGGCGGGGTGGGACTGAGCGATCGCGTAACGGGCGACGACCTCGTCAACTTCGGTCAGCACAGTATCGAGGTCCACACCGTCGCGAGGCAGGGGCCGGCTTAGCACCGTGCGCAGTTCGTCCGGTTCGCGGTAGTGCAGGAATGGTTCGTCGGTGCGGTGCAGCAGGTCCAGACCGATGCGAGTCGCCCTGGCCAGTGACTCCTCGTGGGTCTTGCGTGCCTCCTCGTTGCCCACCAGGTAGGTGTCGAGCTGCGTCTGGTTCAGCCCGGTGAGCGTGGAGCCCGCGACATGCAGGATTTCGTCGACGAGAAGACACGGATCGGTCGTCAGCTCGTCGTACCAGCGATCGTAAGCCAGCCGGAAGGTGGCGAGCCGCGCGGATCCGATCGCCTCGAGCACGTCGATCGCTGCCGTCGTCCGCGGTGACGTCATTTCGGGCGTACCGTGCGCCCGTAGTCGCAGGTTGCGGCAGATGTCCGCCTCCATCGCCGCCTCGAGAACCTCAAGCACAGCCGCCAGTTGCTCCGGCCCGGCTACCGCCCGGAGCAGGCCGAACAGCCGGGCCTCCTCCCTGACCGGCACGAAGTCGCCCCAGAAGTGCCCAAGTTCGTGTCCGTACAGGATGCCTCCGCCGGGGCGGGTGTGCCGGCCTTCCAGCACGGCGCTGGCCCGCAACAGCTCACGGCGCTGGCGCCACGTCACGGTCGCCACGCCGAGCAGAGCACGCTCGAAACCGTCAGCCGCGCGTACCTGGTCGTCGTCAACGTCGGGCTCGTCTGCGGCCGATGCGAACAGGCGGGATGCCTCCTCTGCGGTAAGACAGTCGGCGAAGAAGATCTGATGCCACCGCAGACACTCGGCGGCACGAACCGGGTCGGTTCCGGCTACCACGACCTCCTCGAAATCGATCAACACCAACTGGCTGTCGCGGAGGAACATGTTGCGCGGAGCGAACCCCTGCCACACGACGCCCGCGGCCAGCATGGTGCACCGCAGTGCGATCATGGAGTCGATGAGCGCGCCACGCTCGCCCAAGGCGAAGGCATCCTCTCGGAAGCGGTCCTCCAGCGTCTGGCCGAGGTTCGGGGCGAACACCCAAGGGTCGTCTTCGCCCTGCTGGACCCGGACGTACTCGTCGTGCGCGACAACGGGAAGCGGCGCCACATCCGACACCGCCGTCAACAGCTCGCTCATCCGCTGTTGATGGGCGGATCGTTCCGCTACGGACTCGGCTGCCCAGCGCAGCGCGACCAATTCCCGCCCATCGGCGCAGATCAGATGCGCCTGCCGCGAGGGGTGCAGCGGCACCGCCGTCTGCTCCAGACAAGGATGCGCGGTGACGAACGCGGTGACGTCCGCGTGGTGGCGAAGCAGGTCTCGGACGACAGTCAGCAGCGGCTCACTTCCCACGACGGTCCGGTGTCCACGGGGCTCCGGGGCCAGGCGCTGCGGTGTTGCGAGTCGCTCGGTCGGAGATTGCCGGGTCCCCGTTCCGGCGAGGATCGCGGCCGCCCGGCCCGCGTCGTGGTCAACCACGATGGCAGAGCGTGCCGCCAGGACCGCCGCAGGATCCGCGCTCCTCTCGAGTTGAGCCAGAACCACCGCGTAGCGGGCCCGGTACCTCGACGACAGCGAATTGACGCCGTCGAGCACCCGCCGCCATGCGGTTACCCGCCTCCGGTCCAGGTTCTGTGCGGCAGCGGCGATCCGGCCCGTGCTCAAGCAGGCACCTCCCGCTGCTGGTACCGCCGTTCCAGGTCCGCAAGGACTTCAGCCTTCACCTCAGGCCGCTGCGTGTGATACATCGAGCTGGGGCTGATCTTGCGATCGCAGTGATAAACATCGAGCGGCCACGACTCGGGGAAGGCGATGCGGCGGCCACCGGTGGTGCCGACGTGCGATACCACATCCTCCCAGTTGTAGCTGAGGTCGGATCGGTCGATGAATACGTCAAGGTCAAACCCGCCGAACCGCTCCGCTACCGGCACGAAACGCGCCACGTCGTAGGCGACGAAGTGGGTGGACAGCCGGTTGACCGATCGAACTCCGGGCTCAATCACGGCGCCCCGGTCGGCCAGCTTCCAGGTCCACTTCTCATGATCACTCACCTTCGACAGCACGGGAACGTCGGGATGGCGTTCAAACAGCTCCCGGCACGTCCTCAGGACATCGAACGAACGCTCGGTGCGGTACATGACGACGTCGTCCTCGATCACGATCAAGTACGGGGCACGCAGCGGAAAGAAGCGGCGATGACCGTTGTTCGAGGGGTCACCGCCGGCCATATGTCTCCGGCGGCTGCGAAGCTGCACCTCGTCCACGCCCCACTGCCTCATCCGATCGGGCAGCGCGACAGCGATGTCCTCCGGGGTTCCGTCAGCGAGTACGACCACTTCGTAGGTCTCGGATGTCAAGGTGGTCAGTGCCTCCAGACAGCGCGGAAGGGTCGTCGACAGCAGGCCGAGATCCGCGTGGAACAGGAACGCGATCCGCCACACCGGCCCCCGGGCTGGTGCCGCAGTCTCACCAGCTGTCTCAGCGTCGCTCACCAATACCCCCTCGTTTTTCGAACCTGCCGCCAACGACCTACGGCCTCGGCGGACAAGGATCACGATGATATTCATGAAACCCCTCGCCGCCCACCCGGTTACAGTTGGTGATCGTGGCGGGAACCTCGCTTGCCGTCGATCTCCCTTGAGTGGAGCACCTGTGGCTCCACCGGGCAGGGCTGCGGGTGGTGAACTCCGGGAAGCCCGATGATGATCGCGTGAATGTCATGAACATTGACGACTCCACGCAGCAGGGCCGCCGACCCGATCGCCTCTCCGCTACCGTCTGACCGGGGATCGATGTGGAGGTTCCGATGGGCGAGACGTCGGCGCTGGCCGATCTTCTACTGCTGGCGGAGTGGGGACCGCGCCAGCTCGTTGCCGCCATCAATGCTCGGCTGTCCAGCCAGGGCCGCGACCGGCTCCGGTTGGATCCGACCGCCGGATACTCCTGGGTCCGGCGCGGCTTCCGGCCCCGGCCGCCCATCCCGGACATCGCGGCGGCTGTGCTCACCGATCGTGTCGGCTACGCGATCACCGCCGACCAGCTGTGGCCCGGACGTTCGCGTACGGCCTCGGCACCACGGTCCGCAGCAGCAGGCCTGGATGCCCTCACGCACATCGACGACCTCATGCGGGAACTGAGCCTGCTCACCACCAGCGCACCGACTCCGAGCAGCCCTGTCGCGGATGCCTGCGGAGCCGACCTGACCGCCACTGTCCTCGATCAACTCCGCAGTGCCGTGCTCGTGGCTCGCAACCGCGCCGGTCACGAACACGTACTGCCGGAACAGGTCAGTCTGATCGCCGCCCACGTGGGGGCATTGCGCCGGCTCGACGACCGGCACGGCGGCGGCACCCTCAGCCTGCGATACGTCACCGCTGAGCTGCGCAACGTCGTCGACCTCGTGGAGTACGCCAACTACGACGTGCGGACCGGCCGCAGGCTGCTGGCCATCGTCGCCGATCTCGCCCAACTACTGGGCTGGTTGCACTTCGATTCCAGCCGCTACGGCTCAGCCGAGCGGTACCTACTGCTCAGCATCGGCGTGTGCCGGGCTCTGGCAGCACACGACCGGGCCGCCAACGCGATCGGCATGCTCAGCTACGTCTCGGCGTTCGCCGGTCACGGCCACCAGGCCGTCCGGCTGGCCGAGGCCGCCGCCGCCGAGGATCGCCGGACCGATCCCGTTCTGCGAGCCCGCCTGCTGGGCCGCGACGCCACCGCCGCGGCGGCCGACGGCGATCTCGCCCGGTTTCGCCGCTGCGCCGACCGGGCCACCATGCTGCTCGAAAGCGGCCGGAACCCGGACAGCACGTCGTTCCTGTACTACCTGAGCCCCATGCAACTTGCGGCCGAATCCGGGCAAGGGCTGGTGGTACTCGCCGAACGGACGACAGCCAACCGCGACCGGCTGCTCGACGAGGGCATCGATCTGCTCGCCGACTCCGTCGCCAGCATGATCACACCCGTCGAGCGACCACCCTACGCGCGTTCCGGTCTGCTCCACCTGACCTTCCTCGCCCGCGCCCACCTGCTGCGCGGCAACCTGCCCGAAGCTGTGGCCGTCATGCGGACCGGCCTCGAGCTGCTACCACAGGTGCAGTCACCGCGCGGGCGCAACTACCTGCGGCGACTACGACCGATCCTGGCCCGCCGGGCACGATCCAGCGCTGTCGCCGATTTCCTGCCGGAGTTCGATACGGCACTATCGACGGTGTGACAAGCGCTCTACCGGCCGACGCCGCAGGGATGGCCCTGCGCGAAGCCCGGGTAGACCATCCCCACGCCGCTCGGCTCCTGCGCGCCTTCCGCGACGAACAGGTTGCCCGGTACGGCTTCGCCGATCCGGTCGATCTCGATCCGCACACGTACTCGCCACCGAACGGAACCTTCGTCATTGCGTACCAAGGTGGCCGTCCCGTCGGCTGCGCCGGCTGCCGCTGGTACGACCGAAGCATCGGCGTCGTCGAAGTCAGGAAGACCTACCTGATAGCTGAGGCACGGGGACGCGGGCTCGGCCGGGCACTGCTGCACAGGCTGGAGAGCCACGCAGTCGGCTGGGGCGCCCGGCGGGTCATCCTCGAAACCGGCGTCCGCAACACCGCCGCGCTCGCCTTGTTCGCCGCCAGCGGCTACCAGCCAACGGCACAGTATGTCCCCGGCCGGGACCCCACGATCAACCGAGCCTTCGTGAAACCGCTCACCCCAGCTCCGCAACCACCCGACGCCCCGGCCACGCGGACCACCACTCGATAGCCACCATCGCCCAACCGGGACTGCCCCGGTTCGATTACAGCAGTTCACCGAATTCACGCGCCAAGAGACGTGTTCCCGCTGTTCACGGCTCGACCACATTCCACTTCCATACCGCCCCTGGTCGACTGGTAATCGCGGAACGTCACGCACGCAAGCCCGTGCCGCTCCGCGACAAGCAGGCCCAGGGCGGGTGCCGGCGTTCGCACGATCACGCTCCCAGGACCGTCGGGCACAACCCCACCCGCCCCGGTGCCGCTCCAACGAACACCGACCGGAGCGTGCAGACGCGCACAATTTGACCCCGGGGAGAGCCATGAGCACCACCTACCTCAGCACCGAGGCGCTGGCCCACCTGGCCTGTGCCCAGCAGACCATTGAGGAGCACCTCCTGCGCTGCAGGACATGCGGTACCAACCGCCCCTGCTACAACCGCATCGAAGCCGAACGCGTCTTCCTCCGCTACGGACGCCTCCCCCGACGCACACCCGGCCTCACCGGCGCCGCCACCCGGCGCCCCGGCCTCGGTTGGTTCCACTGCCCATGACACTTCCCTGGGACCCGACCAGCCCACCCGTGCAACCGCCACCCGGCTGCCGCGATGGCCAGCGCTGGCGCATTGCCCACACCCTCTACACCCAACATCGCCTCGAAGACTCCGACACCCGCTGCCGCTGCGGCGAACTCTGGCCCTGCCCTACCTACCGCCATGCCATCCGCGCGCTGCTCACCGCATACCTCCAAGCGGGGCCCGTCATGATCATCTGCCCGACCGAAACCGCCATCTGCCGATGGTGCGCCCGCACCATCGTGTCGCACCCGGCTCACGGCTGGGTTCACCCCCACGACGGGTACGTCACCTGCGACCGGCCCCACGCCGACGCCCCGGTGGCCACTACCGCCGAGCCGTGCCCCGCGGACCCCTGACACGTCCACCACGGCGGCACAGGTCCACCCACGGCCCGTCTGATCCAACGGCTCCCGAGCACCCACCGAGCGACCAACCACCACCGCCGTACGCGAAAAGGCCCCGACCGGCACAGAAGTACCAGGTCAGGGCCTTGCTCGTTGGTGCGCCGCCAGGGACTCGAACCCCGAACCCGCGGATTAAGAGACTTAAGGCTTCGCAGCAGCGCACGAGGTCGCAAGGCGGGTGCGCACCACCAGGTCGTGCAGGGCGTCCACGGCTGCCGGGTCTGCGGAGTCGGGCAGCACCGACATATCTCGGGCCGCCTCCAGCTCGGCGCGAAGCCGCGGCACGTCGGCGGCGAGTCGCGGCGCATCGCCCGTGGGTAACGGTCCCTGCTCGGCCTCCCGAGCACCCAGGCTTGACCGGTGCGGCTGGTCGAGCTGCTGTACCGCCGTGATGTTGTCGCCATGGGGAGTAAGCGGCCGGAACAGCGCTTATCAAGATTTCTGGGTGGGCTCCGCACCGGCGGCATCCGCCGGCCGGGTTGTCGTGGCGCGGCGCACGAACACCAGCGTGAAGCCGGCGGCGGCAGCGAGTACCCCTGCCACCAGCAGGCCGATCGGCAGGTTGCGACCGAGCAACAGCAACTGCGCCCGCCCATCTCTGGACTGTTCGAGTACCGCGTCGGCGGTGGCGTCGTCGTACTGGAAGGTGGCGTCGAGGATGACCACCGGGGGCCCGACGTCTGGCACCAGCTCCTGGTGCTGCTGCTCGCGGTAGCCCAGAATGCCACCGGTCATCGGCTCCACCCAGAGCGTGCGAGACGCCCGGTAGGTCATCGTCGCGGTCGTCGCCTCCGGCGCCAGGAAGCCGAGCAGTTGGGTCAGCGTCTCCTCGTCCAGGTCGAGCTCCCGTTGGGGGACGGTCTGCTCGAACCGGTACGTCTCCAGGCCGGCGACCTCTTCCTCGCCCTGGTACAGCATCGGCAACGACTGCCGCAGGATGCCATCGAAGTACTGATAGGTCTGCTTTTTCGTATCGAAGGGGAACAGGTAGAGCTGCCCGGCGTACGTGATGCTCCCCGCCTCGCAGCCGGTGGTGCCCAACTCCACGGCCTCCGTGTCGCGGTAACACTGGCCGTCCCACTCGGCTGCGGCACCGGACACCCGGTCGAGGGCGATCCGACTCTCGGCCCGGTTGACCGGCAGGTCACGATCCACCCAGTCGGTAGCTTGATACACGTTCCAAATCAGAGTTTCGCCGGCGAGGCTTCCGGTGAGCTCCGCAGCGGCCTCGTTGTCAGGTTTGATACCTGTCTCCGAACGCAGAGTGCCGGTTTCGACAGTCACCGCAGGTTCACCGTCGGGCAGGGTCCGGGCACTGACGAAGGTGGCTGACGGTGCGACCACCACGATATCCGGCGGCGTCACGTCGTAGGGCACCTGCTTTAGTGCCGGCACGATCAGCCATACCAGCCCCACGGCCACAACAACGCAGAGTAGCCCCAGACCGAAGAGAACCGCGCCGATTTTCTGTCGCATCAGCACACCCTTCCATTAGGTGGAACTTGTTCTAATCTACTGCCACTTCCCCCAGCAAGGAAACCCCTCGGCAACACACCTTTCGCCGTATCGTCATCCACTGGCGCCGATACCCACCCCGACGTACGCTGACCAAGCACTTGCTTGGCCCATATCGTGCCGGGAGGTCCCGATGATGCCGTCGATCCCAGCGGCCCTGCACCGGGCGGCGCGTGAGTTCAGCTCGGCGCCGGCCCTGGTGGAGCCCGACGTCGCTCAGCTGAGCTACGCGGAGCTCCTCG
Organism: Salinispora cortesiana; assembly: GCF_000484695.1. GTDB lineage: Bacteria > Actinomycetota > Actinomycetes > Mycobacteriales > Micromonosporaceae > Micromonospora > Micromonospora cortesiana. Next base: position 40,675 of record NZ_AXVR01000018.1, on the reverse strand, counting down.
CCGAGGTACGGCGCGTGGCACAGGCACTGATCGCCGCCGGGCTGCGCCCAGGCGACCGGCTCGCACTCTGGGCACCCAACTCGACGCAGTGGGCGCTGGCCGCGCTCGGCGCGAGCTACGCGGGCCTCACCCTGGTGCCGGTCAACACCCGGTTCACCGGGATCGAGGCGCTCGACGTGATCCATCGAAGCGGTGCCAGCGGCCTCGTCGTGGTGGACCCGTTCCTCGGCACCGACCGACTCGCCACGCTGCGAGCCGCCGCCGCGGCGGAAGGCAAACAGCTCCCCCGCCTGGTCGTGCAGGTTCCCTCCGGTTGGGACGAGTTCGTCTCCCGGGGCGGGTCGATTCCCGAGCTGGAGGCCGACGCCCGCGCCGCCGCGGTCAACCCCGACGACCTGAGCGACATCCTGTTCACCTCGGGCACCACCGGGCGCAGCAAGGGCGTGATGAGCGCGCACCGGCAGTCGATGGCCGTGGCTGCCGCCTGGGCCGACATCGCCCGGCTGGCCCCCGACGACCGCTACCTCGTGATCAACCCGTTCTTTCACAGCTTCGGCCTGAAGGCCGGCATCCTCGCCTGTGTGGTCAGCGGCAGCGCCATCGTGCCGCAGGCGGTCTTCGATGTGCCCCAGACGATGGCCCTGATCGCCGACCAGCGGATCACCGTCCTACCCGGGCCGCCCACCCTCTACACCAGCCTGCTCGGTCATCCCGACGCTCGGCGATTCGACCTGTCGAGTCTGCGCCTGGCCGTGACCGGAGCGGCCACCGTGCCGCCGGCCCTCGTCGATCAGATCCGCACGGAGCTCGGCGCGGACGTACTCACCGCGTACGGGCTGACCGAGGCGGTGGTCGCCACAATGTGCCGGCCGGGCGACAACGCGCAGACCGTGGCGCGGACCTGTGGGCGCGCCGCGGCCGGATTTGAGGTCCGCATCGCTGACCCGGGCGGCGAGGTGCTGCTGCGGGGGCCGAACACGATGCTCGGCTACCTCGACGACCCGGCCGCCACCGCCGCGGCGATCGACACCGAGGGGTGGCTGCACACCGGCGACATCGGGCACCTCGACGAGTGCGGCTACCTGACCATCACCGACCGGCTCAAGGACATGTACGTCTGCGGCGGCTTCAACGTGTACCCGGCTGAGGTCGAACGCGCGCTGGCGCAGCTCCCGGGCGTGGCCGAGTCCGCGGTGATCGGCGTGCCCGACCCGCGACTCGGCGAGGTCGGCAAGGTCTACCTGATCTGCCGCCCGGGTCACTCGCTCACCGCGGCGGAGGTGATCGAGTTCTGCCGGAGCCGACTCGCCAACTACAAGGTGCCGCGGTCGGTGGAGGTCCGGTCCGAGCTGCCACACAACGCCTCGGGCAAGGTCCTCAAGTATCTGCTCCGCGCGGAGAGCGCCGAGGCGCGCTAGATCCAGTCGGTGTGCCGGGGCCACGCCAGCAGCGTGTCGACCACCTCGGGCGGCTCACCAGATGGCATCGGTGCGACGGCGCAGTAGCGGCCCTTGTAGAACAGCAGCGGACCGTCGTCGCGGCACTCGCCGAGCGCGGTCACCCGGCCCACCACGATCGAGTGGTCGCCACCTGGATGCACCGCCTCGACCCGGCAGTCGGCCCAGGTCAACGCCCCGGTAAGGATCGGCATGCCGGTCGGGGAGGGTGTCCAGGCGACGTCGGCGAACTTGTCCACGCCCGTCGTGCCGAAGACGCGGGACAGCGGCCCATGCGCCTCCGCCAACACGTTGACGCCGAACAGTCCGACATTGTGGATCCGACGCCAGGTGGCGGAGCCCGCCTGGGGGCAGAACAACAGGAGTGGTGGGTCCAGCGACAGCGGGGCGAAGGCCTGGCAGGCGAACCCCGCCGGGCCTTCGTCGTCGAGCGTCGTGATGACGGTCACGCCGGTACAGAAGTGGCCGAACACCCGCCGGAACTGCTGGGTGTCCACCACCGCTGCGGTGGTCACCCGACTCGCTGGAACTGGTGACCCCACACGCTGTGCGCGGTCGTCTGCCGAGCGATCCAGGTGCGGTCGTCCACGGTGTCACCGTCGGTGCCGTACTCGATGTCGAAACCGCTCGGTGTGCGCAGGTAGAACGAGATCATGCCGTCGTTGGCGTGCCGCCCCAGGGTCGCGACCATCGGGGTGCTACTTCGGAGGCCACGGTCCAGGGCGCGGCCAACGTCATCGATCGTCTCGGTCTCAATCATCAGGTGGACCAGGCCACTGGGCGCTGGCAACGGGGCCAGGGCAACGCTGTGGTGCCGCGGGTTGCAGCCGAGGAAGCGCATCCAGAGTGGTTTGTCGCTGGGCGGCAGGCCGATGGCCTCGGGATGCAGCCGCATCGAGTCGCGCAGCCGGAAGCCGAGCACCTCGGACCAGAAGCGTAGCCCGGCGGCGTCGTCGAAGGTCGGCAGCACCACGTGCCCCATGCCCTGCGCACCGGTGACGAAGCGGGTGCCGTACGGGCTGCGCGCCGGGCGGTTGTCGAGCTCGGCGCCGCAGTAGAACTCCAGGCGGTTGCCGGAGGGATCGTCGACGCTGATCATCTGCGCCACCCGCCGGTTGGCCAACTCGTCGGCCTCGGCCGTCTTGATCACGGCACCCGCCCCCTCGAGGACACCGGTCAGCCGGTCGAGTGCGGCGGGGTCAGCCAGCTCCCAACCGCTGGCGGCCAACCGGTCCCGCTCGCCGGGTACCACCACGATCCGAGCGGGCAGGTCATCCATGCGTAGGTAGGCGGCCTCCGGGTCGGAGCCACGGCCCTCGGTCATGCCGAGCACCTTGACGCCGAACTCCCGCCATGCGGGAACGTCGGTGGCTTCGACCCGGAGGTAGCCGAGGGATCGAATGAGAGTCACGAGCGGTTCCCTTCCAGGAAGTCGAAGGCGAGGCGGTTGAACTCGTCGAACTTCTCCAGGTGTGCCCAGTGTCCGCAGCCACCGAAGACGTGCAACCGGCAGCGGCGGATCAGCTTGAGCGCGACCAACGCCCCGTCGAGCGGGTTGACCCGGTCCTCCCGGCCCCAGACCAGAAGGACCTCGTTGCGCAGCCGGTGGGCCTCGCGCCAGAGCAGGCCCTCCTCGTAGAGGTCCGGGTCGGCGAACGAGGCGCCCAGCGCACGCATGCCGCGTAGGGCGTCCCGGTCGGTCGCGGCGCGCATCCGTTCATCGATCAGCTCGTCGGTGACGAAGGATTGGTCGTAGACGAGCGTGCGCAGGAACTCCGCCAGCTTCTCCCGGCTGGGGCCGGGTGGGGCGCCGAACGCGGTCAGCCGCTTGACCCCCTCGGTCGGGTCGGAGGCGAAGACGTTGAGGCTGAGCCCACCGGGGCCCATCAGCAGCAGCCGGCCGGCCCGCTCCGGGTAGCGCAGGGCGAACCGGACCGCGGTGCCACCACCGAGCGAGTTGCCGATGAAGTCGACCCGGTCCAGGCCCACCTCGTCGAGCAGGGCCGCGAGCCGGTCGGCCGAGTGGGTGAAGTACTGCCGACCACTCGGGCAACTCTCGGACCCGCCATATCCCGGCTGGTCAACGGCGAGGGTGTCGAATCGCTTGGCGAAAACCGGGACCGTGCGCCCAAAGTTACTCCACGCCGAGGCGCCCGGCCCGCCGCCGTGCAGCAGCACGACCGGGTGTACGCCCGCTGGTCCGGCCCGGTGGTAGTGCAGCCCGGCGGCGGTGGCTTCGATGATTGTGCTGGTCGTCATGGCGTCCTCACACCATCGCGTCCGCGATGGACAGCCCGAACTCGCCGCTGCCGTACATGGACAGGGCGCGTTCGGGGTCGTTGACGGCGTGCACCCGGCCGGCGTGCGCGTCGCGCCAGAGGCGCTGGATCGGGTGGCTCGTGTAGATCGCCCGGCCACCGGAGTTCTCGAAGAGCCGGTCCGCGGCCTGGATCGCCAGTTCGGTGCCCCGAACCTGGTTCCGACGTGCCCGCAGGCGCAGCCGCATCGGCAGCTTCTCCCCCGCCGTGGCCAGCTGCATCAGCTCGCTCATGTCGGCGGTGAGGGTGAGCCAGGCCGCGTCCACGTCGGCGGCCGCCCGCGCGACCCGTACCTGCGAGTAGGGGTCCTCGACGGCCCGGACGCCGGCGTAGGCGGCGCGGACCCGCTCGCGCATGTGGGTCACGTGCGCGTCGTACATCCCGGTCGCCATTCCGATGATCGGGGCGGTGATCGTGTACGGGAAGATCGAGCCGTATGGGATGCGGTAGAGCGGCCCGGAGTTGCACTCCTGGCCGGGGCAGACGCACCGAGCCGTGTCGCCGAAGCTGAGCGATCGATACGCCGGGACGAACACGTCGGAGACGACGATGTCGTTACTACCGGTGCCCCGCAGACCGATTGTGTGCCAGACATCCTCGATCGTGTAGTCGGCCGCGGGTAGCAGGAAGGTGCGGAAGTCGGCGGGGCTGTCGTCCTGGCTGGGCACGATGCCGCCGAGCAGGACCCAGGTGGCATGGTCGCATCCGGACGAGAAGCTCCACCGCCCACTCACCCGATACCCCCCATCGACTTCTTGGATCTTGCCGGTGGGGGCGTAGGAGGAGGACATCAGGGTGCTGGGGTCGGCGCCCCAGACGTCCCGCTGTGCCCGTTCGGGGAAGAGGGCCAGCTGCCAGTTGTGCACCCCGATCACCGATGCGACCCAGCCGGTCGAACCGCAGGCGCTGGCGATGTCGCGGACGCAGCTGAAGAAGGCCGTCGGGTTGGCCTCGAGCCCGCCGCACCAGGCCGGCTGCAGCAGCCGGAAGAAGCCGGTGGAGGCCAGTGACTTGAGGTGCTCGGCGGAGAGCGTTCGGCGGTCCTCTGTCTCCTGGGCCCCCTCCCGCAGGACGGGTAACAGCTCCCGCACCCCCCGTGCGACCAGTTCGGCGCCCTCCATGAGATCCCCTCCGGTGGCTTGGCTGTCGAACGTGACGATCCCTATAATAGAACACGTTCTACTTCGCGGCTACTACGCGAGCAGCAGGATCCGCAACACGTTCCATCACAGCTGAGGAGCGACATGACCAACGTCGAGGCGGTACGCACAATCGACAGCGGGGTTCTGCCCACCAGGTTTGCCCGCGGCTGGCACTGCCTGGGACTGGCCGACTCGTTCCGCGACGGCAAACCGCACGCCGTCGAGGCGTTCGACACCAAGCTCGTGGTCTTCGCCGACTCGACGGGCACCCTGCACGTGCTCGACGGATACTGCCGCCACATGGGCGGCGATCTGACGATGGGCACCATCAAGGGCGACGAGATCGCCTGCCCGTTCCACGACTGGCGTTGGCGTGGGGACGGTCGCTGCACCGCGGTGCCGTACGCACATCGGGTCCCGCCCCGCGCCCGTACCCGCTCCTGGACCACCTGCGAGGAGAACCGCCAACTGTTCATCTGGCACGACCCGCAGGGCGCCCCGCCACCACCGGAGGCCGTGATCCCCCGCATCGAAGGCGCCTTCTCCCCCGAGTGGACCACCTGGACCTGGGACTCCATTCGGATTGACGGTGCCAACTGCCGTGAGGTCATCGACAACGTCGTGGACATGGCACACTTCTTCTACATCCACTTCGCGTTTCCGACGTTCTTCAAGAACGTGTTCGAGGGTCAGGTAGCCGCACAATTCCTGGAGACCCGACCCCGACCGGACGTGCCGGTCACCGCACGGCAGTCCGGGGATGCGACGCTCCGTTCGGAAGCTGCCTACTACGGACCCGCATACATGATCGACTATCTCTTCACCGACTACAACGGCATCGAGGTGGAGTCCGCACTGATCAACTGCCACTACCCCATCTCGGCCAACTCGTTCATGCTGCAGTGGGGCATCATCGTCAAGCGCCTACCCGGCCTCACCGCCGCCCAGGCCGACAAGGCGGCAGCGAAGTTCGCGGCCGGCATCGGGATCGGCTTTCAGCAGGACGTGGAGATCTGGAAGCACAAGAGCCGGATCGACAATCCGCTCCTCTGCGCCGAAGACGGCCCGGTCTACCAGCTCCGCCGCTGGTACGAGCAGTTCTACGTGGACGTTGAAGAGGTCACCGAGGACATGGTGGCCCGCTACGAGTTCGAGGTCGACACCAGCAGAGCTGTCGAAACCTGGACCGCCGAGGTGGCCACCAACCTCGATCGACAAGCCGATTCCGCGTCATGAACCGCATCCACCCGCTGACCGAGCGGCAGGAGTATCTGATCGGCGGCTATGTGGAGCTGTCCTGTGCCCGCTGTGCCGCCCAGGTCCGGGTACGCAAGTCCAGCCCACAGCAGACCAGCGTGCAGTGGAGCAGCCGGGCCACCCGCCAATGCCCCGCGCTGACCAGCGACGAACAGCTGCAGACACCGGCGCCCACCTGCCCCGACCTGCGCAGGAGCATTCAGCATGCGGTGCGTACCGGCAGCCTGGGGGTGACGTGATGTACCACCGGTTGCGCGTCACCGACGTGATCGAGGAGACGCCCGATGCGCACTCGCTGGTCCTGAGCGTGCCACCGGAGCTGACCACCGAGTTCACCTACCACCCCGGCCAGTACCTCACTGTCCGGGTGCCGCACGGCCAGGGAATCATGGCCCGCTGCTACTCGCTGTCCAGTTCTCCGTACACCGAGGCCGACCTGAAGATCACCGTCAAACGCGTACCCGGCGGGCCGGCATCGAACTGGATCTGCGACGACATCCACGCCGGAGCCAGCCTGGAGCTCATGCCGCCGGCCGGCTCGTTCACCCCCGACTCGCTCGACAGCGACCTACTACTGCTCGCCGGAGGCAGCGGCATCACCCCGGTGATGTCCATCATCAAGTCCGTACTCGCGGCCGGTCGTGGCCGGCTTGCCCTGCTGTACGCGAACCGCGACCAGTACTCGATCATCTTCGCCGCCGAGTTGGCCGCGCTCAGCGAGCAACACCGCGACCGGCTGAGCGTGACCCACTGGCTGGACAGCGAGCGCGGCACCCCAGACCCAGCCACGCTGGCGACCCTGATCAGCCCCTATACCGAACGGGAGACGTATGTCTGCGGTCCGGCGCCCTTCGTCGTGGTAGCCCACGACACGCTACAGCGCGCCGGGGTGCCGGCGGACCGCATCCAGGTCGAACGCTTCGAGGTCGAACGGCGCTCGGCTGACGACCGCGACGCCACCCTGGAGGTTGAACTCGATGGCCAGACCCACCGACTGTCGTGGCCGGCCGGCGCCCGCCTGCTGGACGTGCTGATCGCAGCCGGGCTGAACGCACCGTTCTCCTGCCGCCAGGGCCACTGCGGCGCCTGCGCCTGCCGGCTGTTGGACGGTCAGGTCGACCTCGCGCACAACGAGATCCTGGAGGAGGAAGACTTCGCCGAGGGCTACATCCTCGCCTGCCAGGCCGTCGCCCGTAGCGACGAGGTGTCGGTCACCTACTATTGACCGACGACCTCCCACAGTCCCACACGACGGTTGGCATGGCGCCGTCGTCAGCCGCCGCTCCCCTGGCCTCGGGTCGCGGCGCTCCGGCCCGCCCGACGGCCCGAGAAGACACAGTCGGCCAACGACAGCCCACTGACGTAGCTACGGGAGCAGATGCCGACCGCGGTACGGCCAGCGGCGTACAGACCGGGTACACCTGCGCCGTCGGCGCCCAGGGCCTGCCCGGTCTCCTCGTCCACCCGGAGGCCACCGAGGGTGAGCATGGGTGCGGGTGCGAGGAGCCGGGCCCGTACCGAGACATCGATCAGCGAGTACGGCGCAACGGCCAGGGGACGAACCTGGTCGGCCGGCTTGCCGGCCGGGTCGGGGCCAGCCGCCTGATAGGCCGCGAGGGTGTCGGCCAGCTGCTCGGGATTCACTCCGGCACGGCGTGCGACCGCCGCTGGCGTCGCCCCGGTGACCCGGCCGAACGTCAGCAGCCACCGTGCCTGCCAGCGCTGGAACCAGAGGGTCTGGGCTCGCAGCTGCCGGCGGCACTCGGAGCGCAACGCCGCGTCGAGCAGCAGCCAGGCCTGCGCGTCCGGCGCGCGCAGAATCGCCTCGCCGACGGCTGCGCCGTAGCGGGACTCGTCGCAGATCCGTCGGCCGTCCCGGTCGACGAGCAGGCCGCCGAGCATCGCCGCGGGTGGGGCGAGGAATCGCCAGATGCTCATCCGGTCGAGGTGGGCGGTGCCTGCGCCGGCGGCCACGCCGAGCCGGATCCCGGAGCCGTCGTCACCGGGTGTGCCCAGCCGCAGCCCACCGCGGTACTCCGGGGCGTGGGTGCGCAGCATTTCGCGGTCGAAGACGAAGCCGCCGGCGCAGAGCACGACACCGCCGGCCGCCCGGACCCGCAGCCGACGGCCGTACCGCCGCTCCAGCCAGGCGACTGGCCGGTGCAGCGCGCGCCCCAGGGCCGGTAGGTAGACACCGGGCCGGACCGAGCAACGGTGCAGGAGACGGTGGGCGAGCCGGACCCACCGGGCGGCACCGCGCAGGCTCCGGCACTCGACTCCGGTGATCCGGCCGTCGGGACCGGTGACGAGCCGCTCGGCACGGGTCTGCGGGAGCAGCTCGACGCCACGGTCACGGGTGGCAGCGGCGAGCCGGGCCGCGAGCAGCCCGCCGGAGGTGCCGCGGGCGTGCACCCGGTGGCCGCGTGGCGCTGGTGATGCCCGGTGGGCGAAGGACAGCTCACTTCCGGAGTAGTACAGGTAGTGGCGATTGGTGGGGTATGAGGTCTTGTATGGACAGAGGCTCGCCTCGAATGGCACGCCGAGGCCGGTCAACCAGTCGATCGAGGCCGCGCTCTGCTCGCAGAACCGGCGCAGGGTCGCGGAAGAGACGGTGTCGCCGACCTCCTCGATCAGGTAGTCCAGCATCGCCTGGGGGGTGTCGGTGACCCCGGCCGCACGCTGCTGCCGGGTGCCGCCGCCGGCATAGACCACCCCACCGGACATCGCGGTGGTGCCGCCGCCGGAGAACCGGTCGAGCACCAGGACACGCGCTCCCGCGTCGGCAGCCTCGACCGCGGCACAGGCCCCGGCCGCACCGAACCCGACCACCACGACGTCAACCGTCTGGTCCCACTCCTCGGTCACCGCGCCTCCGTAGAGTTCCGCAGACAACGTGGTCGGCGTCGCCGACCACGAGACGGACACCATCGACGACCGGTGGTGGCGAGCCGGATAAAACTATAACCTGTTCTCGTGTCGATATCGGAGCAGGAGTTCGATGTTGTCGTCGTCGGCAGCGGCGGTGCCGGCATGGTCGCGGCCCTCACCGCGGCGCACCGAGGGCTGAGCGCGGTCGTGCTGGAAAAAGCCGGGACATACGGCGGTTCCACCGCTCGCTCCGGCGGTGGGCTCTGGCTTCCCGGCAACGAGGTGCTGGCCCGGGCCGGGGTCGCCGACCACACAGAAGACGCGCGCACCTACCTGGCGTACGTCGCCGGACCCGACGCCACCGCGGCCCGGCAGAACGCGTTCCTCGCCGCCGCACCGGAGGTTGTCGCCTTCATCCGCGACCACACTCCACTCGACTTCGCCTGGGTGCCCGGCTATCCGGATTACTACCCCGAGGCTCCCGGTGGGCTTCCGGGCGGGCGCAGCATCGAGCCGCTCCTGCTCGACGCCCGGCTGGTCCAAGCTGACCTGGCGACGCTGGCCGCGCCGTACCGGGCAGCGCCGGAGGGGGTGGCGGTCACCCAAGTCGACTACCGGTGGCTGTCGCTGGGCCTGCGACACCCGCGGGCGATCCGCACCGTGGCCCGGCTCGCCACCCGCGGCCTGAGCGCCCGGATCCGGCGCCGGCCGATGCTCACCATGGGCCAGGCGCTCGCCGCCGGGCTCCGCGCCGGCCTGCGCAGCGCCGGCGTCCCGGTCCGACTCAACACACCAATGACCGACCTGCTCACCGAACGGGGACGGGTCACCGGGGTTACCGCCCAGCAGGTCGGCGCCCCGGTGCTGTTCCACGCCCGGCGAGGTGTGTTGCTGGCCAGCGGCGGGTTTGAGCACAACCAGTCGATGCGCCGGGAGCACCAGGCAGGGATCGGCACGGAGTGGACCGCCGGCGCGGCCGGCAACACCGGTGACGGCATCGAGGCGGGCAGGCGGCTCGGCGCCGCCCTCGACCTGATGGACGAGGCGTGGTGGGGGCCGTCGATTCCGCTCCCCGGCGGGCCCTACTTCTGCCTCGCCGAACGCAACCAACCCGGCTGTCTCATGGTTGATGCCAGCGGCCGGCGATTCGTCAACGAAGCGGCCCCCTACGTGGACGCGGTGCACGCCATGCTCAGCGCCGGGGTGGGCCAACCGGCGTGGTTGGTGGCCGACCAGACCTACCGGGACCGCTACCTGTTCGGCGGGCGGGCCCCACGCTCCCCGCTACCACGGCGCTGGTTCAGCTCGGGGGCAGCGCACCGCGCCGACACGCTGGACGAACTGGCCGGGCAGATCGGTGTGCCCGCCACCGCGTTGGGACGCACCGTCCGCCGGTTCAACGAGTTCGCGCAGCGCGGTCGGGACGACGACTTCCACCGCGGGGACTCGGCCTACGACCGCTACTACGGCGACCCGCGGCATCGGCCCAACCCGTGCCTCGGCGCCGTGGCCCGGCCCCCGTTCTACGCGTTCCGCATGGTCCCCGGCGACCTGGGTACCAAAGGCGGCCTGCGGACCGACGAACGAGCCCGGGTGCTGCGCCCGGATGGCGCGGTCGTACCCGCGCTGTACGCGGCGGGCAATGTGAGCGCCTCGGTGATGGGGCGCAGCTACGCCGGCGCCGGTGCGACCCTCGGCCCGGCCCTCGCCTTCGGCTACCTGGCGGCACTCGACCTGGCCACGACGGCCACCACCCCCACCCCCACCCCCCTCCAGGAGGACTGATGCCCATCGACCCCGCCGTCGCCGTCGGCGCCGAACTTCCCGGCCGGGACCTGAGCTGGGACAGCACCGACGTGCTGCTGTACCACCTGGCCGTCGGAGCTGGCCCCGACGAGCTGTCCTACGTCTACGAAGGCGCGCTACGTGGGGTCCTGCCCACCTTCGCCACGGTGGCCACCACCCTGCGGGACACTGAGCCGCCCACGGTGACGATGCCCGGCATCGACGTCGACCTGGCCCGGGTTGTCCACGGTCGACAGGAGCTTGAACTGCACCAGCCGATCCCGGCGAAGGGCCGCTGTGCGGCCCGCTCACGAATCGCCGCCGTGTATGACAAGGGCAGCGCGGCGGTCATCGTCACCGAGACCAGCACCGAGCTGTTCACCAGTCGGATCAGTATCTTCGTCAAGGGTGCAGGCGGATTTGGTGGGGAACGCGGGCCGGCCACTCGGGTGCCGGTGCCCGACCGGGCACCCGACGCGGTGGCGCTCTCCCCCACCGATGCACGGCAGGCCCTCTGGTACCGGCTCTGTGGCGACCGCAACCCGCTGCACGTCGACCCGGCCTTCGCCGCCCACGCCGGGTTCCCCCGGCCGATCCTGCACGGGCTCTGCACGTACGGAATCGTGGCGAAGGCGGCGATCGACACCCTGCTCGGTGGCGACCCGGACCGGGTGGCCGGCTACCAGGTCCGCTTCGCTGGAGTCGTCTTTCCTGGCGAGACCCTGCGCACCGAGATGTGGCGGGAAGACGGTCGACTGCTGCTGCGCGCCTCGGTTCCCGACCGGGACAATGCCCCGGCCCTCTCCGACGTGAGCATCACCCTCCGCTGAGGACTACCGTGGCACCCGGGGCAGGCCGAGCCCCGCAGACGCGATCAGTTCCCGCTGGATCTCGTTGACCCCGCCGCCGAAGGTCAGCACCAGATTCCGCTTGGCCTGGACGTCAAGCCAGGTCAGCAGCTCGGCGGTCGCCGGGTCGGAGGGATCACCGCGCCGCCACACCGCCTCTTCGAGCTCCTGGCTGAGCCGCAACAGCCACTCCGACGAGAAGACCTTGATGACCGAGGCGTCCGCCACGTTGGGCTCGTCCCCGGTCGCGGACCAGTTGAGCAGCTCGTTGATGCGCTGGCAGGCGGCGACGCGAGCGAGGACGCGTCGCACATCCGGGGCCTCGAGCAGGCTCCTTGAGTACGCCCAGTCGTGTACCCGGGCGCCGAGGGCACCGAGCCGCCCCGCCGGGCCCAGCATCACCCGCTCGTGATTGAGCTGTGTGGTCAGTAGTCGCCAGCCGTCGTTCTCGGCACCCACCCGCCGGGCTACCGGCACTCGCACATCGGTCAGGTAGACCGCGTTGACGTGGTGTGCCCCGTCGCAGGTGACTATCGGCGTCCACGAATAGCCGGGATGCTTCGTGTCCACGATGAGGATGGAAAGGCCACGGTGCCGGGACGCGCCGGGGTCGGTGCGACAGGCGAGCCAGAGATAGTCGGCCTCGTGCGCCCCGGTGGTGAAGGTCTTCTGACCGTTCACCACGTACGCGTCCCCGTCGCGCACCGCCCGGGTGCGCAGCGCGGCGAGGTCGGTACCGGCCTCGGGCTCGGTGTAGCCGATCGCGAAGTGCAGCTCCCCGGCCAGAATGCGGGGTAGGAAGAACTCCTGCTGTTCGGGCGAGCCGTGGGCGAGCAGTGTCGGCGCCACGGTCTGCAGGGTAACCGCGGGCAGCGGAACATCCGCGCGGGCTGCTTCGTTGACGAAGATCTGCTGCTCCACAGGGCCAAGCCCACCGCCGCCGAACCTGGTCGGGAAACCCAGGCCCAACCAGCCGTCCCGGCCAAGTCGACGGATCAGTTCGCGGTAGACCACGCCGTGCCGCTCGCGCAGCAGGGTGGCGCGCTCCGCTGGTGACAACACCTCGGCGAGGTACGTGCGCAGCCGCGCCCGCAGCGCGTGCTGCTCCTCAGTCAAATCGATGAACACCATGGGCTCCCAGCTGATGCAGGCAGTACTCGGTGCCGCCAAGGTGCCGGACCAGGTCCCGGACCAGGGCGGTATGTCGGTGTAGCGGGTAGTCGGCGACCAGCCCCAACCCCCCGTGCAGGTGGTGGCAGGTGCGCAGCGCCGGCAGGGCAGTGCTGCTCAGCCAGTACGCTCCGGTCCACACGTCGGCGTCCTGGCCCACCTCGGCACTCCAGCTGGCGGCGAGAGCGGCCAGACGCATCGCGCGAGCGGCGACGTACACGTCGGCGATCTGCTGGGCGACTGCCTGGAACGTGGCCAGCGGGCGGCCGAACTGACGCCGGTCCCGCACGTGGTCGGCGGTCAGCTGTAGGGCACCGGTCAGCGCGCCGTCGCCCAGCGCACAGGCGCCGGCGACCGCGAACCGGCGCAGCTCGACCTCGGCGTCGCCCAGTGGCTCCGCCGCGGCGCCCTCGAGCCGCAGCATGAACTCGTCGGTCCCAGCCGAGGTCGGGTTGCGCAGCAGCGTCACACCGGGCGCGGCCGGATCGATCAGGGCGACCGTCGGCCCGCCCCCGCGCACTCGCACCGGGACCAGAACCCGGTAGGCCGCGTCAGCGTCCGGAACCGGACCGCAGGCTCCGGTGATCCGCCAGCCGTCGGTGACCGGCAGCGGAGCCCCCAGGGCAGCCGTCAGAACCCGGCCCTCGAGCACCCCCGACAGCAGCTCGCGTTGCTGCTCAGGGCTGCCCGCTCGAGCCACCGGGAGGACACCCAGCGACAGCGTGGACCAGGCGGGAACCCGGGCGGCGTGCCGCCCGATCGCGGTGAGCAGCACGCCAGTCGCCATCGCGCCCAGCCCAGCGCCGCCCAACCGCTCCGGCACGGCGAGGCCGAGCAGGCCAGACTGGCCGAGGGCCTTCCACAGGCGCTCCGGCGTGCCCTCGCTGTCGCTCATTACCTCGTCGGCGAGACGAACGATCGACTGCTGGGCATCGTCGAGCTCAAAGTTCGGTCCCATTTTGCTATTAGAACACGTTTCAATTACGGCCGACACCTACCCTTTACCGATCACCAGGGCGGGCGCAGGCACCAAGGCCAGCCACACCGCGATCCAGTACCGCAGGGATTCGTGGAAGGACAGAGTGACCGGCCCGGAGGTGACCTCAGTCCAGCAGCGCGACGAGCTTCACCAACGCCTGCTGACACGCCGTGGTGGCCTGCTTCTGCAGCATGCCGTCCATCGCACCTTTCAGTGCCGGGCCGGCGAACTCCATCCCGTAGGTGATGTGCGAGCCCCCGCCGCTCGACTCGACCGCGATCACCATCTTTGCCTTGACGCCCATCGGACCGTCGCCTGTCTGCTCGAGGCGCCCTGGCGCCTCCGCCTTCGTCACCCGCCAGGCCATCTCGGCCGGCATACCCATCAGCTTCACCCGCTGCTGATATGTAGTCCCCTCGCCGAGGGTTTCCGGCACCTCGCCGGCGAATCCCTCGTGCATCGTGTTCCACTCGCCAACCCTCGGCAGGGCCACCACGAGCTTCCAGACCTGCGTCGGATCCGCCTTCGCGTCGGCCTCGACCGTCACTGTAGCCATCGTGACCTCCTCTTCGAGATGAATCTAGAACAGGTTATAATAGGGGCATTGATTCCACCAGGTTTGATCATGACGGCGAACAAGAGATCACCGAGATCCGGCAACACCGGAATGCGAGGGTCGCCACCGCACGAGCAACGACCACCTCGAATGCCTGCCAGCAACTACCTGCGGGCCGCCGGCGAACGGATCCCCGTGTCGCCGGCGGCAGCGAGACCATCCTGGCGTACCGCAACGCGGGCCTGGTCGACGAAGTGTCGATCCCGTGGGTTGACCGCGTGGCTACGCCCGTCTGGCGACGTAACCGACTCAGGTCACGGTGCAGGTCAGCCCGGCCGACGCGGTGCCCGTACCGGTGCCGGTGAAGCCGAACGTGGTACTGCCCCCGGCCACCAGCTGACCGTTGTACGACTCGTTGAGCACCACGTTCACGCCAGCGGCTACCGTCCACCTGCCATTCCACAACGAGGTGATCGCGGTCCCACCCGGGTCAGTCCAGGTAACCCGCCAGCCGGCGATGGCGGTGGTGCCGGTGTTTGCCACGGTGACCTCACCCTGGAAGCCCCCCGACCACGTATTCGTCAGCAGGTACGTGGCGGCACAGCCGCTGCCCCCACCACCGCCGGAGGGGGTGGTGACGACACGGGCCGGGGAGGCGTCGGAGAGGTTTCCCGCCGCGTCCCGGGCCCGTACCGTGAAGGTGTATTCAGTCTCGGCCGCAAGGTTGGTCACCTGATAGGTGGTGCCGGCGACGGTGGCGACGGTGCTCGGCGGACCGCCGTCGGTCGCGCTCCGTACCTCGTAGCCGACGACTCCGACGTTGTCCGTGGATGCGTCCCAGGTCAGGGTGACCGCGGAGGAGGTCAGGTCACTGGCCACGGGACGGCCCGGGGCGGTCGGCGCGTCGGTGTCGTCTCCGCCGCCGGCGTAGCGCTCGGTGAGGCTGATGCCGGTGGTCGAGGCCTCGCCGCCGAGACGTACCTGGTGGTCAAGGCTGACGAACTTGCCGTCGTGCTGCCAGAGCGCCGGCTTGAGCACCTGTTCGTACTTGACCTCATCCCAGGTCTGCCAGTCGTGTTGCAGCAGGCCACCGGTGTCGCCGGAGTTCGGGTTGAGGCACCAGAAGGTATGGTGAATCACCATCTCGGTCATCAGGTCCCGCAGGGCCTGCAGCCACCTGTCCTGCCGTTCGTCCTGCCCGAACCGGCCACCCCACTCGCCGATCAGCAGCGGCGCGGTGTCTTCCTCGTGGAGGTAGAGCCAGTTTGGCCGCCACACGTCGTTGGTCAGCGTGGTCTTGTCAAACTCCTTCTGGAACCACGGCTGCTCGTGCACCAGCGGCCCGTAGTCGTGCGGCGAGTAGACCAACTGGTCCTGGTGGGCGCCCAGGTTGACCGGGTGGTCCTGCACCCCCCGCAGGTTGCCGCCCCACCAGTTGTAGTAGTAGTTGGGGCTCTGATCCGGGTCGGTGTTGGGTGATTCCCAACTCTCTCCCGGGCGCGGGTAGACCTCGATGCCCTCACAGAGAATCAGCACGTTCGGGTTGATCGCGAGGATCCGATTGCCCGCCGTCTCGCAGGCGTGTTTGAAGTTGTCGATGTCGCTGGTGCTGTCCCACTTGGCCCGGGGCGGGTTGTCCGGAGTGCCGTGCGGCTCGTTCTGGATATCCATCGCGACGATCGTGTCGTTGTTCTGGTACCGAGCGGCGACCCACTCCCAGCCCTGGTAGAACAGCTCCGGGGTGATTGCCCCCTTGTACCACATCGGATAGAAGTGGCCGGAGTTGTCCGCCTCGGCGCTGTGCACATCGAGCATGACCTTCAGGCCGTACTCCTCGCAGAGGGCCAGCCAGTAGTCGAAGATCTGCAGGTTGTCCAGGCCGGCCAACTCCGGGTTTACCGACAGGTTCACGTTCGGCAGCACGGTCTGGCCGGCCTTCCACTCCAGCAGCAGCTCCGTGGAGATCGGCACCCGAACGATGTTGATTCCCCGCTCGGCCATCTGCCGGGTGATGGTCTCGATGTTGCCGGCCCAGAGTCCGTGGAAGACCCGTTCGGTGGCGTTGTAGCCGAACCAGTTCGCGCCGGTCAACCACACCTGGTTGCCCGCCTCATCCACGATCTTGTTGCCGTCGGTGTGCAGCCAGTCGGCCGTCGGCGTGGTCGAGACGACCTGCACCTCCGGCTCGGGTGCGGTGGTGGCGAACGCGGCCGGGGCGGCAGCCGTGAGCCCGAGAGCCACGCAGGCCGCCACCGCGGCCGCCGACAATCTTGGTTTCACAGACACGGGAAGCTCCTAGTGGCGGTGGTGGGCGGCGAGTGGGAGCGCTTCCAGAGATAGATTAAGCTGACTGGCGACGTAACGGAAGAGAAAACTTTCCGTAATCGCTGCTTAACAGACCAAGGTGGGCGTCCGGTCGATCGTTCGACCGCGGTGCGGGGCGTAGGGTGCGCCGGCGCCGGGTAGCCGAAGGCATGGCGCGGTATACCGATCCGAAGCTGCGAAAGGTACTCAAGGAAGAAATCAGGGCATCCGACAAGGGCGCCCGGCCCGGACAGTGGTCGGCCCGAAAATCTCAACTGCTGGTCAAGGAGTATGAGAAGCAGGGCGGGGGCTACCAGGGACCGCGAGACGAACGGCAGCGCTCCCTGCGCCAATGGGGCCGGGAAAAGTGGCAAACCCGAGAGGGTGGCGCCCGGGCGCGCCAGGACGGCGAGACGAAGCGCTACCTACCCGAACGCGTCTGGAAGGAACTCCCTGAAAAGGAACGCCGCGCCACCGACACCAAGAAGCGAAAGGCGTCGCGGAGCGGCCGGCAGTACGTCGCCAACACCGGGCCGGCCAGCCGCACCCGCCGCGACATCACGTCGATCGACCGGTTGCTCGACCTGCGGGTCCCCGACGCGGCGAAACACCTGACCGGTCTCGACACCCGCCAACTTCGGTCGGCGCTACGGCGCGAACGCGCCGGGAAGAGCCGAAAGACGCTGCTCCGCCGAATCGAGGCGGAGCTCGCGCGCAGGTAGGACGCCCACCGTAGGTCGGCCGGTCAGCGCGACGAGACACCACCCCGACGGCGGCACAACCCATCACCAGGGCCCACCCACGGAGGTCATCCCGGGGGTGGGCCCGGGTGTGGCTATCGCCAGGTGTCGGTGTTGGTGCGGGTCCCGGTGGCCGGGGTGGTGAAGCTCCGGTTCGACTGGGACTCCCAGGTCACCGAACCGTCCGGGTTCTTCTTCACATACTTGTACTCGATGTGGGTGTTCGGCGGCAGGTCGACGGTCGCCCGCCAGACCGGGTAGTCGGCCGCGGAGAGCGCGATGGCGTTGTCCGGATTCCAGCTGCCCAGTTCCGCGACATTGCCGACCACAAAGACGTTCTGCCCGAAGTAGGTGTAGACGGTGGCGTGGAACGAGCTGGCGATCGCCGGGCTGGGGACCGAGTCGCCCCGGAAGGTCTCCGTCACCGCGTACGTTCCGGTGGCGGGGGTGGTGAAGCTCCGGTTCTCGCCGGCTTCCCAGGTAACGTCTCCCCCACCGGTCACCTTGATGAACTTGTACTCGACCGCCGTGGACGGGGGCAGGTCGATCGTGCCGCGGTAGGTGTTTCCACCCTGCGGGGTCAGCCGCACCGCAGCGGCCGGAGCCCAGGAGCCCAGCTCGGAGATACTGCCGACGGCGTAGACCTCCTGATCGGCGCTGGGCGTCGCGCTGACCGTGAAGGTCGTGGCGATCTCGTCGGTGGGGTCGCCGGTGGGGCTGACCGTCGGCGACGGGGTCGTGCCGGGCCGGGCGTTGACGTGAATGGCGACGGCGTCGTTCGACGGGATGCTCACGGTGGCCTGGCCGCCGGTGACGCTCACCGTAGCGCCGGTGCAGCCGGCACCACCGGCGGTGCCGGAGATGACGTCGCAGTAGTCACCCTCAGCGAGGCCGGTGGTGAAGGTGGCGGTGGCGGTGGCACCGGAGTCGTTGATGCCGATCCAGGCCCGGTCCCCGCGGTGGAAGCCGATCACGTTGTCGTTGACCACGGTGAAGTCGGCGATGCTCTGGGTCGAACGCGCCGCGTTGGCCCAGCCCACCATGCCCTTGATGCCGGTGCTCTGGGTCAGGCAGTTCCAGGCGCCGCCGCAGACCGCGTCGGTGACGTACCCGCCGCCGTCGTGCGGCGGGGACTGATTCCGATCCGACCAGGTGAAGCTGTCGAAGACCGATGGCTTGCCGTGCGGGTAGGCCAGGGCGAAGTAGTTGGCGAGCACGTAGTCGGTGCCGTCCTTGTACGACAGCACCACGCCGTCGCGCTCCAGGTCGTGGTTGGTGACCATCGAGAAGACGTTGGCACTCGGAGCGTCAAGGTTCCAGTTCGGGATGTTCTGCAGGGCCGAGATGGAGCCCTGGAAGGCGGAGCGAATGCCCTTGGCGTACGCGAAGTCGAGCACGTCACCGTTGCCGATGAACGCCCGGGCCTGCAGGGCAGGGTTGTTGGCGCCGTCGAAGATCTCCTGGGCGACGTAGGGGCGCCGCCCCTCCGCGACGGTGTCGTCCAGCCGGTTGAGGATCGCCGCGAAGTCGTCCTTCCGAATGTGCTTGACCGCGTCCACCCGGAAGCCGTCGACGCCGAGGCCGATCAGGTCGTTCAGGTACCCCGCGATCTTGTCTCGGACGTACTCCTTCTCGGTGTAGAGGTCGGCCAGAGAGAGCAGCTCACAGCTGGTCACCTGGGCCTCGTTGTCCCAGTCGTTGATGGAGCCGTCAGTCGGACAGTTGTCGCCCGGGCGATGGAAGTCTCCCCCGCCGTAGGGAACCGCGGGGTAGTCGTAGCCGGAGAACTCGGTGCCGGCGTAGCCGCGCGTCCCCGGCGGGTTGTTGGTGCCGGCCATGTGGTTGACCACCGCGTCCACATAGACCCGCACGCCCGCATCGTGGCAGGTGGTGACCATGCTGGCGAACTGCTCCCGGTTTCCGAATCGGCTCTCCAGCTGGTACGAGACGGGCTGGTAGACCTCGTACCAGGGGTGCACCCCGTCGGCACTGTTGGGTAGGTACACCGACTCCTGCGGCGGGGCCACCTGCACCGCGCCGTAGCCAGCGGGGCCGAGGTGGTCGGTACAGGCGGTGGCGACCGAGTTCCAGTTCCACTGCCACAGGTTTGCGGTCACCTCGCTGTCGTTGAGGACGACAGCGGCGCGGGCGGAGCTGGCGGTGGTTGCGGCGGTGACTACCGCCGTGCCGCCCACCGCGACCAGCGCGGCGGCGAGCACCAGACGGCCGGTGCGGCCGATCGGATGGGGTCTCGCGGTTTCCATGACGGGGACCTCTCGTGCGAAGGGGCGCTCGGCAAGGGCGGACGGCCGTCCGATAGCGAACACGATGCGGCATCCATGAAAGAAGTTGCAATAGTTTTCGGAAACATTCTCGAAACTTCACTGCCCGCCGTCACCCGACCACCAGGGCCACACCCCCGCAGCGCGGCTAGGGTGGGCCCCATGGCCCAAGTGGACATAGTGGTACGACAGGGCGACGACGTCGTCGTAGCCGACTGCACGGAGTCCCGCTTCCAGCTGGCCTCGGTCAGCAAGCAGTTCACCGCTGCGGCCGTGCTCCTGCTGGTCGAAGAGGGCACACTCCTCCTCGAGGACCCCATCAGCCGCTGGATCGACGGCTGCCCGGAACAGTGGCGGGACATCACCCTGCACCACCTGCTCAACCACACCTCTGGCCTCGGCCACTGGGACGACTACCCCATGATCGATCTGGGGCAGTGGGTCGAGCCGAGCGAACTACTGAATACCTTTCACTCCGTGCCGCTACAATTTCCAACCGGGCAGGGCTGGAGATACAGCAGCCCGGCGTATGTGCTGCTGGCGCAGATCGTCCAACGATCCGCCGACACGCCCTACCGATCTTTCCTGGCAGAGCGCATCTTCGACCCCCTCGGCCTGACCCAGACCTTCGCCGGAATGCCCACCGCACAGCCGAACCTGGCGCTCGGCCACAACGCGGGCTACAAGACGTTCGTCGGGAACATTCCGGAACTGAACCGGCGGTTCGTGGTGCTCAGCAATACCGAGGCGACCGCCCCCAGCATCCTGGAGTCGCTGCTCGCATAGCGGCGGGCCGGCGAGAAAGACACCGCCCTACGAGGGGTGCGTCGGGGCCGTGCGTAGGTAGGTGAGGACAGCCAACACTCGGCGATTGGTGTCGTCACTGGGCGGCAGCTCAAGCTTGGTAAGGATGTTGCCGACGTGCTTGCCGATCGCCGCCTCGGTAATGAAGAGCTTCCCGGCGATCGCCGCATTGGAGTGGCCCTCGGCGATCAGCGCGAGCACCTCGCGTTCGCGGGTGGACAAGGCGGCGAGCGGGTCACGGGTTCTGTCGCATCGTGATCCCTGGGCGCAGGCTTCGACACCGAGGGCGCAACAACATCAATGATCTGGGCAATGTGACCTGCGGGATGTGGGACACAACTCGGCCGCGCGAAGTGTGCTCGCCCTGGCACCTAGCGATGAACAGCGCCATGGTCAGCACTGGGGTACTGCTCGCGCTCGGGGTCTTTCTCACCTGGGCAGCACTCGGGCCCGGGCTCGCCGCAAGGACCGTGCAGCTGCTGACGCTCGCCGGCGCGGGCGGCTACCTCCTGGCGGGGGCGTACCCAGCGGATGCCAACGAGAACAAGCACTTTCTCGGGGCATTGCTGATCTTCTTCCTGGCCAATGTGGGAATGCTCGTGGCCGCGCTGGCCCGCCGCTCACCGGTGCTGACCTCGATGCGTCACCTCAGCCTCACCCTGGGCCTGGTCGGAATGGGCGGTACGGCCCTGTTCCTGGCCAGGTTGACCTCGGCATCGGTGTCGGCGGCATGGAACGGATAGCCGTGCTTCCCCTGTTCATCTGGACGTCCGCGGTGGCGGTGCGGCTCGCCCGTTGAGGCCGCGGCGTGGCTCGCCCGTTGGGACCGCTGTACGGCTCGCCCGTTGAGGTCATGGCGCAGTGGAACGCGGCGGTCGGGGTGTCTGCCAGGACCAGGGCACCTCGGCGTCCGTCCGATTCGTTCAAGACAGAGGCGCGAGCCGCTCGTACCGTCAAGGTCATGGCACCCACCTTCAACGCGATCGGCCTTGCGGTGGCCGACATGGCAGCGTCACTGTCCTTCTACCGCCGACTCGGCCTGCGGTTTCCGGCCGGCGCGGAGGATGAGCCGCACGTCGAGGTGACCGTCTCCGGCGGTATCCGCCTCATGTGGGACACCCACGCCTCACTACGGTCGTTTGACCCGAGCTACTACCCCGGGCCGCCCTCCGGCGGCTGGGCCTTTCGCTGCGCGGACGCGGCCGAGGTGGACAAGCTCCACGCCGGCCTCGTCGCCGCCAAATATTCGTCGGTCAAGGAGCCCTGGGACGCACCGTGGGGACAACGCTATGCGCAGGTGCACGACCCGGACGGCAACGTGGTGGACCTCTTCGCCCAGATCACGTCACCGCAGTAGCGCGGTGAGCGGCACCCCGGCCAACGCCCGCACCTCGCGGGCGAGGTGGGCCTGGTCGGCGTAGCCCACCTCGGCGGACACCGACGCGAAGGGCTGGCCGGTGCGCGCCAGCGCGACGGCCCGCTGCATTCGCAGGATCCGGTGCAGGGTCTTCGGCCCATAGCCGAACGCGGCATTGCTGCGTCGCTGCAACTGCCGGGAGCTGAGGCCGCAGCGTGCCGCGACCACGCCAACGGACATTCCGGCCCGCGCGGCACCGACCAGCGCGACCAGCACCCGGTCGGTGCCGCGCCAGCGACGGCGCGCCGCTGCCGTCAAGGCGGCGAGCGGATCCTCCGCCTCGGCGATGGCGCGGACGGACGCCGCCGGCCACACCGTTTCCAACGGCACCTGCCGATCGACCACCTCGCTGGCGGGTATGCCGAGCACACCGGGCCCGGTCCCGGCACCGAACCGCAGCGCGGCGTAGCGACTGCCCGGAGCGGAAGACGCCACCCGGGCGGTCGTGTCCGGCCCGGCCACGAAGACGGCGCCGTCCCGCCAGATCAGGTCGAGGCAACCGTCGGGCAGGACCCGTGGCGGAGCGCCACCAGGGGACGTGACGCTACGCCACGCGACGACGTACGGCAGCGGCGATGCCCGCTCTTCGTACCCGCCCACGATCCTCCTCCGCAGGAATGACCCGACGCGGCGGCCTCCGTTCCTTCAGCGACAACCTATTCCAGCTGGAAGTCGGCGAAGTCGAACCCGGGTGCCACCACACAGCTGACCAGGACTGGTTGGTCGCCCGCTGGGATTGCTGCCTGCCATGTCCCGCCCGGAATCAGCACCTGCGGACGCTGACCGGCGGAGAGGTCCGCGCCGAGCGTAACCTCGCTGGACTCGTCCGCCGGCTGCTGACCGGAACCGCCGAACCGCAGCGTCAGCGGACCGCCAGAGTGCCACAACCACAGCTCGTCGGAGCGCACCACATGCCAACGGGAGCGTTCACCCGGGTGCAGCAGAAAGTAGATGGCCGTGGCCGCGCTACGGCTGCCATCGTACCCGGTGGGACGCAGCGTCTGCGTCGAGCGCCACGTCTCTCGGAACCAGCCGCCCTCCGGGTGGGGCATGAGGTCGAGCAACGCAACCACCTCCGACCGCTGCACATCCGGCACGCGAAACTCCTCTCGCTGAGGTCTCACCCAAGGCGAAACCACAGGACCAGCACGAAGGCGACGGCCTGACGGTAACAGGGACTGCAGACGCACCATCAAGATCCGCGAGACAGAACCTAGTGCGTCCAGCTCTGCGCCGGGGAGATCCGCGTCGCCCGCCGCGCCGGTACGACGCTGGCCAGCACCCGGCCGATCAGGTCGAGCCGGGACCGGCTCAGCAGAACGCAGCCATTGATGTTTTCACCGCCCGGAAGCGCCCGGCAGCTGCCGGAACGATTCGCCCGTGTCTCTGCGCCCAGGCGGTCGTCGGATCCCGCAACCCGGCGACCTCGGCCAGGCCCACCGCGTACTGTCTTCCTGAACAAACGCCCACGGCAACGCACCGCGCTCTTCGGGCGACCGGAAGCCCCGCTCCGACTGGGAGTACGACATTGAGTACGGGTACGAACCGCTGCGTTCTGATCACCGGAACGTCCTCCGGCATCGGGTTGGCCACCGCCGTCGCCTGTGCCCGAGCGGGCTGGACCACCGTGGCCACGATGCGGGACACCACGCGGGCGGTGGCGTTGAACACCGCGGCGGAGACCGCCGGGGTGTCGCTGGACATCCGCGTCCTCGACGTCACCGACGACCAGTCGGTCCGGGAGTGCATCGACTCGGTGGCAGCCGAGCATGGCCGACTCGATGCGGTGGTCAACAACGCCGGCGCCGCGCACCTCGGGACGCTGGAAAACGACAGCCTCGCCGACATCCGCGCCAGCGTCGAGGTGAACTTCTTCGGCGTGGTCCAGGTATCCCATGCGGCGATGCCGCACCTGCGGGCCAGCAGCGGCCGCCTACTGACCATCAGCAGCGTCGGCGGCAGTATCGGGCAGCCCTTCAACGAGGCGTACTGCGCCGCGAAATTCGCCGTCGAGGGCTTCATGCAGTCGCTGGCGCCCGTTGCCCGCACGGTCGGCGTGCAGGTCGGCGTCATCGAGCCGGCCGCAGTGACCAGCGAATTCGTGGCCAATGCCCACGTTGACGTCGCTGCCATGGTGGCGCAGGCCGGGCCGTACGCCCCAGCGCTGACCGCGTACGCGCAGCGGACCATGGCCAGGTACGAGGCGGACACCGGCAAGCCCCAGACCTCCGACGAGGTCGCAGCTGTGGTCATGCAGGTTCTGACCGCTCCGGAGATGCCCTTCCGGACGCAGACCTCGAACGAGGCGCGTGACTTTGTGGGCCAGTCGCTGTCGGACCTCGATGGTTCGGCCGTCCTGGGGGAGACCCGGAGCTGGGTCGGCCAGTAGGCGCAGCTGCCTCCTGATCGAACTTCGGTGGGGCTGAGCCGGAGGAAGCCGACCGCTCCGGCGTCGGGTGAACCCGGCGCAGCAGCGACGCCGACAGCACGGCGAGGAGCACCGCCAGCCCGGCGCTCAGCCCGCCGGCGGTGTTGAAGCCACTGGTGAACGCGGCCCGCGCCGCCTCCAGCAGCGCCGCACCGGCCGGCTCGGGCAGTTGGTCGGCGACGACGGTGGCGCCGGCGAGGGATTCCGCAGCCGCCTCGCCGGCACCTCCCGGCAGGCCCACCGGGACGGCGGTGGCTACCGCACTGCGGTAGACCGCGGTGCCGACGCTGCCCAGCAGCGCCACACCGAGCGCGACACCGAGTTCGGTGCTGGTCTCGGAGATCGACGATGCGGACCCGGCCCGCTGTGGTGGGGCAGCACCGATGATCAGGTCGGTACCCAACACGGCCCCAGGGCCGAACCCAAGGTAGACCAGCACCAGACCGAGCACTGCCAGGCCGAGCCCGCCGGCACTGCCCACCAGGCCGATCAGCGAGTAGCCGACCGCCGCGACCGCCATGCCGCCGGCCACCACGTAGCCCGCTGTGACGCGCCGTGCGAGCAGCGGCGCCAGCATTGACCCGGCCAGCATGGCGATCGCGTACGGCAACATCCACAGGCCGGCTCGCAGCGGGGAGAGGCCCGCGACGAGCTGGGCGTACTGCGCGAAGAGCAGCGCGATGCCGCCGATGGTGGTCCCGCCGAGCAGCATTATGAGCAGAGCGGCACTGAAGGTGCGGTTGGCGAAGAGGCGGACCTCCAGCAGCGGGTGGGCGAGCCGGCGCTGCCGGCGGACGAAGACGGCCCCAACCGCGAGGCCGACCACCATGGCCAACAGCGGCGCAGCGCCGAGGCCGTCCTTGGCCAGCTCTTTGAGGCCCCAGACGACCGGCAGGACGGTGACCAGGGAGAGCACGACGCTCACCAGGTCCAGTCGGCCGGCGTCGGGGTTGCGGTACTCCGGTAGCAGGACCGGCGCGGCGATCAGCAGTACGGCCATCACCGGTACGGCGAGCAGGAACACCGAGCCCCACCAGAAGGACTCGAGCACGGCCCCGCCGATCAGCGGGCCGAGGATCGAGCCGATCATGAAGCAGCTCATCCAGATCCCGATGGCCACGGTGCGCTGCTGCGGATCGCGGAACATGTTGCTGATCAGCGACAGGGTTGACGGCATCAGCGTCGCGCCGGCGACGCCCAGCAGCGCTCGCGTACCGATCAGCATCTCGGCGCTGTTCGAGTAGGCGGCGACGACGGAGGCCACGCCGAAGGCAGCAGCACCGATCATCAGTAGGCGCCGTCGGCCGATCCGATCACCGAGGGTTCCCATCGTGACCAGGAATCCGGCGATCATGAACCCGTAGCTGTCCATAATCCACAGCAGTTGGGCAGCGTCCGGCGCCAGATCGGCGCTCAACTGCGGTAACGCCAGGTAGAGCACGTTGAGGTCGAGTGCCAGCAGCAGCGTGGGCAGGGCGAGCACCGCCAGCCCAACCCACTCCCGCCGGCCAGCCCGAATCTCGTTGATGTTCATCAAGGTTCCCCGTCGGGTACGCGCACCGGCCCCGGATCTATCCGTCGTAGTCGTCGTGCAGCCGCCACCAGCTGTACGGCGTGCCCTGCGGTCGCCCGTCCGGAGTGTCCTCCCAGGTCTCCTGACGGCCCAGCGGGGTCAGGTCGAGCAGCGTCCAGTTGCTGCCGAGGGCCTCCACCCCGCGCCCGGTGGTGAAGTACGTGCGGTACACATCGTCGCCGTCACGCAGAAAGACGCTCAGGCCGAAGGACTCCCCCGCCTCCGACGTCAGCCCGAATTCGGGGTTGAAGTCGGTGCCGTAGGACGAGTACCAGGGCAGCGTCCAGCCCATCCGTTCCTGGAACGGCGTGATCTCGGCCCGGGGTGCCCGCGAGATCAACGCGAGTGTGGTGTCCCGCGCGTTGAGGTGGGCCGGATGCCCGAGATTGTCAACGAACATTGAGCAGCCCTCGCACACGTGCGACGAGCCGGGCGTGAACATGAAGTGATAGACGACGAGCTGCCGCCGCCCCTCGAACACGTCGGCCAGGCCGACCCGGCCGGCGGGCCCGTCGAAGACGTACTCCTGTTCGATGCGGGTCATCGGCAGCCGGCGGCGCTCCGCGGCGAGCGCGTCCCGGGCTCGGGTCGCCTCCTTCTCCCGGACCAGCAGCCGCTCGCGCGCGACCTGCCAATCCTGGGCGGACACAACCGGTGGCAGGTTCACGATGTCTCTCCGTTCGTCGGGTGCGGCCGGTTGATCCCGGCTTCCTGATCCACCCTGTCCGGCGTCACTCTCGGTACACTCCCAGTCCACTGCCGGCGAGGTCACGGCACGTTGTCGGGCCGCTGGGCTACGGTCACCCCATGCGTTTCGGGCTCCTCGGTCCGCTGGGCGTCTGGACGGCGGACGGCACACCGGTCACCGTGCCCGATCTGAAGGTCCGTCTCCTGCTCGCCGCCCTGCTGGCCAGTGAGGGGCAGCCGGTGTCGATCGGCCGGCTCCTCGAGCACATGTGGGCGGACCTTCCACCAGCCAACCCGACCGGAGCGCTGCAGACGAAGGTCTGGCGACTGCGGCGTGCGCTGAACGCCGCGACACCCGGCGCCCGCGACCGTGTGGTCTCCCACCCACCGGGATACCTACTCCGCACCGGCCCGGAGCCAACCGACGCCGAACGGTTCACGGCCCTGCTGGAGCGGGCCGCCAACACCGCCGCCGCGCGCACCCGGGCCGCGCTCCTCGACGAGGCGCTCGGGCTGTGGCGCGGCCCGGTGCTGGCCGACTTCCCCGAGGCCCCGTTCGCCACGGCACTAGCCACACGGCTGGCGGAGCAACGGTTGACCGCCATCGAGGATCGGGCCGAGGCCCGGCTCGCCCTCGGCCAGCACCACCTCCCCAGTGGGGAGCTCGCCGACCTGCTGACCCGCCACCCGTACCGGGAGCGCCTGCATGCCCTGCATCTGCGGGTGCTGTACCGCGCGGGCCGACAGGGTGAGGCGCTGGACTGCTACGACCGATTCCGCCGGCAGCTCGCCGACGAGCTGGGCGTGAACCCCGGTCCCGAGCTGGTCGCCCTCCACCGGGCGATCCTGTCGCAGGATCCGGCGCTACTCGCCCCGCCACCGCCGGGCGGCCCGGTTGCCATCGCGCCAGCACCGTCGGGGGTGGTGCCCCCAGCACGGGTACGCGGAAGCCTTCCCGTAGCGCTGACCGAGCTGATCGGCCGCGAGGAGGCGGTACGCGACCTCCACCGCCTACTCGACGCCGGCCGGCTGGTAACCCTGGTGGGCTCCGGTGGGGTGGGTAAGACCCGCCTGGCGGTCGAGGCGGCCCACCAGGTAGCCGAGGCGTACCCGGACGGGGTGTGGCTGGTCGAGCTCGCGGCCCTGGAAGCCGACCCGGCGGTCCTGGCCGGGGCAATCCTCGCGGTGCTCGGCGTCCGTGAGAATGCGGAGCGCCCGCCCGCCACGCCGGCCGAACGTCTACTGGCGGCGCTGCGCGGTCGCCAGCTCCTGCTACTTCTGGACAACTGCGACCACGTCGTCGAGCCCGTCGCCGAGCTGGCCGACCGGGTACTGCGACATGCGCCGGGCGTCCGCCTGCTGGCCAGCAGCCAGGAGCCGCTGGGCGTCGCCGGCGAACAGGTGTGCGCGGTGCCTCCACTGGCCCTGCCAGATCCCGCGATCGGCGACCCGGTGCAGCTCACCCGGGTGAGCGCGGTCCGGCTCTTCGTCGCCCGGGCGACTGCCGCCGCGCCCGAGTTCGCGCTCGACGAGGCGAACGCCCGGGACGTCGCCGAGCTGTGCCACCGGCTCGACGGCATCCCGCTGGCGCTGGAGCTGGCCGCCACCCGGGTCCGCGCACTGGGAGTCCGCGGTCTACTGACCCGGATCGACGACCGATTCCGGGTACTGACCCGCGGACACCGGGGCGCGCCACCCCGCCAGCAGACTCTCCGCGCGATGATCGACTGGAGCTGGGAACTGCTCGGCGAGCCCGAGCAGCTCGTCCTGCGGCGGCTCGCGGTGCCCGCGGACGGCTGCACGCTGGAGGCCGCCGAGGCGGTGTGCGCCGACGACGATCTCCCAGCCGACCAGGTTCTCGACCTGCTGGCCCGCCTGGTCGACCGCTCGCTGGTGGTCATGGCCGAGACGCCGGTCGGGCCGCGGCACCGGCTACTGGAGTCCGTGGCAGCCTACTGCGCCGAGCGGCTGCGGGAGGCAGACGAGGTGGCGACGGTCCGCCGCCGTCACCGGCAGTACTACACCGCGCTGGCCCGACGGGCCGACGAGGAACTGCGCGGCCCGAAGCAGCAACAGTGGCTGGCCCGGCTCGACCAGGAGAGCGCCAACCTTCGGCAGGCGCTGGACGACGCGGTCGCCGACGGCGACGCGGCGGGAGCACTCGATCTGAGCACCGCGCTGGCCTGGTACGGCTACCTGCGGGGCCGGCTGCGGGAGACGCGCCAATCAATCGAGGCTGCGCTCGTCGTCGCCGGAGACGCGCCGGAGACGCCACGGGCCGCCGCCGCCTGCTGGCGCGCTGGGCTGGCGTTGTTGGAGCGCGGCGGCGAGCACGCACCGCTGGTCGCCCCCGCACTGGCCGGCTGGCCGGCCGGCGAGGAGTTGGCGGCCCGGGCACGGGCCGTGGCCTTCCTCGGGCTGGCCCTGCTCAACACCGGCGATGTGGCCGGCAGCACGACCCTGGTCAACGAGGTGTTGCCGGAGTTCGAGCGACTCGGCGACCGATGGGGGGTCGCCGCCGCGCTGAGCCTGCGGGCGAGTCAGGCACTGGCCCGCGGCGACCTGGCGGCGGTACGCCGGGACGGCGAACGTGCCGTCACCCTCTTCCGCGAACTGGGCGACCGGTGGGGCCAGTTGCAGGCGTCCTTCCCGCTCACCAACCGGGCCGAGGCCACCGGGGACTATCCGGAAGCGGCCCGGCTGCACCGGGAAGGCCTGGAGCTGGCCGAGGGGCTGGGGTTGTGGCTGGAGGCCGCGGATCGCCTCTCCGGCCTGGGCCGCATCGCGCTCCTCGCCGGCGACTACCACCGGGCGCGGGAATTCCACGAGCGCGCGCTGCGGCTGGCCGCTGAGCAGAGCTGTAAACCGGCGGAACTGTACGCGCAGATCGGGCTGGCGCTCGGTGCCCGCCGCGAGGGTCGCCTCGCCGATGCAGAGCGGCTGTTGCGAGGCCTCCTGGACTGGACCCGGCAGCCGGGCCTGGATGCCGACGTGGTGCGGGCCCTGCTCCTGGCGGAGTTGGGCTTTATCGCCGAGCTGCGGGGGGCCGCCCCCGCCGCGAATAGCCTGCACGCCGAGTCGTTCGCCCTGGCGAGCGCCGTCGGTGACCCGCGGGCGCAGGCGCTGGCGTTGGAGGGACTGGCCGGCGCGGCGACCATCGACGGCCGCCCCACGGAGGCCGCCCGGCTCCTCGGCGCCGCCGCGACGGCGCGCGGCTCGGTGGGCGCGCCACTGCCGGCCGGGGAGCGGGGAGACGTGGACCGAATCACCGCTGCCGCCCGCGCCGCGCTGGGTGCCCCGGCGTTCGCCGCGGAGTTCGACCGGGGCACGGGGCTGCGCCCGGAGCAGGCGTACGACCCCTCCCGCGCGGACGAAGCTCGCACTCCGCGGGGGGCCGGTGCCACTCGGCCCCCGGCGGACGTGGGGTGACTCAGGCCGGCTCCTTCCAGGCTCTGACAACCGAACCGACGAGCAGCGCGGGGCCCACCAAGCCGCCGATGATGGTCAACGCCCTGAGCTCCACCTGGCCGGTCATCGCGCCAATGAACACCGTCACGGAAAGACCGGTGACTCCTACCGCAAAGCAGCTGCGTGTGACGACCCGAACCTACTTCCGGGTGCTGAAAGTGCGAAAGCGGTGGAACAGGCCGCGTCGCCGAGAAACCGGAGGCGGCTGTGGGATCTCCTCTGGGTCGCGGGCCGGCAGCTCCACCCGGACCTGCGCGGGCACCGCCTGATCCACCGCGTGGGTGGTCAAGCCCCGATAGAGCGTCGGCTCGAGGCGAATCGAGATGCCGTCCTCGCCAAGGAGTTGTCGGCCACCGTCCGGCCAGGTGAGCAGCGCGGCACACTTGTCGTAGTGGACGGTGGCGAACTCGTCACTGCCCTGGCTGACCACGCTCACCCCGTCGGTCCCGACGACGAGCCGCTGCGCCAGACCGCCCCGCCCGGGGTAGTCGGTGCCGGTGACCTTGGCGGCCGAGGAGGCCGGGGCGGCGACGAATCCAGCCCAGTCCGCAGTCCGTCCAGACGGCGTCATCAGCAACGAGTCAGCGAGTACGTGGGTCGCGACCTCGTGCACCGCTTCCGGGGTAACCTCCTTCACCTGTCGTAGCAGATCGTCGCTGGCGGTAACGCCCTCCCCAGTGAGCAGGTCGAACGCAGCCGAAGCCAGCCGGGTGTTGTCGATGTCATCGGCGGAGAGCGCCTCGGTAGCCTTGCCGATCACCGCAGCGATGTTCGCCTCGTCGATCCGGCCGACCCGGGCCTTCGCCAGTACGTCAATGAATCCGCCGAGCACCGCGTCCTGCTTTTCGGGTAGGGCATCGGCGAGTGCGGTTATGGTCGCGTACCCGTCGCCACGCGGTTCGTAGTTGGTGGCAGCGGTGTAGGAGAGTCCGTCCCGTTGGCGCAGCGCCTGAAAGAGTTCCCGCTCCAGCGCCCCGGCGAACACGCTGGCGGCTACGCTGCGGGCGGTCACGGCGTTGACCGCGGTTAGGCCGCCGGAGCCGGAGAAGAACGCCGGGGTCTGAGGCAGCGCCGACGACGGCGCCGGGACCGGCTTCCGCTCGCCGGATGGAAGATCGATTCGCAGCCCGGCCGGTAGCTCCGCCCCCGCCAGCCACAGCACCGCGTTCTCTTTGGTGAAGTAGCGCCGAGCCCAGTCCTGCAGGTCTTCCAGGGAGACCGCGTGCAGGCCCCACTCGGGATAGCTGAGCAGGCCGTGGCCGCGGGCACCGTAGCGCCACAGCGGCAGCGCGTCCAGGCTGGAGCCGGCGCGGCTGTTCCACTCGGTCCGCAGGATCGCCTTCTCCGTCTCCACCCGGCTGGCCGGCAACTCGCGCAGACTTTTGCACACACCAGTCAGGAACGTGGTGATGTCGTCTACCGAGCCCTGTAGGTGAAAGTGGGTGACGACGTTACCGGTGGTGCCGTTGTAGTGATAGTCGGCAGTACCCAGCGGGTATAGCACGAGATGTTCCAGCAGGTGGGTGATCCCACGCCGGGCCGGGGTCTCGTCGGCCTGACCGACCCGAAACATCAGTCCGGCGTGGGCGGGCCCCGTAGTCGGGGCAAGCAACGCCGGCACCCCGTCGACCTCCAGCTGCCGGATCATCGCCAGCCACCCTTCGTCATCGCCTCACGGCGAAAATCGTCGAACGTCTCCACTGGGTCATTGAAGTATCCCCAGACGCTTTCACTGACCAGGTTGCCGACCGCGGCGAAGTATGGGGCTGCGAGGGCGTGGTCGCCGAGTACGCTGTAGATCAATGCGAACCGGCTGACCGCGTCGACCCAGCCGTGTTCCGTGCCGAATGCCGGATGCAGCACCGACCGGGCGGCAGCCTCGCGTAGCTCCTCCCGGACCCGAAGGTCCTTGCGGTAGTCGTCCTGTTGTCTGCCCTCAAGGCCGATCAGGTGCTCGTAGTGGGCTTGGGCGACCAAGCTGCCCTGTGCTGCGCCCTCCGGCGCAGCCGACATCGCCGCCCAGGCGAAGGAGTGCATCTCGTCGAACGAGCCACCCCACTTCGGACAGATCTGCTGCAGGTACTGCAGCTGCCCCGGCAGATGGTGCGGGTCGCTCTCGGCGAGCCGGTCGTAGCGGCGACGTGCCTCAGCCTGGCCGAGTTCCAGACCTCGGGCGGTGAGCAGGCGGCAGTACCAGATCGCCGGATCACCCGGCTGGTACGCGGCGGCGTCAATCAACATCCGCTCGGCGCCCCCCAGGATCTGGTGGAACTCGCGGAACTGGTTCTGGCTGACATGCTGGGCCTGATAGCCGGTTCGTACCTCCCAGGCCTTCACGATCAGGCACTTGCCGAGCAGCGCGGCGGCGAGCCCGTCGGCCGGGTCAGCTTCGACCTGACACTGGGCGAGCGCCATGGTCGGTGGCAGCGAGCCCGCGTAAGAGATCATTTCGGTCCGGGTAGCCGGAGGTTGACCGTCGACCAAACGTCGCAGTGCGACCCAGTCGCCGTCGAGCACCGCAGCGCGCAGGTCGGAGAGCTCGCGATAGGCGGTAGCGAGGTCGGTGGTGAGCACGGGCGCGGCAGGCATGCGGGGATCCTAAGCCGACGGTGGCGCGGCCAACCAACCGGATTAACCGACCACCGGCCACCGTGACCCGGTTCGCGATGTGTTGCTACTTCACTCGCACCCGACGCCGGTCGCCGCTACTCGGGGAGAGACAGCGCCGCCTGGTATGGAAAGGAGCCGGGCCGATAGCTACAGGACGGCTCCTCGGCCCAGATGTCGCCGGTCACCGCATACGCCCGAGCCCGTGATCCGCCGCAGGCGGTGCGAAACTCGCAGGCGCCGCAGCGACCGCCGAGCCGATCCGGATCGCGCAGCGCGGTGAACAGCGCAGCGTCCCGGTAGATGTCGCGGAGCGATCGCTGCCGTACGTTGCCCGCCGCTACCGGCAGGAAGCCGCTGGGGTGCACGTCGCCGCGGTGGGACACGAAGACGAACCCGTTGCCGGCACTCACCCGTAGCGGCGCACGCCGGACCCGGCCGGCGCTGCCGGTCAACCCGCGCGAATCGAGGTCGTCGCGCAGTTGCCGGTACAGCCGCCCGAGGCCGAGGAGGCGGACGTGGTCGTCGCCCTGCCGGGCCAGTGCCTCGCGTTGCAGGCAGACCCGACGAAAGTGGTGTGCCTCGGTGGCCTTGACCGCGATGGTCTCACCGAGGTCGTACAGCACGTTGAGCACGTCCTCGGTCTGGGCGGCGTCCAGGCTCCGCAGCGCCTGACCCCGCCCGGTCGGGACGAGGAAGAAGACGCTCCAGAGCAGCGCGCCGAAGTCGCGTACCTGGGCGGCAAGCTCCGGCAGATCGTGGACGTTATTCCTGGTCACGGTACTGTTGATCTGCAGCTTCAGGCCCAGGTCGGCGGCATCGCGCCAGGCTTGCATGGTCAGGTCCCACACCCCGGGGACACCCCGGAAGCCGTCGTGTCCAGCGGCGGTGGCAGCGTCGAGGCTCAGCGAGACCGCCCGTGCCCCGGCAGCCTGCACCGCGGCCAGCGCCGGACGGGTGAGGGTGGGGGTGCCCGATGGCGAGACCGACACGGGCAGGCCGAGCTCGGTGCCGCGGCGGACCAACAACTCCAGGTCGGGGCGCTGGAACGGGTCCCCGCCCGTGATCACGAACAGTGGCGCGGGTCGGCCGAACTCGGCAATCTGCATCATCAGTGCGGTGGCCTGTTCAGTGTTCAGCTCGGCGCGGTCCCGATCGGGGCGGGCGGAGGCCCGACAGTGCAGACAGGCCAGTGGGCACGCCTGGGTGGCCTCCCAGATCACGATGAAGGGACGCTCCCCCACGTTCTGTTTCGGTGTCCGCACCGGAGCGCCCGGACTCCGGCGCGACGCCTGCTGTCGGCTCGGCGTCGTGGGGCGCTGCCGCACCGTCGGCGGTGGCATCACGCCTGCTGGGCCGCGGCGTCTGACTGCTGCGGGGTCAGCCGGTCCCAGGCGGATATCGGCAGCGCGATGACCGCGGCCGGGAACAGCCCGTGTTCCTCGTTGTCGATGTGCCGGTGCAGCCGGTCCAGGGCGGCCAGCACCGCCGGCCAGTCCGGTGCCGCACGGTCGACGGTGCTGAGGACGCCGTGGATGTCGTCGTGCTCGTCGCAGAGCTGCTCCACCGCTTCGGTGAGGCTGCCCTCGGCGCGCAGCTCGAGAAAGAGGCCGCGTTCCTCGGTTTCGGTGTGCGGCATCAGCAGCGCCAGCAGGTCGTCGAGAAGATCAATACGGTTGTCCGCGCCAGAGTTGATCGCTGTGCGCAGGCGCCCGGCAGCATTGGCGATCGCCTCGTGTTCGGCGGTCAGTTGCCCGATCAACGGGAACTCCCGACAGCCGCAGTAGTTACACATGACCGACCTCCCGACCGTGATGTGGGGAATACATCTACCTTGCCCCGGTAAACCCGGAGCACCTAGGGTCGTTCGGCCTGCCCTCATCTGAAGTAGGTCACCTACCCCGGACGCCCCGGAAGCGACGGCCGGTCCGCCCAGAGGCGGCGGACCGGCCGTCGACCTACGTCCCGAGATCGGGACGTTTGGGCGCCGTCGCACCCGGCGGGGTCACGCCGGGCGCGCACTCGCTCCCACCAGCGGAGCGGCCGCGGCGGCCGGCTCCTCGGCTGTGCCCCGCTCCCGCAACCGGTCCCGCAGCCAGATCCCCCACCAGATCAGTCCGCGACCCAGGCAGACGAGGGTCACCGCGAAGAACAGGGTGTAGACGACGTTGAAGACCATCAGCACGCCGTAGACCGCGGCCACCGAGGCGCCGAAGATGAACTGGGCTCGACCCTTCATGGGGGTGGTGCCCGGGTCGGTGATCATGTAGTTGGTGAACAGGACGAACGCGACGCCACTGATGGGCACGAGGGCCGCCCAGAGCTGCACGTCCCAGATGAAGTGCCGCAGCACAGCCTGGATCACGAAGCCGCCGACCCAACCCACGATGAGTGGGATCTTCTTGGTGAGAACGCCGTTGAGGACGGTACCGGCGGTGATAATGATCAGTGGCACGAGGATCTGCATCACGTCTGGCACGTTCTCGGTGAAGTGGTACGGCGGAGCGATGTTGACCCAGGAGAAGACGAGCAGGGTCACCGTGATGCCGAGGTTGGACGGGTTCATGAAGTGCCGCATCCGGCCGCGGATGGGCGCCTGGAAGAGCGCCTTCTGCCCGATCGCGACCACGACCGCGAACGCGATTGGCCAGAACTGGTCGTTGGCATAGAGCAGCATGTTCGCCGCGAGCGCGGTGATGTGCGCCGGCAGCAGGAAGGTATAGACACCCCAGGCACCGTTGCCCAGGAAAGCCGGCCGCCGACGGTGCGCCCAGGCGGTGGTCACTTCGACGATGATCTCAATGGCGTAGCCGACGGCCACGGCGAAGAGTGGCCAGGTCCACGGCTGCTCGAAGCCGAGCACCGTGTAGCCGAGAATGTTGAAGACGCTGATGGAGATCGCGAAGTTTCGCAGTGCCAGGTAGCGGGGATCGCGACTGCCCATCCGCGGTGGGGCGTCCCGGGTAGCCGGGGCGTGGCGATCGAAACTGGCGACGGTGGCGGTGCGGGGTGAAGCGGTGTCGGCTGGCGGCGCGGCGCCGGCTGCCCCCGCATCAGCCTGGACGCTGTCTCGGACGTCGGTCATTGTGCCTTCATCTCCTGAGCTTCATCGGTGAGCAGCAGGTCGTGCCAGCCGGCCGTGAGGTTGAGGGTCTGCATGTGCGGATTGCCGGTGCGGTCGCGCCAATGGATCTCGGCGGAGACTGGTTGGCTACCGGCTTCACCGAGTCCGAAAAAGACGTCAAAGCTGCGCTTGCCCGAGTGGCCGCTGCCACCGTCGAGCTGCGCCACCCGGGTACGACCGTCGGTGGTACGGACGATGACCTTGGCGCCATAGGCGGGGGTACCGGGCACGCCGGCCGAAGCGCCCGGGGCTGCCGGCCGGTAGAGCCGGAGGCCGAGGAAGTTGTCCTGGCCGGGGAGGTCGTTGCGGTAGTAGGACGGAGCATCCCACTGTCGGGCCACGGCAAAGTCCTGACCGCCGTCACCGTTGGTATCGGCGACCGCCACGCCACGGCTGGGCGTCGTGTCGGTCATGCCGAGTTCGGCGGCGATGTCGGCATAACGGCCGTTCCCCTCCCGCACCCAGAAGGCGAAGGGCTGGGAACCGGCGATGTCATCCCCCGGCTCAGCGTTCGGCCACATGGCCGGGTTCCGCAGCATGAGGTCGTTGCTCATCGCCAGTTCCTGGAGCAGGTTCCAGCGGTTGGTCTCACCCTTGACGAAGCCGGCGGTCTGCACAACGGACATCTCGCCGCTGTTGTTGAAGTCCGCTATCTTGGCGTCCCACCCCCATCCGACCCAGGCCAGGTTGAGCGAGGCCGCCTTGTTGTCGAAGACCGCGATCCCCTGGCTCAGTCGTTTCTGGGCGTCAGCAGCGTCGAGTGCGTTGTTCATCCAGACGAAGGTGCTCTCCTCCAGGCCCCAGGAGGTGGTGATGTTGCTGACAAACATGTCGAAGCGGCCGCTACCGCTCAGGTCGCCGAACTCGATCGACATTCCCTTGAATGAGTCATGCCCGATGACCAGCGATTTAGGGGTGAAGGCACCCCGCTGCCCCTCGGCCAGCTCAAAACGAATCTTGCCTGGGGTGGAGACGTTGTGGAAGAAGCGATCCTTGCCGAAGTCGTTGGCCAGGTAGAGTTCCGGCAGGAGATCACCATCGATATCTGCCGAGCCCGCGCCGAGCGTCCAGCCCGTGGCGTACTGCGGCTTGATGGCTGGCTCCTCGACGTAGGTCACCGTTGGCTGGTCGCCGGTGGTGGCGGAGACCCAACGCAGGAGGTGTGCGCCGCCGGCGTTCTCGGCGTGCGACAGCGAGTGATTCATCTCAACGTTCGGCTGACCGGCAGGGTCAAGTACCTGACTGTCCGGAAAGTAGTTGAACACCCCGATGTCCGGGTGTCCGTCGCCGTCGAAGTCGGCGACCGCGACGGCGTTGGTGTTCCACAGCTTGCCCTGGTAGACGCCGTTGTTGGAGTTCTGCTCGGCGATCAACTCAGTCGGCTGGAACGTCGCCGCGCCGAGTGTCGAACTCGCGCCGGCGCGATGCATGAACAGCACCGGCGTACGACCCCAGTAGTAGACCAACAAGTCGATCAGGCCGTCACCGTTGAAGTCGCCGGGGACGCAGCCCATCGGCGCCATCGCCGAGTGCGTGGGCAGTGGCTTCGGGTCGAGCACAAACGGCGCGTACCGGGCCGGCCCGTCCGGCGACGGTGTGACGACCACGGTGTCGCTCCGGGTGTCCACCAGGCACAGATCGTTGGCGAGCCGGTCACCGTCGAGATCGTTGATTGCGATCGCCGCACCCACCGATGACACCCAAGCCCGGATGTGCTCGTAGGACGGGTTGACCGGCCGGACCGTCCGCTGGGGCAGCCCCGGCGGTAGCGCGATAGGCAGTTCCGTGAAGCCGTACCGGGAGGCGAGCGCCTGCCGTTCGGAGGCCGACGCGGTCGGCAGGCGGGCCACCGCGAAAAGCGCGGCCGCCAGGACGAGCACGAGGAGTGCGGGAAGCGTTCGACGGATCACACCGACAGGTTGGGGTGACAATGGTTCCCTCCAGGTAAGGGCCACTACCGATTCCGGATACGGCAATTCAGCCGACAGGTCGGGGC
Organism: Salinispora cortesiana; assembly: GCF_000484695.1. Lineage (GTDB taxonomy): Bacteria > Actinomycetota > Actinomycetes > Mycobacteriales > Micromonosporaceae > Micromonospora > Micromonospora cortesiana. The sequence goes on along the minus strand of NZ_AXVR01000018.1, from coordinate 2,865 downwards.
GGACCGGTGGTCACCAGCAGCCAAGGGACAGATTAGACGCGACCTATTGTCGCGACACGGCTATCTTACTGAGGGCGTTACAGTTCTCAGCCGATCAACAAATGGCCCGGCAATCCCTTCATGCTGTCGGCCGTTGAGATAGGCTGGAACTGGCTCCCAGCACACTTATCGTGCCGGGAGCACCGCCGGAGTTCTTCTCAAAAGTTGCTCAATGGCTGAACCGTGGCTCACCTGCACTGATAGACATCAGCTCAGGACGGCGCTCAGCCTCTTTGATGTAGCTGGGTTCATCGCAGTGCCAAGTGATGTTCACGCGCCATCCGGCGCAGGGCGGCCAGGGCCACCCCGAACAGCACTCCGCGGACCATTGCCGGGCCCTTCCGGTTATTCTCGTCGGCCGCACTGGCCAGCTCCAGCTCGGCCCGCGCCACCTCCTCCGCCGCCCGAGCAAAAGGGGCGAAGAAGGCGACACCCGCGTCGCAGCCGAGAAGGCGCAGGCTCGCCAGCACCTCGGTCAGCACCTCCCGCCCATCCGCGCTGACATGAGGGCTCCAGCCCAGCGACGCCACCAGCGCCTCGACCTCCTCCCGGGCGCAGGCCAGGGCCAACGGCCCGAGCGAATTGGCGCCGTCAAGGGCGAGCGCTCGGTCCAGGACCCGATAGGCCTCGGCCAACGAAACTTGATCATCATCAATCGCAGCGAGGACGCCGCGCACGGAGGCGAGATCAAGACCGCCAACCCCGGTCAGCGTGCGAATGAGGCGGATACGTCGCAGATGCCGCTCACCGTAGTCAGCCTGGTTCCGGCCAGTGGGATTCCCAGGCGGCAGAAGTCCTTCGCGCAGGTAAAACTTGATCGTCGGGACTGAAACGCCACTTTGCCGACATAGCTCCGAGATTCGCAAGCGTCCTCCCCTGGCAAAACGTTGCGGAGCAATCCTGCCACAGGTATCAGCAAAGGGCCATTCATCGATTTTTGGTAGCCGTCACCGACCCGACGGACCCACACCAACCCACACTGACCAGGCGAAATCGACCCCACTGCTTACCGACCGCAGCATGTTTGGATAGTGGCGAGTTCCAAGAGACAAAACTGTAGCGCCAACGCCCAGAAGTGGTTAGCACCACATGCGGACTAAGGGCAAGAATTGATAAGACCACCGCCATAACGCTGAGCTACCCTTCGGCAACTCTTCGCCTTGACCGGCACCTGGAGCTAGGCTAATATCAGCCCACTAGCGGCAATAAATTGCCGAAGATCTGTTTGCAGTAATGGCAACAACCTCAGCAATGCCGCAACCATGTCCGCACGTTCTGGGGGAGATTTGAAATGCAGGACGCCGCCGAAAGAGCCGTCGTTCGCGCCATCGATAAGATGCGGAACAACCTCTCTGAGCAATTAACTGTGGACGATATGGCGCGAGCAGCCATGTTTAGCAAGTTTCACTTCACCCGGATCTTCCAGCGGGTTACTGGGGTTTCACCCGGTCGATTTCTTTCGGCGATCCGACTCCAGGAGGCGAAGCGGCTCCTCGTAACAACCAACCTGAACGTGACCGACATCAGCCTCCGCGTGGGATACAATAGCGTCGGCACCTTTAGCACCCGGTTCACCAAAAGCGTCGGACTACCGCCTACGACCTACCGACGGATGGGTGGCTACACCGGACGAATCGCCACCCAGCAGGTTTCGACAGGAAGTGCGACCGTATGCGGCCGAGTCACGGTGGACAGCCACGGCTCACCCCCCGGCCTGATCTTCATGGGACTGTTCCAGCATCGGATCCCGGAAGGTCTGCCGATCCGCTGCGCAATCCTCGATACGCCCGGCCACTTCCGCTTCACCAATGTCCCGGACGGGACATGGTATTTGCTGTGCCACGCCATGTCTGGTGAGGTATTCCGGCTTCAGCCCAAAAATGTGATGGTGGCAACCGTCGGACCACTCGTCGTCCGTGGCCGCCAACGGTACGACGTCGATGCGCAACTCAAGCCGGTGTCCAAGCTAGACCCGCCGGTCCTGCTCGCTCTCCTCGACACCCGGAAGGCCGCCTTCGAGCGGCAGTACACCGCCTCCTCCACCCAGGCTATCGCCGCCTGATCCGACTCGTCGGCCGGTCCGGCGGCAGGTAGGCGCGGGACGCGCCGGCAACCACGTGCGTGGCATCGCAAAGCCGGCGGTGCTGGCCCGAACCACGATCCCGGCTACCCCATGTCTGCAGCGCCTCGCCCGTGCGGGGATCGGGTCACCCGAAGCTGGCGGTGCGACACCCCATTCCAACAACCCAGACCAGGTAGCGTCGCAGAGCTGTGGAGCCAACGGTGTCTCCGGCCTGACCTACCAGGCGTTGTGCCCGGTGCGGAAGGCGCCGTGACCGGTGGCCGTGACGCAGAACGACCAGACCGGAGGTAGGAAGCGGTCCGGACTGTCCGCGGAGGCGAAGGCCGTAGCCGAGCTGGCTCGCGCAGCCAAGCAGGGCTTGTCGTTGACGGGCTCGGGCGAGCGGCTCAAGCAGTTGACCAGGACGGTCCTGGAGGCCGCGTTGAACCCGGGACATTCACCAGGTGGTGATCTTGTAACGGTTTCGTGAGGTCCGGAAAGGCGAAAGTGCCTGCCAGGCAAGGGAAAATGGTGATTGCGACATCTACCAGGATCTCTTGCGAGGAGGCACTTCCGACGTGCGTGAGCTTACCGGATGGTCGAAGGGCCTGCGCGTCACGGCTGACGGTGACGGGGTGGTGGCGATGGTGGGGGTGGCGGGCCTGCGGATGCTCGCCGACCGTACCGGCCTGACCGCGGGCATATCGAGGGTACTGGCCAAACCCGGGTTCCAGCCGGTCCACGACCGGGGCCGGGTCCTGACC
>NZ_AXVR01000017.1 GCF_000484695.1 Salinispora cortesiana | reverse complement strand
CGCGGGTGTTGTGATAGCCGGGCTTGTCGGTGTAGATACCGCCGTCGGCCGTGCCTGGCTGCAACTTCAGAAGTTCCTCCTGCAGCCACGACGAAGCCTCGGCCACCTTGTCCGGGTTACCAGCAGCGGTTGCGGGCGTGGCGGTCACCGCGAACGCTCCGCCTAGGGTCGCGGACGCAGCCACGGCCAGCACACTACGACGCAGAATCGTGTTCATGAGAATGCTCCATTCGGGGGTCGACACCCCACACGCACCCGAAAGGGGGGTCAGGCGGCAGGGGTGCAAGCACCGTCCGGCGCTCAACAGAACAGGGAAAGAAGATCCTCGGCTACCGCGGTCCGGGGACACGCACGGTGCCGGGTCCATGTGTAACGACCGGCGGGCCACCATCATTCCGGGACTCAACCACCCCACGGGCGGGCCGCTTCCTCGGTCGTACGCATGGTGTAACGCCCCGACGCCGGCCGGGATTCCGCCACCACCGTGCCCCCGACCACACCCCACACGGGCATCATGTGGATGTCAGTGATGACGGCCTAACCGGGTATCGCATCCACCCATACCCGCCTGCAGGGACCCAAATTCGCAGCACCCTGTGCCACCTTCACCCGGACGGTGCCACGCCGGTGCCAACTCGTTCCGGACGGGGCCAACTTGCGGCAGACCGGACACGTGTGCGGGTGATTTACCCTGGGCGAGATCAGCTCCGTCGATTAGAATGTATGTACTAATCTCGCTGTTGAGCTGGGAGGATGCCCGTGACTGCGCCCACCCCCGCCACTCCCCTCGCCCCCTACACCACGCTCCTTGGCTTCACCCGTTACGTCGACCGCACCGGCCCGACCAAGGCCACCTTCGTCGGTGGCCTGCGCCGGCAGCGGGCCAGCCGCTCCGGCTTCAATCCACATGGTCAGTTCGTCAAGGCACTCAAGGCCGACATCGCCTTCCACACCAGCGGCACCCACCTCGATCGGGTGGTCGCCGCCGTCAAGCCCCGATGGCGTCCGCTCTACCAGGCGCTGGTGCCGGGGGCGATGGCCTGGCTGCTTTCCCTCGGCGCACCCCGGTCGGTCGACCTGGCCCAGACCCGCGACGCACTCGCCCTGCTGGGCGACCTACCCGTGAAGATCAACCCACACTTCGGAATCCGGTACGCCGCCGGGCGGGCCGAGGCCGTCCGCCTGCACTTCGACGAGGCCCCGCCGAGCGACGAGGCAGTGCTGGCCATGCTGCACCTGATGGGCCGACAGATGGAGGCGATCCTGCCGCACGCCGAACCCGTCCTGGTCGATGTCCGACGCGGGCGGGCGCACCGCACGCCGGCGACCGCGAAGCCGGCGGAGATCGAGCGCTGGTTGGCCGGCGAGGCCGTCGCCTTCCAAGCACTGTGGAGCACTGCCGCCTGACCACGCGGACGGGCGGAGCCGGTGGGGCCGAGTTGCGATCAGTAGCCCGTCGTGTCATCCATGCTGGATTGCTGAGTCGGCACTAGGAAGCTCCGCTCGAAGGTAAGGACCACCTGACCAGTGGCTTTGCGGCCAATGGTGCGACAGCTCACGATGCCCTCGCCCGGCCGGCTGGCGGAAAGCCGTTTCGCGGTCACCTCGCTCTCGGCGTACAACGTGTCGCCCACGAAGACCGGCTGGGGAAGGTGGATCCGCTCCCAGCCAAGGTTCGCGATGGCCCGGCCGCTGGTGCTGCGGGCGGTCATCCCGCCGACGATGCTCAGGGTCACCAGACTGGAGACCAGGGGCTGGCCCCACCGGCCCGCCTCAGCGTACGCGCCGTCAATGTGCAGCGGTGACGCGTTCATGCTCAACATGCTCATCAGTACGTTGTCCATCTCCGTCACGGTGCGGCCGGGCCGATGCTCGATCACCATGCCGACGACCATTTCGTCGTAGTAGAAGCCGACCTGTTCGCGGTACCGGTTCTCACCTACCATCCGAAAGCCGACCGGACCGGATCCGGTCGGCTTCCCGGCCTGCTCAGGCCGCATCGGTGAGCTCCCGTACGTGGTCGGCGAAGGTGGCCAGAACCGACTGGTCAATGTCAGCGCGAATCATGATCCGCAACCCGGCCTGGCCCTGCGGCACGATCGGAAAAAACACCGCCGAGCTGTAGAAACCCCGCCGGTACAACTCCGCGGAGAGTCGGACCGCCCGGTCGGTGTCGCCCACGGTGATTCGACGTACCGGCAGTCCGTTGCCGGCAAAGGAGGTGGGTAGCAGCTCGTCGAAGTACGCCACGTTCTCGTCCAGCCGGCGCTGCAACTGGCCCAGCTCGGGTGAACGGTGAATGGCAGCGCTCGCCAACGAGGCCCCCACCAGCGGCAGGGCCATGTTCTGCGACCATCCCACCGGCCCGGCGTGCCGGGCCAGGAAGCGGGACATCGCCGGGTCGCCGAGCATGGCCACACCACCGCCGGTGCCGAAGCCCTTGCCCAGGCTGGTGACGATGACGGTTAGCGGATTCATGACCAGTCGGGATCGAACGAAGCCCTCGCCCCGCTCGCCGACCAGCGACAACGAGTGTGAGTCGTCGATGAAGAGGAACAGACCGTACCGGTCCTGGAGTTCCAACAGACCGTCCAGGGCAGCGACGCCGCCCATCGAGTACGCGCCGTCGGCGACGTAGGCGACACTGGGGTACTGCCGGCAGATGTCCTCCAGGTAGTTCAGGTCATTGTGATCGCAGGTGAGGACCAGACTCTCCTCTGCGCAGATGGGCTTCACGTACGACATGCAGAAGTGGCAGTGCCGGTCGAAGACCATCACCCTGGGGCCGCCCGGAGCGAGGTGCCCGGAGGCCACCAGGGGCAAGATGCCGGCGGTAAGCGCGCTACAGGTAGTACCGGGGAGGATCTGGGCACCGAACAGTTCTCCCAGTTCCTCCTCCAACCGGGCCAGCAGTTGGTGCCGGATGCGGGTGGTGGAGGTGACCAGCCAAGTGGTGCCGGCCTCGCGTAGCGCCGACACCGCCCCCTCAATCACTGCCGGATGGTGGTTTAGGCCGAGGTAGGCGCAGGAGCACATGTTGACGAACTCATGGCCGGTCGCCCGGTCGACGAGCCGGTTGTTCGAATCGCCCGAGGGCGTGTCGACACTGATCCCGGTCAGCCCATGGCCGGCCGCTGCCTGCCAGACCGGGTCGGCGGTCCGAATCATCTTCTCCGCGTGGCGGTACCGGTGCGGACCGACGAAGCTCTGATGTTCCGCTGTGCTCGTCATTTCCTCTCCCTGCCATTGAGACTGACCGCTGTTGTCGCTGTCACGGTCAGCCGGATGAGTCAAACTCGTCGAGCAGCCGCTGGGACGCCTCGAAGAAGGGCCGGCCGACCATCACCCCGTCAACGGTGGTGATGCCCTGGCCGCTGCGCTGACCAGCGGCCACCACTCGCCGAGCCGCCTCCAGTGATGCCGCGTCGGGTGAGAAGACCTGATTGATGACCGCCACCTGGCGTGGATGCAGGGCGATCTTGCCGCTGAACCCGAGGTCCCGTGCCAGGATCGCCTCCCGCCGTAACGCGGTCAGGTCCTGCACGTGGAAGGTCGGCGAGTCGATCGCCTCCACCTCGGCCGCCCTGGCGGCGTTCACCACCCGGGTCCGGGCCTGCGCCAACGGCTCCCAGCGCAGTTGGGCACCAAGAGCGGACGCGTAGTCCGCCGATCCGAAGATCAGCGCACGCAGGTGGGGCGACGTCGCCGCGATCGCAGCGGCGGCCTCCACCCCTCGTGGTGTCTCGATCACCGCGCATAGCTCGAGGTCCGGACGGACCGGCCGGAGTAGTCGCGCCACTATCTCAATGTCACGTGGCGATTCGACCTTAGGCACCAACACGATGGAAGGCCGGATCGGATACTCGCGCAAAGCGAGCAGATCCCGCATGCCTTCCGGTTCGGTAATCGTGTTCATCCGAACGGCGCAACGGCGGCCGGACGCGCTCTCCCCACTGAAGAACCCGCTCCCTCGGTCTCGGGCCTCGGCCTTGTCCTGCGGCGGTACCGAGTCTTCCAAGTCGACCAGGCAAATGTCGGCTCCCGAACGGTGGCAGGTTGCGTACCTGCCGACCGCGGTCGCCGGCGTACACAGCATGGAACGGCAGTACCGGGCGTACATCACACCTCCCGGCGTACGTCGATGAGAACCTTGCCCGAAGTGGCGCGGGCGGCGACCGCCGCGTGGGCGGCACCGACCTCATGCAGCGCGACGGTCCGGTCGACATGGACCGTAAGCTGCCCTTGGGCCGCCAGTTCGAAGAGCCGGCCGACGATTCCGCACAACAGCTCACGGTCGTCCACCACGTGCCGCATCCAGAAGCCGGCGCAACCGATGGAACGCTCGGCCAGTTGCGCGGTGGTCACCGCGACGACACCAGTGGGGTCCTCCGGACCGACGGGCATGTCACCAGCTCCGCCGGTTCCGGGATCGCTCGAGTTGCCGGGCCGCCAGCCAAGGCAGACCAACCGTCCAAACGGCGCCAGGCCGACCAGCGCGGCCCGCGCCACCGCGCCGCCCACCGAGTCGACGAACAGATCCACGCCGGTTCCGCCGGCCGCCTCCCGCACCCGGTCGGCCAGCTCTGGATCTGCCGGGTCCAGCACCACATCTGCGCCGAGCCCGGTGACGAACTGTCGCTTCGCCGAGGTCGACGCCAGGCCGATCACCGGCGAGGCGCCAAGCGCCACCGCGAGCTGCACCGCGAGGTGTCCAACCCCGCCGGCCGCGGCGGAGACGGCGACACTCTCCCCGGCCCGCAGCCGACCGGCCAAGAACAACGCCCCGTACGCGGTGCTGCCCTGCTCGAACAGACCGAGCGCCTGCGGGTCATCGATGCCCGCCGGAAGCTCCACGGTGTGCGCCTCCGGGGCAGCCACCACTTCGGCGTACCCACCGCCCTGGCGTAGTAGCGCGACAACTCGCCGTCCGTCGGCCCGTCGACGCCCGACCGCCTCCACGCCGAGCACCGCCGGCAGTGGCAGCTCGGGGTGAGCACCGGCGCAGCACTCCAGGTCATCGAAGTTGACCCCGGTTAACGTCACATCGATCAGACTCTCCCCCGCCCTCGGCGATGGCTCGGATATCCGCTCGACGCGTAGTGCTTTCGGACCACCTGGTCGGCGCAGAACCACCGCACGCATGGACCGGGTCATCGCGGCCGCCGACGGCCGCTGCGGCGCGAACCGACGAGTACCGGTCCCCAGCCACCGCCACGGGTGCGTCCCGACGATGCGGAGCAGGTCATGCCGACTGGTCCACGAAGAGTTCCCCCCGCCGGCGGTGCAGCTCCTCCGCTACCTGAAGGTCGTCCGCGATGGCGCAACAGGCGACGGTACCGTCCGCGTCAACGTCGTCGGAGGTGATCACGACCCCGGTACGGCTGGTGGGGTCGTACGTCAAGCCGGCCGTCGTGAGCCGCTCGACAGCCGCCGGGAACGATGGCACGGCCCAACCGAAGCGTTCCAGGAAGACCCGCTTCTCTCGGTATTCGGAATCGACCACCCGGCCGTAGAGGGCCAGGTGGAGGTGGGTGGAGCCAGTTAGGCGACAGTTGGTCTCGGTGAAGAGCACCTGCTTGTCCGAGGTGACAATAGCGTCGGCACAGACCACGCCCCGGTAGCCGAGTACACGGAGGGACTCGACCAGCCGGTGGGCGCCGTCCAGCAACTCTGCCCTGGTCTCCGCGTCGATCGTCTGCGCCGGCAGCACCTGGCCGATCGCCCTTGGCGCCATCAGCAGATCTCCCACCCCGATCAGCTGCGCTACCTCGTCGGTGACGATGTACTCCGCGTAGATGGTGGTGGACCTGGGGAAGAACTGCTCCACCACCAGCCGGTGTGCGTGGCCTGCCGTGAGCGATTCCCACCGCCGCTGCACGTACGACAGCAGCGCGGGACGGTCCGGCAGCACCACCGCCCGGGTCGCGCCGGTCGGCGCGACGCCATCGGTACGGCTGAGGACCTCGTTGCCGAGACCACCTCCGTTGAACTCCATCTTGACGATCGCGCTGTGTCCCCGATCGAAGAGGTCAGCTATCGCCTCCAGCGCCTGTTCCGGCCGGGCGACCACGCTGCCCAGGGCGATCGGAACCCCGGCTCCGGCAGCCAGGGCCCGACACCCGGCCTTGCTGTTTACCAGCGCGTCACCGGCCTGGGCGCTGAACGGATAGCCGGGGAGGGCTCCCTCAGCGCCAAGTGTCCGGGCGATCCTGGTGATGGAGAGGTCTTTGTATACGGCCAAGATCTTGGCAGGAGGTCGGTTGCCGAGAGCACCGCGTAGATCGTTCAAGAAGCTCGGATCGGTAAGCCGGTCTGGGGTGAGGATGTCCGAGCCAAGACTGCCCGGTGGAGGGATCACAGTGGTCAGTGCCGAGGCGCGGGTTCCGGTCAGGTGAGTGATGTAGCTCAGGTAGTCGGCTGGCGGAGCGAACGGCAACACCAGTACGTCGCCGTCCCGGGCGAACCAGAGCAGGCGCTGCGCGGCACAGCCACCACCGCGCAGTTGGTCGGAGGTCAGTGCCGCCAAATCGCCGACCATCTCCCAGGTTCGGCTATTGCCGATAATCAACGTTGTCATGACCGCCCCATCACGTCGGCGGGATTCTCGGACACGGCGCCGCTCAGCCGGTTCAACCGACTGTTGAGCTGCGACAGGAGACAGACCGGGGGCACCGTTACGAACCGTGCGTCAACACATGAAGAGATCTCCGATTTGCTGATCGACACGCTATCAATCAGCACCAGCGATAGCAAGGAGTGATCTTGCTAGCACCCGCAGTAGCGACGACTAGCCCCCGAGATCACGCCGCGAGAGATCATCAACGACACCGCCCCCACCTACGCCCGGTCGCACCATTCGTCAACATGAGATCGGAGCAGCACGCTAGCGATGCGATCGCGGCTGGTCACAGCCAACCCGCCCCGCCAGCCAGCCCATCCCGTCGCGCCGCCGCCCAACATCATCATTGCCGAAAGTATCGATCACTGGTTGTATGAGTGACGGACATAGATCCAAGACGCCACTGTAGGTAGCGGCAATGTCACGCTCCTCGCGATTGCGGGTGAGCGCACCGCACATACGTGTCCTGGGGGCCACATGAAGCTGCACAGTTTCGATGAATGGTCGCCGTTGCGCGAAATCGTCGTGGGTTCAGCCTCGGGCTATCGACAACAGGCCCGCGACCTCTCCTTCGATCTTTTTTTCTACGACAACCTCATCCACGACAACCCAAAAACTCACCCTATCTACTATCCACGGTTCATGACACACGGTCAGCCGACGCCGGGATCATTGACCTCGAAAACCCTGGATATCAAGCAGCGCTACGTGGACGAGCTACACGAAGATGTGGAAGGGATAGCTGGGGCGCTCGAATCCCTAGGCGTACGCGTTCACCGACCGATGAACCTCCGCGAGGGCGCGGCTCACTTCGCCACACCCGCATGGTCCGCCACCGCGCTGCCGCCCCTGAACGTCCGGGACAACACGTTGATCCTGGGTGACGAGATCATCGAAACGCCACCAATGATGCGCTCGCGCTACTTCGAGACACAGTTCCTGAAGCCCGTTTTCATGGAGTACTTCAAGCACGGCGCCCGATGGACGGTCATGCCCCGGCCCTGGATGACCGACCGCTCCTTCGACCTCGCCCACGCCGAACAGATCGTCACGATGGAGACGGTGCCCACCATCAACGACTCCCCCTATGACGTGGGCATCGAGATGCTCTTCGACGCTGCACAGTGCCTGCGATTCGGTCGAGATATCCTGGTGAACATCGCGACGGCGAATCACCTTCTCGCGTGCGAGTGGTTGGAGCGCCACCTGGAGGGCCGCTACACCATCCACCGGATCGACCGGTTGGCCGACAGCCACATCGACAGCATGGTGCTCCCCCTGCGACCGGGCACGTTGTTAATCCGCTCCCGACGGTTCCTCGATTACCTGCCCAAAGCCCTCCAGAAGTGGGATGTCATCGAGGCACCAGAGCCGAAAGCACAGAACTTCCCTCAGTACGACGACGATGATGTCATCCTCACCAGCCCGTTCATCGACCTGAACGTGTTGTCGATTGACGAGCGCACCATCATGGTCAACGACTCCTGCCCGGAGCTGAGCCGTGCACTGGAACAGCACGGCTTCGGTGTCGTGCCAGTACGTCATCGCCATCGGCGACTGTTCGGCGGCGGCCTCCACTGCTTTACCCTGGACACCGTTCGCGACGGCAAACTCGAGAACTACTTCTCCTGATGAGGTGATCTCAGCAAGGAGTGCGGTTCGGGATGGTGTCGGGACCGACGGGGTACGCCCAACCCGCGGCGCCTCCGGCCCGACCCACCTGCTCGGCGGGGCGCAGCAAACCAGGGACGAGCGCGTCCACGGCCCGTCCCAGCAGGCGCCGACCGTCCGGGGCCGTCTCCAGGCCGGAGACCAGGGCCACGCAGATCTCGGCTGCCGCGTCCGCGTCCGTCGCACCCGCCTCGGTAAACAGACCCGCCAGCAGCTTCCGCAGCTCCGCGGTGAACTCGGTGCAGATCTCACCGAAGAGCCGGGCCTTGCTGTCCATGAGTTCAGCGGTGTGCGGCGAGTCCCCGATCAGGTGCAGAGACAGGTCAAGCTTGGCGGCCAGGACGCCCCGGATGCGCTGGGCATAGGGGGCGTCCTGGCCGGCGGCCTGCTGCGCACTGGCCAGCGCCTGGGTGTGCAGGCGCCCGGCGAGTTGCCGGAACGCGTCGTCCTTGCCCCGAACGTACTGGTAGACGGCGGACCGGGAGACGCCCATCGCGGCGGCGATGTCATCCATCGTCGTCCGCCGTACGCCGTATCTGGTCAGGCAGGTGTAGGTGGCGTCGAGGACGTCGGAGAGCCGGCCACTGTCCATGTCAGCTCAGTTTAGCCAGCAGCTCCGTGGCGACCTGCTCGGAGGAGGCCGGGTTCTGCCCAGTGATCAGGTTGCCGTCGAGGACCACATTCGGTGCCCACGCCTCGCCCTCCTGGACCTGCACGCCGATCTCGGTCAGTCGGTCCTGGAGCAGCCACTTGGCCTTGTCGGCCAAGCCGGCCTGGGCCTCCTCCACGTTGGTGAAGGCCGCCACCCGGCGACCGGCGAAGGCGTTGCCGCCATCGGCGGTCACCGCGGCGAGCAGCGCCGCCGGCCCGTGACAGACGATGCCGAGCGGCTTCTGCGCCTGCAGGGCGGCCACCAGCAGCCGACCGGAGTCCTGGTCGACAGCCAGGTCCTCCATCGGTCCGTGACCACCCGGGTAGAAGACAGCCTGGTAGTCGTCGAGGTTGACCTCCGCCAGGCGGATCGGCTTGCGCAGACCCTCGAGGCCCTCCACGGCCTCGGTCATCCGGACCGCCCCCGCCGGGCCGCCGGTGAACTCCGGCAGCAGGCTACTGCGGTCCACCCGCGGCACCACTCCGCCCGGGGTGGCGATCACGACCTCGTGGCCGGCGCTGGTCAACATCTCGTGCGGAACCACGATCTCCTCGGCCCAGACACCGGTGGGATGCCGGGTGCCGTCAGCGAGCTCCCAGTGATCAGCGCCGGTCACCACGAACAGGATCTTTGCCATTGATCGAGCCCTCCGTAGCTGGGCGGGCCCTAGCAGTCCGCCTCGAAACCCACCATACAGACTGACGTTTTATATGCAAAATGACAGTTCAACTTTTGGTCGTGCCAGCTCGCGGGTGATGCCGGGCACCAACGGCCCAGCGGGGATAACTCCGGGCAGACGATCACCCGGCTGCCTATCCTTGGCGACGACATGCAGAACGAAGTCGCCTCCACCCCGCCCGACCCCACCCGCGAGCTGCACCGCCGGCTACGCCCGCTGATGCTCCGTGACCAGCACCGTCTCCGACGGCGGCTGGACGGCGCACGCCGGATACCCGACCCACAACGTCGGGAAACGGCCCTGGCCGAGATCACGACGGATGTGGTCCGGGCTGAGGCACGGCTGGCGAGCCGACAGGCCGCCGTACCCAAAATCACCTACCCGGCGATGCTGCCGGTCAGCGAGCGCCGGGACGAGATCGCCGCGGCGATCCGCGACCACCAGGTCGTGATCGTCGCTGGGGAGACCGGCTCCGGCAAGACCACCCAGCTACCCAAGATCTGTCTGGAGCTGGGGCGCGGCGTGCACGGGCTGATCGGGCACACCCAGCCCCGCCGGCTCGCCGCCCGCACGGTCGCCGACCGCATCGCCGAAGAGCTCGGCACCGAACTGGGCGGGGTGGTCGGCTACCAGGTGCGCTTCGCCGACCAGGTCAGCGACCGAAGCCTGGTCAAGTTGATGACCGACGGCATCCTGCTCGCCGAGCTACAGCACGACCGGATGCTTCGCCAGTACGACACGATCATCGTTGACGAGGCACACGAGCGAAGCCTCAACATCGACTTCATCCTCGGCTACCTACGGCAACTTCTCCCCCGCCGGCGGGACCTCAAGGTGATCATCACCTCGGCCACCATCGAAACCGACCGGTTCGCGCGGCACTTCGCCGACGCCGACGGCAACCCGGCGCCGGTCGTCGAGGTATCCGGGCGGACCTACCCGGTCGAGGTGTGGTATCGACCGCTGGTCGAGGTGGGCGAGGACGAGGACGACACCGACAAGGATCAGGTTCGCGACCAGGTCCAGGCCATCGGGGACGCGGTGCAGGAGCTGGCCGCCGAAGGCCCCGGCGACATCTTGGTCTTCCTCTCCGGCGAGCGGGAGATCCGAGACACCGCCGACGCACTCGGCAAGCTCGTCACGCACCGACCGGCACTGCGCAACACCGAGATCCTGCCGCTGTACGCCCGCCTGAGCACCGCCGAGCAGCACCGCGTCTTCGCCCCGCACACCGGCCGGCGGGTGGTGCTGGCCACCAACGTCGCGGAGACGTCGCTCACCGTGCCCGGCATCCGGTACGTGGTGGACCCCGGCACGGCACGCATCTCCCGTTACTCGAACCGGCTCAAGGTGCAGCGGCTGCCCATCGAGCCGGTCTCGCAGGCCTCGGCCAACCAGCGCAAGGGCCGGTGCGGGCGCACCTCGGACGGCATCTGCATCCGCCTCTACGACGAGCCGGACTTCCAGTCCCGACCCGAGTTCACCGACCCGGAGATCCTGCGGACCAACCTCGCCTCGGTCATCCTCCAGATGACCGCGATCGGGCTCGGCGACATCGCCGCGTTCCCCTTCATCGACCCACCGGACCGGCGCACCATCACCGACGGCGTCAACCTGCTGCACGAGCTGGGCGCGCTGAACCCGACCGAGACCAACCCGGCAGAGCGGCTCACCCCGCTCGGTCGACGCCTCGCCCAGCTGCCGGTCGACCCCCGGCTGGCCCGGATGGTGCTCGAGGGGGAACGTAACGGCTGCGCCACCGAGGTGGTCGTGATCGCGGCGGCGCTGTCGATCCAGGACCCCCGCGAACGGCCGGTCGACAAGCAGGCCCAGGCCGACCAGGCGCACGCCCGCTTCGCCGACCAGGAGTCGGACTTCGTGGCGTACCTCAACCTGTGGCGCTACCTGCGCGAGCAGCAGCGGGCCCGGTCGTCCAGTGGATTCCGGCGGATGTGCCGGTCGGAGTACCTGAACTACCTGCGGGTGCGGGAGTGGCAGGACATCGTGAGCCAGCTCCGGCAGGTGCTGCGGACCCCGGAGCGGAGCCGGCGGCGGGGCGGGCCGGCCGCCGACGGCGGTGGGCGACGCGACGGCGGGGCAGACCTGCCAGAGGAGATCGACACCCCGAAGGTGCACCAGTCCCTGCTCGCCGGCCTCCTCTCCCATGTCGGCCTGAAGGACACCCAGCGGTACGAGTACCTGGGTGCGCGGGGGGCGAAGTTCGGCCTCTTCCCCGGCTCCGCCCTGGCGAAGAAGCCGCCGCGCTGGGTGATGGCCGCCGAGCTGGTGGAGACCAGCCGGCTGTGGGGCCGGGTGAACGGCCGGATCGAGCCGGAGTGGGTCGAGCCGCTCGCCCAGCACCTGGTGAAGCGCAGCTACAGCGAGCCGCACTGGGAGAAGCGGCAGGCGGCGGTCATGGCCGTCGAGAAGGTGACCCTCTACGGCGTCCCGATCGTCACCTCCCGCAAGGTCAACTTCGGCCGGATCGACCCGGTGGTCAGCCGAGAGCTGTTCATCCGGCATGCGCTGGTCGATGGGGACTGGCAGACCCACCACCAGTTCTGGCGCGACAACCAGCGGCTGCTCGACGAGGTGACCGAGCTGGAGAACCGGGTCCGACGCCGGGACATCCTGGTCGACGACGAGACGATCTTCCAGTTCTACGACGAGCGGATCCCGGCCGGGGTGGTCTCCGGTCGGCACTTCGACACCTGGTGGAAGCGGGAGCGCCGGCAACGACCGGACCTGTTGACCTTCACCCGGGAGCTGCTGGTCAACGCCGGTCGCGGTGGCGTGGACGGGGAGGGTTACCCCGACGAGTGGCGAACCGAAGGGGTGCGCCTGCCACTGACCTACCGCTTCGACCCCGGCACGTCCAGCGACGGGGTCACGGTGGACATCCCACTGCCGCTGCTCAACCAGGTGCCGGCGGAGAGCTTCCAGTGGCAGGTGCCGGGGCTCCGCGAGGAGCTGGTCATCGCGCTGATCCGCTCGCTGCCCAAGGCGGTCCGGCGCAACTTCGTCCCGGTGCCCGACTACGCCCGGGCCGTCCTCGCCGAGCTACCGGCCGGCGAGGACGACCTGCTGGACGCCCTCACCCGACAGCTGCGCCGGATGACCGGGGTCGCCGTCCCCCGGGACGCCTGGGATCCTGCGAAGCTGCCGCCACACCTGCGCGTCACCTTCCGGGTACTCGGCGAGGACGACCGCCCGGTCGCCGAGAGCAAGGACCTGCCGGCGCTGCAACGCCAGCTCACCGCAGAGGTCCGTCAGGTGGTGGCCGCCGCCGCCCCGGACGTGGCCCGCACCGGGCTGACCGACTGGGAGATCGGCGCCCTGCCCCGCACGGTCGAACAGGTTCGGGCCGGGTACGCGGTCACCGCGTACCCGGCGCTGGTGGACGAGGGCGCCACGGTCGGGGTACGGGTCTTCGACTCCCCCGCCGAGCAGGAGGCCGCCCACTGGGCGGGGACCCGACGCCTGCTCCGGCTGGCCGCGCCGTCCCCGGCGAAGTTTCTCCAGGGGCGGCTCTCCAACGAGGCGAAGCTGGCGCTCAGCCGCAATCCGCACGGGGGCGTACCGGCACTGATCGAGGACGCGGCCGGCGCGGCACTCGACAAGCTGATCGCCGACGCGGGCGGCCCGGCCTGGGACGCCGACGGTTTCGCCGCGCTGCGCGGTACGGTCCGCGCCGGTCTGGTGGAGACCGTCGTCGAGGTGATGGAGCGGGTCCGCGGGGTACTCGCCGCCGGCTACGCGATCGAACAGCGCCTCGGCGCGACCCGAAACCTGGCGGTGGTGGCCGCGCTCGCCGATATCCGCAGCCAGCTCACCGGCCTGATCCATCCGGGCTTCATCACCGAGACCGGCCACGCCCGCCTACCCGATCTACGGCGCTACCTGACCGCGATCGAGCGCCGGTTGGACCGGCTCCCCGGCAACCCGGCCCGGGACAAGCAGCAGCAGGACCGGATCGCCATCGTGCAGCGGGAGTACACGGACCTGCTGGCCGCGCTGCCGCCCGCGAAGCAGCGGACGGCGGCTGTCCGACAGATCCGGTGGATGATCGAGGAGTTGCGGGTGAATGTCTTCGCCCAGGCGCTGGGGACGCCGTACCCGGTCAGCGAACAGCGCATCTACAAGGCCATGGACGCCGCCGAGGTGGCCTAGCGGGGTTCGAGACCGGATGGCAGGGCGGCGGTGGCGATCGCGTCGTCAACGTACTCCAGCAGGATGCGGCGCAGCTCCCGGCCGGCATGGGTGGGGACGACGTCGCGGCGGCGGGCGACCGCGATGGTCCGGCGAACGCCGGGCGCGGCGAGTCGGGTGACGTGAATTCCGGGCCGGCTGGCGACGACGCTGCCGGGCACCAGGGCAACCCCCAGCCCGGCTGCGACGAAGCTGAGCACGGAGTCCATCTCCCCGCCGTCCACCGAGATCCAGGGCTCGAAGCCGGCCTCCCGGCACGCCTGCAGGGTGGCGTCCCGCAGGTCGTACCCCTCCCGGAACATCACCAGCGGCTGGCCGCGCAGGTCGACGACGCGCATCGGGTGCGCTGGCGGGGTGTCCGGCAGGGGCTCGACGCTGGCGACCACCAGGCTCTCGGTGAGGATCGCGTCGGTGCGCAGTCCGGGGTCGGTACCCTGGGCCGGCGCGATGATCAACGCCAGGTCCAAGTCGCCGCGGAGCAGGTGCCGGACCAGATCCTGGGAGCCACCTTCCTCGACCCACAGGTCAACGGTCGGGTAGGCGTCGCGGAAGCGGCGCAGCACGGGTGGGGCCAGCGAGGTGGCCAGGCTGGGGGTCGCACCGAGGCGTACCCGGCCCCGCCGCAGGCCGACCAGCTCCTGTACCTCCCGGGTGGCGATCTCCACATCGGTGAGGATCCGTTTGGCGAACGGCAGCAGCACCTCGCCCGCGGCGGTGAGCGCGATCTTTCCCCTTACCCGCTCGAAGAGCGGGGTGCCGAGTTCCGTCTCCAGAGCGTGAATTTGCTTACTCAACGAGGGCTGCGTTATGCCGACAAGGTCGGCAGCTTGGGTGAAATGTCGTACTTCTGCGACCGCCGCGAAGTACCGAAGCTGATGGAGTTGCATCTTCATAGCCTATGGCTATGAATGCTGCGGAGTCGATGCATTGGACGACTGGTTCGACTGCTCCTAGCGTCAGCCGTGTGGTAGTCATGTCACGAACTCGGTCGCCCATCCGCTCCACTGTCGGCCTCAAAGCCGTCATGGCGGTGACGGGCCTTGTCTTGGTGCTGTTCCTCGTCGCACACATGCTCGGCAACCTGAAGATCTTCACCGGTGCCGAGGATTTCGACCACTACGCGCACTGGCTGCGTGATCTCGGCACACCGCTGCTCCCCTACGGCTGGTACCTGTGGTTGCAGCGGGGCGGCCTCCTGATCGCGCTGGCCGGCCACATCTGGGCCGCGACCATGCTGGCGGTGCGCGCCCGCTCCGCCCGCCCCGTCCGGTACGCCCACCGCAAGAAGGTCCAGGGCAGCTACGCCGCCCGCACCATGCGCTGGGGTGGCGTGATCATCGCCCTCTTCGTGATCTACCACATCCTGGACCTGACCACCGGGCACCTGAACCCGATCGGCGACCCGAGCCGGCCGCAGGCCAACGTGGTCGCCGACTTCGCCCCGGAACGCTGGTACGTGACGCTGTTCTACACGCTCGCGGTCGTCGCTCTCGGCTTCCACCTGCGGCACGGCGCCTACAGTGCGCTCCGCAGCCTCGGCCAGCAGACGCCGCAGGGCGAACGACGCGCCCGGGGCCTCGCGCTGGTCTTCGCCGTCGCGCTCAGCGTCGGCTACCTGGTGGTCCCGTTCGCCGTACTCCTCGGATTGGTGCGTTGACCATGGATCTCTACACCGAAGGTAGCCCGGTCACCGACACCCGGGCCCCGGACGGACCGATCGAGGGCCGCTGGGACAGTCGCCGGTTCGCCGCCAAGCTGGTCAACCCGGCCAACCGTCGCAAGCTGACGGTGATCGTCGTCGGCACCGGCCTGGCCGGTGGTTCGGCCGCCGCCACCCTCGCCGAGCAGGGCTACCGGGTCCGGTCCTACTGCTACCAGGACAGCCCGCGCCGGGCCCACTCGATCGCCGCGCAGGGCGGCATCAACGCGGCGAAGAACTACCGCAACGACGGTGACTCGGTGCACCGCCTCTTCTACGACACCGTCAAGGGCGGCGACTTCCGCTCCCGCGAGTCGAACGTGCACCGACTGGCCGAGGTGTCGGTCAACATCATTGACCAGTGCGTCGCCCAGGGCGTCCCGTTCGCCCGCGAGTACGGCGGCCTGCTCGACACCCGCTCCTTCGGTGGCGCGCAGGTACAGCGCACCTTCTACGCCCGGGGTCAGACGGGTCAGCAGCTGCTGCTCGGGGCGTACCAGGCGCTGGAACGTCAGGTCGGCCTCGGCAACGTGGAGATGAACACCCGGCACGAGATGCTGGAGCTGATCGTCGTTGACGGCCGGGCCCGGGGGATCGTCGTACGGGACCTCGTCACCGGCGAGATCACCACCGAGTTCGCCGACGCGGTCGTGCTCGCCTCCGGCGGCTACGGCAACGTCTTCTACCTCTCCACCAACGCCAAGGGCTGCAACGTCACCGCCACCTGGCGGGCGCACCGTCAGGGGGCGTACTTCGCCAACCCCTGCTACACGCAGATCCACCCGACCTGCATTCCGGTCTCCGGCGACCATCAGTCGAAGCTGACGCTGATGAGCGAATCGCTGCGTAACGACGGCCGGGTCTGGGTGCCCAAGGCCGAGGGCGACGACCGCGATCCCCGCGAGATCCCCGAGGACGAGCGGGACTATTACCTGGAGCGGATCTACCCCTCGTTCGGCAACCTGGTGCCCCGGGACATCGCCTCCCGCGCCGCGAAGAACGTCTGCGACGAGGGGCGCGGCGTCGGCCCGACCCGGCTCGGCGTCTACCTGGACTTCGCCGACGCGATCCGGCGGCTGGGCCGCAAGTCCATCGAGGCCAAGTACGGCAACCTCTTCGAGATGTACGAGCGGATCACCGGCGAGGACCCGTACGAGGTTCCGATGCGGATCTACCCGGCCGTGCACTACACGATGGGTGGACTCTGGGTCGACTACGACCTCCAGGCGACCATCCCCGGTCTCTTCGTGATCGGCGAGGCGAACTTCTCCGACCACGGCGCGAACCGACTGGGCGCGTCCGCGCTCATGCAGGGGCTCGCCGACGGCTACTTCGTGCTGCCGAACACCATCGCCAACTACCTCGCGGCCGGCCCGTTCGAGAAGCTCGAGCCGAGCCACCCAGCGGCGGTCGATGCCCGGCGCACCGTCGAGGAGCGGATCAACCGGCTCCTCTCCGTGGACGGCGACCGGACCGTGGACTCGTTCCACCGGGAGCTGGGCCAGATCATGTGGGAGCACTGCGGCATGGAGCGCTCCGCCGCCGGGCTGCGCAAGGCGGTTGACGAAATCCGCGCGCTGCGGGAGGAGTTCTGGCAGCGGGTCCGGATCGTCGGCGACGCCGACGGGCTCAACCAGTCACTGGAGAAGGCTGGCCGGGTGGCCGACTTCTTCGAGCTGGCCGAGCTGATGTGCATCGACGCCCTGCACCGCGAGGAGTCCTGCGGCGGCCACTTCCGCGCCGAGCACCAGAGCCCGGACGGCGAGGCCCAGCGCGACGACGAACGGTTCGCATACGTGGCGGCCTGGGAGTACGGCACCGAGCAGCCGGTGCTACACAAGGAAGACCTCAAGTTCGAGTACGTCCACCCCACGCAGCGGAGTTACAAGTGAACCTGACCCTACGCATCTGGCGCCAAACGGGCCCCGAGGACAAGGGTCGGATGGTGACCTACCAGGTCGAGGACATTTCTCCGGACATGTCGTTCCTGGAGATGCTCGACGTGCTCAACGAGCGGCTGACCCTCGCCGGTGAGGAGCCGGTGGCGTTCGACCACGACTGCCGTGAGGGCATCTGCGGCATGTGCGGCATGATGATCAACGGCAACGCGCACGGGCCGCAGCGCGGCACCACCGCCTGCCAGCTGCACATGCGGCAGTTCGCCGACGGCGACACGATCGACATCGAGCCGTGGCGGGCCCGGGCGTTCCCGGTGGTCAAGGACCTGGTGGTCAACCGCAACGCCTTTGACCAGATCATCGCGGGAGGCGGCTTCGTCACCGCTCCGACCGGCAGCGCGCCCGAGGCGCACGCGGCGCCGGTGGCGAAGGCCGAGGCGGACGCCGCCTTCGAGTCGGCCGCCTGCATCGGCTGCGGCGCCTGTGTCGCGGCCTGCCCGAACGGCTCTGGTATGCTCTTCACCGCCGCCAAGGTCACCCAGCTCTCGCTGCTGCCGCAGGGCCAGCCGGAGCGGTACACCCGGGTGATCGGCATGGTGGATTCGCACGACGACGCCGGCTTCGGCGGCTGCACCAACGCCGGGGAGTGCACCGTGGTCTGCCCCAAGGGCATCCCGCTGCACACCATCGGTCGGCTCAACCGCGACTACCTCGCGGCCACCGCCAAGCACACCGGGCGCTCCTGACTGCAACACCGTCGGTTCAACCCCTCCGTTGCGGGTAGCCCCCTTCTCGGAAGCGAGAGGGGGGACCGACGGCGCTGAATCGGTAGGGCCGGCGGCGCGAACGGGTCGAGTACCCGACCGAGGCGGTCGGAGCACGTCCCGCCGCCGCCGGCAGCAACCCGCCCCTGCGGCGGTGGGGCTCGGATCGTACCGGCGGTGAGTCGCCGGGCCGGCGGGTACGGCGGATTCCAGTCGGAGGGACGGCGATGGGGGCACCAACAGAGCGGGGCCGTCAGCGCAGGACGGGTGGGCGGCGGCTCGGCGGGGTGATCGGCATGGCCGCACTGGCTGGCCTCGCCTGGACGGTACGGGATGTCCCGCTGGCCCTCGGCGGCCGGCTGACCGGCGCTCGGGCCGAGCGCGCCCGCCACTCGCCGCAGTTCCGGGCCGGCGCCTTCCGGAACCCGGCAAGCAGCCGTCCCGCCGCCAGCCCCACGACCGGCCCCACGGACCGGACCCTGCTCCGTGAGCTCCTCTTCGGCAAACAACAGCGCCACCCTCGTCTGCCGGTGCCGTTGGTGCGCCCAGCACCTGCGCCGGAGCCATCCCCGCACGCACCCGAGCTGAACGTGGTCTGGTACGGCCACGCCTCCATGTTGGTCGAGATCGAGGCCCGCCGGGTGCTGATCGATCCGGTGTGGAGTCAGCGCTGCTCCCCGTCGACCCGGGTCGGACCGAAGCGGCTCCACCCACCACCCGTCGGCCTCGACGAGTTGCCTGCGGTCGACGCGATCCTGATCTCTCACGACCACTTCGACCACCTCGACCTCGCGACCGTACGGGGGCTGACGGCAGGGCAGGACGCACCGTTCGTGGTGCCGCTCGGGATCGGCGCCCACCTTCAGCGGTGGGGGGTTCCGGAGTACCGGATCGTGGAGCTGGACTGGTCGGAGAGCCACGACATCGACGGGGTACGGCTCACCGCCACCCCGGCCCAGCACTTCTCCGGACGCGGCCTGCGCCGTGACGCCACCCTCTGGAGCTCCTGGGTGATCGCCGGGGCGCACCGCAGCGTCTTCTACACCGGCGATTCCGGGTACTTCGCTGGATACGCTGCCATTGGTGCCGCATACGGGCCTTTTGATGCGACGTTAATGCAGATCGGCGCCTATGACTGGGCCTGGCGGGATATTCACATGTTCCCGGAGGAGGCGGTCACCGCCCACCTCGACCTACGCGGCGGGCTGCTTGTCCCGGTGCACTGGGCGACCTTCAACCTCGCCGTGCACGACTGGTCGGAGCCGGTGGACCGGCTCTGGGCCGAGACGAAGGCCCGGGACGTGCGGCTGGCGGTGCCCCGGCCAGGCCAGCGGGTGGTGGTTGACGACCCGCCGCCGGTGGACGGCTGGTGGCAGGCGGTCGCCTGAACGAAAGGACAGCCCGAACCGCCGTACCGGGACGGTGATTCCGCCGCCGCTTCGGTGGCCCGGCAGAATGCACGGGAAACCACTCCCGAAGGCGGATCGAGATCGTGACCCTCTCTGTTTCTCAGCGGATCG
The DNA here is from genome assembly GCF_000484695.1 of Salinispora cortesiana. Lineage (GTDB taxonomy): Bacteria > Actinomycetota > Actinomycetes > Mycobacteriales > Micromonosporaceae > Micromonospora > Micromonospora cortesiana. The sequence goes on along the minus strand of NZ_AXVR01000017.1, from coordinate 69,529 downwards.
CCGAGGCGCTCGGCGTCGCCGAGCGCCAGGTGAACGCAGCCGTGGAACTACTCGACGGCGGTGCGACCGTGCCGTTCATCGCCCGGTACCGCAAGGAGGCCACCGGCCTGCTCGACGACACCCAACTGCGTACCCTCGAAGAAAGACTGCGTTACCTGCGCGAGTTGGACCAGCGGCGGGATGCCATCCTGGAGTCGATCCGCAGCCAGGGCAAGCTCGACGAAGCCCTGACGGCACAGCTCATGGCCGCCGACTCGAAGTCTCGGCTGGAGGACATCTACCTGCCGTACAAGCCCAAGCGGCGGACCCGCGCGCAGATCGCCCGCGAGGCCGGCCTGGAACCCCTCGCCGACACCCTGCTCGACGGGCCAGCCCAGGAGCCGCGGGCGACGGCCGCCGGTTTCGTCGACCCGGACCGGGGCATCGCCGACGCCTCCGCCGCGCTCGACGGCGCCCGAGCCATCCTCGTCGAGCGGTTCGCCGAGGACGCCGACCTGATCGGCACGCTGCGCGAGCAGATGTGGTCACGGGGCCGGCTGGTGTCCCGGGTCCGCGACGGCCAGACGACGACGGGCGCCAAGTTCGCCGACTACTTCGACTTCGCCGAGCCGTACCCGAAGCTGCCCGCACACCGGGTCCTCGCCATGTTCCGTGGCGAGAAGGAGGGCGTGCTCGACCTGACGCTGGAGTCGGAGTCGGAGGAGGCCCCGGATCCGGCAATCACCGCCCCGACCCGGTATGAGACGGCCATCGCCGCCCGGTTCGGGGTCAGCGACCAGGGACGGCCCGCCGACCGCTGGCTCCGCGACACGGTTCGCTGGGCCTGGCGGACCCGAATCCTCATCCACCTCGGCGCGGACCTGCGCCTGCGGTTGTGGCAGGCCGCCGAGGCGGAGGCGGTGCGGGTCTTCGCCACGAACCTGCGGGATTTGCTGCTGGCCGCCCCGGCCGGCACCCGGGCGACGATGGGGCTGGATCCCGGCCTACGCACCGGGGTGAAGGTCGCCGTCGTTGACGCCACCGGCAAGGTGGTAGCCACCGACACCATCTACCCGCACGAACCCCGCCGGCAGTGGGACGCCTCGATCGAGACCCTCGCCCGGCTGGCCGCCACACACCAGGTGGAGTTGGTGGCGATCGGTAACGGCACCGCGAGCCGGGAGACCGACCGGCTCGCCGGAGAGCTGATCCGGCGCCACCCCCAGCTGCACCTCACCAAACTCGTCGTCTCCGAGGCCGGGGCCTCGGTCTACTCGGCGTCCGCGTACGCGGCGCAGGAACTGCCGGGCCTGGACGTGTCGCTGCGGGGCGCAGTATCGATCGCCCGCCGCCTCCAAGACCCGCTCGCCGAGCTGGTCAAGATCGACCCGCGCTCGATCGGAGTGGGGCAGTACCAGCACGACCTGTCCGAGGTGACCTTGTCCCGGTCACTTGACGCGGTCGTCGAGGACTGCGTCAACGCGGTCGGGGTCGATGTCAACACCGCCTCCGCACCGCTGCTGACCCGAGTCTCCGGCATCGGCGCGGGGCTGGCGGAGAACATCGTGCTGCATCGAGACGCCAACGGGCCGTTTCGGAACCGCCGCGACCTACGGCAGGTCCCCCGGCTCGGCCCGAAGGCGTTCGAGCAGTGCGCCGGCTTCCTGCGCATCCCCGGCGGCGACGACCCACTGGACTCCTCCAGCGTGCATCCGGAGGCATACCCGGTGGTGCGGCGGATCCTCACCGCCGTCAAGCAGGAGCTACCGGCAGTGATCGGCCGGAGTGCGATCCTGCGCGGGCTGCGGGCCACCGACTTCGTCGATGACACCTTCGGGCTGCCGACGGTCACCGACATCCTCGCCGAGTTGGAGAAGCCCGGCCGGGACCCGCGGCCGGAGTTCCGCACCGCCACCTTCGCCGAGGGCGTGGAGACGATCACCGATCTGGTGCCCGGCCTGATCCTGGAAGGGGTGGTCACCAACGTGGCCGCCTTCGGCGCGTTCGTGGACATCGGCGTACACCAGGATGGCCTGGTGCACGTCTCGGCGATGTCCCGCGCCTTCGTCCGGGACCCGCACGAGGTGGTGAAGTCCGGTGACGTGGTGAAGGTCAAGGTCCTCGACGTGGACGTACCGCGCAAGCGCATCTCGCTGACCCTGCGTCTGGACGACACCGAGGCCGGCCACGGCGGGCGGGGGCAGCAGGGGGGCCGCGGCGGCGACCGGGAAACCGGCGGCCGTTCCCCGGGCCGCGGCGGACAGGGCGGTCGCGGCGGACAGGGCGGTCGCGGCGGACAGGGCGAACGCGGTGGGCAGGGCGAACGCGGTGGGCAGGGCGGTCGCTCCCAAGGGCGCGGTGGGCAGGGCGGTCGCGCCGGGCAGCCGCGATCGGGACGTGGGGGCGGGGCTCCGGCTAACGATGCGATGGCGGATGCCCTACGCCGCGCCGGTCTCGCCTAGGCGCACCTGCGACGACATCCACGGATCCCTCGAACGGCTCCCGAAGGCGGCCTCGCCTTCGGGAGCCGTTCGGCGCTGCGCGGCGAGCGCGAAGAAGACGCCATGCTGGCGGCGATGGACTCCCGCGACTCAGCGCGCGCGGCGGTAGTGCATGGCCACCACGCCGTTGCGCAACGGCTCCGCCGAGAGCAGCTCGAGCTGGCGCGTGCCGGGCAGCCCGCCCTCGTACAGCGTCGGGCTGTGGCCGGCGATCCGGGGATGGACGAGCAGCCTGTACTCGTCGATCAGGTCCAGCCGGTCGAGCTCGGTCGCGAGTTTGCCGCTTCCGAGGAGGACCCCGGCAGCGGTCGCGTCCTTCAGCCGCTGCACGCCCTCGCGCAGGTCGCCGGCGATGTGGTGACTGTTGGTCCACGGAAATTCCGTGCGGGTTGACGACACCACATACTTGGGTTTGGCCTCCAGCTTGACCGCCCACTCGCGCGTGGCCGGCGGCGCCTCCACCTCGCCGTGGGCAACGGCCGGCCAGTAGCTCTCCAACATCTCGTAGGTGACGCGCCCCCACAGCATTGCCCCAGCTGCGTCCATGAGATGGGTGAAGAAGGCATGCGTCTCATCGTCGGCGATCCCCTCCTGGTGGTCGACGCAACCGTCCAGGGTGAGATTGAAACTGAAGGTGAGCAGTCCCATGGCCAGCGAGTCTAGGGCCTGCGGCAAAGCTGGCCAGACCTTGAAGTTCCGGCGCGTAGCGGCCCCCGGGCGGGCGTGAGGTACAGCGAGCTCGAGGTACCCGCGCTCCCGTCTCCCACCAGCCCACCGGGTGCGGCGTAGCGTCACAGCCGTGGGCGTGGAGGAGAGCCAGGACTGGCGGGAGCAGCGACGACGGGCGGTGGCGGCGCACGCCGCGGCCGATCAGCACCGGCGACTCGCCGAGCAGGCGGAGGCCGCCGAGTTGGTCGCGGAGTTCGTGGCCGAGGCCCGCCGTCGCGGCCTACCACCCGAGCGACTCACGGCGACCGGGCACGGGGGCCGGGGGCGTTACCGGACCCGGCTGCGGGGCTGGTACGTGGACCGGGCCCGCAGCCGGGCGGTGGACGTGGACGGCCAATTCCATCTCCTGGTCGTACCCGGCGGGCTTCGCGCCCGGCTCTTCGGCGCAGATCCGCAGCCCAGCCCAGCGCCGCTCGTCGTCGGCGCGGGTGGGCGCGACGGTGAGTCAGTGCCGCTGCGGACGCTGCTGCGCCGACGGCTGGGCGACGCCGACTGACCCCGGACGGGCCGAGTAGCAGGCGTGCCGCACCGGGGGCGACGTACCTCAGTGTTCCCCCTCCATCGCGAAGAGCTACCCAGACGTTTGATTGACAGCCGTTGACGGATGGCGAAAGCTCGCGGCACAGGCCCTTCCATCCCAGGAGGCGCGATGAGGCGCACACGGCTGGCGATTGCCGGCGTGTTTACTCTGGTCGGTGCATTGGCGCTGACCGCACCGGCGACCGCACAACCGGCGTCCGAACCGGGCAGCCAGGACAGTCTGGAGGTGTACGTCGGCACGGTTGACCCGCAGCAGCTGGAGAGGCTGCGGCAGGCCGGGGTCGACCTCGGCCACGGGCACAGCGAGACCGACCGGTCCGGCGACACCCGCGTGGAGACGGTTCTCAGCAAGCGGCAGGCGGCCCGGTTGGCCAGCCAGGGCGTGCAGCTGGAGGTCAAGAAGGTACGCGGCAAGCCGGCCAGCGAGGCGCTGCGGGAGCAGGCCACCACCGGCTGGTCCGCATTCCGGTCCTACAGCGAGCCGGGCGGCATCCGAGACGAGATCACCGCCACCGCCGCCCGCTACCCGGACCTGACGAAGGTGATGACGATCGGCCGCAGCCACCAGGGCCAACCGATCCTCGCGGTCAAGGTAACCAAGAACGCGGACCGGACCCGGGACGGCAAACGGCCGGCGGTGCTGTACGCCAGCGCGCAGCACGCCCGTGAGTGGATCACGCCGGAGATGACCCGGCGGCTGATGCACCACGTCCTCGACAACTACGGCACGGACCGGGAGATCACCCGGCTGGTGGACACCACCGAGCTGTGGTTCCTACCCGTCGTCAACCCGGACGGCTACGACCACACCTTCACGCCTGGCAACCGGCTCTGGCGCAAGAACCTACGGGACAACGACGGCGACGGGCAGATCACCACCGCCGACGGCGTCGACCTGAACCGCAACTGGGGCTACAAGTGGGGATACGACAACGAAGGCTCCTCCCCCGACCCGAACAGCAACACCTACCGGGGGCCCAGCCCGAACTCGGAGCCCGAGACCCAGGCCCTGGATCAGCTGTTCCGACGGGTCGGCTTCGAGTTCTTCGTGAACTACCACTCCGCCGCCCAACTGCTGCTCTACGGCGTGGGCTGGCAGGTCGCCACCCCCACCCCGGACGACATCATCTACGAGGCGATGGTCGGTGACGACGAGAACCCGGCCGTGCCCGGCTACGACCCGGACATCTCCGCCGAGCTGTACACCACCAACGGCGACACCGACACTCACGCCACGGTCCGCTACGGCACCCTCGGCTTCACCCCGGAGATGTCGACCTGTCAGGCCGCGGCGGCCTCCGACCCGGATGACGAATGGCTACCGGAGGACTGCGTCAGCGGCTTCATCTTCCCCGACGACGAGAAACTGATCTCCGCGGAGGTGGCGAAGAACCTGCCGTTCGCCCTGTCCGTGGCGCAGTCGGCACACAACCCGGACGAGCCGGTATCGGTCGTCGGCCGCAGCACCCCGGACTTCGTGGTGGACACCTTCGACACGTCGTACGGCCGCAACCAACAGGTCGCCTCGATCACCCGACGGGCGCTGCGCAACGTCCGGATGCACTACACGATCAACGACGGCCGGACCAAGACGGTCAGCGTCCGTGAGTGGCAGGGCGGTGAGCGCTACGGCGACACCCACGACGACTACTACGCCGAGCTGCGCGGCACGGTGCAGGGCGCCAAACCCGGCGACCAGGTCGAGGTCTGGTTCAGCGGCAAGAAGCCCAAAGCGGGGAAGGTCACCAGCGAGCGCTTCACCTACCAGGTGCACGACGACGTCGGCGGCGACGTCCTGGTGCTGGCGATGGAGGATGTGAACGGGCCGGTCCCGGACCAGGACGCCACCAGCGCGAAGTACGCCGACGAGATGGCCGATGCGCTGACGGCGGCCGGGCGCACCAGCGACGTGTACGACTTTGACACGATGGGCCGCCAGGCCCCGCACCACCTGGGTGTGCTGTCGCACTACCAGATGGTGCTCTGGGAGACCGGTGACGACATCATCCCGCGTGCTCCGGGGCAGGTACCGGGCACCATCGCCCGGGCGGCGGTAGAGACCGAGTTGGCCGTCCGGGACTACCTGAACGAGGGCGGCAAGCTCCTGCTCAGCGGTGAGTACGCGCTCTACGCCCAGGCCGCCAACGGCGGTTACAGCTACCAGCCGAACGGGCCGGCGGAGTGCACCGACTCGAACGACGAGACGTGCCTGCCGGTCCTCAACGACTTCCAGCAGTACTGGCTGGGGGCCTTCACCTACGTCAGTGACGGCGGCACCGGCGAGACCGGGCCGTACCCGGTGACCGGCACCGACGACCGGTTCACCGGCTTCGCCGGCTCGCTTAACGCACCGGGCTCGGCGGAGAACCAGGACCACACGGCATCGTTCCTGACCACGTCGGGCTTCCTGCCACCGGAGCAGTTCCCGCAGTTCGACAGCGCGGCGCCGCTCGGCTGGGAGCGGCCGGGGGGTGCGCCGTTCGACCCGCGTACCGGTGACTGGTACCTGTGGAGCGGCCAGACCAACGATTCGTACAAGCGGCTCACCCAAACCGTGGACCTCACCGGCGCCAACGAGGCCGAGCTACGCTTCTTCACCTCTTACGACATCGAGACGAACTGGGACTACCTGATCGTCGAGGCGCACGAGGTGGGCAGCGACAGCTGGACGACCCTGCCGGACGCCAACGGCCGGACCAGCACCGACACCGGGTCCAGCTGCGAGTCGGGCTGGGTCGAGGCGCTGCACCCGTGGCTCGCCCGATACCAGGGCGAGGACTGCTCGCCGACGGGCACCACCGGCAGTTGGAACGCCCTCACCGGCGCCTCCAACGGCTGGCAGGAGCTCGTGGTCGACCTCTCCGGGTACGCCGGTAAGGAGGTCGAGCTGTCGATCTCATACATCTCGGACTGGAGCACCCAGGGTCTGGGTGTCTTCCTGGACGACGCCCGGGTGATCGTGGACGGCTCCACGGTCAGCGACACCTCGTTCGAAACGGACCTGGGTGACTGGACACTGGCCGACCCGCCGCCCGGCTCGACCGAGACCACGGAAAACTGGGGGCGCAGCCAGCAGGCCTTCGCGGAGGGGTCGGCGGTGGTCACCGCGGACACCGTCTACCTCGGCTTCGGCCTGGAAGGACTGGCTCCGGGTACCCGGGCTGACCTGGTCCAGCGGACGATAGACCATCTGTTCGCGGCAGATCGCCGCTAACGGCTCGCGGCGCCGGCGGTCTGCGGAGGCCGCCGGCGCCCGCGTGGCGACGGGCTGGGCGCGGGCGATCCGCACCGTCGGCCCTCGGCGAATTCCCGCCGAGCCAGCCCGAATGTGGTGAGCTGGGCAGATGGATCAGATCCGGCTCGGACTGGTGCTGCACCCGACCCGGGACGTATCCGAGGTGGTCGACCTCATCGTCGATTGGGCAACGAGGCACCGGATAGCGCTGGCGGTGCGGGGGCCGGACCGGCACCGGGTACCGGCGACGGTGGAACCGCTTCCCACTGAACAGGTGGCCCCGACCAGCGACGTGCTGATCAGCATCGGCGGCGACGGCACCATGCTCGGCGCGTTGCGCTCGGCGGTCCGCGACCCGAAACCGGTGCTCGGGGTGCACCTGGGCCAGCTCGGCTTCCTGGTCGAGGTCGAGCCGCCGGACCTGCCCACCGCGTTGGCCCGGCTGGCCAACCGGGACTTCACCGTGGAGCGGCACAGCTGCCTGGCCTGTGCGGTCTGCGGTGATGATGTGGTCGCGTTCAACGATGTCGCGTTAGTTCGCCGGCCCGGCGCGGGCTTCGTCACCGCCACCCTCGCCGTGGATGGGCAGCAGTACGGCTACTACCGGTGCGACGCGCTGGTGGTGAGCACGCCGACCGGGTCAACGGCGTACGGCTACGCCGCCGGCGGGCCGCTGATCTCCCCGGCGAGCGACGTGGTGGTGGTGACCCCGTCCGCCCCGATGGCGGGGATCTCCCGCTCGGTGGTCCTCTCCCCCGACGAACGGATCCGGCTGGAGCTTGCCCCCGGCTCCGCGCCGATGGCGGTGGAGATGGACGGGCAGGTGATCCAGGAGGCGGCGACCGAGGGTGCGGTGGAGGTCACCTACCAGCGCGATGCCGGCCTGGTGGTCCGCCTCGACCCACGCCGCTACCGAGAGCGCAACCAGCTCAAGCTGAGCCTGCTGGACCTGCCGCTCCTGCCCGAGCAGCTCCGCGAACTCCTCCCCGAGGGCCTCCGCGAGGAGCTGATGAGCCGGCGGCGACTTCCCCCGCAGCGTTGACTCACCCGCCCGAAGCCGCCGCCAGCACCGACGAGACCAACTCCTTCGCCTCCGCCTGGATTCGTGCCAGCTGCTCGGGGCCCTGGAACGACTCGGCGTAGATCTTGTAGACATCCTCCGTGCCGGAAGGGCGGGCGGCGAACCAACCGCTCTCGGTGGTGACCTTCAGGCCACCGATCGGAGCCCCGTTGCCGGGTGCGCGGGTAAGCGTGGCCGTGATCGGTTCCCCGGCCAACTCGGTAGCCGTCACCTGATCCGGCGAGAGTCGACCGAGCACCGCCTTCTCCGCCCGGCTGGCGGGAGCGTCAATCCGGGCGTACGCGGGTGCGCCGAACCGCCCAGCCAACTCCGTCCAGTGCTCGCTCGGGGTGCGGCCGGTGGTGGCAATGATCTCGGACGCCAGCAGGCAGAGCAGGATGCCGTCCTTGTCGGTGGTCCAGGTGCTGCCGTCGCGACGCAGGAAGGAGGCACCGGCGCTCTCCTCGCCGCCGAAGCCGACCGCGCCGTCGAGCAGGCCCGGCACGAACCACTTGAAGCCAACCGGCACCTCCAACAGCGGGCGCCCCAGGTCGGCGGCCACGCGGTCGATCATCGACGACGAGACCAGGGTCTTACCGACGGCGGCGTCCGGCCCCCACCGCGTCCGGGTGCGGAACAGGTGGGCGATGGCCACCGTCAGGTAGTGGTTCGGGTTCAGCAGACCGCCGTCCGGGGTGACGATGCCGTGCCGGTCGGCATCGGCGTCGTTACCGGTGGAGACCGCGAACCGGTCCCGCGCGGCGATCAGCGACGCCATCGCGTTCGGGGACGAGCAGTCCATACGGATCCGACCGTCCCCGTCCAGGGTCATAAAACGCCACGTCGGATCGACGGTCGGATTGACCACGGTGAGGTCCAGCCGATGCCGGTCCGCGATCTCGCCCCAGTAGGCGACACTGGCCCCGCCGAGCGGATCGGCCCCGATCCGGACGCCGACTGCCCGGACCGCGTCGAGGTCGAGCGCGGACGGCAGGTCGGCCACGTAGCGGCCGAGGAAGTCGTACCGGCCGGTGGTGTCGGCGGCGCGCGCCCGCGCGTACGGGATGCGGCGCACCCCCTTGAGCCCGGCGGCGAGGATCGCGTTCGCGCGCTCCTGAATCCACGTCGTGACGTCGGTGTCCGCCGGGCCGCCGTGGGACGGGTTGTACTTGAACCCGCCGTCCTCCGGCGGATTGTGCGACGGGGTGATCACGATGCCGTCCGCGAGCCCGCTGCTCCGCCCCTGGTTGTGGGCCAGGATGGCGTGGGAGAGGGCCGGCGTCGGAACGTAGCCGTCCCGGCTGTCCAACAGGACTGGGACCTCGTTGGCGGCGAGCACCTCCAGGGCGTCCACCGCCGCCGGGGCGGAGAGCGCGTGGGTGTCCCGGCCGAGGAAGAGCGGGCCGGCCAGACCGTGCTCCCGCCGGTAGTCACAGAGCGCCTGGGTGATCGCGACGATGTGATCGGAGTTGAACGCGTTCCGCAGCGGGGACCCCCGGTGCCCGGAGGTGCCGAAGGAGACCCGCTGCCCCGGGTCCGCCGAGTCGGGGTGCTCCGCGTAGTACGCGGTGACCAGCATCGCCACGTCCACCAGGTCGGATGGCTGGGCGGGCTGGCCCGCGCGGGGGTGCGAGCTCACCACGTGGCCTCCTGGTACCGGCCCACATCAGCCATGTCTCGACGCTATCAAGGTCTGGTGCAGCAACGGCTCAGACCAGACCCGCCTCCCGCAGCAATTGCCACAGCCCGGCCCCATCCGGTGCGGAGAGCCACTCCTGCCCCACCGGCGGAGCGGAGGCGCTGTCGCTGGCGGAGTACGGCAGCGCACCGGCGAGCATCGCCTGGGTCGGGGAGAGCCGGCGAATCGCGATCCCGGCGACGTTGTCCGGGTGGGACACCGCGAACTCCCGGTAGATCTCCTGGTCGTGCTGACCATCGTCGCCGACCAGCAACCACCGCACGTCCGGGAACTCCCGGGCGAGCCGGGTCAGGGTGGCCCGCTTGTGCTCCCGGCCGCTGCGAAACCACCGGTCCGCCGTCGGGCCCCAGTCAGTGAGCAGCAGCGGCCCGGCCGGGTAGAGGTGCCGAGACAGGAACCGGGTGAGGGTCGGCGCCACATTCCAAGCGCCCGTGGACAGGTAGAACACCGGAGCGCCGGGGTGGGCGGTAACCAGCCGCTCGTACAGCACGGCCATCCCGGGCACCGCGGCCCGGGCGTGCTCGTCTAGGACGAACGTGTTCCAGGCGGCCAGCAGGGGCCGGGGCAGCGTGGTGACCATGACCGTGTCGTCAACGTCGGAGATCACCCCGAAGCGCACCCGGGGGTCAAGTATCCGCACCGGCGCCTGGACCGGCTCCGCCTCCGGGACTCGGATCCGCACCGACCCCCAGCCCGGGGGGAGGTCGACCGGGACAATCGTGTCCACGAAGCCGCTGCGGTCGGTCCGCGTCTCGTGCCGCTCTCCCCCGGATTCGATGTCCACCTGGACGTGCTTGGCCGGCAACGTGGCGAAGCTACGCCAGCCCCGGACCTTCTCCGGCCGGCCCCGCTGCCGGTTGTCCGGCCGACCCAACAGCACCCGACACATCACCCGAACCCAGCCCGGGGCCCCGTAGCCCGGGTAGGCCACAGTGTGGATCCGCCAACCGGTGCGCCGTAGCCGCCGCTCGACCAGACGGTGTACGGCGTCCTCCATCCGCGCGGCCCGGTGTAGTTGGGGTACGGCCAGTTGGCCGGCGGAAGTCGATGGCACACGGCCACCCTGCCACAACCGATCTACCCCGGCCACGTCAGGCGAACGGGCGGGGCACCGAACCGCTCCGCCCAACGGAGCGCCTGTGACAGACTCCGGTGAGGAGGATGACGGGGGCCTGGTCGTGTCGCAACCTCTACCGCGCCGTGGGCGATGGCGCCCACGGCTGGACCCGCCGGCACTCGTCGCGCTGGCCCTCGGGGTGGCCGGCGTCGGGTACCGCCTACTCCTCACGCTGTCCACGGTCCCGCCATCAAACAGCGACGAGGCGACGTTCGGACTCGCCGCCCTGCACATCGCCGCTGGCGAGGAGCGGCCCGTATTCCTGTACGGGCAGCACTACATGGGGATGCTGGAGTCATACCTCGCCGCGCCCCTACTCGCGCTCCTCGGGCCCAGTTGGCCGGTGCTGCGGCTGCCGCTGCTGGCCCTCTACGCGCTCTTCCTCTGGCTGATCCATCGGCTGACCCGCCGGATCGGCTCCCCCTGGTTCGCCACCTTCGTCGTCGGCCTGCTCGCGCTCGGTTCGCAGCGGGTGGTCCGAGACCAACTGACCGTGGTGGGTGGGCGCCCGGAGGGGAAGGTGGCAGTGCTGCTGATGCTGCTGGTCGTGGTGGGTCTGGCCCAGGGGACGCTCCGGCACCGCCGGCTGGCTGTCGGCCTGTTCGGCCTGCTCGCCGGAGTCGCCGTCTGGTCCGACTGGCTGATCCTGCCCTACGTCGGAGCCGCCACCCTAGCGCTGCTCTGGGCGGCCCGCCGCGACCTGCTCGGCTGGGCGGGCGCGCTGCTGGTCGCCGGGGTCACGCTCGGCGTCGCACCGATGATCGCGTACTACCTCACCGCCGGCCCCGGTACGGACCCGCTGTCGGTGCTCCGCGCGGTCAACACCGACGACGATCCGGACCCGCCGCTGGCCCAGCGGTTCTCCGGTGCCGTACTAGAGGGGGTGCCGCTGGCCACAGGACTCTGCCCAATCGACGGCTGCGGTCGCTGGCCGGCGTGGTTCGGCCTGCTCTACCCGGCGCTGCTGGGGATCGCGACCGTGGTCGCGGTTCTCGCGTATCGGCGGGCCACCGGACGCGCCGCGCGGGTCGCCCCGATCGTGCACCTCGCGCTGGTCGTCGGCGCGGCATTGACCCTCCTGTCGTACGCGCGCAGCCCACTCGCCGCCACCGACCCCCTCTCCAACGCCCGCTACCTGGCGCTGCTGCACCTGTCCCTACCCGCGGTGCTGTGGCCGCTCTGGCAGGTGGCGGTCGCGGCCCTGCGGGGTACAGCCGGCCTGTTTGAACGGCTGGCCGGCACGCTCGCCGCAGCGCTCCTCGCTGCCCTCGCCGCCGCCGCTGCGCTGGTCACGGTGCTCTTCGTCGCCACCGACACCGGCGCTCCCCGGGCTGACGAACGCGCCGCCCGGGAACTGGCGGACACGCTGCGCGCAGCCGGACCCCACGAGGTCTACGGGACCTACTGGACCTGCAATCGCCTGATCTTCAACACGGGCGAGCGGGTGGCCTGCGGAGTCCTGGACGACGGGCTCGCCCCGGGACAGAACCGCTACCCCGCCTACTGGGCCCGGGTGGCGGCGGCGAGCCGGCCCGGGTATGTGGTGGAGACCGGATCGCCGCAGGAACAGCGGCTGCGTCAACTGCTGGGTGGGCGAGCCGACGCCGCCCTCATCGCCGACCTCGCTGGGTATCGGGTGTATCACCCACAGACACCGCTCCGGCCCTGGAGGTAGGGCGACCGTCATCGCGCCCGCCGGCCGCGCCGCCCGCCCCCGCCGCCACTCCCGCAAGATTTCCTCAAGGCTTGGCCCAATCGGTTCCCTACCCCTGTGACAGCCGTCACCGTAGAGGAAATCCGACGCCGATAAGGAGTCCCGAGGTGAACCCGACCCTTCTGGACCGTCCCCGGTCAGCGTCGACCCCGCACCCGCTGGACTGGCTGACCCTGACCGCCGGGTTCGAGGCCGCCTGTCTCCTGCGCTGTGTGACCGCGCCGACGACGGCCCGACGCCAGCGCGGCGTCCCCGTCCACCCACCCGAGTGGGTGGAATTCAACCGCGAGGACGCGGCGCAGCGGCTCCGCCACCTGCTCTACCAGCTCGAGGTTCCGGTCACGCATGAACGCGCCGTCGGCGGCCTGCGCCGCCGTTACGAGCTGCACCGGCTGACCGTCGCACCGGCCCAACAGTCCGGGTACGCCGCCATGCTGGACGCCAGTTGGCACCGCGGACGCGGGGAACTCATCGGTGCGCCGGTGCGCGGCGCGTCCGGCGCCCGACGAGTGGGGCGGACCCGGCTGGCCGCAGCAGCCTGGCGGGCCGCGCTGCTGGCCGGCGGCCGACACATCCGCCGGCACATCCTTGGGATCCGGGTGACCGACCGGGACCTGGCGGCGATTCTTGTCCGGAGCGCCGCCCTGCTGGACGCGCCGGCGATACTGCGCCCCGGGACCGGCTGCTATCTGGTGAGCGTGCCGCACGGACCGGCCCGCGAACGGATCATGCAGGCCACGAAGCTGGGGCCACCGCCCCCCGAAATAGTGGCCGTCTGATCTCCTCGGTGGGCAGGCGAGGCAAACGCCGGGACCGCATCGACGGACAACCGGGGTTGCGCCCGGCCACTCGTACCACGCACAGTGCAGCGCGTGATCAGAATCCCAGGTCGCCGACGCGACGCGGTGCTGCCGGTACTGCTCCTGGCGATGGCGCTGCCGGGCCTCACCGGATGCCAGCACGGCCCTCCGCCAGCCGTGCAGATCCGAATCGCCACCGGCAGTCCCACCGCCGTCTACTACGCCTTCGGGCAGTCACTGGCCACCATCCTCAATCGGGAGCTACCGAACGTTGAGGCTGAGGTACTGGTGACCGCCGCGTCGGCGGAGAACATCCAACTCGTGGGCGCGGGCGAGGCAGAACTCGGCTTTACCCAGGCCGACGTGCTTCCCGCCGTCCCGGCCGCGCCGACCATGGCCGCGGTGGCCCGCGTCTACGATGACCTCCTACATCTCGTCACCACCCCGACCAGCGGCGTCCGCACCCTCGCCGACCTGCGGGGCCGACGGGTCTCCGTGGGGGCACCAGGCTCCGGCACCGAGATCACCACGTCCCGACTGCTCGACGTGGCCCAGCTCGCCGGGGATGCGGTACGCCGGGAGCGGCTCGGCCTGGACGACTCGGTCGAGGCACTGCGGACCGGCCAAATTGACGCGTTCTTCTTCTCCGGCGGCCTACCGGTGGGGGCGGTGACGACGCTGGCCGCGCAACGACGCGTCCAGTTGATCGAGCTGGGTTCGTGGAGTACGCCGCTTCGCGCCCAGCACCCCGGCTTCTACGTCTCCCGGGACATTCCTCACTCGGTGTACGGGGTGGACCCGGTGACCACCGTCGCCAACCCGAACTACCTGATCGTCCGCGCCGACCTGCCGGAGTGGCTGGTCCGGGAGCTGACCCGGCTCCTCATGGAGCGGCGCGAGGAGTTGGCATCGGCACACCCCGCTGCCGGCCAGACGAGTCAGCGCTCGGCCATCAACACCACGCCCCTACCACTGCACCCCGGGGCAGTGGCCTGGTACAACGCGGTCAAACCGTAGCCACCGGTCAGCGCCGGGGGGAAGGACAGGACACTTCCTGCTCCCCGTCGTCGACGGAGTTGGGCAGCGACGCGGGAAACCGCAGGGCCGCGACGCGGGAAACCACAGGGCCGCGACCAGACCGTGGGGCTGATTCGGACGCATACTGAGCCGCCCCGCGGAGGCGTCCACCAGGACGGCGACTATGGCCAGACCCAACCCGGCACCGTCGATGTTCTGTGCCTCCGGCGCCCGCCAGAACCGTTCGGTCGCCTGGTCGAGCTGGCTGGCCGTCATACCCGGGCCGGTGTCACGTACCTGCAGCGTCGTCCCGTTGTCCCGACCCCGGACCTGCACCGTCACCTCACCCCCCGCGCCGCTGAACTTCACCGCGTTGTCGATCAGCGCATCAAGCGCCTGGTCAACGGCGGTCGGCACGGTCCGCACATACGCCGGAGCCGCATCGGTGTCCAGCCGCAGCGTGATCGAGCGGCGACGTGCGAGCGGCTCCCACGCCGCCACCCGGCTCGCGGCGACCGCCGCCGCGTCAACGGTCAGGCGTAGATTCTCCGTCCGCTCGGCCCGCGCCAGGGTTAGCAGAGCATCCAGCACGAGCGCCAGCCGGTCGGTCTCGGCTAGGGCGAGCTGGTGCTCGGCCTGGCCCTGCGGGTCGCCCAGACTGGGCCCCAGCTCCTCGACCCGCAGCCGCAGTGCCGTCAACGGATTGCGAAGCTGGTGGCTGGCGTGCGCCACGAACGCCCGCTGTCGATCCATCACGTCGGAGACGGCATCGGCCATGTGGTTGAAGCTCGCCGCCAGGCGGCGTAGTTCGGGTGGGCCCTGCCGATGCTGCACGCGGGCGTTCCGATCACCCTCGGCGACTTCGTGGGTGACCGCGTCCAGCTCGGTGACCGGTCGCAGCACCCACCCGGCCAGAGCGAACGCGGTCGAGACGCAGGCCAGCACCGCGAGCAGGCCGGCACCGGCGAGCAGCAGCCACCAGCGGGTGACGGCCTCCCGGATCCGGTCGGTGGGGGTTATGGTGACCACCGCGCCGAGCACCTCGCCGCCATCGTTGATCGGCACCGCGACGACGATCGGTCCGTCCACCCACGGCAGCACCGAATCCGGCCCACTGGCCTGCTGCCCGGAGAGGGCCACGTCGAGCGCCCCCTGGGTGCCCGGGGCGGATTGCCAGTTCGGCGACGCGACTATCATCCGCCGGTCCCGGTCAACGACCGCGGCGCCGATGCCGTACAGCTCGTCGTAGCGGTCCAACTCACTGCCGATCGGGGCGGCGCTGCCGCCGCGCAGCGCCACGTCGGCCAACGACGCGAAGCGGGTGGCGTCGGCGAGCCGGTCGGCACGTACCCGCTCGGTCTCCCGGCTGGCCAGGGTGGCCGCGAGCGGGGTCTCCAGGGCGACCAGGACCAGAACCATCAGCAGCAGATAGCTGATCACCAGGCGGCGACGCACCGCGCCTCACCCGTTCCGCAGCCGGTAGCCGATCCCGCGAACGGTCTCCACCAGGCGTGGGTCGCCCAGCTTGCCGCGGAGGGAGCCGACGTGCACCTCGACGGTGTGCCGGTCGGCGAAAGTGGTTCCCCAGGCGTCGAGCAGAATCCGATCGCGGGGCACGGCGGACCCGGGCTGGCGGGCCAGGGAGAGAAGTACGTCGAACTCCTTACGGGTCAGCGCCACCTCCTGGGCATGGATGCGCACCGTACGGGCCGCCACATCGATCTGGACCGGACCGACCTCGATCAGGTTGCGCTCTGGCGCGGCTTGGGCGGCCCGGCGCAGCACCGCCTCGATCCGGGCCTGCAACTCCACCATCGAGAACGGCTTGACCACGTAGTCGTCCGCACCGATCCGCAGCCCCAGTACCCGGTCGCGCTCCTCCCCCCGCGCGGTCACCGCGATGATCCCGAGTTGGTTGCTGCGCCGCCGCAGCTCCCGACACAGGTCGGTGCCGTCCCCGTCGGGCAGGGTGAGGTCCAGCAGGGCCAGGTCACACGGGGCCGCGCGGAGCGCGGCGGCGACCGTCGCCGCGTGCTCCACCTCGTAACCGCGCCGGGTCAGGGCCCCGGTAAGCGCGGCGGCCACCCGGTGGTCGTCCTCGACTAGCAGGATCCGCACCCAGTGCCCCCAACTCTCGCCTTCGTTGACCACGAATGGTCGCAGACGTCGGCGGTTGACGGGAGAGCGGATTCCCCACCAACCCAGTCGCGCCGACGGCGACGCGGCGGCCCGGCGGGGAGGCTCGGTGGGGTGGCTATGCTACGACGCGATTGAGACCCGAGACGATGTGAGCTGACATGACTGACACCAACGACCGTACGCCGGTCTTTGTCCACCCCACCGCCGACGTGGAAGCCGGCGCCCAGATCGGCGACGGCACGAAGGTCTGGCACCTGGCCCACATCCGCGCCACCTCGCGGGTCGGCGCAGGCTGCGTCATCGGACGCAACGTGTACGTGGACGCGGAGGTCACCGTCGGAAACCTTGTCAAGATCCAGAACAATGTCTCGGTGTACCAGGGCGTAACCCTCGAGGACGAGGTCTTCGTCGGCCCCTGCGCGGTCTTCACCAACGACTTCCGGCCCCGGGCCCAGAACCCCGACTGGACGATCACCGAGACGACGGTGCGCCGTGGAGCTTCCATCGGCGCCAACGCCACCCTGGTCTGCGGGATCGAGGTCGGCGAGTACGCCATGATCGCCGCTGGCTCCGTGGTGACGAAGGACGTCAAGCCGTACCAGCTGGTGGTGGGGAACCCAGCCCGCCCGAGGGGTTGGGTGAACGCCAAGGGCGAGGTCGTCTCGCGCGATGTGGACAACCCGCCACAGCAGGGCTGACCTCCACCGATGACGAACGGGGGAGGGCCATCGGCGACCTCCCCCGCTCCGTCCGCTACCTCGACTCAGGCACAGAGGCGGGCGACCTCAGCCCGGAACCGCTCCATCGCGTTCGGCTCGTCCGGGCCGAGCAGGTAGGTCTTCAGCTCCCGTCGCGCCTCGGCCATCGGGTCGTCGCCGGCCCGGGTCAACCCCAGGACCTTCTCCAGCTCGCCGGCGTCGCTGGAGAGCAGGTACGCAGCCCGTGCGGTGGGGTACTTCCGGCGGAACTCGTCCTCCGGCAGTCCACCGGGATTAGCCACAACGTACGGTCGCTGACTCTGCACGAAGTCGGACACCACGCTGGAAACATCACTTACCAACAGGTCGGTCTGGTTAAAGCAGTCAAAAAGCGCCGGCACCCGGCCGGTCACCACGAGGTGCCGAGAGCCGTCCAATGAGGTCGCTTCCGGGTCGCCGCCGGCCGCGCGAATCAGCCCCACCATCCGCTCGTGTACGGCCTTGGCCTTTGGCGAACGGGAGCCCGTCAGCGGGTGGGGCTTGTAGATCAACCGAACCTCGGGCCGGCTCTGCAGCAGACCCCGGACGATTCGCTCGCCCATCAGGACCAGCGAGGTGTGGTACAGATCGTCGTCGAGCCAGCCTTCCCAGGTGGGAGCGTAGAGGACAGTGAAAGGCCGCGTGACAGCCTCCGAACCGAACGTGCGCACGCCAGCGAGCTGCGGTCGTCCAATCTCGACGATGTCCTCATCCCGTACGCCGACGGCGGCCCGCTCATACCGCTCACGGCCGGCCCTACCGGCCACCCACACCTCGTCGTAGACCTTGCTGTACGGATTCACGCTGGCCTGCTTGTCGCTGTCACCATGCCCCACGAAGACGTGCCGGACGCCGGGCTCCCGGAGAAGGTGGATGTTGGCACCCACGTTCGCTACGTAGAGTGCGACCCGCAGCGAGGTGAACTCCAGGTTCATGAAGTCCACTCCGGCGGGCACACTGACCACTGGCAGCCGGGTGTCGGCCAACGCGGCGAACGCCTGCTCGTTGCGGAGCAGCACCACCGCCCGACGACCACTGGCCTCCACCGGGGCGAGCCACATGTTGACCTGGTAGACGTCCTTCGCCGGCCCGGCGAAGTAGAGGGCCACCTCCGGCTGCACTCGCGTCATCCAGGAGTGCAGGGCAGGCAGCGTTTCGAGGGCGCCGCCACGGCCACGCCGCCAGTTGATCGCCAACGCTCCCGCCACGACCAACCCAGCGGTCAGGGTGAGTAGGCCGGTTGCGCCCACCGGCGCGGCACCATCAGTCAGGGCCGCCGCCACTGCCGCCGGCAGGAGCAGGAAGTTGAGCAGCGGCATCCGCAATCCCGCTACCCGCTGGGCCCACCGGGGCGGGGCCGGCCTCCGCCCCGACACTCCGAGATCAATGTTTCGGGTCTGCGCTTGGAAGGGCGTCCGCTCGGCAAACCGTTGCAACGTCGTGGTGCCGACGGCGAGCGCCCAAAGCCCGGCGGGCAAGAGCAGGGTCATCACTGCTCCGGCGATGCCGGGATCCACGGTACTGATGACCAACAACACCACGGACAGGTCGCGGAAGAGCCAGCGGACGGTCGGGCCGAGGCCCGCCCGTTCCACCAACACGCCGACCGACGCGAACCGGGTCGCGAGTGCGACCTCGCCAACGATCACGACCAACGCGGAAGCCGCGAATAGGATCACCCAACCGAGCATCCCGCTCAGGACCATGGTCCCGTAGCCCAGCAGGGTCACACCGGCTACAGCGAGACCCCGCTCACCCCGAATAATGCGGAACACTGCGCCACCCCTGTCCAGTCCAGATCGACCGCTGCGACCCTAACGGGAAACGGAACACCCGGTGTTGCCGGGGTGGCCGGCCGGGAAACGGCGTCCGTGTCCGAGGTGACACGGACGCCGTACCTCGACTGGTCGACCAGGGGCCGTCAACACGGCGCCGGACGGCCTCGGTAGCCGGCCCTTGGAAAGCCACTAGCCGCCGATGACGACCCGTCGAACACCGGACCAGTTGGCCGGGTCGGTCACCCGGCGACCGTCCACGAGGACGGAGACCCCCGGCAGGTCGGCTGGGGTCAGAGTGCGGTACTCGGCGTGATCGGCCTGCACGATCGCGGCCCCCAGCGACTCGCCGTCGTACGCCGGCAGACCCTGCGCGGCCAGCTCCTCGTTGGTGTACAGCGGGTCGGAGACATACGGGATCGCGCCCCGCTCACGGAGCGCCGCGACCGTGGGGAAGACCCCTGAGAAGGCGGTCTCCTTGACGCCGCCCCGGTAGGACGCCCCCAGCACGAGGACACCGACCCCGGTCAACTCTCCGTAGGCGGCCGCGAGCAGGTCAACGGCGTACTGCGGCATCATCGCGTTGGCCTCGCGGGCGGCCCGAACAACGGTGGCGGCCGGGTCATTCCAGAGGTACATCCGCGGGTAGACCGGGATGCAGTGTCCGCCGACGGCGATGCCCGGCTGATGAATGTGACTGTATGGCTGGGTGTTACACGCCGCAATGACCTTGGTGATGTCCACACCTACGGTGTCCGCGAAGCGAGCGAACTGGTTCGCCAACCCGATGTTGACGTCCCGATAGGTAGTCTCGGCCAACTTGGCCAACTCCGAGGCCTCGGCCGAACCGAGGTCCCAGACACCCTGCTGGCCACCGAGGTCATCCCGCTCGTCGAAGTCGAGAACCGCCTCGTAGAAGCGCGTGCCGTGCTCCGCCGACGCGGCGTCGATGCCACCAACCAGCTTCGGGTAGCGACGTAGGTCGGCGAAGACCCGACCGGTGAACACCCGCTCCGGGCTGAAGACCAGGTGGAAGTCCGTGCCGGCGGTGAGGCCGGAGCCCTCCTCCAGCATCGGCGCCCACCGATTGCGGGTGGTGCCGACCGGCAGGGTGGTCTCGTAGCTGACCAGCGTGCCGGGCTTGAGGCCACGGGCGATGGCGCGGGTGGCGTCGTCCATCCAGCCGAAGTCCGGCACCCCCTCGGAGTCCACAAACAGCGGCACAACCACGACGACCGCCTCCGACTCGGCGACGGCGGCGGCGGTATCCGTGGTGGCCGACAACAGCCCGGCGGACACCGCCTCCTTCAACTTGACGTCCAGGTCGGCCTCGCCTGGGAACGGAACGGCACCGTCGTTGACCAGCTGGACGACTCGATCGGATACGTCGGCACCGATCACCGTGTGCCCCTTCGAGGCGAACTGCACGGCGAGCGGTAGACCGATCTTGCCGAGCGCGACGACACAGATGTTCATGGAACTACTTTCCTCCAGGTGGCCAGATTCGGCTCAGACGGGCAAGGACCCGGCGGGGTGTCACCGGAGCGATCGCGACGACCACCTGGCCCTTGCGATTGATGATGGGGGAAACGAGGTAGCACCGGAGGCCACGCCAGGCCAGAAGGCGGGGCGCAGCGAGCCCCCGGCCCGCGCGTAGCAGCGCCGAGCCGGTCCCCGTCGGGGCGGTCACATGGGTTGTCACCGCCTGCCGCACCCCATTCGCCGCGGCCTCCACGAGCAGGCGGTCAACCACGAAGTTCGTCCGTACGACCATACCCGATTCATCCGGTTGGACGGACGTCGCGCCGGTTACCCCGCCGAGGCTCACCCGCACCGTCGTGCCGATGTCGGCCAGGGCCATCCAGCGGCTCCGTGCGGTGACCCCGAGTGCCCGCGCACCAGAGGCATCCCGCCCCCACTCCAGCCCGGTCGCGTCCATCCCGGCCATCACCTTCGCCGCCTGACCGGAGACGTCGTACCATTCGTCCGGGTAGCCGAGCGACGGGTCCCGGAATCCGACATAGCGGGCGTACCAGCGGTCATCCTCAACGACAACCTCCGGCAGGGTCTTCACCGCCTGCTGCCCGATCAACTCGCGCAGCCGCTCCAACTCGGCGTCCCGCGCGACCGCAAGTCGCAGCCGGAGCGCGGGCGCCATGGCAGCCAGAATGCCGTCAGTGAGGTATGCCCTGGCCAGCGCCCGAATCCGCTCCTGGACATGCTGCTGGGCATCCGCCGCGAGGTCGAGGAACTCGGCCCGCAGGAGCTTCGCCACCTCCCAGCTGAAGTGACGCAGCAGGACGGCGTCCCGCCGCGAGCCCGGCTCGATCAGCCCGGCGACGAAACTCACCAGTTCCTCGGCGCAACGCAAGCGCTCCTCGAAGTTGCTCGCGTACGTGATGTTCTGTGCGTCGTCCCGCTTCACCGCGTAGTAGTACTCGTCGTCGGCCAGGACGGAGACCTTCGCCGCATGGTAGCAGGCCTGCAGCGTGAACGGCTGGTCACTGCCCATCGGCATGTCGGTGCGGAAGCGCAGGCCATGTCGCTCGAGCAGCTCCCGCCGGAACAGCTTCGTATTCGACAGCGACCATGGCAACGCACTGTCGAAGAGATCGATCCGCTCTCGGGTCTCGGCGTAGACGTCCTGGTGTACGTACCGCTTGTTGGTGCCGACCATTCGCCCGAGCACAACATCGGAGCCCCACCTGTCGGCAGCGTCGACCAGTCGCTCCAGCGCCTCGACACCAAGATAGTCGTCAGCGCCGATGAAGAAGACGTACCGGCCACGTGCCTGGTCGAGAGCGCTGTTGCTCGGCGCCGCAGGACCGCCCGAGTTCGGCTGGTGGAACACTCGGACCTGGTCGGGGTAACGCTCGGCGTACTGGTCCAGCACGGCGCCGCCACCATCGGTGGAGCCGTCGTCAACAGCGATCACCTCGAGCCGGTCCAGCCCGATACTCTGCCCAATCAAGGAATCCAGGCAGGTCCTCAGGTACGGCATGGTGTTGTAGACAGCGACGAGGACACTGACATCCGGCGTTCCCATCCGTTCCCTTCCGAGTCACCCTGCTCGCTGTTGGTGGGAAACCCGCCGTCAGTCAGGGGCCATCGCCGCGCCCTCAGCGACTTGTCGCAACCAGGTTTCCCCGGCGCTTCGGGCAGAACCCCCGCGAGTGTACGGCACCGTAGCGCGCGGTGGACGCGCCCACGCCTGCACCCATGCCCACCCGACGAGTGACCGGTCGGCACCGCTTACGCCCTGCCCGAAGCCCACCCGCCCCGCCGTCGGTTCCGGTCCGAGGCCTCCGGCCGGCCCTCGGCGCAGACGAGAGATCCAAGCCACATCACCGTACGTACTGACATCCGCCCACGGAGTAGGCGGCACCACTGTCACGCCAGCCCTGGGCGCTGCACCACCTTGCATCCAGCAGGTAGGGTGAACCGACGAAGAGAGCGATGAGACCGACCTCCGCCCAACCGGCGATCGGACAAGTCCTCCGAAGAGGTCAGGAGTGACGCGGCGTAGGTCTTGTGGGATTTGGCAGCCACTTCCGCCTGAGGCACAATTCGTCTGACTCAAGGGACAGCGCCGGCCGACCTGCGGCTGCCCTTCACACGATCATCACGGGAGTCAACAGGTGAAGGTCATCAGCGTGGTCGGGGCTCGCCCCCAGCTGATCAAGCTAGCTCCGATCGCTGCGGCGTTCGCGTCCACGGAGCACGAGCACCAAATCGTACACACCGGTCAACACTACGACGCCGACCTTTCGGATGTGTTCTTCTCTGGTCTGGGCATCCCCACCCCGGATGTCCACCTCGGCATCGGCTCGGGCTCGCACGGAGTTCAGACTGGCAAGGCCCTCGCGGCGCTGGACCCGGTCTTCATGGCGGAGAAGCCAGACTGGGTGCTGGTCTACGGTGACACCAACTCGACCCTCGCCGGGGCGCTCTCCGCGGTCAAGTTACACCTACCGGTGGCGCACCTGGAAGCGGGATTGCGGTCCTTCAACCGGGCGATGCCGGAGGAGCACAACCGCATCCTCACCGACCACGCGGCTGATCTCCTACTCGCCCCCACCAACGAAGCGATGCGCCATCTCGCAGCAGAGGGCCTCGCCGCACGTTCCACTCTGGTCGGCGACGTGATGGTGGACGTCTGCCTCCGGATCCGCGACTCCGTGCTCTCCGGTGACCACCCGGCACCAGCGCTGCCGGAGGGCATCCAGCCCGACGAACCGTACCTACTCGCGACGCTGCACCGGGCTGAGAACACCGACTCGCCGGAGCGACTGGCGATGCTGGTTGACGCGCTGGCAGACCTGCCCGTACCGGTGGCGCTACTGGCACACCCACGGCTGGCCGCGAAGGCCGAGGAGCACGGCGTGCGGCTCAGCCGCGGCGCCGTCCACGTCGGTCGTCCGCTGCCCTACGCCGGGATGGTCGCCGCGGTCCTCGGCTCGACCGGGGTGGTCACCGACTCCGGCGGCCTGCAAAAGGAGGCCTACCTGCTGGCCCGGCCGTGCACCACGCTGCGACCGGAGACGGAGTGGATCGAGACTCTCGCGGACGGCTGGAACCAGCTGGTGCCAGACCCGTCGGCCTACCCACGGTCGGAGTGGGCCGGCATCGCCACCCGCCCTGCTCCTACCGATGCGCCTGGCACGCCGTACGGCGACGGGCACGCCGCTCATCGAGTGGTCGAAAAGCTTACCGAAAAGTGATGTCGACGGCCATCAAGAAAGCGGAGTACACCCCGGCCATGCCTACTTCCCGCGACTTGTCCAGTTCCTCAGCCACCGGCCGCGGCCGACGAGACGGCCGCCCTCATCTGATCTACCTGGCCATTGGCTTCCCGCCCGCAGCCAAGAGCTGCGCGTACCGGATGCGGGAGACGGCCAACCAGTTCCGTCGGATCGGGTGGGACGTGACCGTGGTGACGATTGCCTCCACCTCCTGGGAACGCGACTCGGGCGTTGACTACAGCCTCCTGGAACAGGTCGACCCCGGGATCACGGTGCTGGAGTTGCCGCTGGCCCGGGAGGACCTCGAGACGGACATCCGGAAGTTCAGCGAGGAGCGCGCGCTTCGGCCCGCGAAGTGGGTGACCAACCTACGCAAGCGGGAGAAAAAGGTCTTCCCGGAGCCGGTCTTCGGCGGCTGGCGGGAGACGATCGAAAACGCCGTGCTCGGCCTCCACCGTCAGCATCCGGCCGACCTACTGCTCGCGAGCTGCGTCCCGTACGTAAACCTGGCCGCCGCTTGGCGACTCTGGGAGACGCACGGCGTGCCGTACGCGGTCGACTTCCGCGATGGCTGGTCGATCGACGTGGTCAACGGCGGCGTCGCCTTCACCGAGGAGTCCGAGGCCGGAGTCTGGGAGCGTCGCATCCTCGACGATTGCCAGGCGCTCTGGGTCGTCAACGATCCGATCGCCGAGCACTACCGGGACCGCTACCCGCACATTGCGGAACGGGTGCACGTGGTGCGTAACGGGTACGACGAGGACAGCGTGGCAACGGTCCAGCCACGCCGCCCGGACCCCGAGAAGGGGCTCGTCTTCGGCTACCTCGGCACTGTCAACTACAACGCCCGACAGCTCGGGGCCGTGATCACCGCCTGGCGGAAGGCGCGAGAGCTGGAGCCGCTGATGCGCAACGCTCGGCTCGAGATCCGCGGCCATATCGGCGCCGGCGCCGCCCGGGAGGCCAACGGTCTCACGGAGTTGATCAGCACGGCCGCAGCTGATGGCGTCTCGTTCGGCGGCCCGGTCCTCAAGGCGGAGGTGGCCGAGACGTACGCCAGCTGGGACGCCCTCGTACTGATCCTCATCGGTGGCCGCTACGTCACCTCCGGCAAGGTGTACGAATACATGGCCACCGGCCTACCGATCGTATCGGTGCACGAGGTCGATCATGACGCAACCCGGGTCCTGGACGGGCATCCGCTCTGGACCGGCGCGTGTGGCCTGGACGAGGAACGCCTGATTGACAGCTTCCGGTCGGCCGCGCGGATGACCGCCGAGGCCACCGAGGCCGAGCGGGCCGGTGTACGTGCCCACGCTGCTCCGTTCACCCGGGAGACCCTGATGCGGCGGGCCGTCGAGCAGCTCGCCGAAGGCGTTGTCCGCAGCGGGGCTGACTCAACCGGCGTCGCGCCCCCGCCGCCGAGACCACGAATGACCGACGATTCTCGACAAGCCGGTGAGGTGCGCGCATGAGCGACGTTCTGCTGGTGGCCGGCGTACCGCCGCAGCCAGGGTTTCTGTCTTCGGCCGTGCACCGGCTGCAGAAGGCCGGCGCGAGGGTGCACCTGGTCGGCGCGGTCGACACGGAGGACCTCCCGGCCGACGTACGGCTGGACGGGCTGTGCGCGCTCCCCGGCGACATCGCCAAGGCCCTGCCGGCACGCGCAGCCGCCCGGGCCACGCCGGCCGAGCGGGTCTGGACAAGGATCCGCCGCGAACGATGGGCGAGGGAGCAGGCCCGGAACGCGGATGTCCTGGTGGCGCTCGACCCACACGCCATCTACGCCGTTTGGCGGATGGCACAGCGCAACCTTGGCGCGGACGCGCGGTACGGTGTCCAGCCCGCGGTGCAGGCTGTCATCGGGCGGCAAGGGACCCCGCCCCCCGGGGCACTACAGCGGCTGGCCAACAACTTGCCGTCCAGGAGAATGGTCCGGCGAAACCTCACTCACATCATCAACTCCGCACCCCGGGCAGCGATTGACGCCGTCACCGCCCGGCCGATCATGCGAAGCAAGGCCGGGACAAAGCTCTGGTTGGCCGCCGTACGGACGCCGAAGATTCCCGACCGGCTCCGGACAAAGGTCGCCCGTCAGGTCGCCAAGGGGATGGACTGGGCTGACCGGCCCGAGGGCGAGGCGCTGATCCTTACGGCCACGGCAGAAAAGCTACGCACCCCAGTTTCCCGGGCGCGGATGCTCGGTGACGCGGCCAGCCGCGAGTTGAAGGCCGGAATTCCGCCACAGGACTTGAACAGCGCCGTCGACGCGCTTCTCGCCATCGCTGACGAGCGGCACCGAGCCGGCAAGCAACCGGCGGCAGCCAATCTACTCAACCGGGCCATGAAGCTGGCTTTCGACCGGGTGCTGCACATCGACCGGCTCACATCGCCGTTGGCGGAGGACCCGGAGGGCTTCACCGCACCGTTCCGTAACTCGCTCGCGGCGACGACTGTCGCGGCCCCTCGCGGCCGCAAGCAGCCGGCCGCGCCGCCGCCGACCGATCGGCCGCTACGGCTGTTGATCGCCACCAGCGCGAACGACAACTTCCTGAAGCTGATCCGCGCCCACTACGAGTCCCACCCGCAGGTGGAGATCCGCTACCTCGACCTGGCGGCCGACAGCAAACTCAAGAGTGTCACCTGGGCCGCGACGCAGATGCTCGAGCAACGGCTGTCGGCGGAGGAGACACCGTACGGGGCAAACGCCGAGGAGCAGCTGCGACCGCACCTCGACTGGGCCGACACCGTGTTCGTGGACTGGTGTGTCGCGCCGGCCGCGCTGTTTACGATTCTTGATCCGGGCACCACCCGGATCATCGTGCGCCTACACAGCTACGAGACGTTGTCCCGCTGGCCGTACATGGTCGACTTCTCGCGGATCGATGACCTCGTCTTCGTCGCCGATCACATCAAGGACCTGACCACCACGCTGGTCCCCTACCTGCAGGGCCCGGATGCGCCGCGGATGCACGTGCTCGACAACGCGATGGATCTGAGCGGTTTCCAAATCGACAAGCCGTCGGACGCCCGGTTCCAACTGGGCATGGTCGGAATCAGCCAGGTCGCCAAGGACCCGCTCTGGGCGGTGGAGGTTCTCCGACAGGTACGGCGGCATGACGACCGATACCAGCTGCTGCTGGTAGGTGGCGACATGAACCCGAACGTCAGCGTCGCCAGCCGCAAGTACCTGGATACGCTCAACCGCGAGTTGGAGGAATTGGAGGCGGTTGGCGCGGTGCGGCGGTTCGGCCCGACCGAAGACGTGCCGAAGGCACTCGCCGACGTTGGTGTCATCCTCAGCTCCTCGGTACGCGAGGGCTGCCATTGCGGCTTGATGGAGGGCGCCGCGAGCGGGGCGGTGCCGGTCGTCCGGGACTGGCCCTTCTTCGCCGGCCGGCCAAGCAGTGCCCGCACCCTGTACCCGCAGGGCTGGGTTGTCGGTAGTCCTGAAGAGGCAGCGGAGCGAATCCTCCAGACAACGGCGACGGAGGAGACCTGGCGTGCTGCCGGCAACGAAGCCTCGGCTCACGCGCTGGGTGAGTGGGACTGGCCGGTGGTCCAGCAACACTTCGACCGGCTAATCCTCGGCAACCACGTGGTCTGACAGCCACGGGCAATAAGCGACGAGCGGGGCCCCACCAGCTGGTGGGGCCCCGCTCGTCGCTATATCTGACTACCGGGGAGTCCGGGTCAGCCGGGATCGCTCCCCAGCACCTCGTCCCGCAGCTCAGCCCAGCTCAAGGAGTGCTGGAGGCCCTCCTTCAGCGACAACGTCGGCTCCCACTCGAGCAATCGACGAGCCCGGTCACTGCGGGTGTAGGTGCCGGCCGAGTCGCCGGGACGACGCGGGGCAGTGACAGTGGGAATCGGCCGCCCGAGCACCGCGGTGAACGCGTCTAGGAGTTCCCGGACGGTAGTGCCGTTGCCGGTCCCCAGGTTGATCACCTGATAGGGGCGCTGACTACCGTCGATGACGGTGTCGAACCGGCGCAGGGCCTCGACATGGGCCTGCGCGAGGTCCCACACGTGCACGTAGTCACGGATTCCGGAGCCGTCTCGGGTGGGCCAGTCGGCGCCGGTGACCTGGAACGGCGCCCCCGTCCGCGCCGCCTCGATCATCTTGCCGAGCACATGCGAGGGCCGGGCCACCTGCAAGCCAGTCCGCATCTTGGGGTCGGCCCCGACCGGATTGAAGTAGCGCAACGAGAGAACCCGCAACGGGTACGCGTGGGCGGCGTCGGCCAGCACGCGTTCCACCATCGCCTTACTCTCCGCGTACGGGCTGGTTCCCGAGATAGGGGAGGCTTCGTCCACGGCGAAGTCCTCCCCCGGCTGGTAGATCGCCGCGGACGAGCTGAACAGAAACCGCTCGCATTCGTTGGCGACCAACGCGGACAGGAAGTCGATGGACTTGCCGACGTTCTCCTGGTAGTAGCGCAATGGGTGCGCCACCGACTCCGGCACCACAATCAACGCAGCACAGTGGACTGCTGCTTCGATCTCCGGGTGCTCGGCAAAGATCCGATCGATCAGGGACCGGTCGGCGATGTCGCCCCGGTAGAAGATCCGGTCCTTGACGAACTCGGCACGGCCGGTGCTGAGGTTGTCGAGGATTACCGGGGTGATACCCGTGTCGAGGCAGGCCGACGCGATGGTGCTGCCGATGAAGCCGGCTCCACCAGCGATCAGAACCTTCATTCAGGCCTACCCAGGCCGGCCGAAGGCACCGAAACCGCAACGTTCTCGGCTGCCGAGCGGAGCACGGCAGCGGCGACCTCGACGGTGCGCAGACCCTGACGGAGAGTGACAATGTCGCTCTCCTTACCCTCAACGGCATCGCGGAACCGCTCGTGCTCGACCAGCAGCGGCTCCCGCTTGGGGATCGCGTACCGCACCATGTCCCCCTCGGCGACGCCCCGGAAAGCGCGCAGCACCTCCCATTCGGTGTCGATTGCCCCATTCGCATGGAAGGTAAGGTCAGCAGTGAGGGTGTCGGCCACGAAGCAGCCCCGGTCACCGGTGACCACGGTCGAGCGCTCCTTGAGCGGGCTCAACCAGTTGACCAGGTGATTGACCATCGCCCCACCGGAGAGCTGACCGACCACGGAGACCATGTCCTCATGCAGCCGACCGCTGCGGGAGACCGTGTGCGCCGCGACCGAGCTGTACTTCTGGTCGGTGACCCAGGCGGTCAGATCGATGTCGTGGGTCGCCAGGTCCATCACCACACCGACATCGGCAATCCGGTGCGGGAATGGCCCCTGCCGCCGCGTCACGACTTGGAAGACCTCACCCAACTCACCGGCCTCGAGGCGGGCACGCAGGCTCTGCAGCGCGGGATTGTAACGCTCGATATGACCCACGCCAGCGACCAGGCCCGCAGCTTCGAACGCCTCGACCAGCTTGGTCGCGCTCTCGATCGACGGGGCGAGGGGCTTCTCGATCAACGCGGAGACGCCGTTGGCCGCAAGTTCCAGGCCAATCGGCTCATGCAGCACCGTCGGGCAGGCTACCACCGCGTAGTCCACGCCCATCGCCAGCAGGTCGCCCACCTCGGGCACGACCGGCACGGGCAGCGCGCCAGTCGCGCCGCCAGCCGGGTCCACGATCCCGACCAGCTCCACGCCATCCAGGTTGGACAGCACCCGGGCGTGGTTCCGCCCCATGGCGCCCAGACCGATCAGGCCAGCACGCAGCTTACGCCCCCCACTCATCGCGCACCCCCGGCCAGGTTCGCACCCTCGGCGATCCGCTCGAGCTCAACCTGGGTAAGCGACGGGTGCACCGGCAACGAGATCACCTCGGCGGCAGCACGTTCGGTCTCCGGCAAGTCCCACGGACCCGGCTCACCATTCTCGGTGAGGTACGGCTTGAGTCGATGAATTGGGGTCGGGTAGTAGACGGCGTTGCCCACACCCAGTTCGGTCAGCCGCTGCTGGGCGGCATCCCGATTGCCCTTCGTCCGGACGGTGTACTGGTGGTAGACGTGCCGCGCGCCGTCGGCCACCGGCGGGGTGACCATGCTGGTGATCGCGGCGTCGAGGAACTTGGCGTTGGCACAACGCTGCTCGGTCCACTCGGCCAACTGCGTGAGCTGGACCCGACCGACGGCGGCTGCGACATCGGTCATCCGCATGTTGGCGCCCACGATCTCGTTGGCGTACCGCTGCTCCATACCCTGGTTACGCAGCAACCGAAGGGTGCGGGCGAGCTCGGCGTCCGCGGTACTGATCATGCCACCCTCGAGCGAGTGCATGTTTTTTGTGGGGTAGAAGCTGAAGCAGCCGGCCGTACCGAGGGCGCCCACAGGGGTGCCGTTCAGGCTCGCCCCGTGCGCCTGGGCGGCGTCCTCGACGATGGCGAGACCATGCTGCTCCGCGATGGCGGTGATCCGCTCCATCGCGGCGGGGTGGCCGTACAGGTGCACTGGCATAACGGCGACGGTCCGCGGGGTGACGGCGGCCGCCACGGCCTCCGGGTCCAGGCAGAAACTGTCCCGCTCAATATCCACGAAAACTGGCTCCGCCCCCACCAGCCGAACCGCGTTAGCGGTGGCCGCGAAGGAGAACGACGGAACGATGACCTCGTCGCCCGGGCCAAACCCGAGCGCCATCAGAGTCAACTGAAGCGCCGAGGTCCCGGAGTTGACAGCGACACAGTGCGACCCTCCGGTCAGCTCGGCGAACTCCTCCTCGAACGCCGCTACCTCCGGGCCCTGCACGACCCGGCCACTCCGCAGCACCCGGACCGCCGCGTCGATTTCGGCCTCACCGATGATTGGTCGTGCTGGGGGGATGAAATCTGGGTGCGGCCCGGCCATGGGGCGTCCTCCTGTCTACGAATGATCATTCGGGGGGTCCGGGGCGATGCTAATGGGTCCGGGTCAAGACGGCATCGGCGCCGGGGTCATTGAAGGGCTCGGGCTGATTTCCGCGAAGATCAAGACGTTCACCAGCTAATCGAACTTAGTGCTTTAACTCGCCAGAGTCGGACCCCGTGGATGCTACCCGCAGGCCGGCGACGATCGTCTCCGCTACCCGGCGCACCTCGCTGGCCGGCAGCGGAGCCCGTGCGATCGCCAGCCGCCAGTAGACTGGCCCGACGATCAGGTCAACCGCGAGGCGCTGGTCGGTGTCCGCCGGCAGCTCACCGCGCTCGACAGCCCGGCCGATCACGATGACCCCGATGGTTCGCTGATAGTCCTCCAGCGTCTGGTGGAGCTTCTCGGCGATCTGTGGGGTACGTGCGGCCTCGGCGAGCAGGTCTGGAATGATCTGGGAGGCCATCCGATGCCGCAGCGCCTTGGCCAGGACGTGGAGCAGAATCTCCAGGTCGCCCAGGAGACTACCGGTGTCGAGTAGCGGGAGGCTGCGGCCAGCCGTGGCGGAGACCAGGTCCAGGACGAGATCAAGTTTGGAGCGCCACCGGCGGTAGATGGCGGTCTTGCTCACACCGGCCCGACGCGCCACCGCCTCAATGGAGAGACGCCCGTAGCCCACCTCAGCCAGCTCCGCCATGACCGCACGGCGGATGGCCGAGGTGATGTCGTCGCGCAGCACCGCGGCGCCTGCCGGGGGGCGCTTCTTCTCGGTCGTCACGCCGAACAATGTAACGCAACGACGCTACGGTTGCGTCCCGACGGGTAATACACTAACTTCCAGGCACCGACGTGACACCCCGGAAACCGGACACGCCGGCTCATAGCACCGCGACATCTTCCCTCCCATCGACACGATAGATCGGAGCGCCTGATCATGGCCGACACCGCGGTGGCCGACCTCGACTCCAGGCCAAGCCCCGCCGAACTCGCGCAGCGGCACGGACTACGGGTCGCTGGCGCAAGGCCCCCTCTGCGCGAGTACACCCGCCAGGTGTGGGCGTACCGGCACTTCATCACCGCGTACTCACGAGCGAAGGTCGCCTCGTCATTCAGCAACACCCAGCTCGGCCAACTCTGGCAGTTGCTGACCCCGCTCACCAACGCAGCGGTCTACTATCTGATCTTCGGTGTGATCCTGTCCCAGGACCGCAACGTGGACAACTTCATCGCCTACCTGTGCACGGGCGTGTTCGTCTTCATGTTCACCCAGAGCACGGTGGCAAACGGCACCAGTGCGATCACCAACAATCTCGGGTTGATCCGGGCCCTGCACTTCCCCCGGGCCGCGCTGCCCGTCACGGTCACCCTGGTGCAGTTCCAGCAGCTACTGATGTCGATGGTGGTCCTGGCGGTCATCGTGCTGGCCACCGGTGAACCGCTCACCCTCCGCTGGCTACTCATCGTTCCGACACTGCTCCTGCAAACAATCTTCAACATCGGACTCACCATGGTGATGGCGCGGTTCGGCGCCAAGGTCACCGACCTCAAACAGGTCATGCCGTTCGTACTCCGCACCTGGCTCTACGCCTCCGGTGTGCTCTACCCGGTTGTCCTGTTCCGCGATCATCTGCCGCAGTGGGCCGCAACCCTGCTGGAGGCCAACCCGGCGCTGATCTACATCGAGCTGGCCCGGTACTCGCTGCTGGAGTCAAACCAGGACAACCTGGTCAGCCCGCCAGCGCAGCTCTGGGGAATGGCCCTGGCCTGGGCAGTCGCCATGGGCATCGGGGGATTTGTCTACTTCTGGCGTGGGGAGAAGGAGTATGGACGTGGCTGAGCAGACCCAATCCAAGGCCAACGCCACTCCTGCGGCGGCGGAACGGGTTCCGACCATCATTGTCGACGACGTCCATGTGATCTATCGAATTCACAAAGGCGCCGCGGCGAACAACGGCGCCACCGCCGCCCTCAAACGAATCGTGTCCCGCACCAAAACCCCCAACATCCGCGAGGTGCACGCGGTCAAGGGAGTCAGCTTCACCGCATACCAGGGTGAGGCTATCGGCCTGATCGGCAGCAACGGCTCCGGCAAGTCGACTCTGCTACGGACCATCGCTGGGCTACTCCCACCGGCCCAGGGCGCGGTCTACACGCACGGACAGCCATCGCTACTCGGCGTAAATGCAGCCCTACTGAACGATCTCTCCGGCGAGAGAAACGTGGTGCTCGGATGTCTAGCGATGGGCATGTCTCCAGAAAAAGTCAAACGCGTCACTCCCGACATCATCGAATTCTCCGGAATCAACGAACGGGGTGACTTCGCGTCGCTGCCGATGCGCACCTACTCCTCCGGGATGGGCGCACGGCTGCGCTTCGCCATCGCCGCCACGAAGGACCATGACGTGCTACTCATCGACGAGGCGCTGGCCACCGGCGACCGAAAGTTCCGGGCCCGCAGCGAACAGCGGGTGCGGGAGCTGCGGGCGAACGCCGGCACGGTCTTCTTGGTCAGCCACGCGCTCGGCTCGATCCGGGACACCTGTGAGCGGACCATCTGGCTGGAGGGCGGCGTCCTGAAGATGGACGGCCCGACCGATGAGGTCTGCAACGCGTACGAGGGCAGGTAACGCCGCCACGGAGCGCATCGAGCAGCGTCGTCGGCTGGTCGATGCGCTCTGTCGCAGACGCTAGAGTTCCGTGAGCGTCGGCCCACCCCGCCCCAATCACCCCCGACAGAAGCGAGGAACGGACATGACCCAGGACCGCACCACTGCACCGGGCGCCACGCCGCCGAGTCCGGCATCCTGGCGCCCTTCGCGGACGGTAGCGGTGGTCCTCGCCGGTGGGACCGGTGAACGCCTCGGGCTCGGCATCCCCAAGCAGCTCCTGAAGATCGCCGGAAAGCCGATCATCGAACACACCCTGGCCATCTTCGAAGCCGCGCCAGAGATCGACGAAATCATCGTGCTCATGGCCGCCGGCCACGTCCAGCAGGCATTGCGGATCGTCGAGTCAGCCGACCTCAGCAAGGTCAGCAAAGTGATCGAGGGAGGCGACACCCGGAACGCCACCACTCGGATCGCCCTCGAAGCGATCGGCGAAGAGGACTGCAACATCATCTTCCATGATGCGGTCCGCCCCCTCGTCAGCCACCGGATTGTCCGCGAGTGCGTGAACGCCCTCTGGACCTATGCCGCGGTCGACGTGGCCATCCCCTCCGCGGACACCATCATCCAGGTAGACGACGACGACTGCATCACGGACATCCCGGCCCGTTCCACGCTACGCCGCGGCCAGACCCCGCAGGCGTTCCGCTCCGGCACGATTCGCGAGGCCTACCGACGGGCGGAGGGCGATCCGCACTTCGCCGCCACCGACGACTGTGGTGTGGTGCTTCGCTACCTGCCCGACACCGCGATCAAGGTGATCAACGGGTCGGACGAGAACATCAAGGTGACTCATCCCGTTGATGTCCACCTGGCCGACAAGCTCTTCCAACTCGCCGCCGCGCGGGTACCCCCTGTCGCCGACCACGGCAGCTACCGCGAGGAGCTGAGCGGCCGAACAGTGGTGGTTTTCGGGGGTAGCTACGGCATCGGGCACGATCTGGCCGAGATCGCCCGCGGGCACGGCGCCCAGGTCTTCGCGTTCAGCCGGAGCGGCACGGGAACCCATGTCGAACGGGCCGATGAGGTCGCGGCGGCGCTGACAACCGCATTCGAGGCGACCGGCCGCATCGACCACGTGGTGGTGACCGCAGGCGTCCTGGAAAAGGGGAGCCTCGCCGAGATGGACGAGAAGACCATGGACCGCCTCCTCCAGGTCAACTTCGTCGGACCGGTCACCGTTGCCCGCCTGGCCCTGCCCTACCTGCAGCAGACCAAGGGCCAACTGCTGCTCTACACCTCCAGCTCGTACACTCGAGGCCGGGCACGCTACGCGCTGTACTCGGCGACCAAGGCGGCACTGGTGAACCTCACCCAGGCGCTGTCCGACGAGTGGGCCGACTTTGGGGTACGGGTGAACTGCATCAACCCGGAGCGAACCGCCACGCCGATGCGTACCCGCGCCTTCGGCGTGGAACCGGAGCACACCCTGCTCTCCTCGGCCGCAGTGGCGCAGGCCTCGCTTGATGTGCTGATCTCCGAACTAACCGGGCAGGTCATCGACGTACGCCGGGAACCCGGTGACACCGCACCGGTGCCGGCCCAGCACGGACCCACCTTGACGCGCCCGGTCGCCGCGGCAGGGGCCGGGCACTGACCGCCGATTCCCCGCGACCAGACGATAGGTGAACGGAGCGACATGCGCGGCGTTCTGATCCGTAAATTGGTCGCCCGATTCCTGAGTGTCGGGCTGGCCCTCCTGGCCTTCCTCGTCTGCGCGCTGACCGCTGCGCCCGGTTGGGGACTGGTCCTGGCGGCAGCGGCCCTCGGCGCGATCGCCCTGGAACGGCGGATCCACACCAGCGTGGACACGCCCGCCGAGACCGCGCTGGTCGCCGCGGCTGTCCTGGTCGCGTACTCCCGACAGCTGGATGCCGGATTCGAGCCGGCGCTCGCCGCCATGGGCCTGGTTCTCCTCGGGCTGGTGCTGCTGACCGGCCCGCTGCGGCAGGCCGGCGGGCTGGAGCCCCAGACGGCGAACCTGCCCGCGCGGGCCTGGGAACCGCTGGTCGCCACGCGGCTCGAGACCGTGTTGCTTGGCTTGCTGGCCGTGCTGACGCTAGCTGCGGCGACCAGCGCACCGACGCTGATCGCGCTGGTCGCGACGCTACTGGTGGCCGCCGTCGCCGGTACCGCCGGGCTGGGTCTCACCCGTCGGCGGCTGCGCCCAACCACAGCGGACGGGGCCGTACGGCAGGCGGTGCAGACGCATCAGCCGGAGTTCCTGCTGCACTTCTCCGCGCCCCCCGGCTCGGAATACCAAGTCACCATGTGGCTGCCCTACCTGGAACGGCTCAACCGAAAGTTCCTGGTGGTGCTCCGCGAGCCGCAGTTCCTGGCGCCGATCGCCGCGGCCACCACCGCACCGGTAATCTACTGCCCCACACTGCGGTCCCTAGACGAAGTGCTCGTGCCGAGCCTAAAGGTGGCGTTCTACGTCAACCACGGTGCCAAGAACAGTCACTGCATCGGGTTCACCCAGCTGACCCACATCCAACTGCACCACGGCGACAGCGACAAGGCGCCGAGCGCCAACCCGGTCACCGCACTCTTCGACCGAATCTTCGTCGCCGGGGAGGCGGCGATTGAGCGGTACGCCCGCGCCGGCATCAACATCCCGGTAGAGAAGTTCAGGGTAGTCGGCCGTCCGCAGGTCGAATCGATCCAGGTACGCCACCAATCGGTGCCCTCCGATGCGCCAGCCACCGTGTTGTACACCCCAACCTGGACGGGCCACAACGCGCATGCGGACTACTGCTCGCTGGCGGTGGCCGAGCCGATTCTGCGTCAGCTCCTGGACCGCGGTGTCACGGTGATTCTCCGGGCGCACCCGTACACCAGTCAGAACCCCGCCTCCGCCCGGCAGCTCAAGCGACTCACCGAGCTACTGGCGACCGACCGGGAGCGAAGCCGCCGACCGCACGTGTGGGGCTCGGAGGCGAGCCGGAAGCTCAGCCTGGCGGAATGCATGAACCGCTCCGATGCTCTTATCTCCGATGTGTCCGGAGTCATCTCGGACTACCTACGTTCCGGCAAACCGTTCGCGGTGACCGACATGACCACCATCGACGGCGACGCGTTCGCCGAGCAGTTCCCCTTAGCCGCCGCCGGCTACCGGCTACGCCGGGACATGGTGAACCTGGACGAGGTACTGGACCAACTACTCGGTACCGACCCCCTGGCAGCGCAACGTTGGGCGACACGACGGCACTACCTCGGTGACTTTCCGGATGATTCGTACGGGGCAGCGTTTTTGAATGCGGCCCGACAGGAACTGGATCGCGGAAAGCCACCAACCGCCCGTTCACCCCGATCGGTCGATGCCGCCATTACCTAGTGAGACGGAGCCAAAATGCACCAACGGATCCTCATGCGGGCCAAGAAAGGGCCTCTGGCCGTCAACTCGCCGGAGGAGACATTCGAGCGTAACCTGATCGGGCAAAACAGCGGCAACCTGGTGTTCAGCCACGCCGCGCACAAGCTTCTGCAGACCTCAACGGTCCAGATCACCCCGACCGGGTTCACGGTCGACCTGCGTGACGCCGACCGCATCAACGACGAATTCGACGTCTTCGTGGTCCCACTGGCCAATGCCTTCCGGCGCAGCTATACACATCGGGTCGCCCTGATGACCCGCCTGATCGAGCGCCTGAAGATCCCGGTCGTGGTGCTCGGGGTGGGCGCCCAGACCAATATCCATGGTGACCGGGAATACCTTCGGCCTTTGGACGACGTGGTGAAGCGGTTCGTCCGGGCCGTACTCGACCGTTCGCACACCATCGGCGTCCGCGGCGAGATCACTGCGGACTACCTGAAGGCGTTGGGCTTCTCCGCGGTCGACGTCATCGGCTGTCCGTCGATGTTCCTGCACGGCCACGACCTACAGGTAGAGAAGCGCAAACCGGCCCTCGAACCGGACGACCGGATCGCGATGACGATCTCCCCGTATGTCACGTCCATGGCCTCGGTGGTCACCAACCACCACCGGAACTACCCAAACCTCCGGTACATCCCCCAGGACCTGAAGACCCTGGGTCTCCTCCTTTACGGCGATGTACCGAGCGACCGGGACAAGACCAGCCCGATTCCCATCTACACCTCGCACTCCTTGTTCGTCGAGGACAAGGTACGAATGTTCGTGGATCCGTGGACGTGGATGGACTACCTCTCCGGGTTCGACTTCAACTTCGGCACCCGCATCCACGGCACCATTACCTCGCTGCTCGCCGGAACCCCTGGCTATCTCTTCGCGCACGACTCCCGGACCCTGGAGCTCGCCCGGTATTTCGACATCCCGCACCGGATCATGCCGGACGTTCCCGCCGACATTGATGCCGCTGATCTGTACCAGGAGGCGGACTACACGGCGCTCAACAAGGGACACAAGGCCCGCTACGAGACCATGCTCTCATTCCTTGACAAGCATGATCTGGGGCACTCCTTCGCGGACGGGGACAGCGCGACCCACTTTGACGAGAAGGTCCGTGCCACCCCCTTCCCGCCTGCGGTTCGACCTGCCGCCGCGATGACTGGCGAGGAACTGTTGGACCGGATGCACTGGCTACGCGACCAGAATGAAGGGCTCCGCCGCAAGGTGCGGGCCCAGCAGGAAGCGAAGCTGCCCGCCCGGGTAAAGCGGGCCGTCGGCGGCCGCGTGCGCAGGCTGCTCAGTCGCTGACTGATCCGGCGGCGCTGGACCACACGTCCACCCCAGGGGGACAGATCCGGACGGCGACCACGGGTGTCAGCACGACCCGGGACGAGGACGGGCGTCGGTCCCCCGTGGCGGGGGACCGACGCCCGGGTAGCAAACCGTCGGTCAGGCGGAGTAGCCGCGCGTCGCGGCCCAGTTCGCCAAGGCGATCGTGGTCATCCAGTAGGAGCTGGTTGCCGGGTTCGCCGAGTCGGCGATCTGCACCAGGCGACCATCGTCGTCGTATCCGACCACGGCGACGTAGTGGCCGCCCGGGAAGGAGTGCCATCCCCCGGCGGTGTCGGTGGCGGAGCCGGCGATGTTCACCACCACACTCCGGTCCTCGGTGATGGCCTCGACCACGTCAGCCTGGAGCTGGTCCATCTGCGCCGGGGTGGCCGAACCGCCGGAGATCATCCGGGTCTGGTAGGGCCCATCCTCCACCTCGGCGTTGAGCACCCGCGTGACGTCCTCGGCCGAGTCGGTGCCGAACTGGTCGGTGCCGAGCGGGCCGGCTAGTTCGTCCTGCGTCCGCTCGATGCCGGTGGCGCTGAGGGCGTTCCGGACAGCGGCCGGGCCGCAGTAATAGAAGTTGATCTGCGCCTGGTAGTCGTACTCCAGCACCTTGGAGGTCGGTGGCGCCGGCGCTGCCTCCTTGGTCAGGTCCGGATCCGCCGCGGACGTACTCGACGGCTCAGCGCTCGACGGCGCGGCACTTGATGGCGCGGCATTCGACGGCGCGGCACTCGACGACTCGGTGCCCGATGGCGCGGCGTTGAACGCGACCGCCTCGGAGCTCGAGTCGGCGACGCCGCTGCCGGCCGCGGAGGCGGCGGGGACCGGCTGCGGCGAGGTGGAGTCCTCGTCGCTGCCCACGGCGAGGGCACCGGCACCAGTGGCCAGCACGAGCACGGCAGCCGAGGCGGCAGCCAGCTGGTACGGGCGCTCGGTGGTCAGACGGCCGAGCTGTCGTTTGAGGCGATGTTTCACGGGATCCTCCACAAGCTGTCGGGGCTGTGGCGCACCGCGCCGTTGGGCGGGCAGCAGAGGTAGGCCGCACGAAGCCGGAATTCGCGCGCCGGTGGCCACGAGGGGAGTACGCCCGGCCCGGTACTGGGGCTAGGCGGGATGGGTCAGCGCCCGGCGGCGGGCTGGACGGACGCGGACCCCGCGGCCCCGTGGAGGCGGCGGAACGCCCGCTGGGCGGAATAAGACTGCACGGGAAACGGGACTCCTTCCGATACCGCTGACCGGGTTAGCTGACGGATTCGGACGGGAAGTGCGCCCTACCACGAAACTCGTGGATTCACCCCAGATAGAACGGGTCCCCGGTTCACCTTTCGGCAATTTAGCGGGTCGGCACGGCGTCGCCTTTTGCGATCGTCGACCGCACCGGACGCGCCGACACTACTGGCCAACCACAGCGCCGCCAACCCACCCTGACCTGCTGAAACATCGATCATGGCAGGAATTTTCGGACAGCACTCCCGACTCTGAATCAATGGGACGGTGGGCGGTCACGGTACGCCGGGCCAGGGAACAGGACAGTTCGCCGAAATTCACTACCGACTTACTGGGCTAATCGAACAGTCTGCGCTGCTTGACCGGTTCAACCCAACTATGAGCGGCCTCATAGAAATCGGCTACGTGCAGGCTGTAAACAACAGGAGCACCGGCTACAGCTTCGCCCGAGCTCAGCCACTGGACGGCCCCGGGAACCAGCCGGCAATCTACCAACACGGAAGGCGCCCTTCGGTTCACCCTCCCGGCCCGGGCCCGCGCAGCGGGGGGAGCCATCGAAAAACTGGAGATCGCCGATGGCGTCGGGTTACGCACCCGACAGAGCTCTGGCACCAGGCAGGCCATCCCAGACACCCTCATCGACCCAGCGGGCCAATCTCGAGAAATCTTTTTCCTATCTAAGCCTGAAAGCCATTCAAGGAACTCACACCCCAAAGGTCGAGAATCGGCCACCCGTTCCCGCTAACCTTTCCGGGTGGCCACCAAACCTCGACAACCACTGCTGAGCGTAGTAGTCCCGGTGTATTGCGTTGAGGACTATCTCTATCAGTGCCTCGACTCGATCCTGGGCGGGCTGACCGACGCCGCTGCCGCCAACGTGGAGGTAGTCGCGGTTGACGATGCGTCACCGGACCGGTGTGGCGAGTTGCTGCACGCGTATGCCACCCGCCGACCGGCGATGCGTACCGTTACCCTGCCGAACAACGTGGGGCTCGGCCTGGCCCGGAACGCTGGGCTGAAGGCGTCGACCGGCCGATACGTCTGGTTCGTAGACAGCGACGACTGGCTGCCGCCGGGCTCGGTGCCGGCGGTGTTGGAGCGACTGCGCACGGACCAGCCGGACGTGCTGCTACTGGACCATCTCCGCGTACACCACGACGGCCGCGAAGAGACCGACGCGGGCGGCCCACTACCACGGGGGTTGGAGGGCTGCGTCCGGCTGACCGAGCGCCCCGAGCTGCTCCGGGTTCAGCACACCGCTTGGAACAAGGTGATCCGCCGAGCTTTCCTCGACAACCTGGGCCTGCTTTTCTTCCCCGGTTGGTATGAGGACATCCCGTTCAGCCACCCGCTGCTCATTGCGGCGGAACGGATCGCGGTACTTGATCGGATCTGCTACCGCTACCGACTGGGCCGACCCGGCGCAATCACCGCCACCCCCAGCGAACGACACTTCGACGCATTCAACCAGTACGACCGGTTATTCGAATGGTTGTTTACCGCCTACCCCCAGGGAACCAGGCTGCACGCCGACCTGTTCGAGTTGATGGTGAGCCACCTGCTCGTGGTGGTGGGTAACGACCGTCGGTTGCCCGCGCAGCTACGCCGCCCCTTCTTCCGTAAGGCGTCCGCCCAGTATCAGCGCTACCAGCCGGCCGGCGGCTATCCTCGCCCCCGTGGGGTGAGAGGTCTGAAGCATCGGCTCCTCGCGACGAACAGCTACCTGCTCTACGCCGCGCTGCGCACCGCGCATCGGCTCGCCAGGCGGCCTCCGTCGGGGCCCGACGCCGTCCCGTCCACCGGCCTTCCGGCGGTCCCCGCCGAGCAGCGGCCCGACCCGCTGACGGCTTCGCGATGACCGCGACGCTACGTCCGGCCGGCGCCGGAGACCTCGACCGGATGCGGCGCTGGCGCAACCACCTCCAGGTACGCGGCATGAGCCTGACCCAGCACGAGATCAGCTCGGCGGAGCACCAGGCCTGGTGGTCGGCCGTACGGGCGGAACCCGACCGCCAGGTACTCATCTACCTACACAGCGGCCGACCGGCCGGCGTGCTGACCTTCACCGGTGTGACCTCCCCGGACCGGGCCGTCACCTGGGGCTTTTACCTGGACATCGAGGGCCTTGAGGAGCGCGGGGAGCTGCTGTGGGCCTGGCTGGGACTCCAGCGAGCGGGGATCAACCACGCCCTTGGGCCGCTCGCGGCCCGGACTCTCGGCGGGGAGACCCTGGCCGACAACCGACCAGTGTTGGCGCTACACCAGCGCTTTGGGTTCCGGGTCGTACGACGCTACGAACGGAACATTAATGGCAGAACACACCAAGTGGTATGGACGGAGTTGAGCAGAAGCACATGAACAGCACAGTGAAGATCGGACCGCACCTGGTGGGCCCAGGCGAGCCGCCACTCGTGGTCGCCGAGGTTTCCGGTAACCACAACGGCAGCCTGGACCGGGCGCTGGAGATCGTGGACGCCGTGGCGGCGAGCGGCGCACAAGCACTCAAGCTGCAGACCTACACGCCCGACACCATCACCATCGACCACGACAGCCCGGCCTTTCGCATCTCCGACGGGCACGACCTGTGGGGCGGTGAGAACCTCTACCAGCTCTTCCAGCGGGCGCACACGCCGTACGAGTGGCATGAACCCATCTTCGAGCGGGCCCGCCGGCACGGACTGACCGTCTTCTCCTCGCCGTTCGATCACACCGCGGTGGAGCTGTTGGAGGGGCTGAACGTTCCGGCGTACAAGATCGCCTCCTCAGAGCTGGTAGACCTGCCGTTGATTCGGCTGGTCGCGAGCACCGGTAAACCGTTGGTCATCTCCACCGGGATGGCCACGATGGGGGAGATCGACGCCGCGGTCCGGGCGGCCCGCGAGGGTGGCGCCGACGGCGTGGTACTGCTGGCCTGTACCGCCGCCTACCCAGCACCTCCGCAGGACAGCAACCTGCGCCGGGTGCCGGTGCTGACCGACGCCTTCGGCCTGCCGGTCGGCCTCTCCGACCACACCCCCGGGATCGGCGTATCGGTGGCCTCGGTGGCGTTGGGTGCCTGCCTGATCGAGAAGCACGTCACGCTAGCCCGGGCCGACGGGGGCGTGGACTCGGGCTTCTCCCTGGAACCGGCCGAGCTGGCCGCGCTACGAGTGGAAGCCGAGCGAGCCTGGGCGGCGATGGGCAGCGCTGTGGTCGGCCCAACCCCCACCGAACGTGAGGGCCTGCGCTTTCGTCGTTCCCTGCAGGTGGTCACCGATGTGCGGGCCGGAGACCCGGTGACCCGCGCGAACATCCGATCCATCCGACCGGCCGGGGGGCTACCCCCGGACGAGTTGGACCGGGTGCTCGGACGCACCTTCACCCGGGACGTGCAGCGCGGCACCCCGTTGGCCTGGGAGCAGATTTAGCCACGACTGTCCTCAGTCGTTGACCGTGACCAGCCGAACGAACTCCCGCAGCAGGTCGTGACCGTCCCACACCGGGGCGAAGGTCAACGCCCCGCCGAACGGCACGATGCGGTCGACTCCCCGCCCGCCCAGGCTCCGGGCCAGTGCTGTCAGCTCATCGCGGCCAAAGCCGAAGTGGGTGAGGGTCTGGTCACGCCGGCGCACGAACGGCACCAACTCCGTCAGGTCGGGCACAGTGACGAAGGGGAAGGTGCCGGCGCCGAGCCAGTGCCGCGGGATGGCTGAGACCTCGGCCAGTTCCAGGGTTGCCAGGGCATTGCGGTGGAAGGCCATCCGCCGCACTCCCCCGTCGGCAGCCAGCCCGTACGCGCCGACCCGCTTCTCCACCGCCATCGCCGCGTCCACATCCCAGCCGCGCTCCCGGAGCACGTCGTCCAGGAGGGCGACGAACTCGGCTCGGACCTCCTCAGCCCGCTCCGCCACGCCAACGAGAAAGACGGTACGTGGAGAGGCGCAGGCCGCCTGATCGAACCAGTACGCGTCGTTGGCGAACGCGTTAGCCGCGTTCCTCCGCCGTTGCGGCGACGCCGCCGCCCAGCCGGGCACCGACAACATGGCGAAGGACGACCGGTCAGGAAAGGTGAGGTCCCGGGCTGCCGGCGCGAGCGGATGCCGGCGCAGGTTCTGCACCGCCCGGTCCCCGCCCCAGAGGACACGCAGGTCGCTGGTGGCACTCAACTGGGCGGTCACCGCGTCGTCATGGCCGTAGGTGATCATGATCTGAGTGCTGGCCACCACCGGGTCGGCTTCGGCGAGGC
This sequence comes from Salinispora cortesiana, assembly GCF_000484695.1. Lineage (GTDB taxonomy): Bacteria > Actinomycetota > Actinomycetes > Mycobacteriales > Micromonosporaceae > Micromonospora > Micromonospora cortesiana. The sequence goes on along the minus strand of NZ_AXVR01000017.1, from coordinate 26,096 downwards.
TGGCGTTGAGCACCTCGATCACCGCCTCGGCGGCTGCCGCGGAACGCGGCGACACCCGGACCACGTTGGTGTTGCCGGCCAGCGCGGACAGCGCCCACGAGTAGACGAAGATCGTGTCTACGTTGGCCGGCGGGACGTGGAACACCCGCCCACGAGGGAAGACGAGCGTGTCCGGCCCGAGCGTGGAGTGCAGCCGCGCGACCGCGCCCAGTAGCTCCCGACGGCGGAGGAAGAAGCCGAGTGAGCCCAGCTCCGGATGCCGCCGGGCCAGCGCCGGGGTGAGTAGCCGTTTGGCGACCGCAGCCAGGAAGTCCACCATCCGCGGATCGCCGACGGCCAACGGCTCCACCTCGGCTGGAGCCAGTAGGTCCGCCACCGAGACGGCCCCGCCGACGGGGAAGCGCATCCGTGGTGTCATGACGTACCTCCCGGATAGGTGTCGCTGCAGCCACGCGCCTCCGCGCGGGGCAACCGGCCGAGCACGCTGACCCGCTTACCGGGCCAGTGCCCGTCGTCGATCCCGTGCACCACGCCAAGGTCCTCGGTGAGCAGCACATGCCCCGGGTACGAGGTGGGCAGGGTGCTCAGCACCTCGATGACGCCCGGCGTGCCCACCGGCGCCTCCTGCCAGGTCACCGGATCCCGGATGATCACGTCGGCGAAGTCCGGGCAGTAGAGCGTGCCGCCCTCCGGCCCCTCCAGGAAGACCGTGCCGATCTGCTCGACCATGCCGTAGAAGTTGTGGATCCGGGTCAGGCCGGTGTCCACACCAAAGCAACGACGGAACTCGGCGTTGTCGACCGCCCGGTCGGCGAGCTTCTTCCAGCCGCCGGAGTGCACCAGGATGCCCTGGGAAAGGTCCAGTCCGTGCTCGCGAGCCACCTCGTAGAGGTGGGTCCAGACCATGAAGGTGAACCCGAAGATCAAGAAGGGCGCATGGCCGTGCCGGTCCAGGAAGGCCCGCAGCGCCTCGACATCCGGCCGGTCGTCGGCGTCAAGCAGCCAATGGTGGTCCCGACCGAAGTTCGCCAGGCCAAGGGCGCCCGCGCCCCGAGCAGAATAGGAGCGACGGTCGCCGACCACGCCACGGCCCTCCACCACCAGCATCGGCAACCGGCGCGAGCCGAGCACGGTCGCGAGGGTCCGGGCGAGCATCCGGGACTGGGCGGCCGCCGCCTCGCGATCCAGGTGGATCCGGCTCACCTCGCCGGTGGTTCCGCTGGAGGTGAGCACCCGGATCACCTGATCTTCAGGAACACTCACCAGCTTCCTGGTCTTGAACAGCCGGACCGGCAGCCAGGGCAGCTCGGTCAACGTCGCCGCTTCGCCCCTGGCCCCGAGCGCGTCCAGGATCCGGGCGTACGGCGGGCAGGTCTGCCGGTGCTGCGACACCAGGGCGTTCAGCTCGTCCCGTAGCTGCTTCTCCTTGTCGGGCTGGGGCAGCGTGAACACGTCGGTCAGCACCGGTCCTCCAGGGCTCGATAGTCCGGCTTTCCGGTGGGCGTCAGCGGTAGCGCATCGACGCCACGTACCAGGACGCCGGAGGAGTGGGTACCCAGCAACGACACGACCTCGGCCCGGATTCGAGCCAGTCGGTCGTCGTCAGCGCCTTCGACGACCAGCACCAGACGGTCTGAGCCGGCCACGGCCACGAGCGGTCCATGCTGCGCAAGGGACCGCTCGACGTCCTCGAGGTTGACCCGCACCCCAAAAACCTTGGCGATGCGCCTGGTCCGGCCGGTGAGGTAGAGGAAACCCTCGTCATCCAGCCGGCCGAGGTCGCCGGTACGCAGCACCCCGCCCAATTCATCGCCCCGGGCCAGGTCAGCAGCGGTCTCGGCATACCCCATCATCACGTTGGCACCCTGGTAGATGATCTCGCCGGTACGCCCTGGCTCAGTGGTCTCGGACCCGTCACCGGGGTCGATGGCGATCGCACCACCGCGCACCGGAACACCCACCGAGCCGAGCTTCGCGGGTAGTCGCTCCGCGGGCAGCACAGTCATGCGCGCAGTGGCCTCGGTCTGCCCGTACATGACGAAGAACCGCCCACCAACCGCGGCCATCCGGCGATGGAAGTCCTCGACCAGGTCGGGGTTCAGCCGTCCACCCGCTTGGGTCAACGTTCGCAGTCGGGGGTGCCGATCCGGGGCGAAGCGGAGCCGGCGCAGCACCTCGTACTGGTATGGCACCGCAGCCAGCGAGGTGATCCGATTCCGGTCCATGCTGGACCAGAAGTCCCGGGTGGTGAGGGGACTCGCCTCGACCACCACGGTAGCCCCGACCCGTAGGTGGCTGGTGAGCACCGACAGCCCATAGGTGTAGTGCAGCGGCAGGCTGGTCGGCGCGACCTCGTCGCCGTCGAGTCCAAGCGCCACCCCGATTGCCGCGGTGTTCGCCAGCACCGCGGCCCGGGAGAGCCGGACCAGCTTGGGGCTGCCGGTCGAGCCGGAGGTGGTCAGCAACAGTGCCAGATCGGGGTGCGGGGCCGGCCCGGCCTCCCCGGTGCGGCGCTGGTAGCCACCCAGCCGCCGGTCCGGCCCGAGGCGATACCCGGGCATCAACTCGGCGTCGCCGAACAGCACCGCCGGACGAAAGCGATCGGCCAACTCGGCCAGCCGCTCCCCATTGGTTCGCGGATCGACCAGCGCGATCGGCCGGCTGGCGTGCAGCGCCGCGAGGAACCGCAGAACCGCGGCGACCGTGGTGGGCATGGCGGCCAGCACCATTCCGGGCGGCTCCCGGTCCAGCGTGGCGGCAAGGTCGGCGACCCGGTCATGTAGGTCACCGCCGCCGAGCGTGACACCGTTGGCCGCGTCAACCAGGCGAGCGTCGGGGTGGAGCAGGCCGATCACGGGGTGAGCCCGCCGTCCACCCCGACCACCTGACCAGTCACGAAGCCCGCCGCCGGGTCCAGTAGGAAGGCCACCACCTCGGCGACCTCCTCCGGCTCCCCAAGCCGGCCCAGCGGGGTGGCCGCGATCCTGGCCGCGCGACCTTCGGTGTCCAGCTCAGCAAGCAGGTCGGTACCGATGAAGCCCGGCGCCACCGCGTTGACCCGGATCCCCGCCGGGCCGAGTTCCTTCGCGGCGGCCCGGGTCAGCCCTTCAACCGCCGCCTTGCTGGCGGCGTAGATGGACTGGCCGGCCGCGCCGGCCGTGCCAACCACTGAGGCGGTGAGCACCGCCGCCGGATGTTGTCCCCACCGCAGCAGCCGAACTCCCTGCTGGAGGGTGTGCGCGGCACCGGCCGCATTGATCGAGAAGAGCCGCTCGATCGTCGGATCGGCGATGGAACCAAGCAGACCCGCCGCATGCACACCGGCGTTGACCACGAGGGCGTCCAGCCGACGCCAGCGCTGGAACACGAGCCGGGTCAGCGCGCGGACCTGCTCCGGATCCGCGACGTCACCGTGCACCGCCAGATGCGGGCCGTCTGGCAGCCCCCCGGCAACCTGCTCGGCGTCGCCGATGGTCCGGCCGTGAACGGCGACAGCGTAGCCCGCCGAGGCCAGGCGGGTCGCGATGGCCCGGCCGATGCCCCGAGTCGAACCAGTGATCAGCGCGTGTCGGGTGTCCGGCAGCTCAGTCGGCGAGGACGACACCGTGCTTCTCCAGAATCTGCCGCGCGCGGTTGAAGGAGCTGAGGTCGATCACCTCGTCGGTGTCGAGCATGACCCCGAACTCGTCCTCGATCGCGGCGACCAGGGACATGTGCGCGAGCGAGTCCCACTGCGCGCTGCTCCGATACTCCAAGTCACTTACCGGAGTTTCCTTCGGAATTTCCAGGGAATCATGAAAGACACTTTTAAGCCGTCCGAGTTCCACCGCGACACTCCTCACCACCCGGCACACACAGCCGGTTCGACGGCCGAGTGTAGCTGAGAAAGTTGCGCCAACCTGGACGCCAAACCGGACTGCCGCGACTGGCCGAAAAGCTGCTAGCATTCGCACGGCTAACCGCGAAGTGCAGCACCGGGAAACGACGGCGCCCGACCGACAACACCCAGCGTCAACCATAGACCCCGGGGCGCGGCAGCCGTATGAGCAGGAACGGAGTAGCAAGTTGAGCGTGTTGGACGATTCGTCCATCTTGATCACCGGAGGAACTGGCTCCTTCGGAAAGGCATTTATCCGAAACATTCTCACCCAGACAACACCGACTCGGATTGTGGTGCTCTCCCGAGACGAACTCAAGCAGTACGAATTTCGTCGGGAACTGGGCAATGACCCGCGACTGCGCTGGTTCATCGGTGACATCCGGGACCGACACCGGCTGACCCGGGCGATGCATGGCATCGACTTTGTGGTGCACGCCGCCGCCCTCAAGCAGGTCGATACCGCCGAGTACAACCCCTCAGAGTTCATAGCCACTAATGTCACCGGGTCTCAGCACGTCGTAGACGCCGCCATCGAGGCCGGAGTGCAGAAGGTCATCGCACTCTCCACCGACAAGGCATCCAGCCCGATTAACCTGTACGGCGCGACGAAGCTCGTCGCCGACAAGCTCTTCATCTCGGCCAACCACTACGCCGCAGGGCACCCGACCCGCTTCGCCGTGGTCCGCTACGGCAACGTGATGGGCAGCCGTGGCTCGGTGGTGCCGCTGTTCCGGCGACTCGCCGCCGAGGGCAGGAGCCTGCCCATCACCGACAAGCGCATGACCCGGTTCTGGATCTCGCTGGAGCAGGCCGTCCGGTTCGTCTTGGAGTCGTTCGAGCAGATGCAGGGCGGGGAGCTGTTCGTGCCCCGCATCCCCAGCATGCGCATCCTCGACCTGGTCGAGGCGGTCGCCCCGGAGGCCACCACGCACGAGATCGGCATTCGCCCCGGCGAGAAGCTGAACGAGGAGATGATCGCGCCGGACGACAGCCGGCGCACGCTGCGGACCGCCGACCGGTTCATCGTGCAGCCGACCATCGCCACCTGGGGCTACCAGCCTCCGAGTGACTGCGAGCCGGTGCCGGACGGGTTCGCCTACCAGTCAGACAGCAACGACCGGTGGCTCACCCCGGAGCAGATGCGCGAGCTGCTCGGGACCACCCCGTGACGACGCTGCTCCCGTACGGCCGGCAGTCCGTCGTCGAGGACGACGTGACCGCGGTCGCCGCCGTTCTCCGTGGGGACTGGCTCACCACCGGCCCCCAGGTGACGGCGTTCGAGGACGACCTGGCGCGCTGGACCGGCGGAGTCGGCTGCGCGGTGGTCGCCAACGGCACCGCCGCGCTGCACACCGCCTACGCGGCGGCGGGGGTCGGTCCCGGCGACGAGGTGGTCGTGCCGCCGATGACCTTCGTGGCCACCGCGAGCACCGCCGTGGCCCTCGGCGCCAAGGTGATCTTCGCCGATGTCGAGGAGGAGACCTTCACCCTGGACCCGGCGGCGGCCGCCGCCGCGGTCACGCCCCGGACCCGAGTGGTGGCGGCAGTGGACTACGCCGGCCATCCGGCTGACTACGACGCCCTCCGTCCGGCCCTGTCCGGCAGCGACGCACTCCTACTCGCCGACGCCGCACACTCCATCGGAGCCGCCTACCGCGGCCAGCCGGTCGGCTCGCTGGCTGACCTGACCACGTTCTCCTTCTTCCCCACGAAGCACCTCACCACCGCGGAGGGCGGCGCGGTCGCGGCCACCGACCCGGCCGTGCTGGAGCGTGCCCGCCGGTTCCGCAACCACGGCCTGGTCCGGAACCGGGCCGAACAGCGCTGGCCGGACGAGGGCGGCTGGCACCAGGAGGTGCCCGAGTTCGGCCTCAACTATCGACTACCCGACGTCCTCTGCGCGCTTGGCCGCAGCCAGCTGCGCCGGCTCGGTGACTTCCTCGCCGCCCGAGAACGACTCGTGCGACAGTACGATGCGGCTCTCGCCGACCTGCCCGGTGTGCTGCTTCCGACCCGCCGCTTCTGGGCCCGCCCAGCCTGGCACCTGTACCCGATCAGGGTGCTCGACGGACGGCGGCGCGAAGTCTACGACCGGATGCGGGCCGCCGGCATCGGGGTACAGGTCAACTACCTTCCGGCGCACCTGCACCCGGTCTTCGCCGACCTCGGCTACCGGCGCGGATCCTGTCCGGTCGCCGAGGCGTTCTACGACCAGCAGCTCTCCCTTCCGTTGTACCCGGGGCTCAACGACACCGACCAGGAACGGGTAGTTGACGCTCTCACCACTGCGCTGCGGGCACCGGCGCCGAGCACTGCCTGAGACGGACCGATGCATCACGCCAACCACTTTTACGGCCACGCCCACGTACTAGCCCGATACTGCGGGTTCGGCGACCGGCACCCGCCCCGGATCAACGGCTACGTCCAACACGGCTGGAACATCGGCGACGGACTGGCCCCCGGCCACCCGTACGTCGAGCGAACACCGAGCCTGCTCTGGTCCGCCCAGACCCGTCGCCGGGCCTGGGCAGTGGGCCGACGAAACGTCGTGGTTGTCGGGGCGCCCTTCACCTACCTCCTCGCGCTGCGTCCGCAGGATCCCCCACCGGCGAAGGCCAAGCCGGCGGTACGGGAGGGCACCATCTGGTACCCGTTCCATGGCTGGGAGGGACAGCACGTCAAGGGCGACCACAAGGAACTGATCGCCCGGATCCGGGACACCGAGCCCGGCCCGGTGACGGTGTGCCTCTACTGGCACGAGTACGGCATGCGCCGGGTACGTCACCTCTACGAGAAGGCCGGCTTCCGAGTCATCTGCCACGGCTACCGCGGGCACTGGTGGCGGGACACCGACCCGCTCTTCCTCGACAAGCTGCTCACCGAACTGCGCCGACACAAGCGGGTCGCCTCCAACCGGCTGACCAGCGCCATCTTCTACGGCATCGCCGCCGGATGTGAGCCGGCGGTCTACGGGGATCCGATGGTCCTCGCCGACGAAGATCCAACCTTCGGCGGCACCGCCCGGATCCGTAGACAGTGGCCGGAGCTTCACGGCGAGTCGGTCAAGCTGTCCACCGCCGTCGAGATCGCCCGCGCCGAACTGGGCACCGACCATCGCTGCGCCCCAGCCGAGCTACGCGAACTACTCGGCTGGGCGCACACCTCAGGAGAACGGCCTTGACGACTGACACCGACCACCAGGCACGGCAGATCATGCTGCCCGGCGGCGAGATGCTGGCGTGGTCCGACCTACGTACCGAGGAGCCCACCGACGGCGGGCCCCTCGGCGCCCTCGGCGCCCGGGTGGTGCCAGCCGGCGCCCGGGTACTACTGGCCGGACCGCACGCGCCCGGTCTCCTCGATCGGCTAGCCCACGCCGAGGTGACCTGCCTACTCCGCAGCCACCTGGACGGGGTGGCGCTGGCCGAGCACGCGGCCGGTCTCGCGGCACGAGTGATCGTCGGCGGCCCGGCAGGGTTGCCCGCCAACGAGACGTATGACGTGGTTGTCGCCACGTCCGGGCTGGATTCGGTGGAGTCCATTGAGGGAGCCCGGCTCGGTTGGCACGGGGTGCTGGCCGTACTGGCCACCCGGCTACGTCCGGGCGGAACCCTGCTACTACGCATGGACAACCCCGTCGGTCTGCACCGGCTCGTTGATCTGTCCCCCTGGTACGTCGCCCGGGACGACAACCAGTGGACCGTGGAAGGGGTTCTGGACGCCGGCCACCCCGCCAACCTCGAGCAGCTGTGCCGCCGCCTGGCCGACATCGGCCTTATCCCAGACGCCATCTTCGCGGCGTATCCGCACCCGAAGGCGGTAACCGCCCTGATCGCCACCGGAGAACTCCACCAAGGGACCTCCGTCGGCCTGCTCGACGCCGTGCTCCACAACTCCTGCTCGGACGGGTACGCCGACCAGTCGGTACTGCAGGACCCGGCCCGCCTCGCGGTGGACGCGCTGCACGCCGGGCTGGCCTCGCGACTCGCCCCGGCGTGGGTGGTGCAGGCCCGGCGCGCCCCGCTCCCGGCGGCGGAGCCGACCGACCTGCCGGTGGCGCTGTTCCAAACCGGTCCGCCCGACATAGGGGGAATCGAGGTGGTGACCGTCGGGCAGGACTGGCACTGGCAGGTCACTCGGCCGCCGCTGCGAACCGCGCCGGATACCGGCCCGACATACCGGGATCCCACCGCGCTGACCGGGCCGGTTCCGTCTGGGCGCCTACTGCGCACCCTGCTGTTGGACGCCTGCCTACGGCAGGACCTGGACCGGCTGCGTGCGTTGCTCTCCGGATACGCCCACTGGCTCTACTCGTTCGCCGTTGCCGGCCGGATCTCCGGCGCGCCGGCACTGGCCGGGGTCGACAACGTGGTGGTGGACGGAGAGCGGTTTGCCGTACTCGACCGAAGTTGGCAGACCGCCGACCCGCTTCCGGTGGAGGTCGCGCTGGCCCGCGGTCTCTGGCGGTTCGCCGCCACCCTGCTGACCGGCGGCTACTCCCACCCCTGGTCTTCCACTCTCGACCTGGCTGGGCTCACCGTTGTTCTTGGCGGAGTGGCCGGTCGTGACCTCGACCGGGCCACGGTGCGCATGGCGGTGGAGACCGAGGCGGCGCTGACAGGTCTGGACCCGGCGGGCCAGGAAGAGCTCCTTGCCGAGTTGGAGGCGCTGGAGCCGAGCTCGCCACCACCCGGTCCGCAAAGCTACCAACAGCTACACGAAGCGTGGCTACGCCAACGGGAGGAGCTGGGCCGGATAGAAGCGGTGCTGCGCTGGACCGACAACCTGATCACCAGCCGGGAACGGGCGCTACGCCAGGCTGACAGCATGATCAAAATTTTGAGTGGATCGGTCAGCTTCCGGCTGGGCCGACTGGTCATCACCCCAGCACGCTGGGGCAGACGTGCCGCCAGGGCGCTGAAGCGGCGCCTCCGTAGGGCGCGGAGCCAGCGGGCAGCGCGGGGTGGGCAGCGGTGACCCGCATCGTCGGTATCGTCCAGGCTCGGATGGGTTCGTCCCGGCTTCCCGGCAAGGTGCTGCGTCCACTCGCCGGACGTAGCGTCCTCGGCCGAGTGGTCCGGGCCGCCCGGGAAAGCGAAAAGCTGTCCGACCTGGTGGTGGCCACCAGCACCGAGCCCGGTGATGACGCGGTCGCGGACGAGTGCGCCAAGCTCGATGTCGCCTGCCACCGCGGACCGGTGAACGACGTCCTCGGCCGCTTCGTCGGCGCGTTCAACGCGCACCCGGGGGACGCGGTGTCCCGCTTCACCGCCGACTGTCCGCTACTCGACCCGGAGATCATCCGACTCGTCGCCGGCGTCTACCAGGCGCTCCCCGGCCTCGACTACGTGAGTACCTCGATCGCCCGCACCCTGCCCCGGGGCATGGATGTCGAAATCATCCACGCGGACACGCTTCGAACCCTGCACCGGATCGCCACCGACCATCACCGGGTCCACGTCACCTCGTACGCGTACACCCATCCGGAAATGTTCCGGGTGCTTGGGGTGACCCTCACCCCGGACCGCTCCGACCTGAGGCTCACCCTCGACACCGAACAGGACCTGGCCCTGGTGCGCGCGGTAGCCGACCACTTCGGTGATGTCACCGTGCCGCTGGCCACGCTCGCCGACTGGCTGGCCGGCCAACCAGCGCTGCGGACCCTCAACGCCGATGTCCGGCAGAAGCGACTGGAGGAGGCGTGAGGACGCTCCGGGTCGGGCTGCGCTGCGATGCGGGCCCGCGTCGCGGCGTCGGCCACCTCATCCGCTGCCTCGCCCTGGGCGAGGAGCTGCTCGCCCGAAACGCCCACGTCGAGCTGCTCGGCAGCGTGGCCGACGTCGGCTGGGCCGCCCGCCAACTCGCCGACCGGGGCATCCCACGCCACCCCGGACCGGACACCCCGAACGAGTTGGTGGCGGTGGCCCGCCAGCATCAGTTGGACGTGCTGGTCCTGGACTCGTACGAGCTGGACCCGGCCTGCGCCGGGGCACTGCGGGCGGCGGGCATTCGTACCCTCGCCGTGGTGGACGGGGACACCCGCGGTCAGGACGCCGACCTGTACCTGGATCAGAACCTCGGCGCCGACCACAGCCCAGCGGCCCACCGGCTGCTTGCGGGCACCAGCTACGCCCTGCTCCGCCGGGAGATACTCGACCGGCGGCCAGCCGCGCCCCCACCGCCGAGGTCGACCGATCGGCCCCGGGTGCTCGCCTTCTTCGGCGGCACCGACGCGTTCGGCGCCGCCCCGCCGCAGACCCGGCTACTACTCGCCACCGGACAGCCGTTGGACCTGACCGTGGTGGTCGCCCGCGAATCAATCGGGACGGAGTTGGCGATGCTCCGTCCTGGCCCCCAGCAGACGGTGCGGACGGTGCCCCCCACCGAAGCGTTGCCAGACCTGATCGCCACCGCGGACCTGGTGGTCTCCGCCGCCGGCTCCGCCACCTGGGAGCTCTGCTGCCTCGGTGCCCCCGCGGCGCTGGTCTGCGTGGTGGAGAACCAACGCGACTCGTACCACCGGGTGATCCGGAAGGGCATCGCGGCCGGGCTCGGCGAGCTGACCGAGCTGACCGTCACCGGACCGGCCGGAAGTTCCGCCCGCACCAGTGCCGTCCGGACCCTGCGCAAGCTGCTCACCTGCGCAGAGCACCGGGCCGAACTCGCCGCCCGAGCCTGGGCCATGGTGGATGGACGAGGGCGGGCCCGCGTGGCTGATGCTATCCAGGCGCTGGTCGGGGTGCCCGCCCTCGGCGACCAACGGTAGCTCAGTCGCGGTCGATCTGATGGCCGATCACGGCGGGGCCGAGCAGCACAGCGAAGCCGCTGCCGTCGCGGCGCGGGTCCTCCGCGGGCAGTTCCACCGGCTCACCGTTCGCCGTCACACCGATCGGGCGCGGGCCGACCCAGGCGACGGCCACCTCGGTCTCCCCCTTGAGGAAGCGCTGGGAGCGTACGCCGCTGGTCGCCCGCCCCTTCGCCGGATAGGCCGCGAACGGTGTCACCTTCACCGTGGCGCCGGTCGAGGTGACGACCATCGGCTCACCGTGGGCGGGATCGTCGGTGCGGACCGCGCCGAAATAGACCACTCGCGCGGCACCGGGGAGGCTGACTCCGGCGACGCCACCGCCGCGCAGCCCCTGCGGACGGACCAACCCCGCCGGGTAGCGCAGCAGCGACGCCTCCGAGGTGACGAAGGCAAGACTCTCGGCTCCGTCGGTCAGCCAGGTCGCCCCGACCACCTCGTCCCCATCCCGGAGGCTGATCACTTCGAACTCGTCGGCGCGCACCGGCCAGTCCGGCGCGGAGACCTTCACCATGCCCTGCCGGGTGCCGAGAGCCAACCCCGGCGACCCCTCCGCGGAGGCACCGAGCGGCGCGATCCCCACCACCGTCTCCCCCGGCTCCAGCGGCACCAGCTCTGCCGCGGACATCCCGCCGCGCAGGGAGACTGTGCCGGACTGCTCGGGTAGCACCGGCAGCGGTAGAACGTCCACCTTGAACGCCCGGCCGCCGCTGGTGACCAGCAGAACTTTGCCGCGGGCCGTGGAGTGGGCGACGGCGCGTACCGCGTCGTGCCGGACCCGGCCATGTCGGCGATGTCCCTCGACCGCCTCCTCCGACTCGGCGGCGGTCCGGGCGACCAGTCCGGTTGAGGAGAGGATCACCTGGCAGGGGTCGTCGGCGACCTCCAGTGGGCCGGCCGGCACGGACGCGGCGAGCACCTCCTTCAGATCCCCGTCGACCAGGGTGGTGCGGCGCGCTGCGGCGAACTGTTTCACCACCGCGCCCAGTTCGCTGGAGACAACCTTCCGCAGCACCTTCGGGTCGTCCAGGAGCCGGGACAGCTCGGCAATCTCGCCGCGCAGCTTCTCCTGCTCGGCCTCCAACTCCAACCGGTCGTACTTGGTGAGCCGGCGCAGCGGTGTGTCGAGGATGTAGGTCGCCTGGATCTCGGAGAGCCCGAAGCGCTCCATGAGCCCCTCCTTCGCGGCCTGCGCGTCCTCGCTGCCCCGGATCAGCCGGACCACCTGGTCGATGTCGAGCAACGCGACCAGCAGCCCGTCCACCAGGTGCAGCCGCTCCTCCCGCCGACGCTTCCGGTATGCGCTGCGTCGGGTCACCACCTCATACCGGTGGGACAGGAAGACCTCCAGTAGGGCCTTCAGCCCCAGGGTCTGCGGCTGCCCGTCCACCAATACCAGGTTGTTTACGCCGAACGACTGCTCCAGCGGGGTCAGCCGGTAGAGGTCAGCGAGGAGTACCTGCGGATTCACTCCGACCTTGCACTCGATGACCAGCCGGGTGCCGTTCTCCCGGTCGGTGAGGTCCTTGACATCGGCGATCCCGGTGAGCCGCTTGGTCTTCGTGACCTCGTTGGTGACGGCGGCGATGACCTTCTCGGCACCGATGCCGTAGGGCAGCTCGACGACGGTGATCGCCTGCCGGCCGCGGCTGCCCTCGATCGGGCCGATCTCCACCTTGGCGCGCATCCGCACCACGCCACGGCCGGTCTCGTATGCCCGCCTTACCTCGTCCAGGCCGAGCAGCAGCCCGCCGGTCGGCAGGTCCGGCCCCGGAACGAACTCCATCAGCTTGTCCAGCGTGGCGTCCGGGTGGTTGATCAGCCAGCGGGCGGCGGAGACCACCTCGCCCAGGTTGTGCGGGATCATGTTGGTCGCCATCCCGACCGCGATCCCCGAAGCACCGTTGACCAGCAGGTTCGGGAAGGCGGCCGGCAGCACGGTGGGCTGGGTCAACGAACCGTCGTAGTTCGGCCCCAGGTCAACTGTCTCCTCGCCCAACTCACCGACGAGCAGCATCGCCTCCCGCGACATCCGGGCTTCGGTGTAGCGGGCCGCGGCCGGCCCGTCGTCGGGGCTGCCGAAGTTGCCGTGCCCGTCGATCAGGGGTGCGTTCAGGGAGAAGTCCTGCGCCAGCCGGACCAGCGCGTCGTAGATCGCCACGTCGCTGTGAGGGTGGTACTTGCCCATCACGTCGCCGACCACCCGAGCGGACTTGACGTGCCCCCGGTCCGGGCGGTGGCCGGACTCATACATCGACCAGAGGATGCGCCGGTGCACCGGCTTGAGCCCGTCTCGGGCATCGGGCAGGGCACGGGAGTGGATAACCGAGAACGCGTACTCCAGGTAGGAGTCGGAGACCTCGGTGACCAGCGGATTGTCGAAAACCCGGGCGCCCGCTTGGTCGAACGCGGACAGATCGACCTTCGGGCCCTTGCGGCGTGCCATGACTCAGCTTTCCCCTCGGACTGTTTCCGTGCTCGTGCCGGTGCCCGCGCGATCCGCGGCCGGTCCGGGTCTCATGCGTCGATCGCCTCGCGGTCGACGCGGTCGGCGGAGGCGATCAGCCAGTTCCGGCGAGGCTCCACCTTCTCCCCCATCAGCAGTTCGAGGACCCGCTCGGCTTCGTCGGCGTCCTCCAGAGTGATCCGGCGGACCGCCCGGCCGGCCGGGTTCATCGTGGTTTCCCACAACTCTTCGGCGTCCATCTCGCCCAGACCCTTGAACCGTGGGATCGGAGTGACGATCTGCTTGCCCGCCTGCTCCAGTCGCCGGACGGTCGCCTCCATCTCCTCCTGGGTGTAGGTGTAGATGGTCTGCGGCTTGCGCCCCTTTGTGGTGATCTTGTGCAGGGGTGGCATCGCCGCGTACAGCCGGCCGGCCTCGATCAACGGTCGCATGTACCGGGCGAAGAGCGTGATCAGCAGCGTCCTGATGTGCGCGCCGTCCACATCGGCGTCGGCCATGATCAGAACCCGGCCGTACCGCACGGCGGAGAGGTCGAAGGTACGCCCCGACCCAGCCCCCAGCACCTGCACGATCGCGGCGCACTCGGCGTTGTCCAACACCTGCTGAAGGTTCGCCTTCTGCACGTTGAGGATCTTGCCGCGGATCGGTAGCAACGCCTGGTACTCCGACGAACGGGCCAACCGCGCCGTGCCGAGGGCGCTGTCCCCCTCGACGATGAACATCTCGCTGCGCTTCACCCCGGTGGACCGGCAGTCGACCAGCTTCGCCGGCATCGACGCGCCCTCCAGGGCGGTCTTGCGCCGCGCCGCCTCCTTCTGCTGCTTCTGGGTGAGCCGGACCCGGGCGGCATCGGCGATCTTCTGGAGGACCGTCCGCGCCTCGGTCTTGGTCTTGCGCTCCTCCAGCCAGGCCTTGAGGTGCTGCTCGACCAGGCGCTGGAGAACCTTGGTGATACCGGCGGTGGAGAGCTCATCCTTGGTCTGGGAGGTGAACTGCGGCTCCGGGATGCGCACGTGCACGACCGCGGTCAGGCCCTCGAGGATGTCGTCCAGCGTTGGCGGGTCCTCCTTGGCCTTGAGCAGGCCACGGGTGTTTCGGATGGCCTCGGCGAGGGTCCGCGTCAGGGCCCGCTCGAAGCCCTTGCGGTGGGTGCCGCCGTGCGCATTGCGGATGGTGTTGGTGAAGCACTCCACGGTCCGCTCGTAACCGGTGCCCCACCGGAAGGCCACCTCCACCTCGGCGCGACGCGGCACGTTGGCCTGCATCACGCCGTTGGCGTCGGCGGCGTTCTCCCGGTATGCCCCTTCGCCGCAGACCAGCAGGGTGCCGGAGACCGGCCGGTCACCGGCCGGGGCGAGGAAGTCCACCATGTCGGTCAGGCCGTTGGGGTAGTGGAACCGCTCCTCGACCGGCTCCGCTCCGGTGTGATCCCGCAGCAGGTAACTGACCCCGGGGACCAGGAAGGCGGTATTGCGCAGCTTCATCCGCACGGCGTCGGCGTCCAGCGCGGCACCGACCTCGAAGTAACGCGGGTCGTACCAGTAGCGGATCGAGGTGCCGGTGCGCTGCTGACGCTTCGCCGCACCGATCACCTGCAGGCCGGGGCCGGCCGTGAAGGGCGCCTGCGGCCCGTCGCCGTCGAAGACGCCCGGCACACCGTGCCGGAACGACATCGTGTGGATCTTGCCGCCACGACGGACCGTCACGTCGAACCGGCGCGAGAGGGCGTTGACCGCCGAGGCGCCGACGCCGTGCAGGCCGCCGGAGGTCTTGTAGCCGGAGCCGCCGAACTTGCCACCGGCGTGCAGCCGGGTGAGCACCAGCTCGACCCCCGAAATTCCGGACTTCGCGTGCACGTCGGTGGGGATACCACGGCCGTCGTCGTCCACCTGCACTGATCCGTCGGCGTGCAGCGTCACCTCGATGGAGGTCGCGTGACCGGCGACCCCCTCATCGGTGGAGTTGTCGAGGATCTCGTTGACGAGGTGACCCACGCCACGGCTGTCCGTCGAGCCGATGTACATCCCCGGACGCTTACGGACAGCGTCCAGTCCCTCGAGATGCGTGAGGTCGTCGGCCTCATACAGGGTCTCAGGCTCTGCGGTCAACTGGTCGAACTCCCAGGTCTCGGCGGGTATGGTGCCACGCACGACAGGTATTGGCCGGCGCGGCACGCCGCAGCGAGCCTAGCCGTAGGCCCCGACGGGCCCTGCCGGGCCCGTTCGCCCGACCACAACCGGAGTAACGGGTCGGGCCGCCGGGCGATTCCGGCCGTGACCCAGGCGACAGTCGCCCCGGGCACCGCCAGGCCGGAGCCGACACCCGAGAGCGCCGGACCGGCCGACATCCTGCCCGGCATCTTAGGCACGGCCGGCGGCCTCCGGTCGGTAGCGGCCCCAACCCAGCCGGACACCCCCACACCACCGCGCCGAACTGGGGAAATCTTTCACCATCAAAACCTTGCGACCGCAAATCATTGACGCCCGCGCAGAAAAGGTGATCTGATCCCAAACCCAGAGGATCTTTCACATCTCGATAGGGGTGATCACTACATGTCCAGATTGGGTCGTACCGTCCTGGCGGCGGGAATCGCCGTCGCCACGGCCACAGTCTCTGCGACAGCCGCATCGCCGGCGCTGGCCGAGGCACCGCCCACCGCTCCGGCCGAGGCACCACCCACCGCCGCGGTAGCGCTCGGAGACAGCTTCATCAGCGGAGAGGGCGCCGGGGCGTACTCTCCCGTGGTCGACATCGACGGGGAGACCAGCACCTTCCCGGGATGGTCCGCGCCGAACAGCGCCGCCTACTTCTGCCACCGCTCGGCGAACGCCTCACTCCACCGCGCCAACCTGCCCGGGATCGAGGACCGCTTCAACCTCGCCTGCTCCGGCGGACAGCCGGCTGACTTCGCCAACGCCTCCGCCGACCGGGCGAACGGGCGCCAGGTCGCCGCCCAGCTCGACCAGCTCCGCGAGGTGGCCGAAACCCACGACATCGACCTGGTCCTCGTCGGGGTAGGCTCGAACAACAGCTCGTTCACCTTCGGCAAGGTGGCCGAGAAGTGCGCGAACCGGTTCATCGCCGACGCCTGGATCGGCTGGTGGGAGTTCTGGGCGGAGCCCTGGGCGGTGGAACAGGATCCCTGCTCCGACGCCGACCTGGCAACCGCCGCGGAGCTCGCCGCGGCGACCGCGGAGACCAGTGCCGCGGTGCAGCAGGTCCTCAGCACGCTCGCCGAGGTGGACGCCGACGGCGAACACCGGGTTGTCCTCCAGGACTACACGAACCCGTTGCCGGAGGAGCTGGCCCATGCCTACTGGACCGAGGACAACCGCGACGACACGCGGGACAAGTTCCGCGACCTCGGCCGCGAGCGGTACGCGGCCGGGTGTCCGATTCACCGCGCCAGCCTCGCCCCCGGCCACCGCTTCTCGCAGGGTCTGGGCACCATGGTGAGCCAGGTCTACACCGACGTCACCACCGGGTTCCCCAACGCCGACGTGGTCCTGCTCAACGTGCAGCAGGCCTTCGACGGGGCCCGGCTCTGTGAGACCACGGGCGGTCCGCAGCAGGCCCTCGCCACCGCCGTCCGCCTGATGGATGGACCCAGCGGCACCTACGTCACCAGCCTCGAAGGGGCGAACAAGCTCGACATCAGCCGGATCGCCAACACCTGCGTGGACTACTTCCAGACTTGTCAGGAGTCGTGGCACCCGAACGCCGCCGGCCACCTGGCGCTCGGGCAGTGCCTGACCGGCGCCGCGTCCACCAACTCCCGTGAGGTCTCCTGTGTCCGCTCCCCGAACGGCACGATCACGGTGAGCTGACCCCTACCCCAGCCCGACGCCTCGCGGATCCGTGCACCGGACGGAGCCGCGAGGTGTCTGTGCTTCCCGGTCCGCCGACGCCAACCCGACCCCTTTCGCGGTCGCCCTGGAGACGGCGGTCCGGATCGACGTGACGGCAGTCACCGATTGGTTACCTGTCGATAGATCCGAGTCGTAGATTGAGCTGGTGAATGCGGATTTCCAGCAAGAGTTCGTCGAGGTCGACGGAGCCCGCCTCGGTCTGCAGATCTATCCGGAGCCGGCGGAGACCGCCGACGCCCCACTGGTGCTGATCTCCCCTGCCATGGGCGTCTCCGCACGGTACTACCGCCCGTTCGCCACCGCGCTCCGCGCCGCCGGGCTCGCCGTCGCGGTCGCCGACCTCCGCGGCACCGGAGTGAGTACACCGCGCCCGAGTCGCCGCTGCCGCTACGGGTACGCGGAGCTGGCCACCGACGTCGGCGCGGTGCTGACGGCCTTGAAGGAACACCGAAACGGCCGACGCACCCTCCTACTCGGACACTCCCTGGGCGGCCAGACGGCCCTGCTACACCTGGCGCTGAACCCCGGGCACGATGTGGACGGTCTGGCCCTGGTCGCCGTCGGACTCCCCTGGTGGCGCACCTATCCGCCCGGACCGCGGGGTTACGGCGTCCTCCCGTTCACCCAGACGATCGCCGCCACCACCCGGCTGCTCGGGGTCTGGCCGGGCTGGGGCTTCGGCGGCCGGCTGGCACGCGGGGTGGTCCGGGACTGGGCCTACACCGCACGCACTGGCCGCTTCCCCCGACTGGACGGGGTGGACGCCGAGACGGCGCTACGCGACCTCCACACACCGGTGCTGGCGGTCAGCGTGGACAACGATCAGTACACCCCGCACGAGACCCTCGACCACCTCTGCGCCAAGCTCACCAACGCTCCCATCACCCGCGAGCGCCACCGGGCCGAGCCGGGCGGCGGCCGACTAGACCACTTCAGCTGGACGCGCACCGCAGCGAGCCCGCTGGCCACCCGGATCGCCCAGTTCGCGACCCAGGGGTAGCCCGGGAAGAGGTCTGTCCCCGCTAGCAAGAATGGCCGGTTCACCCGGCTCGGGTGAGGCCTTCACCCGAGCCGGGTGAACCGGTGGCCATCGACCCCCTTCCCTCCGGCCTGCTCACCCGGTAGAAACGGGGTCAACCCCCACCCCGTCCAGGCCGTCCCCCCGCAACACCGAGAGAGCGCTCTCTCCCAGCGCGTGACGAGAGGACGAACGCATGACCCTTCCCCACCCACGACGACGCGTACGCCGAGCCCTGGGGCTCAGCCTCGCGCTGGTGGTCGCCGTCACCGCCACCGCCCCCGGCGCCGCCAGCGCCGGCGGACCCCGGTCCGGCGCTCCCGACTTCGGCCCCAACGTGACGATCTTCAGCCCGGAGACGCCCATCGACGAGATTCAGGCCACCATGGATGCGCGACACGCCGCTCAGGTGGACGCCGAGATGGGCACGGACCGGCACGCCTACCTCTTCCTGCCCGGCGAATACGGCAGCGCCGACCAGCCGTTGCAGGTGCAGCTCGGCTACTACACCCAGGTCTCCGGCCTCGGCGCCACCCCCACCGACGTCCAGGTCAACGGAAAGATCGAGGTCTACAACCGCTGCCTCGACGACGAGGGAAGCAGCAACTGTCTGGCACTGGTCAACTTCTGGCGCACCCTGTCCAACCTGGCACTACGGGTTGACCCCGCCGGGCAGGACGACTGCCGCTCCTCGGCGAACTTCTGGGCGGTGTCGCAGGCCGTGTCGATGCGCCGCCTGGATGTCAGCGGCGGCACCCTGTCCCTGATGGACTACTGCACCGCCGGCCCGCAGTACGCCAGCGGCGGCTTCATCGCCGACTCCCGGCTCCCCGAGGTCGTCAACGGCTCGCAACAGCAGTGGCTGACCCGCAACAGCGAGATCGACAGCTGGTCCAACGGCGTCTGGAACCAGGTCTTCACCGGCGTTGACGGCGCGCCAGCCGACGACGGCTTCCCCGACCCGCCGTACACGACGCTCGACACCACCCCGCTGAGCCGAGAGAAGCCATACCTATTCGTCGATGATCGGGGCCGCTACCAGGTACGGGTACCGGCTGCTCGCCGCGACACCCGGGGCATCTCCTGGGGGGCGGGCCTCACCCCCGGGCGGACCATCCCGATCCGCGACTTCTACCTCGCGCGCCCCGGAGACTCGGTGCGGACGATCAACCGGGAGTTGGCGCGGGGCAAGCACCTCCTGCTCACCCCCGGCCGGTACGACATCGCCCGCAGCATCGAGATCCGCCGGCCGGACACGGTCGTCCTCGGGCTGGGGCACGCCACGCTGACCGCCGTGGACGGTGCCGCGCCGCTCAACGTCGCCGGCGTTCCCGGTGTCGTGGTGGCCGGGGTGACCATCGATGCGGGGCTCGACGAGTCGCCGGTTCTACTCCGGGTTGGTAAACGGCACGGACGCAACCACAGCACCCCGCAGAACCCGATCACGCTCTCGGACGTGTACTTCCGGGTCGGTGGTCCCCACATCGGCCGGACCCACACCGCACTGGAGGTCAACGCCGACGACGTGTTGATCGACCACACCTGGGTGTGGCGGGGTGACCACGGCGTGGAGGACTTCACCGAGGGGGTCAAGGGCGACACCGACCGCTGGCGCACCAATACCGGGCGGTACGGCGCGATCATCAACGGCGACCGGGTCACCGCGACCGGCCTCTTCGTCGAGCACTTCCAGCGCCACAACACGGTGTGGAACGGCGAGCACGGCACCACGATCCTCTACCAGAACGAGCTGCCCTACGACCCGCCCACGCAGGCCGACTGGATGAAGGGCGACGTACAGGGCTGGGCCGGATACAAGGTCGACGACCGGGTACGGCACCACACGCTGTACGGCGGCGGGGTGTACGTGTACAACCGAAACAACCCGTCGATCCACACGGAGAACGGATTCGAGGTGCCGGATCGCCCCGGAGTGCAGCTACATCGCGTGATGACGGTAAACCTGAACGCCGGCACGATCGACCACGTGGTCAATGGGATCGGCGCGGCGGCCGACACCACCCGCATCGGCGAGCCGGTCTATCTCACCGAATACCCGGTCGACTGACCCCCGCGCCGCTGACCGCCGGTCACGGGTCGCGGTGCGCCGACCAGGGCACCGCGACCCGGACCGACCGTCCGACAGAGTGATGCACCAGCGGTGCTATCATCGCTTGGTGGCGATTGATTGCTCCCCCGACCTCGCGCCGGCCGTCGCGCTGTTCCGCTCCCTCGGCGACCCAGCCCGGCTGGCCATCCTGCTCCGACTCACCCGGGGTGAGGCCCGGGTGGTGGACCTGACCCGTGAGCTGCGACTGGCGCAGTCAACCGTCTCGAAACACCTCTCCTGCCTGCGGGACTGTCAACTGGTCGACTTCCGGGTCGAGGGTCGCCAGTCGTTCTACGCGCTGGCCCGGCCGGAGCTGCCCGCGCTACTGCGCTCGGCCGAACAGCTCCTCGCCGCCACCGGCGAGGCAGTTGCCCTCTGCCCGACATACGGCTCGTCCACGGTTCGAGGAGACGACGCGTGACCACCTCCACCCTGACCCCCCAGCGGCGCGCGCTGCTGTCCCGCCGCAGCCTCTGGCTGGCGTACGCCACCGCCGGCTACAACCTCTTGGAGGGCTTGGTCGCGATCGCCGCCGGCGCGGCGGCCTCGTCCACCGCACTGATCGGCTTCGGCCTCGACTCGTTCGTCGAGGTGTCCAGCGCGGCCGTGGTGATCTGGCAGTTCCGCTCCCGGGTGCCGGAGGAGCGGGAACGGCTGGCGCTGCGACTGATCGGCGTGTCGTTCTTCGCCCTGGCCGCCTGGATCACCGTCGACGCGGGGCGCTCGCTACTCAGCGACGGAGACGCCAGCCCCAGCCCGGTCGGCATCGGCATCGCCGTCGCCTCGCTGATCGTCATGCCCCTCCTGGTCCGCGCCAAGCGACGCACCGGCCGGGAGCTCGGCTCGGCCACCGTCATGGCCGACTCCACCCAGACCGCGCTCTGCACGTATCTCTCCGCGGTGCTCCTCGTGGGTCTGCTCCTCAACGCCGGGCTCGGCTGGTCCTGGGCAGACCCCATCGCCGCGCTCATCATCGCGGCCGTCGCGGTGCGGGAGGGGATCGCGGCGTGGCGGGGCGATCAGTGCGACGACTGCGCGCCGCCCACCCGCGCCACCGCCACCGCCGACCCGGCACCGAGCTGCACCGACGGGTGCCAGTCCGACGCGGCCGCACCCCAGCCGTAGCCGCTCTCCAGCGGTGCCGTGCTCGGCAGGCCAGGGACGAGCGGCTGCCGAGCCACAGCTACCGGCGAGCCACGCCCAGCTCGGGCCTGCCCCGTGCGTCCTGCGGGGCGCCCAGGATCCGCGCGGTCAGGGCAGGCAGCACCTGTGCCAGGTGAGATGGTCGCGGGGGCCGGGTCACCAGCGAGAGCATGACCCTCCCCGGCACCGGGGAGGGCAGCAGGCGATCGGTACGGTCATCCCACCAGCGGGCGGCTAGGTCAGGAACCACGGCCGGGACCTTGCGGTGCCGGGCGATACGCAGGGTGGCCTCGATCGTGGGGCCCGGCTGCGGGAGCGCGCCGAGCCCGGTCAACCCTGCGAGCAGGTGCTCGCCGGCCAGGTCCATCGAGGAGTACAGCACCTCCCTTCCCGCCAACGCCCTCTTCCCCGGGGCCAGGGGTGCGGTGTCCGCGGGCAGGACGAGGACCAGCGGGGAGGCCCCGAGCCCGGTGACCTGGAGGCCGTGGGGCAGGACGGCCTGGTCTGCGATCGTGACGATCGCCGCGTCCAGCAGGCCCTGGTGGACCCGGCCGATCAGGGTGGGGCCGTGCTCGACCTCGGCCTGGAGCGTCACGCCGGCGAGTTCGATCCGGGCGGCGGTGAACACGATCGGGGCCAGCGCCTGGATCGTGCCCAAGCTCAACGACGGGGCCTGCATCGCAGCGGCGAGTTGGGCGGGGAGGGCGTCGAGGTCAGCCAGCAGGCGTACGGCTCGCCGGGCCAGCTCCCGCCCGGCCGGGGTCGGGCGGGCCCCGGTCGTATCCCGCTCAAACAACCTGATCCCCAGGCGGCGTTCCAGCGCGGCTAGTCGACGCGAGGCCGAGGGCTGGGTGGTCAGCAGTTCCTTGGCCGCGGCTCCGACCGAGCCGTGCCGGGACACGGCCTCGACCAGCACCAGGTCCTCGGCTTTCAGGCTGGGTCTCATGCCCCCAGTGTATGAGCCAGCTAGGCGAAGAGATCTCTACCCGGTCGGAGGAGCGCGGTTGAGGATCGGTGCGTGCGGAGAGGACTGCTGCTACTAACCGTGATCACGTTCGTGACCTGGATCGGGACGAGGATGACCGCCGTCGCCCTGCCCCTGGTCGCACTGGAGGAGACCGGGCAGGCCTGGACCACCGGGCTGGTCGGCGGGATGGCCGGGCTGCCCCTGCTGACGGTGGGCTGGTGGGGCAAGGGGCTGCGGGACCGCCTAACCGATGGGAGAGCCCTGGCGGTGGTGGCAGGCGTGAACGCCGCCGGGCTCGCCATCGTCCCCGTGGCCTCCCTGGTGGGTCAGGTCGGCGCGGTCGCGCTGTGCGCCTCGGGCCTGGTGACCGGAGTCGCGGGCGCGCTGCTGGGCCCGGCCGAGCGATCCCTGGTCTCCGACCTCGCCGACGAACACGTCGAACGTGGCGGCCGGACCGGACCAGCGAAGTGGCTGGCCTGGCAGGACCTCGCCCACCGGGTCTCGATGATCTTCGCCCCACCCGCCGGGGCCTGGGCCGTGACCATGTTGGGTGCGGGCGCGCTGCTGTGGTGCGAGACCGCCGTGGTCACTCTGGCCGCGATCGCCTTCCTGGCCGTCCCCGCCCGCGAAACGACACCGCACGAAGGCCAGGGCGGCGTTCCGGGAGCGGCCACGCCGGGACGGCCAGTCTCCGCTCTGGCGGTGCTACGTTCCCGCCCGCAGATCGCGGCCGGTGCACTCATGGCTGGGGTTGGCGGGGTGTGCTGGTTCGGATTCAGCCTGGGCCTGGCCGTACTCGGGGTCGAGCACGACCTGCCCGGCGCACTCATCGCCGCGGGCATGAGCGGGTACGGTGCCGCATCCGTGGCCGCCTCCCTGCTGGTGCCGATGGTCATCGACCGTCTACCGCGGATGACGGCGATGCTGCTCTCCTGGGTCGTGCTCGGTGCCGTGTTCGTCGCCTTGCCACTGGTAGCACCGAGCCTGGCCGGTGTCGCCGCCGTGGCCGCAGTGGGCGGAGCCGCGATGCCGTGGGGGATCGCCGCCTTGAACGCTCTGATCAGCGAGCAGACCCACGGCCCCGAACGCCGGGCGGCCTTCACCGCAGAGACAGTCCTGCACTCCGGCGGCACCTCCCTGGGGCTGCTGGCTGGCGGAGCCCTGATCGGCTGGGCAGGATCCGAGGCCGTACTCCTGACCACCGGGCTCCTCCAGATCGCCGCCGCACTCGGCGCGGCCGGGTGGGCCTGGAGACCCGTCACGGTGACCCACTTGGCCCCTGGCCAGGCCAAGGCCGCTACTTCGACCGGGGGCTCCAAAGCCCGGACCGGGCATCTCCACCGCTGAGCACACCTGAACTGGCTGCGCGGCGCCAGGACCTGGGTCACCGCGCGCGCGGCCCGACGTCGGCCGGGCCCTCTTGATTAGGTGAAGCACTTTTTAGCCCAGTGGCTCCGTCGGCGGCGGGTTCACTTGGCCGGGGCCTCGGGGCTGCACCGCTTCTTCTCTGCCGAATGGCACCGCATGGTGCGGTGTGGTACATGACGAGGATTACGTTGCGGGAGTTCCGTGATGGCGCGGGTCGGGTGCTGGACGGGGTTGAGCGCACCGATGAGCCGGTGATCATCACGAAGTACGAGCGGCCGGTGGCCGTCCTGGTCGGTATCGACGAGTGGGAGGAGATCGAGGCGTTCCGGGATCGTCGGGACGCTGTGGTGATCGCTCGTTCCCGTGTCAAGGGTGAGTTCGTGCCGCTGTCGGCGGCTCTTGAGTCGCTCGGGGTGGATCCTCGTGAGGTGGAGGCGCTGCTGGCCGTCCGGGCCGGCGGTGCGGCGGCGTGAAGGTTCAGATCGACCGGGATGTGCTGGTGTGGCTGCACAAGCAGCCCCGCCCTTCCTGACCGTCCTGAGCGCGATCCCTCGGCTTGGTCCCCGACCCTGCGCCACAGAACTCGACCGAGATGCGAGACGGATCCGGGCGTCGATTGCGCGTCGGTGACTACCGCGTCCTCTACCGCCTCGACGGCGACGAGCTGACCATCCACGCCGTCGGGCACCGCAAAGACGTCTACTCATGAGCCGTCCGGGCCCCGCATCCGTATCCGGCTGCAATGGGCTCACGGCCAAGGACCACCACTCACCCGAGCGGGGTGTGACGCCGGGGCGATGCGATTGAGCCGGAAGGTGGTCCCGTTGCTTGGCGCTCACGGGTGGTGGTCCGGGTCAACGGCTCGTACCTGTAGCCGAGTGTGCGTCGGTGTTGCTGTCATGACTGCTGTCACCATCGACGATGTCGACATTCGGCGGCTTGAACCGTGGGCGAACGTGCAGGTGAGGCCCGTCACTACCTAGCGTGACGTCGCCGCCGGTTCCACACGTACTATGTGATAGCCGGCAACACGCCGGTGCTCGTACACAACTGTGGTGAGGACGCGCTACAGAACTATGCGGATTCCCTTCGGCCCGGCGCCACCAAGAAGGGCCCCCACGTAGCGGCGGAGTACACCTCGCCGTCTGGTAGCACCTATTACGGGCACAACGGCCATGGATTGTCGCCGCAGCCTGGGGGTGCTTTGGAAAGAGCGCTTGTGGATTCGGGCCACCATGGTGGATGCGCAGAGGTCATGTGTCTGATTCAGGCGGAGGCTGCTGAAGGTGCTGCCGGAATTTTAGGTGGATCGATGAGGGCTGTACGAGTGCGCGGTCTCAATTCGCAAGGCAACGCACATGGCACTCCGATCGGCCCCTGCCCGAATGCGTGTCAACCTTTGCTGAATATTTAAGAATTAGGGCAAAGTAAGGTCATGCTAGTTTGGGATGGGTCGGCGGGCCGGCGCTGTTCGTGTCGCCAGCCGACCTCGTCCTGGCGCGGTCTAACTGGACTGGGACCTAGCTTTCGATGCTCGAAGGGTGGGAGCTTATGGCTGTAGTCGGTCTGCCCTCGTGGCTACCAGATTGGGCGGGGGCCGAGGCGGAATCGCGGAAATCTGATGCTTCGGCGATTCGCTTGCGCGCGCAAGAACTTGTAGACTTGGTCTTGACCGAGGACACAGGCTATCTCGACGCGCTGCCAGAGAGTATCGAGTCGGCCATCGTCACGCCCCTGGGTGTTCTGTCTGATGCGCTTGACGAAGGGACCGATGTCGAGGTAGTTGTGGCGTCGCGATTGGTGCGGCGGGCCGTTGACGCTTTCCTGGCAGACGCTCCCGAGGATCTGCGTCGTTTAGTTAGCCATCTGCCGTTCCCCGTAGATCAATCATCGCGTTAGTTGAAATCGGTCTCGGTATATCGCCGAGCGTTTGGGTCTGCCGTGACGATGCCGCTCCACTGTGCGGCGCTGGTTGTAGCTGTGCGCCCCGGTTGCTGTCACGGCTGATGTCAGAAAATGACGCGTAGTTAAATATAGCAATCTAACCTCAGCTCGGACGCAGAGAGTGTGGCTGCTCGGTGGGTGCCGCGTAGCGGCGTGGCGTTGATCCCCGGAACCTGTCGCGTGCGTCCGGCGTAGCCGGGCGCTCTTGATTAGGCACGGCCCCGGCGTTGTTCCGGCTTGAGGTGTTCTGTCCGTGTTGATGACCGGTCGGGCGGGAGTTGTGGGACGAGCGCGACTCTGATGATCTTTCGGGTGTCTACGCCTTAAGATCGTTTCGGGAGTCGCGCTCGTGTTGTCATCTTCTCTGATCGACCCTGTTGTTGACCACCTCGCTGATCTGGCGTTGTGGGAGGCTGAACTCGCTGCGGCCCCGGACGGTGTCGATCCGTTGTCGGCGGTGTCGTCGCTGATGCGGCGGTTGCGGCAGGTGCCGGACCCGCGTCGGCTACGGGGGTTGCGGCATCC
>NZ_AXVR01000016.1 GCF_000484695.1 Salinispora cortesiana | reverse complement strand
CTGGGACTCCGACGGCCGCGACCACAAGGACGACTACGACCACAAGAACGGCTGGGACTCCGACGGCCGCGACCACAAGGACGACTGGGACGACAAGGGCCGCGACCACAAGGACGACTGGGAGTCCGAAGGCCGCGGCGGCTGGAACGATGACGACCGCGACGGCCGGCACGACGACCGGCACGGCGACGACCGGGGCGGGGACCGCTGGGAGCACAAGCGGGACTACGTCTACTACGGCGAAGCCGAGGTGGACAAGCACGCCAAGCCGGGCACCTACAAGCTCAAAGGCTCGTGCGGCGAGGGTGAACTCGTTGTGCTGCCGCGGGGCGGGGTTGACGGCGGTGACGGCGGCATGAGTGCCGGCGACAACCGGGGCCTGGCCGTCGGTGGGGCTGGCCTGCTCGGCGCGGCCGCCCTGGGCGGTCTGGTGCTGCTGCGGCGTCGTACCGATGGTTCCCTGGTCTGAGGGGACGACGACCCGGGCCGGTGGCCGTCACGGACTTCCGTGGCGTGCCGCCGGCCCCGTCGTCGTCGTCCTGCTCGCCCTGGCCGGCTTCGGCCTGATCGGGGCATCGTTTACGGAGAGCCCATCGGCCCGCCCCCCGCAGCCTCCCGCGCTGGCCGACTCTCCCGTCGGGGCAGCGGCCACCGGCCCGGACGCCGCCCGGCCTGCCCCCTCCGGCCGCCCCCGCTCCGCTCCCAACCAGATCGTCATCCCCAAGATCGGTGTCGACGCATCGATCATGAAGATCGGTACCAATCCGGATGGGACAGTCGAGGTGCCCCCGCTCGATCAGGCACAGCTGGCCGGCTGGTACGAGCCGGGAGCGAGCCCCGGCGAAGTCGGTAACGCCGTCATTGTCGGACACGTCGACTCGGCAGAGCTCGGACCCGCGGTCTTCTTCTCCCTCGGTGAGTTGCGACCGGGCGACACGGTTGGAGTGGCCCGGGAGGACGGCGAACAGGTCGACTTCACCGTCGAGTCGGTGAAAACCTATCCAAAGAACGATTTCCCAGCCGAACTGGTCTACGGCTCCACGGACCAGATCGGACTACGGGTGGTGACCTGTGGTGGTGTCTTCGACGAGGCGGCCGGCAGCTACCCGGACAACATCGTCGTCTTCGCCACCCAGGCCCAATGACCCAGGGGTCGGAGGTCCCGGCGGCCGAGGCCCGGCCGCCGGGACACCCCGCGGGTCAGGACGCCGCCGAGGTCCGCACCAGGGTTCGGATCTGACGCAGCAGCACCGACAGGGCGGCCAGGTCGGCCCGGGACTCGTCGAACTCCCCCATCGCCCGCTGTGCACGGTGGATCGAGGTAGCGTTCGACTGCTCCCACTGCTGCACCCGCTCCACCGGTGGCAGGTTGCCCGGGGTACCCCCCAGCACCTCGGTGGTCAACGCAGCGAGCGCGGCATACAGGTCGTACCGCAGCGCCATCCGGGCTAGTGTTTGCCACCGGTCCTCTCGCGGTAGTAGCGAGATCTTCGACAGCAGCGAGTCCACCCGGAAGCGGTCCGACAGGACGAAGTAGACCGATGCGACTTCGGACACGTCCCGCCCACTGCTCGCCGCAGTCTCGACGACATCGAGCAAGCCGAAACTGTATATCAACCGGACCGTCTGCTGCGCCAGGTCCCGCGGCAGCCCCTTGGCGACCATCGACTCGATGTGCGCCGCGATTGCCTCCCGCTCGCTGCCGTAGAAGAGCGTCTCCATCCGCGGTAGGAGGTGGGCGACTCCGTCGCGCAGCCGCGCGACCTCCGCCGGCACATCGATCGGAGAGCGGCGGTTGGTCACCAGCCACCGCACCGCCCGGTCCAGCAGGCGCCGGAAGTCCAGGTATACGTCGGTCTGCAGGTCAGGGGCGACCCGATTGTCCAGCTCCTCGACGGCGTTCCAGATCCCGCGCAGCCCGAACACCTCGCGGACCACCACGTACGCGCGGAGCACGTCGGCGGCGCTCGCCCCGGTCTCCTCGACCACCCGGTAGACGAACGAGATACCGCCCCGGTTGATCGTCTCGTTCACCAACATGGTGGTGACGATGTCCCGGCGCAACCGGTGGCGGGACATCCGCTCGGCGAACCGCTCCCGCATCGGCGTGGGGAAGTAGTTGACCAACAGCTCAGTCGTCCACTCCTCGTCAGCCAGGCCTTCCGCCAGGATCTCCTTCTCGAGCACGATCTTGACGTACGCGAGAAGCACCGCGAACTCCGGCGCGGTCATCCCGGACTCCATCCGGACGGCCAGCTCCTCGTCCGGCGGCAGCGCCTCCAGCGCCCGGTCCAGGGCACCGGAGCGCTCCAGATCAACGATCATCCGCCGGTGCACCGGCAACAGCGACGGTGCCTGGGCCTGTGCGTTGCTGATCGCCCGTGCCTGGTCGTAGTTGTCCCGCAGCACCAACTCGGCGACCTCGTCGGTCATCTCGGCGAGCAACTCGTCCCGCTCCCCAACGGTCAGCTCCCCGTCGGCGACCGCCGTGTTCAGCAGGATCTTGATATTCACCTCGTGGTCCGAGCAGTCCACCCCGGCCGCGTTGTCGATGAAGTCGGTGTAGATCCGACCGCCGGCCTCGGCGTACTCGATCCGGCCGAGCTGGGTGCAGCCCAGGTTGCCCCCCTCACCGACGACCCGGCAGCGCAGGTCCTTGCCGTCGACCCGGATCGCGTCGTTGGACTTGTCCCCCACCTCGACGTTGGTCTGACTCGAGGCCTTGATGTAGGTGCCGATGCCGCCGTTCCAGAACAGGTCGACCGAGGCGGTGAGGATCGCCTTCATCAACTCCTGCGGGCTGAGCTGCGACACGCCGTCCTCGATACCGAGCGCCGCCCGTACCTGAGGCGAGATCGGCACCGACTTCGCGGTACGGAGGAACACGCCTCCCCCCTCGGAGATCAACTCCGGGTTGTACTCCTCCCACGTCGACCGAGACAGGTCGAACAACCGCTTCCGCTCCACCCAGGAGGTGGCGGCGTCCGGAAACGGATCGAGGAAGATGTGCCGGTGGTCGAAGGCGGCCACCAGCCGGATGTGCCGGGACAGCAGCATCCCGTTGCCGAAGACGTCACCGGACATGTCGCCGACGCCGACCACCGTGAATTCCTGGGTCTGGGTGTCGTGCCCCAACTCGCGGAAGTGCCGTTTCACCGACTCCCAGGCGCCGCGGGCGGTGATCCCCATCTTCTTGTGGTCGTAGCCCGCCGATCCGCCGGAGGCGAACGCGTCGCCCAGCCAGAAGTTGTGGGCCGTGGAGATCTCGTTGGCGATGTCGGAGAAGGTGGCGGTCCCCTTGTCCGCCGCGACAACCATGTACGGGTCGTCCCCGTCGTGGCGAACCACATCCGGCGGCGGCACGATCTCGCCGCTGACGATGTTGTCGGTGGCGTCCAACAGCGCGGCGATGAACTCCTTGTAGCAGGCCACGGCTTCGTCCCGGTCACCCGGCTTCTGCTTGAGCACGAAGCCACCCTTGGCACCGACCGGGACGATCACGGCGTTCTTCACCATCTGCGCCTTGACCAGACCGAGTACCTCGGTGCGGAAGTCCTCCCGCCGGTCGGACCAGCGCAGCCCGCCCCGGGCCACTGGCCCGAAGCGCAGGTGCACACCCTCGAACCGGGGCGAGTACACGAAAATCTCAAACCGGGGCCGCGGCGCCGGCAGATCCGGCACCGCCTGCGGATCCAGCTTCAGGGCAACATACGGCTTCGGCCGCCCGTCGACGCGCTTCTGGTAGAAGCTCGTCCGCAGGGTGGCCTGGATCAGAGTCAGGTACGACCGGAGGATTCGGTCCTGGTCGAGGCTGGCCACGTCGTCGAGGGCGGCACGCAGCTCGGCGACCAGTTCCCTGCTCTGCTGCTGACGCTGCTCGGCGCTCGTTGAGCCCGGCGCGAACCGGGCCTCGAAGAGCCGCACCAGCAGGGCCGCGATCCGCGGATACGCGATAAACGTCGACTCCATGTAGTCCTGGGAGAAGACCGTGCCCGCCTGCCGCAGGTACTTGGCGTACGCCCGCAACACGACCACCTGCCGCCAGGTGAGGCCGGCGCGCAGGACCAGCGCGTTGAAGCCGTCCACCTCGGCCTCGCCCCGCCACGCCGCCGCGAAGGCGTTCTCCACGTGCGGGCGCACCTCGGCCAACTCCTGGTGCCCCTCCGGCAACCGCAGGCCAAAGTCGTACAGCCAGATCCGGCCGTCAATGCGCTCTACCTCGTACGGGTGCTCGTCAACCGCCTTCACCCCGAGCGAGTGCAGCACCGGCAGCACCGCCGAGAGCATCATTGGCTCGCCGTAGCGGTAGACCTTGAACCGGACGTCCATCGACTCGTCGCCGCCGGCCACCCGACTCGCCGCACGAGGCGCCAGCTGCTTCCGGAACAGGTGCATCTCCAGCTGGCCGGGCTCCTCCAGCAGCTCCAGCTTCGCCAGGTCTTTCATCGCCTCGTACGGCGTGTGCCCGTCCTTGTAGCCCTCCGGGAAGGCGTCGGCGTACCGGGAGAATAGGTGCTTGGCCTGCTCGTCGCCGAGCTTGCGCTCCAGCACCAGCCGGTAGTCGTCGTCCCAGAGTCGGGTGGCGTCGGCCAACTCCTCGGCGAGCAGGTCGGCGTCGATGTCCCCCGGCGGCTTGGTCGGGTCGGTACGCACGATGAAGTGCACCCGGGCCAGCATCGACTCGGTAACCCGGGTGGTGTAGTCGACCCCGACCCCATTCAGCTCCCGCAGCAGGATGTCCTGCATCCGCAGCCGATTCTGGGTGGTGAACCGGTCCCGCGGCAGATAGATCAGGCAGGAGATGAAGCGTCCATACGCATCCCGGCGCAGGAACACCCGCAGTTGCCGGCGGCCAGCCATCCGCAGCACACCGATCACCGCGTGGTACAGGTCATCGGTCTTGATCTGGAACAGCTCGTCGCGCGGATAGGTCTCCAGGATCTGGAGTAGATCCTTGCCGGAGTGGCTGCGCAGGCTCAGACCGGACCGGTCGACCACCTCCGCCACCTTGCGCCGTACCACCGGCAGCTCCTGCACGCTGGTGCGGTATGCGGCGGTGGCGAACAGACCGATGAACCGACGTTCCCCGACCACCTCGCCGGCCTCGTCGAACACCTTGAAGCCGATGTAGTCCAGGTACGCGGATCGGTGCACGGTAGCCCGTGAGTTCGCCTTGGTGATGACCAGCAGGCGCTTCTCGGTGACCCGCTCGTGCGCCTCGGGCGTCATCGACGACAACGCGCGGGACTCCGTGGAGTCCGAGCGCAGGATCCCGAGGCCGGTGCCGAGCACCGCGCGCAGGGCCTTACCGCCCGCCTCCCCCTCGGCGTCCACCAGGCGATACTCCCGGTAGCCGAGGAAGGTGAAGTGGTCGTGGGCGAGCCAGCGCAGCAGCTCGACCGAGTCGGTGATGTCCTTCTCCGGCACCGGCGGCCGGCTATCGCTGTTCCGCGCGGCGGCCAGCTCGTCGGCGAGCGTCAGCGCCTGCTGGCGCATCCTGGGCCAGTCCTCGACCGCCTCCCGCACGTCGGTGAGCACCCGTTGCAGCTCCCGACGCAGGTTGTCCCGGTCCGCCGCGTCCCGGACCGGGTCGATCTCGATCCGCATCCAGCTCTCGATCAGGCCACCGGTGGTCACCTCGTCGGGCTCCACATCGGCGGCCACCTCGATCAGCCGGCCCAGCGGCTCGCGCCGAATCACCAGCAACGGATGGACCAGTAGGTGCACATCCAGGTGATGCGAATTGAGCAGGGCGGTGACCGAGTCCACCAGGAAGGGCATGTCGTCGGTGACGATCTCGACCACCGAGTGGTGCTGGTCGGCATCCGGCTCCTGGATGCGCAGTCTGAGTTCGCCCGGTACCCGCTGCTCGGCCAGTTCCCGGTGGGTACGTACGGAGTCGAGCATCTCCTCGGCGGTGAAGCCGATCAGCTCCTCATCTGGTGCGAACCGCCAGTAGCGGCGAACCAGCGACGCCGCGTCGTGGTCGTCGCCGGCGAGCGCGATCGCCTGCGCCACTAGGCGCTCCGCGTTGGGTACCGTCTCATCGAGGTCCGAATCCTCGGCGTCGTCCCCCAATGCGTCGGCGGGCAGGCCCAAGTCGTAGATCGAGTCGATGCTCGAACCGGTCAGGCCGGTCACACCAGTCTCGACGTCACCGAACCCGTCGGAATCGGTCGCCGAATCGAAGTTGTCGTCCCGGCCGGTATCAACCTGCCGGAGGTCGGGTCCCGGTTTGGTAGCCGGACGCCGGTCCATCGGTGCCACTCCCCTCGACCCACCGCGTCGTGGGTCACTCTGCGCCCAGCCTAGGCCCTGCCTATCCGCGCCTTGGTCGGCGGACCATCATCCGGACGTCCGGTTCGGGACTGCCGTCTTTCACCTACTGCGATAGGGGTCGACCCACCTGGTTTACCCCGCCTCCGGATGTTCATCACCCGGTCGCGGCCCGTCTTCGGCGTCTCGGCCTACGGCCAGGGACAAACCAGCCGATACAGCTGTATTACGGTGCAGAAAGGCCAGCAATCTGGGGGTGTCGAGGCGACCAACCGGCGTCAGCTGACTGGTCGCCTCCGGGTCGCCGGGAGTCGGGCCTCCGCCGGTGCCGCCGGATCGGCGGGCGCCCCCGCACCGGTCGGCGGCTCCGGGGACGGCTCCACACCGACCGGCCCACCCTGGTTGACGAGGAGGACCGGCTGCTCCGGGCTCCGGCGGCGCTCCGCTCCCCGGCGCAGCGGGGCAGCGGTCGGCAGCCGAGGTGGGACCGATCCCGACGCAGTGACCGGGCGGAGGCCCCCGACCAGGGTGTTAACGATCTCGGCGGCGTACGACCCGTCCGGGTCGTAGTCCGGATCAAAAACGGTCAGCTCAACACCCAGACAGTGCGGGGTGTCGACCAGGCCGGCGAGCAGACTCTCCAGTTCGGCAAAGGCGATTCCGCCCGGGTCGGGAGCATCAACGGCGGGCATCACGGCCGGGTCCAGCACGTCCACGTCAACATGCAGCCAGTAACCCGCGCAGTGGGTGAGCTGGTCGTGCGCCCACTGCGCGGTCCGGGCCGCACCCTCCGCGCGCAGCGCCGGAACCGGTCGGGTGGTGATCCCAGCGGCCTGGAGGTCGAGCCGATAGTCGTCCTGCGCCCGGATGCCCAGCACCACCACGTCGATGTCCCGAAAATACGGCCGCCGGCCCTCAATCGCGGTCAGGTCGAGCTGACCGCGACCGGTGACCAGGGCCAGCCCCTCACCGGCCGCCGCGCCCACGTACGAGGCGTTGCCGGGGTGCCGGAAATCCGAATGCCCGTCCACGAAGACGAGCCCGACCCGACCACCCACCGCCGCACCGAGCCGGTGCATGGCCAGCGCCGAGCCGAGCACGACCGAGCAGTCCCCGCCGAGCACCAACGGAAACTCACCTCGGTCGATGACTGCGCCAATCCGGTCGGCGAGCGCCACCGAGTAGTTGGCTATCTCATACGCGTGACATACGCCATCACCGGGTCGCCAGTCGCCCGGGTCGTACCGGGACGGGGTCAGGCAGCCGGCGTCCCGGGCGCGGAGCCGGCCGAGCAGGCCCTGGTCACGCAGGGCACCAGGAGCCTTGCCGCAGCCCGGCACCGAGGTGGCGGTGGGCGGACGCAGCCCGAGGTTGGTGGGCGCGTCGAGGACGGCGATCCGGCGCATCATGGGCTCCCGTCCTCAAGCTCGTGCGGGCCGGTCGGCAACCGGCCCGCGCCGACGTGACTGGATCAGAACAGGGCGCTGGCCAGTGCCCGACGGGCCAGCGCCACCGCGGAATCGTCGGGGCCGGCAATGGTGAAGAGGCCGACTAGGTGCTGACGCACCTTCTCGCGGTCCTCACCAGCGGTGCGACGAACCAGCCCGACCAGACGTTCGTAGGCCTGCTCCGCCATCCCGCCAAGCACCTCGACATCGGCGGCGAGCAGCTGGGCGTCGAGGTCGTCGGTGGCTGCGGCCGCCGCGGCGAGCACCGCCTGCGGGTCGGAACCGGCGACCCGACGGGCCAGTCCGACCTGGGCCAGCCCCGCCTCCGCCGCGGCGTCCGACGGCACCTCGGCCAGGATCTTGCGGTACGCCTGCTCCGCCGCGTCCAGGTCGCCGTTGAGCAGCGACTCGTCGGCCTCGTCCAACCGTGGGTCGGCCGTCTCGGCCACGCTCGCGCCACCAGCCTTGAGAACCGCCTGGATCCACTGCCGCAGCTGCGCCTCGGGCACCACCCCGGAGAACGCGTCAACCGGCTGGCCACCGACCACCGCGTAGACCATCGGAATGCCCTGCACCCGGAACATCTGCGCCAGCCGGGGGTTGGCGTCCACGTCGACCTTGGCCAGCACCCAGGCGCCGCCGCCCTCGACGGCGAGCCGCTCGAGCACCGGCGAGAGCTGCTTACAGGGTTCGCACCACTCGGCCCAGAAGTCGACGACCACCGGTGTGCTGAGCGACCGTTCGAGGACCTCGGCCTGGAAGGTCGCCTCGGTGACATCAATGACGGTGGCAGTACTCCCGGCGCCGCCATCGGACGGGCCGGTCTGGGCAGGCGCGGGGGCCGGGGAGGGTGCGGGGGTGCGCAGCGCGCTGAGGTCTACCGCGCCGCGGGTAAAGATCGACGGGGTGATCCGTGGGTCGCTCATGGTTACCTAGTCTCGCACGGGTGACGCCAATCTCCGCCCTTCGGCGACGCCGAAGGTCACGGTTCTCACGCAGGTCACCACACCTCCCCGCCACGCCTGCGGGATACCGGCGGTCAGAAGCGAGCCGGTTCGCGGTAGACGCCCCACTCGAGGCGCAGCGCATCACAGATCTCGCCCAGGGTCGCCTCGGCACGGACCGCGTCGAGCATCGCCGGGATCATGTTCCCGCTGGTCCGGCTGACCGCGACCATCCGCTCCAACGCCGCGCTGACCTCGGCGTCATCCCGGGCTGTCTTCCGCTCGCCGAGCATGCGCCGTTGTTCCAGCTCGACCTCGTGCGAGATCCGCAGGATCTCCAGGTCCTTGGCGACCGTGCCGGTGTGACAGTTGACCCCGACGATCTTCTTTTCGCCCTTCTCCAGCGCCCGCTGGTAGGCGAATGCCGCCTCGGCGATGTGTCCGGTGAACCAGCCATCCTCAATGCCCCGCAGGATTCCCGAGGTCATCGGCCCGATCTCGTGCGGTCCCTCACCGCCGAGCTGCCGGATCCGGGCGAAGATCTCCTCCACCTCGGCCTCGATCTTGTCGGTGAGCGCCTCGACGTACCAGGAGCCGCCCAGCGGGTCGGCCACGTTGGTCACCCCGGTCTCCTCCATCAACACCTGCTGGGTCCGCAGGGCGATCTCGGCCGACTCGTCGGTGGGCAGCGCCAGGGTTTCGTCGAGGGCGTTGGTGTGCAGCGAGTTGGTGCCGCCGAGCACGGCCGCGAGGGCCTCCACGGCGGTCCGGACCACGTTGTTGACCGGCTGCTGTGCGGTCAGCGAGACCCCGGCGGTCTGCGTGTGGAAGCGCAGCCACTGCGCCTTCTCGCTGGTGGCACCGTAGACGTCGCGCAGCCAGCGAGCCCAGATCCGGCGGGCGGCACGGAACTTCGCGACCTCCTCGAAGAAATCCACATGGGAATCGAAGAAGAAGCTCAGGCCCGGGGCGAAGACGTTCACGTCGAGGCCACGGGAGAGGCCCAGCTCGACATAGCCGAAGCCGTCGGCGAGGGTGTACGCCAGCTCCTGCGCCGCCGTCGAGCCCGCCTCCCGGATGTGGTAGCCGGAGACGGAGAGCGGCTTGTACCGGGGAATCTCCCGAGCGCAGTACTCCATCAGGTCGCCGATGAGGCGCAGGTGCGGCTCCGGGTCGAAGAGCCACTCCTTCTGTGCGATGTACTCCTTGAAGATGTCCGTCTGCAGGGTGCCATCCAGGCGGGAGAGGTCCGCGCCCTGCCGCTCGGCAGCGATCAGATACATGCAGAAGACCGGTACGGCCGGCCCGGAGATGGTCATACTCGTCGTGACACCGGCCAGGTCGATGCCGTCGAAGAGCACCTCCATGTCGGCGGCGCTGTCCACCGCGACCCCGCAGTGCCCGACCTCGCCGAGTGACTGCGGGTCATCCGAGTCACGCCCCATCAACGTGGGCATGTCGAAGGCGACGGAGAGCCCACCGCCCCCCGCGCCCAGGATCATCTTGTAACGCTCGTTGGTCTGCCGGGCGTTACCGAAGCCGGCGAACTGCCGGATGGTCCAGGCCCGCCCTCGGTAGCCGGTCGGGTGTAGACCACGGGTGTACGGGAACTCACCCGGCCAGCCGATCCGCTCAAAGCCGGGGTGGTCCACCCCTTCCGGCGGCCCGTACACCGGGGCGACAGTCATCCCGGAGAGCGTGGTGAAGTCGGCGTCCCGTTTACGCGCGGCATCATAGCGGTCCTGCCAGCGTCTGCGTCCAGCGGCGATCTCGTCGGCGTTCATCCGCGGGGCTCCTCCTCGGGTCTGCGACTCCGCCTCCGAGTGTAGATCCTGCCCTGAACGCTCGCTAAGGACGTTCGTACCGGCCGGTAGGATCTCCGGCGCTGTCGCCGGCGATCTGGGCGAGGAGCTGATCAGCCGCCGCATACGGGTCGAGCGAGCCCGCGGCCACCCGGGCAGCGAGCGTCGACAGCTCGGTGCCATCCCGCAGCGAACCGATTCGAGCCCGGAGCGCGCCCAGCGCGATCGCCTCCACCTCAGCGGCGGCCCGTGCCTCCTGACGACGGCGGAGTTCACCCCGCTCGACCAGCCAACCCCGATGCTTGTCGATGGCCGCGGCGACGTCGTCGATCCCCTCACCGCGTACGGCGA
Organism: Salinispora cortesiana; assembly: GCF_000484695.1. Taxonomy (GTDB): domain Bacteria; phylum Actinomycetota; class Actinomycetes; order Mycobacteriales; family Micromonosporaceae; genus Micromonospora; species Micromonospora cortesiana. The sequence continues at coordinate 80,091 of NZ_AXVR01000016.1, read as the reverse complement.
CAGCACGCACCACCGCTGGCCGCCACTGCCCCGGCCCTCGTTCCCCCAGCGCGATCATGCCCTGGATGTCCCGGACCGTGGCATCGGCGCCGTCCCGGTCGGCCTTGTTGACCACGAACACGTCGGCGATCTCCAGGATGCCGGCCTTGACCGCCTGGATCGCGTCCCCCATTCCAGGCGCGAGCAGCACGAGCGTGGTGTCCGCGAGCGAGGCGACCTCCACCTCCGCCTGCCCCACGCCGACGGTCTCCACCAACACCACGTCGCAGCCGGCGCCCTCCAGCACCCGGACCGCCTGCGGCGTTGCCGCCGAGAGCCCACCGAGGTGCCCGCGACTGGACATGGAACGGATGTAGACGCCGGGATCGGTGGCGTGGTCCTGCATCCGAACCCGATCGCCGAGAATCGCCCCACCGGTGAAGGGGCTGGACGGGTCGATGGCCAGCACGCCGACCCGGTGTCCCCGGGAGCGCAGCGCTCGCACCAACTCGTTGGTGGTGGTCGACTTACCCACTCCGGGCGAACCCGTCAGGCCGACCACCTGGGCCTGGCCCGCGTACGGGGCGAAAGCCGCCGCGATCCGCGGCAGTGTCCCGTCCCCGGATTCGACCAACGTGATGAGCCGGGCGACCGCACGGGGGTCACCCGCGCGGGCCCGCTCGACGAGCATGGGAATATCCCGGCTGCGGCGCACCGGCGGCGCGGCCGGGACATTGTTGACGGCGTCAGTCATGGTGCCTTTCGTTCCCGACCACGGGGCTCGCCGGTCTGGCTCACCCCTGGCTCTCGGCCCCCGCTGGGACGTGGATGATCAGCGCGTCGCCCTGGCCACCACCGCCACAGAGCGCTGCCGCGCCGGTGCCGCCACCGCGCCGCTTGAGCTCCAGCGCCAGGGTCAGGACCAGCCGGGCACCGGACATACCGATCGGGTGCCCGAGGGCGATCGCACCGCCGTTGACGTTGACCTTGTCCGGGCTGATCCCGAGGTCACGGGTTGACTGGATGCCCACCTGCGCAAACGCCTCGTTGATCTCGATCAGATCCAGGTCGTTGATGGTGAGGCCCGCCTTCCGAAGCGCGTGGCCGATCGCATTGGATGGCTGCGAGTGCAGCGAGTTGTCCGGGCCGGCGACGTTGCCGTGCGCACCGATCTCGGCCAGCCAGGTCAGCCCTAGCTCCTTCGCCTTGGCCTTACTCATCACCACGACCGCGGCAGCCCCGTCGGAGATCGGCGACGAGCTGCCAGCGGTGATACTGCCCTCCGGGGCGAAGGCCGGACGTAGCTTCGCCAGCGACTCAGCGGTGGCATCCGGACGAATGCCCTCGTCCTCGCTGATCACCAGCGGCTCACCCTTGCGCTGCGGGAGAACAACCGGGGTGATCTCTTCGGTGAAGTGCCCGTTCTTCTGGGCCGCGGCGGCACGCTGGTGGCTTCCTGCGGCGAAGGCGTCCTGCTCCGCGCGGCTGATCCCCTTGGTGCTGCCGTGCCGCTCGGTCGACTCCCCCATCGAGCAGCAGTCCCAGGCGTCGGTGAGCCCGTCGAGGGCCATGTGATCCTTGATCACCACGTCGCCGTACTTGTAGCCACCCCGCTGCCCCAACAGCAGATGCGGGGCGTTGGTCATCGACTCCATGCCGCCGGCCACGACGACGTCAAACTCCCCAGCCCTGATCAACTGGTCGGCCAGCGCGATCGCGTCCAGCCCGGAGAGGCAGACCTTGTTGATGGTCAGCGCTGGAACAGAGAGCGGGATGCCCGCCTCGGCGGCCGCCTGCCGGGCCGGAATCTGACCGGCGCCCGCCTGGAGCACCTGCCCCATGATCACGTACTGGACCTGGTCCGGGGCGACCTCGCCACGCTCCAGCGCTGCCTTGATCGCCACGCCACCAAGCCGGGTCGCGGAAAGATCCTTGAGATTTCCCAGCAGTCGCCCCATCGGGGTTCGAGCGCCGCTGACGATCACCGAAGCCATACCTGCCTCCGAGGGTCCCGACCTGTACGCCTTAACGATTGTTAGGACGCACCTTAGCTTCTGGGAGCAGATTGGCGACGGTGACCCCGCGCACATCGACGACGCACGGTAGGGCCAACCCGGTGCACGGCCTCGTCGCCCCGCCGCACAAGGGACACGGGAACTTCGCAGCGACCGCCCGGACAGCGTAGCGGCTCGCGCCCAGTCACGCGGGCGCCGACCGCCGCCCCCGGCGCCCCGGGCCCCGCGTCGACCTCTCCACCGGCACCGGCGACCGCAGGCGACAGCCTTCCCGTGGCACAGGTCAGCACCTTCCCGTGGCGTGAGATAGCCAACCGGCTGCGCTTCCCGCGCACCCGTTCGGCCAGACTGACGCCATGGCCGAGAATCCCCCCGTCGAGTCCGCTGCGGACCACGACACAGACATCGGACTACGCCGCATCGACCATGTCGGTATCGCCGTACCCGACCTGGACGAGGCGATCGACTTCTACCAGCGCGCCTTCGGCATGCGGTGTGTACACACCGAGACCAACGAGGAGCAGGGCGTCCGCGAGGCGATGCTGGCGGTCGGCCCGACATCCGCCGGTGGCTGCGTGCAGCTGCTCGCCCCACTCTCGCCGGCGGCTACGATCGCGCGGTTCCTCGACCGGCAGGGCCCGGGCGTGCAGCAGGTCGCGTACACGGTCGCCGACATCGACGTAGCCTGCGCCAAGCTACGCGAGCGGGGTCTCCGCCTGCTGTATGAGCAGCCGAAGCGGGGCACCGCGAACTCCCGGATCAACTTCGTCCACCCGAAGGACGCCGGTGGCGTCTTGGTCGAGCTGGTCGAGCCTGCTGTGGACCACTGAGGCCAGGTGGGCCCGCCCCTGCTCCCCGCCGGGCAGGGCCCACCCACCAATCGATGCACTTTTTCACACAGCACTTCCGAGCAAAGCTACCGTTCAGTAACATCCGCCTCCATAGCAGCGCGGTCGATGCCGGATGCGTCGATACCGAGCCGGTGACCGACACGCCGGGCGCCGACGATGGCACGCCCCTACCGGCGACGCGCGGGGCAGACGAACGGGAGGTCGAAGTGCAGGACATCCTCGAAACGATCATGGCCGCAGAGGGTTCGGCACAGCCTGAACGTGAACTCGCTGGTGTTGCCCGGCTCCCGATTCCACAGTCCTACCGAGGCGTCGTCGTACGCGCCGAGGAGACACAGATCTTCGACGGAATGGCCACGCGGGACAAGGACCCCCGCAAGGCGCTACACGTCCAGGAGGTGCCGACCCCGCAGCCCGGTCCCGGCGAGGCGCTGGTCGCGGTGATGGCCAGCGCCATCAACTACAACACGGTGTGGACGAGCATCTTCGAACCACTGCCGACCTTCAAGTTCCTCCAGCGCTATGGCCGACTCTCCGAGCTGACCAGGCGACACGACCTGCCGTACCACGTGGTCGGTTCGGACGCGGCCGGCGTCGTGCTCCGCACCGGCCCCGGGGTAACCCGGTGGCAGGCCGGCGACGAGGTCGTCGCCCACTGCCTCTCGGTGGAGCTGGAGGAGGCCGCCGGACACGACGACACCATGCTCGACCCACAGCAGCGGATCTGGGGCTTCGAGACCAACTTCGGCGGTCTGGCCGAGCTGGCGATCGTCAAGGCCAACCAGCTCATGCCGAAGCCCCGCCACCTCAGCTGGGAGGAGGCGGCGAGCCCGGGATTGGTCAACTCCACGGCCTACCGACAGCTCGTCTCCCACCATGGCGCCAACATGAAGCAGGGGGATGTCGTGCTGATCTGGGGCGCCTCCGGCGGCCTGGGCAGCTACGCCACCCAGATGGCGCTCACCGGCGGGGCGATTCCGGTCTGCGTGGTCTCCTCGCCGGAAAAGGCGGAACTGTGCCGACGGATGGGCGCGGAGCTGGTGATCGACCGGGCCGCCGAAGGCTTTCGGTTCTGGCAGGACGAGCAGACCCAGAACCCGGACGAGTGGCGCCGCTTCGGTGAACGCATTCGCGAGCTGACCGGCGGCGAGGACCCCGACATCGTCTTCGAGCACCCGGGGCGGGAGACCTTCGGAGCCAGCGTCTTCGTCACCAAACGCGGCGGCACCGTGGTCACCTGCGCCTCGACCAGCGGCTACCAACACCAGTACGACAACCGCTACCTCTGGATGCACCTGAAGCGGATCGTCGGCAGCCACTTCGCGAACTACCGGGAGGCGTGGGAGGCGAACCGGCTGATCGCCCTCGGCAAGATCCACCCAACCGTGTCGAAGACCTACAGCCTGGAACAGACCGGCCAGGCCGCATATGAGGTGCACCGGAACGCGCACCAGGGCAAGGTCGGGGTCCGCTGCCTTGCTCCGGCCGACGGCCTCGGTGTGCGCGACCCCGAGTTCCGCGGGCGGCACGAGGCAGCGATCAACCGGTTCCGCGGTCACTGATCAGACGGACAAGGGGCGCCACCAATGTGGCGGCTGGATTGCCTTTCCTTTCGCTGGTCTGGCCACCCATTCGAACGATACCGGCTCCCCCGATACCGGCGCAGAACGGAATGGGGCCGCGAGTCCTTGCTCACGGCCCCATTTCAGAGCCCACTTCAGACCGCCGCGGCATCTGGGAGCTGCCAAGATCGCCGTTTGGTCTGGCCGCCGCGCCGCGACCGGGGTCCACCCTGTAATGAGGATGGCAAAGGTCGGGGCGCTCTTGCGAAGGCCCCCAGGTCGTCTGCCAGTATGTCCCAATGCCCCAGCAGCAGTCCTCCCCTCTTGCGTTCTTCGATAACGCGAACACCCAGCCGGACTTCACGGTCGGCCTGCGCGGCTACAACACCGGGCAGGTTGACGACTTCCTTGGTCGGATGAGCGCCGCACTGACCCAGTCCGAGCAGGCCCGTGCCGAGGCCGAGCAGCGGATGAACGACGCGCAGCGCCGGCTCCGCCAGGCCGAGCAGCGGATGACCGCCCTCGAGCAGAAGCTCTCCGAGGCCAGCAAGCAACTCGAAGAGAACAATCGGCCGACCCTCTCCGGCATCGGCACCCGCGTTGAGCAGATCCTTCGGCTCGCCGAGGAGCACGCCAACGACCACCGCAACGAGGCGAAGCGGGAGTCCGAGGGCATTCTCTCCGCCGCCCGCCTCGAGGCCCGGGAGATCACTGACAAGGCACGGGCCGAGGTGGCGGCGATGAAGGCCACTGCGGAGCGGGAGGCGGGCAACGTCCGGACCACCGCGGAGCGGGAGGCGGCCGAGGTCCGCGTCCAGGCCCGCCGCGAGGCCGACACCCTGCGGGCCGACGCCGATCGGGAGACCAAGCAGCTGCGCACCGTCACCGCGCACGAGGTCGCCGAGCTGAAGTCCACCGTCGAGCGGGAGGTCTCCACCCTCCGTGCGACCGCGGAACGGGAGATCACCCAGCAGCGGGCGAAGGCCGCCCGCGAGGCCGAGGAGAAGCGCGCCGAGGCAACGAAGCTCCTCACCGACGCTCGAGACAAGCGCGACAAGGATCTGCAGGCCCTTGAGCTGCAGCTGGCCGAGCGGCGGGAGAAGGCCGAGCGCGAGGAGTCGGAGCGGCACGCCGCCCAGGTCGCCCAGACCCAGAAGCTTGTCAACGAGGCCGAGGAGCGGGCCCGGGCAGCCCAGGAACGGGCCAAGGAGATCGAGCAGCGCGCCGAAGCGCGGCGGGTCGAGTCGGAACGCACCGCCCACGACACGGTCGAAGAAGCCAAGTCGGCCGCCGAGAAGAGCCTGAACGAAGCGAAGACCGAGGCGGATCGCCTGCTCACCCAGGCCCGCACCGAGGCCGACCTGGCTACGCAGACGGCCCGCCGCGAGGTCGAGGATCTCACCCGCCAGAAGGACGCGGTCACCTCCCAGCTCGGCCAGATGCTCTCCGGGCTCGCCGGCATCGTCCCGGGTACGGGACCGGACGCCGCCGTGGCGGCAGCCTCCGCCGTGGCCGCCGCCACGGAGGCGAAGTCGGAGGCCACAGCGGAGGCGAAGAAGAGCGAGCGCACGGAAACCTCCAGCTGACCGGCTCGGCTGGGGCCTGCTCCACCGCGCGGGGCGACGCTGGGCATCCGGTGTCGCCCCGCGCCGTACGTCGTTCCAAGTCCGGATCGCACTGGTTGAACCGCTGCATCCGACGAGTCCGTATCGCCCCAAGAGGGCCAATTGCGTGTGAGGATGGGGGCATGTCGAACGGCGAGGAACTGTTCGCTCTCGGCGGGGATGTGACCACGGAGCCCAGCTTCGAGGCCGGCCTGCGGGGGTACGTGAAGGGGCAGGTCGACCGGTACGTCGCTCGCGCCGAGCACGAGATCGCCACCCTGACCGCCGAGCGAGAGCAGGCCTACACCCAAATCCATAAGCTGGCCGGCCAGGTGGAGGTGCTCCAGCGGGACCTGGCCCAGGTGCGCAAGCAGGTCGGCGTGGTGGACCGCGCCTCCTTCCGGCACCTTGGACCCCGCGTGGAGCAGGTCCTCACCCTCGCCGAAGAGCAGGCCGAAGAGATCCTCGCTGCCGCCAACAAGGAGATCGAGTCCCGCCGAGCCGCCGCCGAACACATCATTGACGAAGCGCGGGCGGAGGCAGCCAGAGCCCTCAAGGACTTCGAGCTGGCGCTGGCCGCTCGCCGCGCCGAGGAGGAGCGGCACACCGCAGCCCGGAAGGCGGAGGCCGACGCCGCAGTCAAGGCCGCGACCAAGGAGGCCGACGCCCGGGTCAAGGCCGCGACCAAGGAGGCCGACGCCCGGGTCAAGGCCGCGACCGAGCAGGCAGACGTCACGGTCAAAACCGCGACCGAGGAGGCGGAAACCGCGGTCAAAACCGCGACCGAGCAGGCGGAAACCGCGGTCAGAGCCGCGACCGAGGAGGCCGCCCGGCTACGCAAGACCGCGCAGGAGGCGCTGACGAAGGCCCAGCAGGAAGCTACCCAACTGCGGGACACCGCGAAAGCGGTGCACACGCGGGCCCAACATGAGGCGACGAAGCTGCGCGAGGCCGCCCGTGAGGCGCAGACCAAAGCCCAGCAGGACTCGACCGAGCTGCGGGAGGCCGCCAAGGAGTTGCAGGCCAAGGCGCAGGAGGAAGCCGGACGCCTCGTGGAGCAGGCGACCGAGGCGAGCCGGGCTACCCACGCCAAGGCCCAGCAGGAGGCCAAGCAGATCATCGACGACGCCAGCACCGCCGGCCGGGCCACCCACACAAAGGCCCGTCAGGAGGCGGAGCTGCTCGCCAAGCAGGCCGCCGACGCGGCGAAGCGGCAGCGGGCCGAGGCCGAGGCATACGCGCAGCAGACGCGCACCGAGACCGAGGCGTACGCCCGGCAGACCCGAGCCCAGACCCAACAGGAGCTGGGAGCGTGGCGGGCGGGGGTGGAGAAGGAGGTCGACAACCGCCGGGCGGCGGCAGACCATGAGCTGGCCGAGCGCCGGGCCGCCGACGACCAGGAGTTCACCAGCCGCCGCGACGAGTTGGAGCAGCGACACGAGTCCCGGCACGCCGAGTTGGAGCAGCAGTACACGAGCCGGCAGCAGGAGCTGGAAACCGGATTCGCCACCCGACAGCAAGAGCTGGAGACTGGGCTCACGACCCGACAGCAAGAGCTGGAAACCGAGTTCACCTCGCGCAAGACCGAGTTGGAGTCCACGTACACGGCCCGCCGAAACGAGATCGAGGGTGCCGCCGAGAGCATCCGGCAGACCGCCGAGCAGGATGCCCAGGCCCTCCGCGAGCGTGCGGACCAGGAAGCATCGGCGCTGCTGAGCCAGGCCGAGGAGGCGGCGGCCGAGCAGCGCCGTACCGCCGACGAGTACGCCGCCACCTCCCGCCGCCAGTTCGAGGAGTACGCCGCCACCACCCAGCAGGCCCTGGCCACCACCCAGCAGCACCTGGCGGCGACGCAGCAGGAGGCTGCGACCGGCCGGCAGCAGCTCGCCCAGGTGATGCTGGAAATCGCGCAGGCGCAACAGCAGCTCGCTGACCTGCGGCAGGAGACCTGGCGATCCCGCCAGGAGTCCGACGACCTGCAGCGACAGGTGGCAGAACTTCGGCTGGAGTTGACCGGTGCGGCGAAGCCCGCCCCGGTCGGACCCGCGGGCGGCGATTCCGACAACGGTCGGGCCGCCACGGCCGCACCGGCGCCGCCCGCTGGGGACCGCGCCGGGGTGGGCAAGGTCGAGCCGGCGGACGCCGGCCAGCCAGCCCGCGGACGGATCGAGCCGGCCGTTGACGAGTCCGCGAAGGGCAGCGTGAAGTCGGTTACCACGAAGGACGGTGATGAGGCCAGCGCCGGGGTGGACGGTGAGCCGACCGTCGCGGCCGTCCCGGGTGAAGGGGGTCGGGCAGCCGCCCCCACAAAGATCACGAGTACCGGTGAGAACAACAACCGACCGGCGAAGCCCACCACCGACGAGCGCAGCTCCAAGCCGAGCAAGGTCGTCGTTGACAAGGACTGAGCCGGCCGGCTGGGCGGCGGTCCCGGGCCAGGCTCGCCGCTGCCGACCACGGAGCGAGGCGTGGCGGGCCGGCCACGGCGCTGGGCGGGCGGCCTGAGCTCCGGTGGCACCGGGCGAGCCGGAGTCGCAGCAGCACCGCGCCGAGCAGGGGGCCGGACGGTTCGGCGTGCCGGGGCTGCCCCTGCGGCGTAGCAGCTTCCTCGTCGGCTTCACCGGCGCGCTCGGTGCGCTGCTGGCCTACGCCCTCTTCCTCGGCCTGCGCAATGCCGCCGGCCTACTCGTCCCCGTCGTGATCGCGCTCTTCCTCGCCGTCGGGCTGTATCCGGCGGTGGCGCGGCTACGCCGGTTCGGGCTGCCCCACGGGCTGGCGGTCGCGGTCGTCATGCTGACCCTGCTCCTCCTGCTCTGCAGCGGCGTGGTCGCCCTGGTGCCACCGATCATCACCCAGTCCAACCAGTTCATCGAGCAGTTCCCCAGCTACCTGGAGACGCTGCGGCGCAATGAGACCATCAACGAGCTGATCGAGCGGTACGACCTGGTGGAGAGGGCGCAGCAGGCCGCGGACACCGACACCCTCGGCCAGGCACTCGACGGAGTACTCGGCGGTGCCCAGCTCATCTTCGGCACCGCCTTCCGGACCCTGACCGTGCTCGTACTCACCATCTACTTCCTGGCGTACTTCAACCGGCTGCGGTCGCTCGGGTACGCGCTCGTCCCCCGATCCCGTCGGGAACGGGTACGCCTCATCGGCGACGAAATCATCGCCAAGGTCGGCGCGTACATCGTCGGGGCGCTCATCATCGCCCTCCTCGCCGGTACGACCACCTTCGTCTTCGCGTTGATTGCCGAGTTGCCGTACCCGTTCGCCCTGGCCGTCGTGGTGGCGGTGACCGACCTGATCCCACAGATCGGTGCCACGCTCGGGGCGGTGATCGTGAGCCTGGTCGGCTTCGCCACCGCCCTACCGGTGGGGATCGCCTGCGTGCTGTTCTTCCTCGTCTACCAGCAGGTGGAGAACTACCTGATCTACCCCAAGGTGATGCGCCGATCGGTGCAGGTCAACGAGGTGGCCGCCCTGGTTGCGGCGCTGCTCGGCGTCGCCCTGCTCGGCGTGGTGGGCGCCCTCATCGCGATCCCCACCGTCGCGGCGTTCCAGCTTATCCTGCGCGAGGTGGTCATCCCACGCCAGGATTCCCGCTAGTCGGCCGCCGGACCCGGCACCGGCCGGTCGGCGAAGGCCGCCACCGTGCGATCGGCGTAGGCGCTGACATCGCCGGTCTCCACCGGGCCATCCCAGGTGGTCGGCAACGGCACGGGGACGGAGGGGTTGACCCGCCGGACGACCTCGTCGAGGACGGTCTCGGCGTCACCGACCCACAGGTGCTTGGCGCCCGGCACTCCGACCACCTCAGCCTGCGGCACAGCCGCGAAGCGCTCCCGCGCCTCCTCCGGCCGCAGGTAGTCGTCGAACTCCGGCACCAGCGCCGTGACCGGCTTGCCGGCGGCGGCCCAGTTCGCCAGGTCCTCGGGGCCGGAGAACCGCAGCGGCGGGGAGAGCAGGAGGGCACCCGCCACCGCTGGGTCACAGCCGTATCGCAGGGCCAGGTCAGTGCCGAACGACCAACCCAGCAGCCAGATCTCCGGCAGCTCGTGGAACTCCGCGTACTCGATGGCGGCGGCCACGTCGTACCGCTCACCGACCGCGTTGTCGAACGTCCCCGCACTGGTACCGCGCATGCTGGTCGTGCCCCGCGTGTTGAAACGCAGCACCGCCAGGTCGGCCAGGGCCGGCAGGCGCCAGGCGGCCTTGCGGAACACGTGGCTGTCCATCATCCCGCCATGGGTGGGCAGCGGATGCAGGCAGACCAGCGTGGCGACCGGCGCACGGTCGGCCGGACGGGCCAGCTCACCGACGAGGCACAGCCCGTCGGCGGTGTGCAGCTCAATCTCCTCCCGACGGCCGGGCAGGATCGACGAGGCGCGGATGGGTGTGCTCACCCGCCCAGTCTCCCCCGTCACCAGCCCGGCAACCCGGCCGGGGTCGGGGTCGGGAAGACGGCGGTCCAGATCGCGCCTCAGCCGTGGCGGGGCGCACCGCGGCCCCGCTGCACGCTCGGTGCCCGCCGGTCCCGGGCCCGCCAACAGCCACTGTGCCAGTGCCGGCGGTCGGTCAGGTCCCCCCACCCCTGAGCGGGCCACGCCACGACATGCGCCACACCGGGCCGAATCTCCTGGTCACAGCCGGGGCAGCGGTAGGTCTTCACCGACGCGCCGCCGCTGATCAACCGAACCTGCCAGTCGCCGTCCCGCCACTGCTGCACCGACTCGACCCCCTGCCGGAGCCGCGCGGAATCAACCTGCGCGCTCTCCTTCCGGCGGGATCGGTTACGACGAGGGCTCACACCCTTCAGCGTACGGCGGGACGACGCCGTACGGCTTCGGCGGGCCGGCGACGCGACCGGCCCGCACCTGCCCTACCGCTCAGCGACGCGTGTGGTCGCGGAAGCCCCGCCCAGTCTTCCGACCCAGATAGCCGGCCGTGACCAGGTGCTCCAGCAGCGGCGCGGGAGCGAACCCCGGCTCGCGCAGCTCCAGGTACAGCTCCCGCTGAATAGCCAGGGAGACATCGAGGCCGACCACGTCGAGCAACTCGAACGGACCCATCGGGTACCCACAGCCGAGCTTCATCGCATGGTCGATGTCGTCGGCGGTCGAGTAGCTCGCCTCCAGCATCTTCACCGCGTCGTTGAGGTACGGGAAGAGCAGCGCGTTGACGATGAACCCGGAGCGGTCACCGCAGACCACACCAGTCTTGCCCAGCTCCCCGCAGACCGCCTTCGCGGTCGCGGTCGTCTCCGCCGACGTGCGAATGGTCTGCACGATCTCCACCAACGACATGACCGGTGCCGGGTTGAAGAAGTGCAGGCCGACCACGTCCGCCGGACGCTGGGTGGCCATCGCGATATCGATCACCGGCAGCGACGAGGTGGTGGTGGCGAGAACGACACCGGGCTTGCAGATCTCATCGAGGCTGGCGAAGAGCGCCTTCTTGACGCTCAGCTCCTCGATGACCGCCTCGACCACCAGGTCGACCTCGGCGAGGTGCTCCAACGTCGCGGACCACGTGATCCGCCCCAGCGCGGCGTCCCGGTCGGCCTCGCCCAGCCGACCCCGCACCACGCCCTTGTTGAGCGAGGTCTTGACCGTCTCGAAAACCTTGGCGGACTTCTCCGCCCCGCGGGTCACCGAGACCACCTCGTAGCCAGCCTTGGCGAAGACCTCGATGATGCCGGTCGCCATCGTCCCGGAACCGACGACGCCGACCTTCGCAATGCTCCGCGCGCGGGCCTCGAGCGTCGACTCCGCGCTCACCGGCGTCTGCTCGTCCGGTACGACCACCGGCGAACCGGGCCGCTCGTAGGTGTAGAAGCCGCGCCCCGACTTCCGACCGAGCAGCCCGGCGGTGACCATCTGCTTGATCAGCGGCACCGGGGCGTGTCGCCGGTCCCGGCCACCCCGCCGGTACATCGTGTCCAGAATCTCGTACGCGGTGTCCAGGCCGATCAGATCCATCAATGCCAACGGGCCCATCGGCAGACCGCAGCCGAGCTTCATCGCCGCGTCGATGTCCTCCCGGCTGGCATACCGCGCCTCGACCAGGCTGACCGCATGGTTGAGGTAGCCGAAGAGGAGGGCGTTGGCGATGAAGCCAGCTCGGTCGCTGATCGTCACATCGACCTTGCCCAGCCGCGCGCAGAGCCCCTCCACGTCGGCAACGACCTCGGCCGAGGTAACCACCGTCCGGACGATCTCGACCAGCTTCATGACCGGCGCCGGGTTGAAGAAATGGATGCCGATGACCTGGTTGGGGCGGGCCGTGGCCACCGAGATCTCGGTTACCGACAGCGACGAGGTATTGGTGGCCAGAACCGTCTCAGGCTTGCAGACCCGGTCCAGCTCCGCGAAGATTCGCTGCTTCAGCTCGAGCTGCTCGGGAACGGCCTCGATCACCAGGTCGACCGAGTGCAGGGCCCCCAGCCCGACCTGCCAGTTGACGCGGGCCAGGAGCGCGTCCCGGTCGGCCGCCGCGAGCTTGCCCTTGGCGACTGCCCGGTCGGTCGAGCCGGTCAGGGTGGCCCGGCCGCGCTCCAGCGCTGCCTCGGTCACCTCGACGGCGACGACGTCGATGCCGTTTCGGGCGAAGACTTCGACGATGCCGGCACCCATGGTGCCCAGACCCACCACACCCACACTGGCGAACTCGCGCGTCACGCCAAGCCTCCCTGGTCAGCTCCATGCAGCCGGCGTTAACGGCCGCTAAGGTATGCGCGCGAGTCTGCCATGTGCCGCAGGGTTGTCGAGATGCCGTGGGGTATGTCACGGAGCCGGGCCGGCAGTAAGCGGGCGCCGCCTGCCCTACCGGTGAGTAGCAAACCGGGTCTAAACTTCCGCCATGACGGCTGTACATGTTCCGGGCACCCCCGTGATCGAGGATGGTCGACTCGTCTCGACGAACCCGGCGACCGGCGCGGAGGCCGGGCGGCTACCGGTCGCGTCCCCCGCCGACGTCGCAGCAACCGTCGCCCAGGCCCGTGCCGCCGGCGAGTGGTGGGCCGGGCTCGGCGTCGCCGCCCGACGGGAACGGCTACTGCGCTGGCGGGGCCGGCTGGCGTCCCGAATCGAGGAACTCGCCGAACTGGTGCATGTCGAGGGCGGCAAGCCGGTCGCCGAGGCCGTCGTCGAGGTGGTCACCGCCGTCGAGCACCTCGACTGGGCCGCCCGCAACGCCAAGCGGGTGCTCGGCCCCCGCCGGGTACGGTCCCGGCTGATGCTGGCGGAGTTCTCCGCCCACCTGGAATACCAGCCGTACGGGGTGGTCGGCGTGATCGGCCCGTGGAACTACCCCGTGTTCACCCCGATCGGCTCCATCGCCTACGCCCTGGCCGCGGGCAACGCCGTGGTCCTCAAGCCCAGCGAATACACCCCGGCCGTCGGCCAGTGGCTGGTTGACAGCTTCGCCGAGGTCGTCACCGAGGAGCCGGTGTTCTCCGCGGTGCACGGCCTCGGCGATGTCGGCGCGGCGCTGTGCCGGTCCGGGGTCGACAAGCTGGCCTTCACCGGGTCCACAGCTACTGGTCGAAAGGTGATGGCCGCCTGCGCCGAGTCCCTGACCCCCGTGCTCATCGAGGCCGGCGGAAAGGACGCGATGATCGTCGACACCGACGCCGACCTGGACGCCGCGGCCACGGCAGCTGTCTGGGGCGGTCTCACCAACGCCGGCCAAACCTGCATCGGCATCGAGCGGGTCTACGCCGTCGAGGGGGTCTTCGACGGCTTCGTTGACCGGGTGGTCCAGCGGGCCGGACGAATCACCGTGGGCGCCGACGGCACCGATATCGGCCCGATCACCATGCCGAGCCAGCTGGAGGTGATCCGCCGGCACATCGACGACGCGCTGGCCCGCGGTGGCCGGGCGGTACTCGGCGGGGCAGACGCGGTGCAGCCGCCGTACGTGCAGCCGACCGTGCTGGTGGACGTGCCAGAGGACTCAGCCGCCGTACGCGAGGAGACCTTCGGTCCCACCCTGACCATCAACCGGGTGCGCGACGTTGACGAGGCGGTCGCCCGGACCAACGCGCTGCGCTACGGTCTCGGCGGCTCGGTCTTCGGCCGGCGTCGGGCCATGGCGGTCGCGCGGCGGCTGCGCTCCGGAATGGCCTCGGTGAACTCGGCCCTGACCTTCGCCGGAATGTCCACCCTGCCCTTCGGCGGCGTGGGCGACTCCGGTTTCGGACGGATCCACGGCGCGGACGGGCTGCGGGAGTTCGCCCGCCCCAAGGCCATCACCCGGCGCCGGGCCCGGTCGCTGCTGCCCGCGACGACCTTCGACCGCACCGACGCGGACGTCGCCCGGCTGGTCAAGCTGGTCAAGCGCTTCTACGGCCGCTGACCCGCCCGCGGTCGCCCCCTGCCCTCGGGCTGGGGGCTGGGGGCTGGGGGCTGGGGGCTCAGAACAGGGTCAGCTCGTCCCGCTCGATGCCGCGCAGCTTGTCGTAGTCCACGACCACGCAGCGGATCCCCCGGTCGGTGGCGAGCACCCGCGCCTGCGGCTTGATCTCCTGCGCGGCGAAGACGCCCTGCACCGGCGCGAGCAGTGGGTCCCGATTGAGCAGTTCCAGGTAGCGGGTGAGCTGCTCCACACCGTCGATCTCACCGCGACGTTTCACCTCGACCGCGACGGCGCCCTGCGCCGCGTCCCGACACAACAGGTCCACCGGGCCGATCGCCGTCATGTACTCCCGGCGGACCAGGGTGAAACCCGCACCCAGCGTCTCCGGGCTGGCCGCCAGCAGTTCCTGCAGGTGCGCCTCCACGCCGTCCTTCCGCAGGCCCGGGTCGACACCCAGCTCGTACGCGGTGTCCTGGAAGACCTCCTCCAGGGTGATCCGCAGCTCCTCACCGGCCTTGTTGACCACCCGCCAGACGCCCGGGGCCTCCTCCAGCCGGCACGGGGGGCTCATCCAGTTCAGCGGCTTGTAGGCGCGGTCGTCGGCGTGGATCGACACCGACCCGTCCGCCTTCACCATCACCAGCCGGGTGGCTAGCGGCAGGTGGGCCGAGAGCCGTCCAACATAGTCCACAGAGCACTTCGCAATCACCAACCGCACCCGACGAGGGTAACGGAGCTACTGCTCCGGCAGGCCGTTGGCGTGGCGGACCACGGTCACCAACTCGTTGATGACCCCGGTGAGCGCGAAGTCCTTCGGCGTGAAGACCCGGACGACCCCGGCGTCTCGAAGGGTCTGCGTGTCCGACTCCGGGATGATGCCGCCGACCACGACGGGCAGATCACCCCGCCCAGCGGCGCGCAGCCCGGCCAGGACGGCGGGCACGGCCGCCAGATGCGAGCCGGAGAGGACCGAGAGGCCGACCAGGTCCACATCCTCCTCCACGGCGGCGGCCACGATCTGCCCGGCGGTCAGCCGGATGCCCTGATAGACCACCTCGAAGCCGGCGTCACGGGCCCGGACCGCGATCTGCTCGGCACCGTTGGAGTGCCCGTCCAAACCGGGCTTGCCGACCAGCAGCCGCAGCCGTCCACTGCCCAGTTGTCGGGCGGTGGCGGCGACCCGGGCCCGGACCGCCGACAGCGGGCCGTCGGCGCCGGAACCGACCGCCCCGGACAGGCCGGTGGGGGCCCGGTACTCCCCGAAGACCTCCCGCAACGCGCCCGCCCACTCACCGGTGGTCACCCCGGCGCGTACGCAGTCGAGCGTGGCCGACATCAGGTTCGTGGTGGACGCGGCGTCCGCGCGGAGCCGGGCGAGCGCCGCGTCCACGGCCGTCGCGTCCCGGCTGGCCCGCCAGCGGCGTACGGCGGTCGTGGCGGCTGCCTCCACCGCCGGGTCGACCTGTTCGATCGCCGCGGCACCGGCCGCGGTCAGCGGGGAGGGCTCGGTCTCGGTGAACCGGTTGACGCCGACCACCACATCGGTGCCGGCCTCCATCCGGCGACGCCGGTCGGCGAGCGAGGCGACCAGGGCGCTCTTCAGGTAGCCGGTCTCGACCGCGGCGACGACGCCCCCCATCTCCAGCACCTTCTCCAGCTCGACCCGGGCTCCGGAGACGATGTCCTCAACCAGCGCCGTCATCAGGTGCGAACCGTCGAACAGGTCGGGGTACTCCAGCAGGTCCGACTCGTACGCGAGCACCTGCTGCATCCGCAGCGACCACTGCTGGTCCCACGGGCGGGGCAGGCCAAGGGCTTCGTTCCAGGCGGGGAGTTGCACCGCCCGGGCCCGGGCGTTCCGGGAGAGGGTTACGCCGAGCATCTCCAGGACGATGCGTTGGATGTTGTTCTCCGGCTGCGCCTCGGTCAGCCCCAGGGAGTTGACCTGGACGCCGTACCGAAACCGGCGCTGCTTCGGGTTCGCCACGCCGTACCGATCGCGGGTGATCTCGTCCCAGAGCGCACCGAAGGCACGCATCTTCGCGATCTCCTCGACGAAGCGCACCCCGGCGTTGACGAAGAAGCTGATCCGCTGGACCACATCTCCCATCCGCTCGGCCGGCACCTGGCCGGAGTCCCGGACGGCGTCGAGGACGGCGACCGCGGTGGCGAGCGCGAAGCCGACCTCCTGGACCGGGGTGGCGCCGGCCTCCTGGAGGTGGTACGAGCAGATGTTGACCGGATTCCACCGGGGCATCTCGCCGAGGGTGTAGGCGATGAGGTCGGCGGTCAGCCGCAGAGACGCTGCCGGCGGGAAGATGTAGGTCCCGCGGGACAGGTACTCCTTGATGATGTCGTTCTGGGTCGTGCCGGCGCAGCGGTCGAGTTGCGCCCCCTGCTCGGTGGCGACGGTGCTGTAGAGGCCGAGCAGCCACATCGCCGGCGCGTTGATGGTCATCGAGGTATTCATCTCGGCCAGGGGAATGCCCTGGAAGAGAGCCCGCAGGTCGGCGAGGTGCGCCACCGGCACCCCCACCCGGCCGACCTCGCCGGCGGCAAGTTCGTGATCGGGGTCGTACCCGGTCTGGGTGGGCAGGTCGAAGGCGACCGAGAGCCCGGTCTGCCCCTTCGCCAGGTTGCGGCGGAAGAGCGCGTTGGTCGCAGCGGCCGAGCTGTGCCCGGCATAGGTTCGCATCACCCACGGACGGTCCCGCTCGGGCAGCCGACCTGGGGGGGCCTTCTCGTCCATGGCGGGAGTTTAAGTTACTGATGGGTAGAGTGGGCTGTGGAAAATTCCACAGCGACCACCCGCACCCCGGCGCTCGACTGGTTGCGCGGGGGCAGCACACTTGTTGCATGGACAACGAGCTCGCGATCGTCGCGCGGGGGCTACGCAAGGCATACGGGAAGAACGTGGCCGTGGCCGGGGTGGACCTGGAGGTCCGCCGAGGTGAGGTGTTCGCCCTCCTCGGCCCGAACGGCGCCGGCAAGACGACCACCGTAGAAATCCTGGAGGGCTACCGGCGACGCGACGCTGGCGAGGTCTCGGTGCTCGACAGCGACCCGGCGGCCCCCGCCGCGGACTGGCGCAACCGGATCGGCATCGTCCTCCAGGGCGTCGGTGAGTTCGACGAGCTCAGCGTCTCCGAGCTGGTCCACCACTTCGCTGGCTTCTACGCCGACGCCGACGATCCGGAGAAGGTGATCGCCCGGGTCGGGCTGGCCGGCAAGGCCCGGGCCCGCACCCATACCCTCTCCGGCGGACAGAAGCGCCGCCTGGACGTGGCGCTCGGCATCATCGGCCGGCCCGAGCTGCTCTTCCTCGACGAACCGACCACCGGCTTCGACCCAGAGGCGCGGCGCGAATTCTGGCAGCTGATTCGGGATCTGGCGGCGGCCGGGACGACGATCGTGCTGACCACGCACTATCTCGACGAAGCGGAGGCGCTCGCGGACCGGGTGGGGGTGATCGCCGGCGGCCGGCTCATCGAGGTAGCCGCACCCGAACAGCTGGGCAACCGGCAACAGGCCCACGCGACGGTCTCCTGGCGTACGCCCGAGGGGCTGATCGAAAGCACGGAGAGCGCGACGCCCACGGAGCTGGTGACGGAGCTGGCCGCGCGCTTCGGCGGTGAGGTGCCCGGGCTCACGGTTACCCGGCCAACCCTCGAGGACATCTACCTGCAGATGATCGGACACCGATGACCACGACGTTGAAGCCCGCCACGGCCGCCCGGGCAGGGAGCCACCAGCTCGGCCCACTCGCCCTCGCGCTGCGGCAGGGTCGGCTGGAGCTCACCCAGTTCCTGCGCAGCCGGGAGTCCGTCGTGTTCACGATGGGATTCCCGATCATCATGATCCTGATCTTCGCCGCGGTCTTCGACGGCGAGATCGCACCCGGGGTGAGCTTTCCCCAGTACTTCATCACCGGCATGATCGCCGCCGGTCTGATGACCGTCAGCTTCCAGAACCTCGGCATCTGGATTCCGATCGAACGAGACCGCGGGGTACTCAAGCGCTACCGCGGCACACCGATGCCGAAGTGGGTGTACTTCGCCGGCAAGGTGATCATGGTCGTGGTGGTCGGTGTCGTCGAGACAGCGCTGCTGCTCGCCGTCTCGGTGGCCGCGTTCGACCTACAACTACCGGGCACCGCCACGAAGTGGCTAACCTTCGGCTGGGTGTCCGTCCTCGGCATCACCGCCTGCACGCTCTGCGGCATCGCGATCTCCTCGTTGGCGCGGACGGCCCGCAGCGGTTCGGCGGTGGTCACCCCGGTCGCCCTCATCCTCCAGTTCACCTCCGGGGTGTTCTTCGTCTTCACCCAGTTGCCGAGCTGGATGCAGCAGGTGGCCGCGCTCTTCCCGCTCAAGTGGATGTGCCAGGGGCTGCGCTCGGTCTTCCTGCCGGACACCTTCGCCGGGCAGGAGCCGGGTGGCTCGTACGAGCTGGGTCGGGTCGCCCTGGTGCTGGCCGCCTGGTGCGTGATCGGGCTCCTGCTCTGCCTCGGCACCTTCCGCTGGACCACCCGCCGCGACGGCTGAGGGGCGAAGCGAGCCCAGGTCAACCCTGCGGTGGTGGAGGGCCCCTGCGGACCGCTGTCTCAAAGGAGCCCTCCCCTGCCGGTCGGCTGGGTTAGCCGTACGAATAGAAGCCCTGGCCGGTCTTGCGGCCCAGGTCTCCGGCGGTGGCCATCCGCTGGAGCAGCTCCGGGGGGAAGAACTTCTCGTCGGCGGTGTCGGTGTAGATGTTGCGGGTGGCGTTGAGCAGGACATCCACCCCGGTCAGGTCCACGGTCGCCAACGGGCCCATGGCGTGGCCGAAGCCGAGCTTGCAGGCGTTGTCCAGATCCTCGGCGGAGATCACGCCGGACTCGACCAGGCTGACCGCCTCCATCGCCAACGCGCAGATCAGCCGGGTCGTCACGAAGCCGGCAGTGTCCCGGTTGACCACCACGACCGTCTTGCCAATCTCCTCGGCGAACGCCTTCGCCGTGGCGATGGTGGCATCACTGGTCTTGTAGCCGCGGACCAACTCGCACAGCTTCATCATCGGCACCGGGGAGAAGAAGTGGGTGCCGACCACCGACTCGGGGCGTTCGGTGGCGGTGGCGATCTGGGTGACCGGGATCGCCGAGGTGTTGGTGGCGAGCACCGCATCCGCCTTGCAGATCTTGTCCAACGCGCGGAAGACCTCGTGCTTGAGCTCGAGCTTCTCAAAGACCGCCTCGACGACGATGTCCGCGTCGGCAGCAGCCGCAAGGTCGGTGGTGGGGGTGATCCGGCCGAGTGCCGCCTCGGCGTCGGCCGACGAGATCTTCCCCTTTTCGGCGAACTTCTCCAGCGACCGCTGGATGCCCGCCAGGCCCCGCTTCGTGGCCGTGTCGTCCAGGTCCCGCAGCGTCACCTGCCAGCCCGCCTGCGCCGCTACCTGGGCGATTCCCGAGCCCATCAGTCCAGCACCGACGACCGCGAGTCGACCCGCCATCTGCTTTCTCCCTCACTGCGATTGGTGTCTGCCTGCACCCTAACCGGCAGACCTGAACGCAGCTTAAGGGCAGGGCGGCGGTCGGCTGAGGACCCGCGAAGCCCACCTCGCCGCCCTCACCGGCCGAGGGAGATGCCCCCGTCGGCAGCGTCGCCCCGCTCCACCTCGACGCCGAGGGCCCGCAGGTCCGCCACGAAGTCCGGGTAGCCCCGGTCCACATGGTGCACCTGGGACACCTCGGTGATCCCTTCGGTGCAGAGCCCAGCGATCAGGAGACCCGCTCCGGCGCGGATGTCGGTTGCCCGCACCAGCGCCCCGGAGAGCCGCGGTCGCCCGCGGACCACGGCGTGGTGGCCGTCGGTCTGAATGTCCGCGCCGAGTCGCATCATCTCGTTGGCGAACATGAACCGACCGTCGAAGATGTTCTCGGTAATCAGGGAGGCACCGTCGCTGACCGCCGCCAGCCCGATCGCCATCGGTAGCAGGTCGGTGGCGAACCCGGGGTAGGGCAGGGTGACCACGTCCACCGCACGGGGGCGGTCCACCATCCGGATCCGGAAGGCGTCCCGTCGCGTCTCCACCAGCGCACCGGCGGAGACCAGCTTGTCCAGGGCGATGTCGAGGAAGGCGGGGGAGGCACCGGTCACCGTCACGTCACCCCGAGTCATCGCCGCGCCGAACGCCCACGTACCGGCGACGATCCGGTCCCCCACGGTGGCGTGCCGCACCGGGTGCAGCCCGGGCACACCGACGACGGTCAACGTCGAGGTGCCGGCACCGTCGATGAGCGCACCCATCTGCCGGAGCATCGTGCAGATGTCCACGATCTCCGGCTCGCGGGCGGCGTTGTCGATGACCGTGGTGCCCTGGGCGAGCACCGCCGCCATCACCAGGTTCTCGGTGGCACCGACGCTCGGGAAGTCCAGCACGATCTCGGTGCCGTGCAGCCCGTGCGGGGCCGTGGCGACCACGCAGCCGCGCTCACCGGAGATCTCGGCGCCCATCCGGCTAAGCCCGGCGATGTGCATGTCCAACCCGCGCGAGCCGATCGCGTCGCCCCCCGGATGGGCCACTCGAACAGATCCACGGCGCGCCAGCAGGGGCCCGAGTACGCAGATCGACGCGCGCAGCCGGCGAACCAGGTCGCAGTCCGCGTCGCTGCCGGGGGCCTCCGGCACATCAATGGTCACCGACCGGGAGCGGGGAACCCCGCCGTACGCCACCATCGGGTCCACCGGATCGTCCGCGTCGAACTGAACCCCGCAGCCGAGCCGACGCAGCACCTCTCCCATGATCGCGATATCAGTGATCCGTGGGACGTTGGTGATGACGCTACGGCCCGGCGCCAGCAGCGCCGCGGCCATGAGCTTCAAAGCTGAGTTCTTGGCGCCCACCACATGCACGGTGCCGGTCAAGCGGGTGCCACCACGCACCCGGATGACGTCGTCAACCGCCGTGCCGCCGGCATCGCCCGGACTGGTCAGCCAGGCGGGGTCCGGCCGGTCCGGGATCATGAGATCCGGTGTCCGTAGGCTGTGCGTCATGGCCGTCCACCTCACGCGCATCTACACCAAGGCCGGCGACGCCGGCACGACCAGGCTGAGCAACAACGAGCAGGTTCCGAAGACTGATCCCCGGATCGCCGCGTACGCGGACGTAGACGAGTGCAACGCGGCGATCGGCGTGGCGCTCGCTCTCGGGCAACTCGACGAAGAGCTGCGGACGATACTCGGATCAATCCAGAACGACATGTTCGACGTGGGGGCCGACCTGGCCACGCCGGTCGAGCCGAACCCGAAGTACCCGCCGCTGCGGGTCACCGAGGCGTACATCGAGCGCCTTGAGGGCTGGTGCGACGAGTACAACGCACGCCTGAGCAAGCTCGACTCCTTCACCCTCCCCGGTGGCACCGCTGGCGCGGCGCTACTACATGTTGCGCGGACGGTAGCCCGGCGCGCCGAGCGTGCAGCCTGGGCCCTGATCACCCATGACCCCGACCGAACCAGCACGCTCCCGGCAAAGTATCTCAACCGGCTCTCCGATCTACTCTTTATCCTGTCAAGAACGGCAAATCCGGCCGGAGATGTGCTATGGGTGCCCGGCGGCAAGCACTGACCGATCGACCGTCCGACGCGCCGGTGTGGTAGCCGGCGCGTCACGCCACGCCGAGGGCTGCATACCCGACCTGCCGGCTACCATCCGCGCCCAGAGGCAGCAGCTCGGCGGGGAAGACAGCAGGATTGTTCGGCCGGGAATTCCCCGTGCCGTTCGGCCGGTGAAGTCCGCACCGGGCGGCGCGTGCCGGGAGACTCCCACTGGCCCCGCGACGGGGCCTCAGGCCGCTGGCCAGTCCTGGGCGGTCAGATTCGGCGAGGCCGCCCCCGGAGGGGCGGCCTCAAGCCAGGAGAGAAAACCGGTGACGGTCGAGCGCGCCATAGCGATCTCGACCGGGGCGCGGTGGCTGGTACAGCGGAGGATGATCCAGTCGGCGGGCATCGAGAACCGCTCCTGCCCCTCGGGCAGCCGACGGCGTTCCACCGCGAGGCCCTTACGGGAGAGCGTCCGCCGGGGGCGGAGAGCGAAACTGAACATGCGGTAGAGGCGAAGCTCGTCCCCCACGAAGCGGCCGAAGCCCGGGGCCCAACCCCGCCCATCGAGGATCGTGGAGGTCCGGACGTTGAGCCGGATAATTCCTCCGCTGCGAGTCACCAACCCCCGCCGGACAAAGAGAGCCAGAAGCGCGCCGATGACGACGGCGATGCCGATCGCGACCCCTTCGACGATCCCCATCGCCGGGTGGCGCTCAGCTACCCTGCGCGGCCGGGACCGGGCTGGCGCTCTCGGCCAGGACGGTGACGCCCTTGTTGCTCACGGAGAGGAAGCCGCCAGCCACCTCGTAGGAGAGCTGGTCGCCTCCGGCAACCTTGATCCGAACCTGGCCGGACTCCGCGAGCTGGCCGAGTAGGGGAGCATGCCCTGGCATCACGCCAAGCTCACCCTCGGTCGTCCGGGCCATGACCATCTCGGCCTCGCCGGACCATACCGTCTCCTCGACGGCTACCAGCTCGACGTGAAGCTGCTGTGCCACGCTGTCTCCTTGCTGCGGCGGCGGGTTGCCGAAATTCTAGTCTCGCCATCGGGGCACCGGTAACGCGGGTGGCGAGACGTACGCCACTCGGGTTGGAAGTCGGCACCGATGCGGTCAGCTCTTGTTCTGGAAGTCCGGATGCTCCAACAGGAACGCATCGAGCTGCTCGTCCCGCAGCGCCTGGAAGAAGTCCCAAACGGCCGGCACGAAGCGCTCGCCCTTGTACTTCCCGTTATCCAAGATGGCACCACCCGGCAGCTTGATCATCTGGATGTTGCCCGGCCGGAGGTCCTTCAGGGCCAGGCCAAAGTCAATCACGTTGTGCCCCCGGCCGTTGAAGACCAGTGACTCACCGGCGGCCCGGAGCACCCGGTCCAGCTTGATCGGGTTGGTCACCACATCAGCGCTGAGGGCCTGACTCGCCATTGCCTTGACAAACTGCTGCTGGTGCCGCTGGCGGCCGTAGTCACCGTCATCCACACCGTTCTCTGGGTAGCGCTGACGAACGTAGTCCAGCGCCTGCCAGCCTTCGAGGAGTTGCTCTCCCGCCGGGTAGACCGCCTGCTCACCGATGTATCCCCCACCGCCGGGGCGCAGCTCCCGGTGCGTGCCGTCGGGGCGGCGATGCCTCGAGCGCACCTCCTGCTCGATGTCCATCGTGACGCCACCCATCGCATCCACAATCTTGATGAAGCCACCGAAGTTGATGATCGCCCCGGCGTCGAACCGCTGGATCCCGGTGATTGACTGGACCGTCTTGGCGAGCAGTTCGAAGCCCTGCGCCGTGCTGGGGTTCTCCCCCTGCACCCGGCTGCCGTAGGACATCGCCGCGTTGAGCTTGTCCGTACTGCCGGGGAATCCGGCCTTGTCGAAGGCGGGAATCTGGACGTAGAGATCCCGGGGCATCGAGAAGAGGTAGGCCTGGTCGAGCCCCTCCGGCACGTGCAGCACCATGATGGAGTCGGCCAGGGGTAGCTGCGTCTCCTTGCGGGGGTCAACGCCGACGAGCAGGATGTTGAGCGGGCCCTTGATGTCGCTCGTGCGCTCACTGGCTCCCGCCGCCTGGTCTCCGAACAGGTCCGCCTTGCCCACCGCGCCCTCGTACCGCGCCACCAGCGCCTCGGCCCCAACCAGGGCCACGCCGCTGACGAACATCAAGACGGCGCCGAAGACGGTGCACACCTGGGCCCACCGCGGCACGCCCGCCCACACCGACGGCTTCTTCTTGCCGCCTTTGCCGGCCTTACCCACGATCATCTCCGTTCGTCAACGTCTATCGGGACGGGCGTACGTCAGCGAATGATTGCACGAATGGGCGCACAGTCAGCACGACGCGCGTGAAACGGTACCTCGCCACCCTTCAAGATCACCGACTGGCGAAAGGGCATCAGCGACCGGAACTGCGGCAACGGATGCACGGAAAGGCCGCCCCGGCGTGTACCAGGGCGGCCTTTCGCCGCTACTCGCGCGACCTGCGGCGGTAGCCGCAGCGGGGCACTCAGCCCTCCGCCATCAGCTCCTTGGCCTTACGCTCCAGGTCGTCCAGGCCACCGCACATGAAGAAGGCCTGCTCGGGGAAGTGGTCGTACTCGCCCTCGCTGATCTTCTTGAAGGCTTCGATGGTCTCCTTGATCGGGACCGTCGAGCCCTTCATGCCGGTGAACTGCTCAGCGGCGTAGGTGTTCTGCGACAGGAAGCGCTCGATCCGACGCGCCCGGCCGACCGTGAGCTTGTCCTCCTCGGAAAGCTCCTCAATACCCAGGATCGCGATGATGTCCTGCAGGTCCTTGTAGCGCTGCAGGATTCGCTTCACCTCGGTGGCCACCGTGAAGTGCTCCTGGCCGACGAACTCCGGGGCGAGGATCCGGGACGAAGATGCCAGCGGGTCCACCGCCGGGTAGATGCCCTTGTCGGAGATCGAACGCTCCAGGTTGGTGGTCGCGTCCAGGTGGGCGAAGGTGGTGGCCGGCGCCGGGTCGGTGTAGTCGTCCGCGGGCACGTAGATCGCCTGCAGCGACGTGATCGCCTGGCCCCGGACCGAGGTGATCCGCTCCTGGAGCTCGCCCATCTCGTCGGCGAGCGTCGGCTGGTAGCCCACCGCGCTCGGCATCCGGCCGAGCAGCGTGGAGACCTCGGAGCCGGCCTGGGTGAACCGGAAGATGTTGTCGATGAAGAGCAACACCTCCTGCTTCTGCACGTCCCGGAAGTACTCCGCCATGGTCAGCGCGGAGAGGGCGACCCGGAGACGGGTGCCCGGCGGCTCGTCCATCTGGCCGTAGACCAGCGCGGTCTTGTCGATCACGCCGGACTCGGTCATCTCGGCGATCAGGTCGTTACCCTCACGGGTACGCTCACCCACCCCGGCGAAGACCGAGGTACCACCGAAGTTCCGGGCAACGCGGGTGATCATCTCCTGGATCAGCACCGTCTTGCCCACGCCGGCGCCGCCGAACAGGCCGATCTTGCCACCCTTGACGTACGGGGCGAGCAGGTCGATGACCTTGATGCCGGTCTCCAGCATCTCCGTCTTCGGCTCCAGGTCCGCGAAGGCCGGGGCCTTGCGGTGGATCTGCCAGTGGTCGTCCGGGCTGAGCGTCTCACCCGGCTCCAGGTTGAGGCACTCGCCGATCGCGTTGAACACGTGGCCCTTGACCGTGTCACCCACGGGCACCGTGATCGGCGAACCGGTGTCCCGCACCTCAACCCCGCGGACCAGGCCATCGGTCGGCTGCATGGAGATGGCGCGGACCAGGTTGTCCCCCAGGTGCTGGGCGACCTCCAGGGTCAGCGTCTTCTCGCCGCCGGAGAGGGTCACGTCGACGTGCATGGCGTTGAACAGGTCCGGCATCGCGTCGCGCGGGAACTCGGCGTCGACGACCGGGCCGATGACCCGGACCACGCGACCGGTGGCCGCGTTGGTGCCGGCCGGCCCATCAGCAGTAGCGGAAACAGTCATCACACTTCACTTCCCGACGCGGCCAGCGCGTTCGCGCCGCCGACGATCTCGCTGATCTCCTGGGTGATCCCGGCCTGGCGGGCCGAGTTCATCTCGCGCGTGTACTTCTCGATCATCTCTTCGGCGTTGTCGGTGGCGCTCTTCATCGCCCGCCGCCGGGACGCCGACTCACTCGCCGCCGACTCGACCAACGCCGCGTAGATCCGGGTGTTGATGTACTTCGGCAGCAGCGCGTCGAGGAGCGCCTCCGCCTCCGGCTCGAATTCGTAGGCCGGCAGCGCACCTTCGGAACGGGGCCGGTCCTCGATCTCCATCGGTCCAAGGATCCTCGGGACCGGCACCTGGGTCATCAGGGACTTGAACTCGGTGGAGACGATGTGCAGCTCGTCCACACCGAAGACCCCGTCCAGCCCCGGGTCCCCGTCACCGTCGTCCACACCGGCAGTGAACGCCTTGATCAGCGTCTCACCCACCTCGCGGGCGTCGGCGAAGGTCGGCTGCTCCGAGAAGCCGGTCCAGCACGCCGTCATCGGCCGGTTGCGGAACCGGTAGTACTGCACGCCCTTGCGACCGATGACGTAGAGCGAAGGCTCCTTGCCGTCGGCGCGCAGCCGGGCGAGCAGCGACTCCGCCGTCTTGATGGCATTGGAGCTGTAGCCACCGGCCAGACCCCGGTCACTGGTGACCAGCAGCACGCCGGCCCGCCGCACCCGCTCCCGGGGAGTGAGTAGCGGATGGTTGATCCGCGTGTTGGACGCCAGCGCCGTGAGCACCTCGGTGATGGCCCGAGAGTAGGGCAGGGAGGCCGCCACCTGCTCCTGGGCCTTGGCGATCCGGCTCGTCGCGACGAGCTCCATCGCCTTGGTGATCTTCTTCATCGACTTCGCCGCGCGGATGCGTTGGCGGAGTACGCGTACCTGGGCGGCCATCGGTCAGCTTCCAGCCGGACGGTCGGTCGGCTCGTCCTGGAACCGGGTAACCGTCTCCCGCTCCTCCGCGCCGGCGAGCGGCTCGGCGGCCGGCTCGTTGATCCGCCGCTCGTCCTCTTTGCCCAGGAAGAGCTTCTTGAAGTCGCTGATCGCCGCGTCCAGGGAGGCGAGGACGTCGTCGCCCCAGGTGCCGTCCGCGATCTGCGCGAGGATCCCCTCGTGCTTGTGCCGCAGGTACTGGAGGAACTCGGACTCGAAGCGACGGATCTCGCCGACCGGGATGTCATCCAGCTTGCCCTCGACACCGGCCCAGACCGAGACGACCTGATCCTGCACCGGGAAGGGCGAGTAGTTCGACTGCTTGAGCAGCTCAACCAGGCGAGCACCCCGCTCCAGCTGGGCCCGGGAGGCCTTGTCCAGGTCCGAGGCGAAGGCCGCGAAGGCCTCCAGCTCACGGTACTGGGCCAGGTTCAGCCGCAGCGAGCCGGAAACCTTCTTCATCGGCTTCACCTGCGCGGCGCCGCCTACCCGGGAGACCGAGGTACCGACGTTGATCGCCGGCCGGACGCCCTGGTTGAACAGGTCGGTCTCCAGGAAGATCTGGCCGTCGGTGATGGAGATGACGTTGGTCGGGATGAACGCCGAGATGTCGTTCGCCTTGGTCTCGATGATCGGCAGACCGGTCATCGAGCCGCCGCCCATCTCGTCGGAGAGCTTCGCGCAGCGCTCCAACAGCCGGGAGTGCAGGTAGAAGACGTCACCCGGGTACGCCTCACGGCCCGGCGGGCGACGCAGCAGCAGCGACACGGCCCGGTACGCCTCGGCCTGCTTGCTCAGGTCGTCGAAGACGATGAGGACGTGCTTGCCGCCGTACATCCAGTGCTGCCCGATCGACGAGCCGGTGTACGGGGCGAGGTACTTGAAGCCAGCCGGGTCGGACGCCGGAGAGGCCACGATGGTGGTGTACTCCATCGCGCCCGCCTCCTCCAGCACGCCCTTGATCGAGGCGATCGTGGAGGCCTTCTGGCCGACGGCGACGTAGATGCAGCGGACCTGCTTCTTCGGGTCGCCGGAGCGCCAGTTGTCCCGCTGGTTGAGGATGGTGTCCAGGGCGACGGTGGTCTTACCGGTCTTCCGGTCACCGATGATCAGCTGGCGCTGGCCCCGGCCGATCGGCGTCATCGCGTCGATGGCCTTGATGCCGGTCTGCAGCGGCTCGTCGACCGACTTCCGGGACATCACGTTCGGGGCCTGGAGCTCCAGCTCCCGGAAGCCCTCGTTCGGGATGTCGCCGAGGCCGTCGATCGGCTCGCCGAGCGCGTTGACCACGCGGCCGAGGAAGGCGTCGCCGACCGGGGCCGAGAGCACCCGGCCGGTGCGCTTGACGCGCTGCCCCTCCTCGATACCGGCGAAGTCGCCGAGGACGACGACACCGATCTCCCGGACGTCGAGGTTCAGCGCCACACCGATCGTGCCGTCTTCGAACTCGAGCAGCTCGTTGGTCATGGTCGAGGGCAGGCCCTC
The DNA here is from genome assembly GCF_000484695.1 of Salinispora cortesiana. Classification (GTDB taxonomy): domain Bacteria; phylum Actinomycetota; class Actinomycetes; order Mycobacteriales; family Micromonosporaceae; genus Micromonospora; species Micromonospora cortesiana. The sequence goes on along the minus strand of NZ_AXVR01000016.1, from coordinate 51,738 downwards.
GACGTGGGCGATGCCGTCGCCGGCGTCAGCGACGGTGCCGACCTCCTCGCGGGACACGTCGGCGCTGTAGGAGGAGACGTAGCGCTCCAGCGCGCCGCGGATCTCCTCCGTCGAGATGGTCAGCTCGGCCATCCTCTGCTTCCTTAAGTATCAGGGGCCCGGGATACCTAGTACCGACCGGTCCGAATGACGTCTGGTCAGGCGCTGGCGCGGCAGTTCCGGCTCAGCGCTTAGCGAGCGCGTTACGGGATTCGTTGAGGCGGCGCAGGACGGTGCCGTCGTACAGGTCGGAGCCGACCTGGACGCTGACCCCACCGAGGACCTCGGGGTTGACCGACTGCTTGACGGTCACCTCGCGACCGTAGATGGCGGAGAGGCGGGCGACCAGGCGCTGCTCCTCCTCCGCACCCAACGGGGCCGCGACAGTCACGTACGCCACCTGTCGGTCCCGCTGGTCGGCGGCGAGCTCGACCAACCGGGTAAGCGCCCCGACGAAGGAGCGCCCGCCGAACCCGCCGAGCGCCACCTCGACCAGCCGGACGGTGACCGGGCGGGCCTTGCCGGCGAGCAGCTCACCGGCGAGGGTGGCCCGCTGCGCGGCCGGGGCCGCCGGGTCCGACAGCACGTTGGAGAGCGCCGACTGGCCGGCCACGACCTGACCGAAACGGAACAGCTCGTCCTCGACCTCACCGAGGTCGCCCGCCTTGTCGGCGGCGGCCAGCAGCGCGGCCACACCAAGCCGCTCGGCACCGTCGAGGAGTTCCGACGGGGCCGACCAACGGTGGGAGACCAGCGTGGTCAGCAGGTCGAGCGCGTCCCCGCCGACCTTCCCGCGGAGGATTCCGGCGAGCAGGTCGGCCCGGTCCGCACCAGAGCGGGCCGGGTCAACGAGGGCCCGGCGCAGCCGTGGCTCACGCCGGAGCAGATCGGCGACGGAGAGAAGGTCTTCGGCGGTGGCGGACACCGCCGAAGACTCCGCGCCCCGGACGTACTCGTCGAGGCGGTCGGCCGCGATCTTGTACGACTCCCGGCTGGTGGCGGCCTGCATCAGCGGGCCCCCGCGCTCTCGAGACCGTCCAGGAACCGGTCGACCGTGCCGGCGCGGCGTGCCTCGTCGGCGAGCGACTCACCAACGATCTTGCTGGCCAGGTCCACCGCGAGCGTGCCGACCTCGGTACGCAGCTCGCGCACGATGGTGGTCCGCTCGGCGACGAGCTGCTCCTTGCCCGCGGCGATGATCCGGTCGGACTCTTCCCGCGCCTTGGCGAGGATGTCCTGCCGGATGCCCTCCGCGTCGGCCCGGGCGTCGTCCCGGATCCGGGCCGCCTCGGTGCGCACCTCGGCCAGCTGGGCCCGGTACTGCTCGAGCAGCTGGTTGGCCTCGGCCTGAGCAGCCTCGGCGCGCTTGAGGCCGCCCTCGATCGCGTCCACCCGCGCCTGGTACATCGTCTCCATGCGCGGCATGACGAACTTCAGCAGCACGAAGACGAGTAGGGCGAAGGCGATGGTCCCGACGACAAGCTCTTGCCAGATCGGCAAGATCGGGTTGTGCCCTTCGGCGGCGAGATACATGTCAGACCTCCGGGTCGGGGACGGGTACTCGTCAGACGGCGAAGGCGAGCACCAGGCCGAAGAGGGCGAGCGCCTCGACCAGGGCGAAGCCCAGGACCAGCCAGGTGCGGTTGAAGCCGGCGGACTCCGGCTGGCGGGCGCTGGCCTGGATGTAGGCCGCGAAGACCAGCGCGACACCGATACCGGGGCCGATGGCGGCGAGGCCATAGCCGACGGTGTTGATGCTGCCTTCGAGGGCGAGAACGTCCATTGCGGGTATTCCTCCTAGCTCACACGTGAGGTCTCACGCGTTCGGGGTTTCTACCAGAAGCTTGGTCGGGCCGGGCAGCCCGCCGAGCGGGATCTCAGTGCTCCTCGGCCAGCGAGGTGCCGACGTAGTTGGCGGTCAGCGTGACGAAGACGTACGCCTGCAGCACGGCCACCAGCGCCTCGAAGAAGGCCATCACGATCGCCATCGCGAAGGAGAAGACCGAGGTCACCTGAACGAAGAGGTTGTCCGCGGACAGCATCACGAAGCCACCGACGGTGAAGACCAGCAGGAGCAGGTGACCGGCGAACATGTTGGCGAAGAGCCGGAGGGCCAGGGTAACCGGCCGCACGACGAAGTTCTGCAGGAACTCGATCGGGACCAGCAGGATGTGCATCGGCCACGGCACGCCCGGCAGGATCAGGCTCATCTTGAGGTACTTGAGGAGACCGTGCTTGCGGACCCCGACAGCGAGGTAGAGCACGTAGGAGATCGCGGAGAGCACGATCGGGAAGGCGATGTGCGAGTTCGGCGAGATCTGCAGCCCGGGAACGATGCTGAAGATATTGGTGATCAGAATGAAGCTGAACAGCACCGTGAAGTAGGGGGCGAACCGGATTCCGGCATTACCCATCTGCTCCCGGGCGATGTTGTCCCGCACCAGCCCGTAGACCGACTCGGCCAGCCACTGCCCCTTGCTGGGGACCAGCTTCGGGTTCCGGTAGGCGGCCATGTAGAAGATGATCACCAGCCCGACGGCCAGCCAGACCATGAGGGTGAACTTCGTGACCCACGGTCCAGCCACCGCTGGCGGGTAGAAGTCATTGACGCTGGGGGGCCAGGGAAGGTCCTGGGCGACGACCAGCTGTCCGCTCACCGTGTCATCCTCCACACTCGACAGACCGGCGCGTGCCGACACTCAGGCACCGAGCCTCTTCATGATCAGGTAGATCGCTACGGCAGCGCCGAGCATCATGCCGACGGCGATCCCCACGCCGGTCGGCACGCCGAGGAAGCCCTCTGCCAACCAGCCGAGAAATCCCCAGACCAGGATGCCGGCGAGGAGGTAGCCAAGCACGGCACCCGCTACACCCTCCGACGAGTGCGCGTCGGACGGTTCGCGGTCTGGGTTGTCGGCCATTACGACGCGTACATTATCAGCCGTAGCTTGCAGGAGTGTGCGGCACCCCCCACACTGCAGGGCGGCGTGCGGGCGGCGGCTGGCGCATCAATCCGGGCCAGCCTACTCCTGTCCGACACACCGCACAGGACATCAAAACGTCGAGCTAACGCCAGTCGTACACCTGCGCCCGCCCGCCCGCCACTCAGCTCCGTGCCGACGAGTCCACTGTGGGCAACGGAGCGCGCAGCGCCCAGGTCAGGTGGGCGGCTGTCCAGACCACGACGGCGGCGATGATGGCCACCCCCATATCCGGCAGCCCGGCCCAACCAGTCGCGGCGACCGCCGCCATCACCACGCCCAGCACGACGATCTTCGTGACGTAGGTGACCAGCCCAACCGACATGATCAGCTGCGGGCTGACCGCGTCCGCCCAGGCCACCGAGAGCCCGGAGACCAGGTAGCTCACGACAACGAGCGCGATCCCCGCCGCCACCGCGACCGCGGAGGTGGTGCCCCGGAGCACCGCCGCGACCGGTACCGCGGCGACCGCGAGGAGGGCACACGCGGCCAGGGGCAGTCGCAGGTAGGGCAGCCGCGCGCGAATCGCGCCTGGCTCGCCCGCGGCCGGATCGGTCGCCCGCGGCTGGTCGTCGTCCCGCTCCTGGGCGGTCGGCGTCGTCTCGGTGTTCACAGCACCACAGTCTATTGCTCCCCCCGCCGGTGGCCGCGCGACGCCAGGTGCGGCGGTGCGACCGGGCACACCGGCGGGCGAGGCCCGCCCCGCGGCCGAGCACCCGCGCCCCACCGGCGAGAACGCACACCCGCACCGGCGAGAGCACGCGGCCCACCGGCACGAACGTTCGCCCCGGGCGCGGGCTCCTACTCCCCGGTCCGGGCACGGGTGACGTCGAAGGCGGTTACCTCGCTCGGCGGGACGAAGTCCCGAATCGGCTGCCCCCGCAGAGCGATGGACATCAGCTCCGCCACCCCGTCGGCCATCCGCGCCTGGACCGCGTGCCCCACCGCATCGCGCGGGTCGTCCGGGTTGGTGGCGATCGCCGCCACCGCGAGCTGCGGCGTGACGGCGACGATGGACTCCGTGCCGTACCCCTCCGAACTACCGGTCTTGCCGGCGACCGGGCGTCCCAGCTGGGAGCGGAGCTCCGGTGCGGTACCCCCCTCACAGCCCCGGTACATCGACTGGTCCCCGACCGGACAGCGCGCGGCGTCCACCGCGGCCCGGGCCACATCCCGGGCCACGACCTGCCGACAGTCCGGTGACCCGGCCGCGACCGTCCGCCCGGCCGCATCGGTGATCCGCACCACCGGCAGCGGCGCGCACCATCGCCCCTCGGCCGCGATGGTGGCGTACGCGTTCGCCAGATCCAGTGGAGTCGTGGCCGATACACCCAGCGTGAACGGCCCCCACGCGCGGGCACCGTGCCGGGCCAGCTGCTCGTCACCGGGCGCCCGAAACACGATGCCCAACCGCTCGGCCATCTCCACCACTCGATCCGCACCGACCCGCTCGGTCAACCAGGCGAAGTACGTGTTGACCGACTTCCCGAACGCGCTCCACATGGTGTGCTCACCGTCGACCGACGAGCTGGCGTTGCGGGGGCACCACCTCCCGTCACAGCTCGCCGGCCCGCTGACCGGGAAGCGGGTGACGATCCGGTCGGGCGCGTCGAAGACTGTGTTCAACGGCAGCCCAGCCTCCACCGCGGCCAGGAGTGTGAACAGCTTGAACGTGCTCCCGCCCTGATAGCCCTGGATCGCGCCGCCGCCCGCGACCAGCTGGTTGACCGTGTTCGGGCGGTTCTTCCACCCGACCGGGTTCGGCTGCACGCCGTAGGTGCGGTTGACCGCCATGGCGAGCACCCGTCCGGTACCGGGCTGGACCACGGCGGTCGGCAGCGCGTACCGGTGGTTCGCCGAGTAGATCTGCTGCACCTGCTCGATCGCTGCCTGCTGCACCGCCGGGTCCAGGGACGCCACAATCTCGTAGCCGCCCTGGCGCAGGGCGAGCTGCCGCTCGTCAACCGTCGATCCGAACGCCTCCTGCGAATTCCACCAGCGGGTGAACCAATCGCAGAAGAAGCCCCAGTCGTTCTGCTCCGCCGGCACCGCCGCGCAGTCGTTCGGCGTCTCGGTGGGGCGCAGCCGCAGCGGTTGCGCCGCCACCCGGGCCGCCTCGTCCGCCGCGAGCTGACCGGCCTCGACCATCTGGTCCAGCACGTACCCCCGGCGCTGCAATGCGGCATCGGCGTCCCCATTGAGTGGGTCGTCGGTGTGCGGGGACTGGACCAGCCCGGCGAGCAACGCCGCCTCGGCCAGGGTCAGGTCCGCCGGCGACTTGGTGAAGTAGCGCCTACTCGCGGCCGCCACTCCGTACGCGCCGGCGCCGAAGTACGCGATGTTGAGGTAGCGGGCGAGGATCTCGTCCTTGCTCAGCTCCCGCTCCAGGGCCAACGCGTACCGCACCTCCTGCACCTTGCGGGCGGAGGTGACCTCGGTGGCGGCCCGACGCTGCTCCTCGGTCAGGCGCGGATCACTGGCCAGAACGTTGCGGACGTACTGCATGGTCAGTGTGGAGGCCCCCTGCCGGACCGCACCGCCACGCTGGTTGGCCGTGAACGCCCGGACCACGCCGCGCAGGTCCACCCCCCGGTGCTGGTAGAAGCGGGCATCCTCGGCGGCGAGGATCGCCTGACGCATCACCGGGGCCACCTCGTGCAGCGGCACATCCACCCGGTCCTCCTGGTAGAAGGAGGTGATCAACGTACTGCCGTCGTTGGCGTACAGGTTGGACCGCTGGGGGGTTGGCGGCGTCCGCAGGGTGTTCGGCAGCTCCGTGTAGGGCGCGGCGAGCGCCGAGAGGCCTACTCCGTACACCAGCGCGGCGGGCAAGGCCGCCACCGCCAGCCCGAGACCGGCCAGAAGGCCGGCGAGCAGGACTGTCATCAGCTTGTTCAGGTGTGCCCGGGTCATCAGCTCTCCCCGCAGGAGCCGGCAGGACCCGTCAAGAATGACCCGAATGCGCCTCTTGTCCGCCTCGTTCCGCTGCTGGGTAACCCGGGCGGGTTACGGCAACAACACCGCCGCCAGCGGACGCACCGCTTCCTCGACCTCGTCCGCGACCCGGCCGAAACACTGGTCGCCCCGACCCCACGGGTCATCCAGGTCGTCCGCGGGGAGCGGCCCGGCCCCCGCCCGAACGGCGTCAACCGCCTCGACCAGCGCCACACCGCGCGCGTACACGGCGGTGGGGCTCGCTCCAGCCGCCGGCAGACCAGCCAGGTCCACCGCGGGCAGCAGGCGGCCAAACTCACCCAACACGAAGGTGCGGGAGCTCGCGTCTGGCCGCAACTCCGACACGAACTCCTGCTGGTCGGCGGTCGCGGTGAGCACCAGGTCAGCACCCTCGATGTGCTCCGAACGCAGCTTGCGGGCCGTGAAGCCGTCGGTGCCACCGCCCCGCCCGGTCACCTGTCGGGCCGCCGGCGGGTTCATCTCCTCACCGGCGTGCCAGCCGCCGGTGCCGGCGCTGTGACTGTGCACCAGCCCGTCGGCGAGCCCAGGTGTGGCGTCGCCGCGCCGGGCCAGCTGCTCCTGGACAGCCAGGACCAGCAGCCGCTCCGCCATCGGAGAGCGACAGATGTTACCCATGCAGACGTGGAGAACGGTAAACGGCAGCACTCAGGCCACCTGCTTCGAGACGATGTCCGGCACCATATCGCGCAGCCGGTCCAGCTCGATCGCACCGGCGCGGAGCAGCTGGGGCACCTCCCCGGTCAGATCCACGATCGTGCTCGGCACCGGATCCACCGCCGGACCCGCCTCCAGGTACGTGCGCACCGAGTAGGCGAGCTGCCCGCGGGCCGCCTCGGCGGTGGTGGCCGCAGGCAGACCAGCCGTATTCGCCGACGCCACCGCCATCGGGCCGATCTCCCGGAGGACCTCCAGCGCCACCGGATGTAACGGCATCCGCACCGCGATCCGGCCCGCGGTCTCCCCCAGATCCCAGCGCAGGCTGGGCGAGTGCTCCACCACGATGGTCAGCGCACCCGGCCAGAACGCCGCCACCAGGTCACGGGCCGCGGTGGGCAACGAGAAGACCAGGCCGTCCAGGGTGTGCCGGGAGCCGATCAGCACCGGTGGCGGCACCGGCTGGCCGCCCTTGGCATCGAGCAGGGCCTTGACCGCGTGCGGAGTGAACGCATCCGCCCCGATCCCATAGACCGTGTCGGTTGGCAGGACGACCAACTCGCCGTCGCGGATCGCCTTGATGGCTGCCGCGATGCCGCGGTCCCGGTCGGCGGGCGACCGGCAGTCGTAGAGCATCACGAGCAGCAGTCTGCCACGCCCACCTCCGGGCGGTGTGCCGGCCGTACCCGGGCCGCGGAACACACGCGCCCCACCCCCGCCCCAGAGGTGGGCGAGTTCACCGGCCTACCCGCCAGCGCCACCGGAGCCTCGCGCGTCCACCGCGTCCCGACGCCGGGTTGCGGTGGCGAATCGGGGCCGGCCGGCGAGGTCGGCATGGTCGGCGATCGAGTCGTACCGGCCGTCCCCCGCCAGCAGCCCGGGTACCGCCGCGCCCTGCGTGTCGTCGTGCTCGATCCCGAGCCGACCCCCGGGCCGCAACAGCAGCGCGGCCCGGGGCACCACCGGCCGGATCACGGCCAACCCGTCCGCGCCGGCGAAGACCGCAGGCGCCGGATCATGCTGGCCGACCTCCGGCGGCACCACCACGTCCGCCGGCACATACGGCGGGTTACACAGCAGCACGTCCACCCGGCCCAGGAGGTCGTCGAGCAGATCCGGCGACGTGACATCGGCGACCACCACCTCAACCGGCCGATCCCCGGCGGCGGCCCGGCTGGTCGCGTTGCGCCGCAGCCACGACAGCGCCGCCGGGGAACGTTCCACCGCGACCACCCGAGCCGCCGGGACCTCCTGCGCCACCGCCAGGGCGATCGCCCCGGAGCCGCTGCACAGGTCCACCACCAGCGGCGCCGTCTCCCGGCGTGCCTGCTCGACGCCCCAGCCGGCGAGCAGCTCCGTCTCCGGACGAGGCACGAAGACGCCCGGGCCGACCGCCAGGTCGAGATGCCGAAAAGGTGCGCTGCCGGTGAGATGCTGCAACGGCTCCCGGCCAGCCCGCCGAGCCACCAACGCGTCGAACCGGCGACGCTGGTCCGGGCTCAGCCCGTCGGCCAGCGCCAGCCGGCCCCGTGGCACCCCCAGCACGTACGCGACCAGCACCTCCGCCTCCCCCCGGGGCCCCTGGACACCGGCGTCGGCCAGCACCCGGGCGGCCCGGACGACCGCCAGGGTGGGTCGCTCCCGATTCGTCCCTTCGGACGGCTGTTGCGACAAAGTGCTCACGCCATAATCATGAGGCGTTGCGCAACCGACCACGAGCCGGTGCGGTCAGGCGCACACAGACAGGAGGTCGTGGGTGGGTTGGCTGGACCAGGTCGGCGACCAGGTTGACACCCTGACCCGGGCACGCGGGCTACAGGAGTCGAGCCGCTCCGCCGAGGCATACCGCATCCTCTCGGGCGTGCTCGCCACCACCAACGACCGGTACGCCCGGGCCGACGCCCTGGTGCAACGTCTCTCCGCGGTCGTCAACCTGGGCCGCACCGCGGAGTACACCCGGGCAATCGAGGAGGCCACCACCGCCGTCCGGGACCTCGCCGAGCCGTACCCGCACGGACACCTCCACGCGCTCGCCGCACTCGCCGCCCACCACCAGGGCGCCCTGGACCGCTGTGTCATGCACCTGGTGCGGGCCGCTCGCGCGCTGGGTGCCGTCGAGGACCCCGACCGGGACACCGCCTGGGGCTGGCACGACCTCGCGATGGCCTACTCATACCTCAGCTTCCACGGATACGCGCTGGGTGCGATCGAACGGGCCCGGCAGCTCGGGCTCGCCGCCGGCATCCCGGCCGAGACCTTCGCCGCCCCCGGCATCCGACTGCGCAACGCCGTGGCGCTGGACCACACCGGCGACAGCGACGGCTGCCTGCGGGTGCTCCGCGACATCGCCAGCGACCTGGCGCAGTTCCTGCACGGCGGACAGGCCGGGCGGCTCCGCCCCAGCAGCCTCGCCGCATACGGCTACGCCGCAGCGCGGCAGGCCGCCCTGGGTGACCGGCTGGAGGTGGGAACGGACGCCGCCCCGACCCGACTGCTGAGCCACGGCGGCGACAGCGCCCGCGCGCGAGACATGCACCAACTCGGCGAGGTCTGCCTGGCCATCACGGCCGACCGCCCGATCGAGGCGGTTGCCCGGCTGGACACTGTGCAGGTCTCCACCGAGACCCTGGGCGCGGCCGAGCCCGATCGGCTCCGCAGCATCGCGCTCGGCCGGGCCGGTGAACACGTCGCCGCGCACCGGGCCGACCGGCGGGCATTCCGGCTCGCCGCGCAGCGCAACGATCGACTTCGAGACGTCTACATCGACGGAATCGCCGCCCGCATCGACCACGAGGAGATGCGCCGCGAGGCCGCCCGCTTCGAGGGAGAGGCACTCACCGACCCACTGACCGGGCTACCCAACCGACGCCGGCTGGAACGGCACATCGCCACCGTGATGGCCGAGGGGAAGCGGGTGGTGATCGGCGTCTGCGACCTGGACGGGTTCAAGGCGGTGAACACGTACCACGGGCACCACTCCGGCGACCTGGTCCTACAGCGCGTCGCCGGAGTGGTCAACCGGGTGATGCGGCGCAACGACTTCGTGGCCCGCTACGGCGGCGACGAGTTCGTCGTGGTGCTACCCGGAACGAACATGGCCGAGGCGGAGGAGGTGGCGCGCCGGATCAGGTCCGCCGTGCGGACCGAGGACTGGGAATCCCTCGTGCCCGGCACTCCGGTCGGGGTCAGCATCGGCTTCGCCGAGGTCGCCGCCACCGGTCCCGACGTACAGGATGCCCTGAGCATCGCCTTCGAGACCGCCGACCGGGAGATGCTGCGCGCCAAGACCCGCCCCCGCGCCTCCTGACGGCCCCGCAGACCACCGACCGGGGCGAGCCGGTGGGGTCAGCGGCGGCCCAGGTCCGCGTTGCCCGCCAGCCGGGCTGCCCGGTCGGCCTCCGCCAGCGCCGCCAGCACGCCGTCCAGCTCTCCGGCCAGGGCCAGGTCCAGGTTGTACGCCGTGTAGCCGATCCGGTGGTCGGTGATCCGGTTCTGCGGGAAGTTGTACGTGCGGATCCGCTCCGAGCGATCCACCGTCCGTACCTGCGCCTTACGCGCATCGGAGGCGGCGGCGTCGGCCTGCTCCTGCGCCACCGCCAGGAGTCGGGCCCGCAGGATCCGCATCGCCTGCTCGCGGTTCTGCAACTGGGACTTCTCGTTCTGGCAGGAGACGACGATGCCGGTCGGCAGGTGGGTGATCCGGACCGCGGAATCGGTGGTGTTCACCGACTGACCACCGGGACCAGACGAACGAAACACGTCAATCCGAAGCTCGTTCGGGTCGACCGTCACGTCGATCTCCTCGGCCTCCGGCAGCACCAGCACGCCGGCCGCGCTGGTGTGGATGCGTCCCTGCGACTCGGTGACCGGCACCCGCTGCACGCGGTGCACGCCGCCCTCCCACTTGAGTCGGGACCACACCCCGTTGCTGCCCTCCGGCACTCCCTTGCTCTTGATGGCCAGCGAGACATCCTTCACGCCACCCAGGTCGGAATCCTGCGCGTCGATCACCTCGACCAGCCAGCCACAGCGCTCGGCGTACCGGGTGTACATCCGCAGCAGGTCGCCGGCGAAGAGCGCCGACTCCTCGCCCCCCTCCCCCGCCTTGATCTCGACGATGACGTCCTTGGCGTCGTGTGGGTCCCGCGGAATCAACAGCTCGGCGAGGCACTCCTCCAGCGCCGGCAGGGTCGCCGCAATCGCCTCAGCCTCGGCGGCGAAGGCAGGATCCTCGGCCGCCAGTTCCTTCGCCGCCGTCAGGTCGTCTCGGGCCTGCGCCAGCTCGGTGGCGGCCTTGTGCAGCGGCACCAGCTCCGCGTACCGGCGGCCGACTCGGCGAGCCCGGTTCTGGTCGGCGTGAATCGCCGGGTCGGCCAGCCGCTCTTCCAGCTCCGCGTACTCGTCCAGGAGGGTGGCCAGACGCTCGCTACTCATGGACAGCTACTCCTTCGACAACGGCGCTGGACGGCGACGCCCCGGAACCGGGGCGGAATACGGACAGCGCCCGCGCCCGGACAGGAAACCGGACACGGGCGCCGCGTTGGGCGTTACTTGCCCTTCTTGGCCTGAACCTTGGCGTACTTCTGCTGGAACTTGGCCACCCGGCCGGCGGTGTCCAGAACGCGCTGCTTACCGGTGTAGAACGGGTGGCAGGCGCTGCAGGTCTCCACGTGGATGGAACCGCCCTTGGCGGTGCTGCGGGTGGTGAAGGTGTTACCGCAGGAGCAGACGACCTCGGTGGTCACGTACTCCGGGTGGATGTTGGGCTTCATGTCGCCTCGGTCCTCTCGTTGGTGGTCGCCGGGTCGCCCGGCCGCGGGTGTACGCGGATCGGGCGTGAACCGGAACCAGTGGCCGACTAACCAGTCTGCCACGGGGGCAGGTCGGCTCGGCAGGCGGGCCGAACCGCGGCACTGGCAGCGCAAACGTCGGCCCGTACCACCGCATTCCCCGATCCGCCGCCGAGCATTCGCCCCGGCGGTCCCGTTCCGGGTACGCGCACAACCCGCCGCAGTCTCGCCGCTGTTACCGGCGCCGGGGCACGACCCACGCGGCCGCGCCCCGGGCCGACCTGGGGCTCACTCCCCGGGCGTCGACTTCGCAATCTGCATCAGGAACTCGATGTTGGTCCGCGACTGCTTGAGCCGGTCCAGTAGCAGGTCCAGCGCGGCCTGCGAGTCCAGCGCGTGCAGCACCTTCCGAAGCTTGTGGACGATGGCCAGTTCCTCCGGCGCGAGCAGGATCTCCTCCTTGCGCGTACCGGACGGGTGGATGTCGATGGCCGGGAAGGTCCGCTTGTCGGCGATCTTCCGGTCCAGCTTCAACTCCGCGTTGCCGGTGCCCTTGAACTCCTCGAAGATGACCGTGTCCGCCGTCGAACCGGTCTCCACCAGCGCGGTGGCGAGGATGGTCAGCGAACCGCCGTTTTCGATGTTGCGGGCCGCACCGAGGAACCGCTTGGGCGGGTACAGCGCGGTGGAGTCGATACCACCCGACATGATCCGGCCGCTGGCCGGCGCCGCCAGGTTGTACGACCGGCCGAGCCGCGTCACCGAGTCGAGCAGCACGACCACGTCGTGGCCCAGCTCAACCAGCCGCTTCGCCCGCTCGATCGCCAGCTCGGCGACGGTGGTGTGGTCCTGCGGCGGACGGTCGAAGGTGGCCGCGACGACCTCACCCTTCACCGACCGCTGCATGTCGGTGACCTCTTCTGGGCGCTCGTCCACCAACACCACCATCAGGTGGCACTCCGGGTTGTTGTGGGTGATCGCGTTCGCGATCGCCTGCAACACCATCGTCTTACCGGCCTTGGGCGGCGAAACGATGAGCGCCCGCTGTCCCTTACCGATCGGCATCACCAGGTCGATCACTCGAGTGGTGAGGATGTGCGGCTCGCTCTCCAACCGCAGCCGCTCCTGCGGGTAGAGCGGGGTCAGGCGATAGAACTCCGGTCGGCGCTTCGCCTCCTCCGGCTCCATCCCGTTGATGGTGTCCAGTCGGACCAGCGGGTTGTACTTGTCCCGCCGCTGCTCGCCCTCCCGCGCCGCACGCACGGCACCGGTGATCGCGTCACCGCGCCGCAGACCATACCGCTTGATCTGGGACATCGAGACGTAAACATCATTCGGCCCGGCAAGATAGCCGGTGGTGCGGACGAAGGCGTAGTTGTCGAGCACATCGATGATGCCTGCCACTGGGACGAGGACGTCGTCCTCGCTGACCTGGGGCTCCCGACCGCCATCGCCGTCCCGGTCGCCACGGCCGCGCCGACGGTCCCGGAAGCGACTGCGCCGGCCACGCCGACCGCCGCCCTCGTTCTCCTCCTCGCCATCGTTGTCACGCTGGCCCCGGTCGTTCCGGTCGTTCCGGTCGCCACGCTCGGCACGGTCGCCACGCTCGCCCCGAGCACGGTCACCACGCTCACCACGGTCACCACGGTCACCATGCTCAGCACGGTCGCCACGGTCGCCACGCTCGGCACGGTCGGCACGCTCAGCACGGTCGCCACGCTCGGCACGCTCAGCACGGTCGCCACGCTCGGCACGGTCGGCACGCTCAGCACGGTCGGCACGGTCGGCACGGTCGGCACGGTCGGCACGGTCCCGGCCACCGCGGCCCTCACCCCGCTCCCGGCGTTCGCCGGCCTCGGCACCCTCCGTACGCGTCTCGGCGCGGGCCTCACCGGCCTCACTGACTGCCCGACCACGTCGGCCACGGGCGCGGCCGGTGGTCGACGTGGTCGGCGTGGTTGTCGACGACTCGGCAGGACGCGACTCGGTCTCCGGCCGCTCGCCCGATTCCCAGACCTCCGCGTGAACCTCCCCCCGGGCAGGGGTCGCAGCAGCCGCAACCTCGGCCCGCGGTCGAGGGGTTCCGGTGGCTGCCCCGCCACTCTGGCGCTCGGTGATCGCGCTGATCAGCTCACCCTTGCGCATGCGAGCCGTGCCCGAGATGCCGAGCGACGCGGCCAGGCTCTGAAGCTCCGGCAGCAGCATCGCCGACAGACCTGTGCCGCTACGCCGACGACGGGTGGGAGCAGCGGTCGTGGCATCGCCAGCGACGTTGGAAACATCCGACGTCACGTCGGTGGTGTCGCTCAATGGAATCCTTCCCTCGATAGGCCGGGACTGCCCGGGATCGACAAACAGGTGGCCGGGCGGCCTCGGTGCACCCGCCTCGCATGGACGCGTCGCGGGAGATGGTGACACAGCAGCCGGTCGCCTTCCCGACTCACCGAGGTGATGAGGACGGGCTCGCCGTCTGCCGCGACCGGTGCGCACTGCGGTGCGGCGTGTCTAGGCAGGGGTGACGGGCAGACCGCCGACAGCTTCGGGGGTGCGCCGACCCGTAGGAAAATCGCGTGCTTCGCGGCTGTGCTAAGTCTAGAGCGTAATCAACTCTTCCGACCTGCGGCAACAGGATCCCGCTCCGCGTGTCCCAGTCTACCTCGCCCAACCCGGGCGCCGTGCACCTCTACCGGCAACGACCAAACCTGCCATTCTGGCCCCGTTTCCAGGTCGGCGGGGGGATCGCGCAGCGCCAGCACAGTCGGGCCGGCCCCAGACACCACCGCTGGCACATCCGCCGCGCGTAGCTCGGCAACCAGCGCGGCCGTCGCCGGCATGCTCTCGGCCCGGTAGTCCTGGTGCAACCGGTCAACCGTGGCCGGCAGCAACAGTTCCGGCGCGGCACCGAGCGCATGGACCAGCAGGGCGGCCCGGCCAGCGTTGTGCGCCGCATCCTGGTGCGGCACAGTGGCCGGCAGCGCGGCCCGCGCGGCGGCTGTGAGCCCCCGCTCCGTCGGCACGAACACCGTCGGCCGGACCCCGGCGGCGACCGGAAGCGACACCGCTCGGGCGCCCTCCGGCTCGGTCCACGCGACGGTGAACCCACCCAGCAGGCAGGGCGCCACATTGTCCGGGTGGCCCTCGAGCCGGGCCGCGAGACGGAGCACGGCCGCGTCGTCCAGCCGCTGCCGCCCGTCGCGCACCAACGCCCGGGCCAGCAGCACCCCGGCTACGATCGCCGCCGAGGACGAGCCGAGGCCACGCGCCTGGGGAATCCGATTGACGCACTCCACCGCCAGCCCCGCTGGCTGGCTGCCGCACTCGGCAAAGGCGGCCCGCATCGCGCCCACGACGAGGTGCCGCTCGTCGCTGGGCAGATCACCGGCGCCCTCGCCGACCACCTGCACGGTGACACCGTCAGCGGTAACCTCGGCACAGACGTCGTCGTAGAGTCCAAGGGCGAGCCCGACGGCGTCGAAACCCGGCCCCAGATTGGCGCTCGTGGCAGCGACTCGCACCCGGACCGGACCGGGCTTGAAGTTAGTGGACACGCGCTCATGCTAGGACCGCGCACCGACGTTCCAAACCACCGCCCCCGGCCCGACTGTCGGGAAGATAGCGGGCGGAGAACCCTCGGCAGGTCAGCGCAGCGCCGACTCCGAATCGGCGACCGGCCCGGTCAGCGAAAGGCGGCGGGTCGCCACCCGCCAGCCGATCGCGTAGACCAGGGTGACCAGACCGCCACCGGCCAGCACCACCCGTTCGTCCACCACGTCGATCACCGATGCCACCACCAGCTGGCTCACCGAGATGGCAAGGGTCGCCAGCATCATGTCGGTGGCGAAGACCCGCCCCCGTAGCCGATCCGGGACCTCGCCCTGGAGGGCGTAGTTGGACATGACCCAGTTACTGCCCCCGGCGAAGTGCGCCACAAAGACCAACGCGAGCACCAGCGGGAACCAGTTCACCACCGAGGTGCCCAGATAGGCCAGCCCGTACAGCGACATGGACAGTGCCAGGCCCGGCAGCAGCCAGGCCCGGTTGCCCAGGACCCGTCGCATCAGGATCGGACCGACCAGAGCCCCCGCCCCACGTACCGCGAAGAGCAGACCGGCACCGATCGGGCCTGCCCCATAGGTCGCTGCCAGCAGGGGAAAGACCGTCAACACCCCATTACCGAGACCGACCGCCGACTTCACCGTCACCAACGCCAGCACCCGGGGCCGGTGGCCGATGTAGCCGAGCGCCTCCCGAACAGCCGCCCAGGTCGGCTGTACCGGCCGGTCCCGATCTCGGGGAGCCTGCAGCGGCCGACGGATCATCCCGGCCAGGACCGCCGCCAGGACCAGGCCGCCGGCGGCGACCCAGAAGGCGACGTACGGTCCGGTGGCGCTGCTCAGCACACCACCCAGCGACGCCCCGACAATCGTCATCGTGCCCCACGCCGAACCCGCAACCGCATTACCCGCAGCCAACTCGTCCCGGTCCAGCACGTTTGGCAGCGCGGCCTGGGCGGCCGGCGAGTAGAACGCCTTGGCTACCGCCACCACCCCGATCCCGACCAACGCCAGCCAGGCGGTGTTGGCATCGCGTACGCCGAGCAGCAGCAGGACGCCGACCAGCGCGGCGATGTTGGCTCCGATCATGATCCGGCGACGGTCGAACCGGTCCGCGACCGCCCCGGTGTACGGCAGCAGCAGCGCCACGATGCCGGTGTCCATGGCCAGCAGCAGCGCACCCCACACGCCGCTGCCGGTCAACGCCGGCAAGAGCACCAGCAACGGCACCATGACGAACCAGTCAACGCCGAAGACCATCAGCTCGGCCAAGAGCAGTTTGCGGAAATTCCGGTTACGACGCAGGACCGAGAGGACGGACGGCATCCCCGAACCCTATCCACCGCCGTGCCGCGCTTCGGTCATCGTGCGGACAGCAGGGGCCCGGAAACGGCGCGGACGCCCTCGACCAACTGTCGAGGGCGTCCGCGGGCCAGGGCCGCTACTCCGCCGGCGGAAGCGGCGAGGTACGGCTTCTGGGCAGTCGCAGCACCTCAAACTGGTCGGTTCCCTCAACCAGCGCCGGCGAGGGCGTCGGTTGTTCGGACGCCTCCCCGGTGGTGGTGGCGGTGGCGCCTGGACTTGCCGGCTCAGCCGCACCCGGCTCGGTGGCCGCCGGGGAGGCCGCACCGGGCCCGCTGGCCGCCGGCGCAGCCGAGGTGGACGTGGCGACCGAGGTCTCGGCCACGGCCCGCGTCCCCCGCCGACCGGCCCGCCAGTCCCGGATCGACTCCTTGGCGTGCTCGACCATGACGTACAGGGTCGGTACCAGCACCAGGGTGAGCAACGTCGAGCTGAGTAGACCACCGATCACCACGATCGCCAGGGGCTCCGAGATGAAACCGCCCTCGCCGGTGAGGCCGAGGGCCATCGGCAGCAGCGCGAAGATGGTCGCGACCGCGGTCATCAGAATCGGGCGCAGCCGACGCCGGCCGCCCTCGACAACCGCCTCCCGGACCCCCAGGCCCTGCGCCCGGTACTGGTTGACCAGGTCGAGCAGGACGATCGCGTTGGTCACCACGATGCCGACCAGCATGAGAACACCGATCAACGCCGGTACGCCCAGCGGGGTACCGGTAGCAAGCAGCAGCCCGATCGCGCCGGTCGCCGCGAACGGCACGGAGACCAGCAGAATCAACGCCTGAGTCAGGCTACGGAAGGTCACAACCATGATCAGGAAGACGATCGCGATCGCGGCGAGCACCGCCAGCCCCAGATCAGCGAAGGCCTCCTCCTGGTCCGCGCTGACCCCACCGATGACGAAGGTGGCCCCGGGGACATCGATCGCGTCCAGCCGCTCCTGCAGCTCCTGACTGGTCGCGCCGAGGTCGGAGCCGGTGGCCGTGCCAGTCACCGAGACGCTGCGCGCACCGTCGATCCGGGTGATCTGCTGGGGGCCGAGAACCTCACTCACCTCAGCGATGGCGCCCAGCGGGACCGCACCGACCGGCAGCGCCCGCAACTGCTCGATGGACACTGGCGGCTGGGCGGTTTGCAGGACCACGTCCCGCTGCTGGCCCTCGATCGTCAGCTGCCCCAGCGGGGCACCCCGGAAGACCTGCGCGACGAGCTGCCCGACCGTCGCCTCGGTGAGCCCGGCCGCCGCCGCCTTCGCCCGATCAACCTTGACCTCGACCTGCCCGACCTGGGTGGCCACGCTGGTGGTCACATCCTCGACGCCGGGCAGCTCCGTCATCGCCGCCGACGCCGCGTCGATGGCCTGGGTCCGGGTCGCCGGATCGGTAGCCTGTACGACCACCTCGAGCTGATTCGCGGCGGCACCGCCCTGCCCGGCCCCGAACCGGAACTCACCCGCCTCGGCACCGAACCCGTCGAACTTCTCGCGCAGGACAGCGCGCATCTGCTCGGCGTCGGTATCCACGAGGGTAAGCGACCAGGTCGCCACGTTGTTGCCGCCGGAACCGGCAAACGGGTTGCCCCCGGCGCCCGCCGTCACCTGGTAGGTCTCGATGCCCTCGGTCTCGGCCAGCACCTCCTCCACCTGTTGGGCCGCCGCGTCCGTTCCGGCCAGTCCGGTGCCCGCCGGCAGTTCCTGGGTGATGGTCATCGTGTCCTGGCCGGAGTCGTCGAGGAAGTTCGTCTCCAGTTGGCGGGAGAGGCCGAACGTGCCGAAGAGGACCAGGACGCCGAGGCCGAGGGTGATCCATCGGGTCGACCGCTCGCGGGTGGCGAAGCCGATGACCGGCAGGTATGCGCGCTGCAGCGGACTACGCAGCTCCTTCTCCTCCGCCGCCCGGCGCACCGCCGCCTCGCCCGCCGTCTGGCCGGCCGGTTGGAGGAACCAGTACGCCAACACCGGAATGAGGGTCAGCGACACCAGCAGCGAGGCGAGGAGCGCCACCGTGACGGTGATCGCGAACGGCGCGAAGAGCTGCCCGATGAATCC
The DNA here is from genome assembly GCF_000484695.1 of Salinispora cortesiana. Lineage (GTDB taxonomy): Bacteria > Actinomycetota > Actinomycetes > Mycobacteriales > Micromonosporaceae > Micromonospora > Micromonospora cortesiana. The sequence continues at coordinate 33,338 of NZ_AXVR01000016.1, read as the reverse complement.
ACCGACCAGCGCGATCGGGGCGAAGACGGCGACCGTGGTGAGGGTGGAGGCGGTCACCGCACCGGCCACCTCGCGGACCGCGGCACGGATGGCCTCCTGCTTGGACTCGCCGTACTCGAGATGTCGTTTGATGTTCTCCAGCACCACGATCGAGTCGTCGACGACGCGGCCGACGGCGATGGTCAATGCGCCGAGGGTGAGCAGGTTGAGTGAGTAGTCACCGATCCAGAGCGCAATGAGCGCGACCAGCACCGACAACGGGATGGAGACCGCGGTGACGACGGTGGAGCGCACCGAGAGGAGGAAGACCAGGATCACCAAGGCGGCCATCACAAGGCCGATCAGCCCCTTGGTGGCGAGACCCTTGATCGACTTCTCGACGAAGGGGGCCTGGTCGAAGACGACGGTCAGCTCGGCGCCGGAGGCCGTGCGCAGCTCCGCGAGCCGGTCCCGGATCTCCTGGGAGATCTTCACGGCGTTCCCGTCCGGGGTCGCGGTTACGGCGATGCCGAGGCTTTCCTGGCCGTTGGTACGCGTGATCGCGGTGACCGGCGTGAGCCGCTCCTCCACCGTCGCCACGTCGCCGAGGCGCACCGGGGCAGCCGGCGCCACGGTGAGGATGAGACCACGCAGTTCGTCGAGGGTGCCCAGCGGGGTGCCGACCTGCACCGGGAGCGTCTGCTGGCCGTCCACAACCGCGCCGGCCGGAATGGCGACGCCGTTGGCCCGCAACGCCCCGCCGAAGGCGCTGGGCTGAATCCCGGCCGCCGTGAGCTTCGCCACATCCGGTGTGATCACCACCACCTCGTCGCGGGCGCCCGTCAGGTCGACCGTACGGACGCCCTCGATCGCGGCCAGCTCCGGCAGGACCGTACTGCGCAGCTGCTCGCCGAGCGCCCGCTGGTCGGCATCGCCGGAGGCGGCGAGCACCACCGCCGGCAGGTCATCCGTGCCGCCGGCAATGACCTGCGGGTCAACCCCGTCCGGCAGCTCGACGACCCGGTTGACCGCGCTCTGCAGCTGGTTGACCGCATCATCCACATCGGTACCGAACTCGTACTCAACCTGGATGGTCGCCGACCCCTCGCGCGAGGTGGAGGTGATCTTCTCCAACCCGGTGACGCCCTGCAGGCTGTTCTCGATCGGCGCGGTTACCTGTGACTCAACAGCCTCCGGACCGGCGCCCGGATAGGCCGCCACGATAAAGGCGGCCGGGAACTCCAGCGACGGCAGGAGTTGCTGCTTCAGCGACGGTACGGCGAACGCTCCGAACACCGTGGTGACCACCGCGACAAGGGCTATCAGCCCTCTATTGGCAAGACTAAATCTGGCGAGCAGCGACATCGGCTGGGCTCACTCCTGATGCGGGAAAATTGGGTGCGGGTGAGTCGAGTGTCCCGTACTGGTTCTACACCGGTACGGCGGGGTTCGGCTCGGCACCCCGCGAGTTCGCTCGCCGGTACCGCGGGCGAGCCCAGCCCCGGCCCTCAGGCCAAATCGAGCGAACGGGCCGCAGCCAGGGGGTCATTGGCGATGGTCACCGGCGCCGGGGCGGTCGAGATCGCCCACTCCGGGTCTTTCAGGCCATGACCGGTAACCGTGCAGACAACCGTCGAACCCGGCGGCACCGTGCCCGCGGCGGCCTGCTGGAGCAGTCCCGCGACACTCGCGGCGCTACCCAACTCGACGAAGACCCCGACCTCGCGAGCGAGCAGCCGGTACGCGGTCAGAATCTCCCGGTCGGTGACCGCGGCGATCAGACCGCCCGAGGCGTCCCGGGCATCCAGCGCTCTCGGCCAGCTCGCCGGATTACCGATCCGGATCGCGGTGGCGATCGTGGCTGGTTCCCGCACCGCCTGGCCGGTGACGATCGGCGCGGCGCCAGCGGCCTGAAAACCATAGAGTTTTGGGGCCCGGGTGATATTTCCGGCCGCCTGTTCCTCCGAGTAGCCGAGCCAGTAGGCAGAAATGTTCCCCGCGTTACCGACCGGCATGCAGTGGATGTCCGGCGCCGCGCCGAGCGCCTCGACGATCTCGAACGCGGCGGTCTTCTGGCCGTGTAGACGATCCGTGTTCACCGAGTTCACCAGGGCCACCGGATAGTCCTGGGCGAGCTTGGCGGCCAACGACAGGCAGTCGTCGAAGTTGCCGCTGACCTGGAGCAGTCGGGCACCGTGCACCAACGCCTGGGCGAGTTTGCCCAACGCGATCTTGCCCTGTGGCACCAGCACCGCGCAGGTCAGGCCAGCTCGCGCCGCGTAGGCCGCGGCCGAGGCACTGGTGTTGCCGGTCGAGGCGCAAATGATCACCTTGTTGTCGGCCTCGACCGCTTTGGAGACCGCGACGGTCATCCCCCGATCCTTGAAGGAGCCGGTCGGGTTGGCGCCCTCGACCTTCAGATAGACCTCACACCTGGTCCGCGCCGACAGCACCGGCGCCGGCAGCAGCGGGGTGTTCCCCTCGTGCAGGGTGACGACCGGGGTGGCCGCCGTGACCGGCAGCCGATCTCGGTACGCGTCGATAAGACCCCGCCACATGTCCTCTCCTCCGCCTCTCCCGGTCCCGCCCGGACTGAGCTATGCGCTGCCCTCGACCCGCAGCACGCTGGCTACCGACCGGACCGCGTCCAGCCCGCGCAACTCCTGGACCGTCGCGGCGAGTGCGGCGTCCGGCGCGACATGGGTGACGATGACCAGGTCGGCGTCCTCGTCCCGGCCGGCCATGCCGCTGCCCGCGGCGCCCTGCCGAACCGTCGCGATCGATACATCGTGCTGCGCGAACACGCCCGCCACCGCCGCCAACACCCCGGGTCGGTCGGTCACGTCGAGGCTGATGTGGTAGCGGGTGAGCGCCTCCCCCATCGGCCGCACCGGCAGGTCGGCGTAGGCGGACTCACTGGCCGCCCGGACCCCGGCCAGCCGGTTGCGGGAAACCGCCACCACGTCGCCGAGCACCGCGCTGGCGGTCGGCGCCCCACCCGCACCCGGCCCGTAGAACATCAGCTGCCCCGCCGCCTCGGCCTCCACGAACACCGCGTTGAAGGCGTCGCCCACGCTGGCGAGGGGATGGGTGAGCGGAATCATCGCCGGATGCACCCGTACGCTGACGGTCTCCCGGCCATCTGCGGCGATACCCCGCGCCGCGATGCAGAGCAGCTTGATGGTGCAGCCCATCGCCTTGGCGCTGGCGACATCGGCGGCGGTCACCTCGGTGATGCCCTCCCGGTGCACATCCGCCGCGCCGACCCGGGTGTGGAAGGCCAGTGAGGCGAGGATCGCCGCCTTTGCCGCCGCGTCGAAGCCCTCCACGTCGGCCGTCGGGTCAGCCTCGGCGTACCCCAGATCAGTCGCCTCGGCCAACGCCTCGGCGAAGCCGGCGCCGGTGGTGTCCATGGCGGAGAGGATGAAGTTGGTGGTGCCATTGACGATGCCGGTCACCTGGGTGACCCGATCCCCGTGCAGCGACTCCCGCAGTGGGCGCAGCAGGGGAATCGCGCCGGCCACAGCCGCCTCGTAGTAGAGGTCGCCCCCGCCCTGCGCCGCCGCGTCGTGCAGCGTCCCGCCGTCCTCGGCGAGCAGCGCCTTGTTCGCGGTTACCACGCTCTTACCCGCCCGCAGCGCCTCCACCAGCCAGCTCCGGGCCGGTTCGATGCCGCCGACACACTCGACCACCACGTCGATGTCGTCCCGTTTGACCAGGTCGAACGGGTCAGCGGTGAAGACGGCCGGATCGACCGGCAGCTCCCCCCGGTCCCGGCCGATCCGCCGGACGGCAATGCCGGCGATCTCCAGCGGGGCACCGATCCGGGCGGCGAGATCGGCGGACTGCGAGTGCAGCAGCCGAACCACCTCGCTGCCGACCGTGCCGCAGCCGAGCAGCGCCAAGCGCACAGGTGATGTCATCCCACATCCAAAGCGAGCAGATCCTCTTCGGTTTCCCGGCGGACGATCAGGCGAGCCCGACCGTCGCGCACCGCGACCACCGGAGGGCGCGGCACGTGGTTGTAGTTGCTGGCCATGCTCCGGCAGTACGCGCCCGTGCCAGGCACGGCGACAAGATCTCCGGGCTGCACGTCGGCGGGCAGGAATTCATCCTTCACCACGATGTCCCCGGACTCACAGTGCTTTCCCACAACGCGGGCAAGCACCGGCTCGGCGACGCTCGCCCGGGACGCCAGGGTCGCCGAGTACGACGCGTCGTAGAGCGCGGTTCGGATGTTGTCGCTCATGCCGCCGTCAACACTCACATAGCAACGACGCCCGTCGGCCGCATCCCCGCCGGCACCGACCGGCACCGACTTGACCGTGCCCACCTCGTAGAGCGTGAACATGGCCGGGCCGACGATCGCCCGGCCCGGCTCGATCGACAGGTGCGGCACCGCCAGCCGCTCGGCGGCACACTCCCCGTCAACGATCTTGCGTAGCCGTTTCGCCAGGTCGGCCGGCGTGGCCGGGTCGTCCTGCGAGGTGTACGCGATGCCGAAGCCGCCGCCCAGGTCCAGCTCCGGTAGCTGCACCCCCCGCGCGTCGCGGATCTGCGCCTGGAGCGCCAGCACCCGGCGGGCGGAGACCTCGAACCCGCTCGCGTCGAAGATCTGCGACCCAATGTGCGAATGCAGACCGCGTAGCTCCAGCACGCCCTCGTCGAGGATGCGCAGCACAGCGGCGATCGCCGCGCCGTCCGCCAGCGAGAAACCGAACTTCTGGTCCTCGTGCGCGGTGGCGATGAACTCGTGGGTGTGCGCCTCCACGCCGACGGTGACCCGCACCAACACCCGGGGACGGACGCCCCACTCGCGAGCCAACGCGGTGAGCCGGTCGATCTCGTGGGATGAGTCGACGATGATCCGCCCCACCCCGACCTCCACCGCCCGGCTCAGCTCGGCGGCCGACTTGTTGTTGCCGTGGAAGCCGATCCGCTCCGGCGGCATCCCGGCCGCCAGCGCGGTAGCCAACTCGCCCCCGCTGCACACGTCCAGGTACAGTCCCTCCTCGGCAACCATTCGGGCCACCGCCCGACAGAGGAAGGCCTTACCGGCGTAGTAGACATCCTCGGTCGGGAAGGCGGCACGGAAATCCCGACAGCGGCTCCGCAGGTCCTCCTCGTCCAGCAGGTACACCGCGGTGCCGAACTCGGCCGCGAGATCCCGCACCGAGCAGCCTGCGACGGCGAGCGCGCCGTCGGCCGCCCGGCTGACGGTACGCGGCCACAGCCCGGGCAGCAGGGCGTTCACGTCCCGCGGGGCACGCAGCCATGCCGCCCCCTGGCTGCCGATCTCCCCGTGCAGGGCACCGGCCTCGTGTGCACGCATTACTTATCTCCGCTTCCCGACTGCGGGGCTCGCAAGCTCACTCCTCGCGCTCGCATGTCACATCCGCTCTGGGGCCGCGACGCCGAGCAGCCGCAGACCGTTGGCGATGACCACGCGGGTGGCGTCGTTGAGCCAGAGCCGGGCGCGGTGCAGGTCGGTGATCTCCTCGTCGCCCCGTGGCAGCACCCGACAGTTGTCATAGAAGCGGTGGTACGCCCCGGCCAGGTCCTCCAGGTACCGGGCGATCCGGTGCGGCTCCCGCAGCTCGGCGGCGGTGGCCACCACGGCGGGGAACTCAGCCAGCGCCTTCAACAGCTCGTTTTCCTTGTCATGGTCGAGCAGCTCGGGGTGGAAGTCCGCCGAGCCGCCCCGGGACAGCCCGACCTCCGCGGCATTGCGCCCGACACTCGCCGTACGTGCCGCCACGTACTGCACGTAGTAGACCGGGTTGTCGCGGGTGGCCCGGGTCCACAGCTCGATGTCGATGTCGATCGGCGAGTCGGTGGAGTAGCGCGCCAGCGCGTACCGGGCGGCGTCCACACCGATCGCGTCAACCAGGTCCTCCAGGCTCACCACGGTGCCGGCTCGCTTACTCATCCGCATCGGGGCCCCGTCGCGGACCAGGTTGACCATCTGCCCGATAAGGATCTCCAGGTTGCGGCTCGGGTCATCGCCGAAGCAGGCGACCATCGCCTTCATCCGGCCCAGGTAGCCGTGGTGGTCCGCGCCGAGCATCAGCACGACCCGCTCGAAGCCACGCTCCCGCTTGTCCAGGTAGTAGGCACAGTCCGCGGCGAAGTACGTCCACTCGCCGTCGGACTTGCGCAGCACCCGGTCCTTGTCGTCGCCGAAGTCGGTGGTGCGCAGCCAGGTGGCGCCGTCGGCTTCGAAGATGTGGCCCTGCTGCCGTAGCCGCTCCAGGGTGAGCTCCAACTCGCCCCGGTCGTGCAGGTCCTTCTCGTTGAAGTAGGTGTCGAACTCCACGCCGAAGTCACGCAGCGACGACTTGATCTCAGCGAACATCAACTCGACGCCCTCGACCCGGAACACCTCCCGGGCGGCGGCGTCGTCGAGCGCCAGCACGTCCGGCCGCCGGGACTGGACCTGCTGTGCGATCTCCGCGAGGTACGCGCCGGCGTACCCGTCCTCCGGCGGCGGCTCCCCCTTCGCGGCGGCCAGCAGGGAGCGGGCGAACCGGTCGATCTGCGAACCGGCATCGTTGAAGTAGTACTCGGTCGCGACCGCAGCGCCGGTGGCGCGCAGTAACCGGCTCAACGCGTCACCGACCGCCGCCCACCGGACGCCGCCGATGTGCACCGGGCCGGTCGGGTTGGCCGACACGAACTCAAGGTTGATCGACTGACCGGCGAGCCGGCCACTACGGCCGTACTCCGCGCCGGTCTCGACGATCACCTGGGCCAGCTGGCCCGCGGCGGCCGCGTCGAGACGGATGTTCAGGAAGCCCGGGCCGGCGACCTCCACCGACTTGACCCCCACGGCCTGGCCGAGCTGCTCGGCCAGCGCAGCGGCGAGTTCCCGCGGCGGGACCCCCACCTTCTTGCTGAGCTGCAGGGCCAGCGTCGAGGCGTAGTCCCCGTGCTCGACGTTGCGGGGTCGCTCCACCGCGGTCTGCTCCGGAAGCGTGGAGCGGTCCAGGCCCCGCTCGGTGAAGACGGCGTGGGCTGCGGTGAGGACGACCTCGGCGAGTTCTGCGGGAGTCACCGAACCATGCTATCGGGGGTAGACTCAGTCCCCGCGGCGGCGACCCAGCATGTGACCCCAGCCCGCCAGATCCCCCGACCGACCGACCTGACGAGGCACGATGAGCATCAGCACCCCGGGCGGCCCGGAACGCCACCCGACCGTTGCCAGCACCACGAAGAAGTCAGCCGGGGGCAGACCGGCCAGTGGCAAGCCCGGGTCCGGCAAGCCAGCGGGGGGCAGACCGGGGTCCGGCAAAGCAGCGGGCGGCCAGCGCGGTGGCAAGAAGCCACGCAAGCCGATCACTCCGGTCAAGGTGACCCAGGAACGCAACTGGGGGCCGATCGCCCTTTTCGTCGCCGTCGGCGTGATCGCCGTCGCGATCGTTGGCTACGGCGGCTGGGCGACGTTCCAGGGCTCCAAGCCGTGGGACGAGCGGGCGAACGAGATCTCCGGCATCGTCAACTACCGCGAGAAGGACCCGGAGTTGGTCGCGGGCGGCAACCACCAGCAGGGCTCGATCCAGTACTCCGTCCTGCCCCCGGTCGCCGGCCCGCACAACGACGCCTGGCAGAACTGCATGGGCGACATCTACGACGCCCCGATCGCCAGCGAGCACGCCGTGCACAGCCTGGAGCACGGCGCGGTGTGGATCACTTACCAGCCCGACCTCGACGCCGGCCAGGTCGAGAAGCTGGCCGAGCGGGTACGCGGCAACGAGAAGCTCTTCCTCAGCCCGTACGAAGGCCTGGACAAGGCGATCTCGCTCCAGGCCTGGGGCTACCAACTCAAGGTCGACAACGCCGACGACGGTCGGATCGACGATTTCATCAAGACGCTGAGGGTCAATGCCTCCGTCGAGGGCCCGACCGCCCTCTGCGCCCAGGGCGTCACCGCCGTCGGCACCACGCCGCGGGACCTCGGCCCGCAGATGCCGCAGTAGTTAAGGAGCCGGGATGTCCGCCCTCACGACCCTCGAAGACAAGCCAGACGGGGCTCCGCCCGCCGACAGCGCCCGTCGCCCCGCTGCCCAGTTCGGCACGGCGGTGGTGGCGATTGCCATCGTGATCGGCCTCCTGCTCGGTTACGCGGGCGGCCTACTCACCCCCGACCTCAATCGGCCGGGGGACACCTCCGCCGAGGCGGGTTTCGCTCGGGACATGACCACCCACCACGCCCAGGCGGTGGAGATGGGGTTGATCGCCTTCAAGCACGGCACGGACCGGGAGGTCCAGACGATCGGTAACGACATCGCGCTTGGCCAGCAGGGTGACATCGGCATCATGCAGGCCTGGCTGCGATCGTGGGAGCTGGACCCGACCGGCTCCGAGCCCCGGATGGCGTGGCTGCCGGACGGCACCGAGATGATCCGCGACGGGCTGATGCCGGGGATGGCGACCGCGGAGCAGATGACACAGTTACGGGAGGCCCGGGGCACGGAGTTGGATGTCCTCTTCCTCGAGCTGATGATCACACACCACATCGGCGGCATCCACATGGTTGATGCGCTGCTCGAGCAGAGCGACGAGAAGGACGTGGTCCAGACCGCGCAGACCATGAAGAACACCCAGCAGACAGATCTGACCAACCTGCGCAACGCACTCGAGCGCATCCGGGGCTGATCGGGCGGCTGGGCCGTCCTGCGACCCGCACCACCACCGGGTGGTGCGGGTCGTTTGTCATGGTCAGAGGTGCGCTCCGCGGGCCCGCCGAGTCGGGGTCCCACCCAGCGCGCCAGAGCGGGACCGACTAAACCCAGCTGACACGGTAAGTCCGATTCGCGAGGTTGCTCACCTTGCGGGCGAATACATCTCAAAGAGAAGTTTCTCCGCACATATCGTGACCAGTTGCGATTCGTGCTCGTTGCGTAAGACGTGGGTGTTGCACTGAGAGACGCACGGCGTTCGGTCACCAGCTGGTGCCGGCGCCACACAATCGGCGGTGACGGGGCGGTGGCGGCCGTCCGTCGCGGAGTGCGGCAGAGCGAGCCAGGAGCGCTCAGCCGCGAACAGGAACTCGAGCTGATCGACACCTTGCGGGGCAGCTACCCCGACGCGTTCGGCTTGGACGAGGAGCTCTGGACGCGACAGGGTCTACACACCCTCATCCAGAACCGGTTCGGGTTGCCGCTCGACCCCGGTGCCGTCGGGGCGTACCTGCGGGCGTGGGGACTCGGCCCACGGGAGCCACGCGAGCGCGCCTGCGGGCTCTGTGTTGGCGCGGTGGAGCGCTGGGTACGCACCGAGTATCCAGCGATCATCAGGGCCGCTCAGGAGCACCTGGCCGACGTGCACTGGATCGGCCGGATCCGGCTCCGCGGCACGATGCCGGCGGCGGACATCATCTCCGCGGTCTCATCCCGAGGGCGGGTCCAATTCATGGTCACTACACCGTCGGTGGACCCCCCGCTCCCCCGCGACTTTGTACTCCGACTCAGCGGAGCGGAGCAACGCACCGTCCACCTGATCGTGGACGGCTCGTGGCCCCGCAATGAGTGGCCACGTCGGCTACCCCGCCGCATCTCGCTGCACCCATTGCCCAGCTGCGGTCGCGCCGTCGCCGCATGACCCAACTCGGCCGGGCGCGGGCGACTGGAGCGTATCCGTGCATACCGATTCGGTGATCGCGGAAAGAGTTTGCTACTCTTCTCCGGTCGCTGAGCCCCCGTAGCTCAGGGGATAGAGCACCGCCCTCCGGAGGCGGGAGCGCAGGTTCGAATCCTGCCGGGGGCACCATCGATAGCGAGAGCGAAAGCCCTCTGACCAGACAAACCAGGTCAGGGGGCTTCGTTTCATGTCCGGCCATGCCTGGCCGTCCTCAGCAGCACCTCGACGGAGCGCCCTGCCCACTCAGCTACCTGCGTCGGAGGCACGCCCCCGTTGAGCCACGTCGCGGTCATGGCGTCGATGCCGCCGAGGGCGTACGACTCGAGTTCGTAGATGTCGCCGGAGGGTGCCGGCATCGATCTGGACTTGGCCGGTGCCCTGGTGGTTGTTGACGGTCCACCGGCCGATTCCTGCACAGTTCTGCGACATGCCCTGCCGGGGGCCGCCATCAAGAGGCTGTGACCACTCGAGTCGCGCAGTCAGGGCCAGCAACCCAGGCCGACAGCCACACCGGAATCCGGAACGGACCCGTGCGATGCCGTCGGCATCGCCCGGGTCGCGCTATCCCGCTACGACGGCTCGTTCGCCACCCGGTCTGCGGCTGCCGTGAGCTGGTCAGCCAGGTTCCTCAGCGCCGGCCGTAACTCGTCGGGGCGGCGGATGGTGAAGGGCCATTCCAGTGCGGCCAGCAACCGGGCCATACCGTCCAGGCGCTCGGCCCGCGCGTGCAGCACGACACCGGCGACATCTGCCTCGAGCGTCACGGCGGAGCGCGGCAGTCGGCGGGCGACGTCGTCCAGCGGTCCGTGGATGAGGACTTCGACCTCCCAGCGGTACGGAACACGAGCCAGCGCCGACGTCAGATGGGTGACGGGGTCAAAACCGTCAGGCACCGTGAAGGTCTGCGTACCAGTTGCCAGCGAAGCGATCCGGTCGATACGGAAGGTTCTCAGGCTGTCGTACCGGTGGTCGCGTCCGACCACATACCAGCGGCCGCGATGGAAGACGACACCGTAAGGGTCGAGGTCGCGTTCGGTCTGTTCCTGTTGCCAGGACAGGTAGCTCATCCGGACGGCCGTGCGGGCGCGCGACGCCTGGGCCAGGGTCAGCAGCACATCCGTCTCGGGCGCCTGTGCGGTCACCGCGTTCGTCGTGAAGGACAGGGTCTCTCGGATGGCGGCCAGCGGCTCCCGCAGGCCGCGGGGGAGGACCCGTTCGACCTTGGCCAGGGCACCCGAGTGCGCCGGAGTTGTCATGCTCATGCCCAGCCACTCCGCGGCGAGCAGTCCCACGACAACGGCGAGGGCCTCGTCGTTGGTGAGGACCAAGGGCGGCATCCGATAGCCGCGGGCCAGGCGGTAGCCGCCGTGGCGGCCCCGTTCGGCCGCTACCGGGATCCCGAGATCGCGCAGGTGTGCGGCGTAGCGACGGACAGTTCGGACGTCAGTGCCGAGCCGGTCGGCCAGTTCCCGACCAGCAAGCCGCGGGTGCGACTGCAGGAGCTCCAGCAGGGTCAGGACGCGGGTAAGCGGATGAGACATGGGTCACTCACCATATCCGGGCGAGATCTGTCCTGTATTGATCCTACGCTTGCGACACCTCAGGTCAGGGAGATGACATGGCTACCTTCGTACTCGTTCCCGGCGCCTGGCTCGGCGCATGGGCCTGGCAAGACACCGCGCACGCCCTAGTTGGGCGCGGGCACACGGCGCTACCGCTGACGCTGACCGGCCTCGGCGAGTACGCCGACCGTGGCACTCCGGCGACGAACCTGGAAACCCACATCGCAGACATAGTCGACTTCATCACGCGACGTGACCTGCACGACGTCACCCTGGTCGCCCACAGCTACGCGGGCGCTCCCGTCACCGGAGCAGCCGCACGACTCGGTGAACGACTGAAGCGAGTGGTGTACGTGGACAGCGCTCCGTTCGCCCCGGGCATGTGCATGCTCGACCTCATGCCACCGGAGGCCGCCGACCAGCTGCGCCAGCAGGTCGCAGCGGATGGCGAGGGGTGGCGACTACCAATGCCCCCGGTTGAAGTTCTGGGAATGTCCAGCAGCCTCGACGGACTCGACCAGAACAAGCGGGAGCTGCTGCGGGCGCGGGCCACCGCCCAACCATTCGGGACCTATGAGCAGCGGCTCGCTGGCTCAGCCGAACCCCACCACGACGTCGACCGGGTCCTGGTCGCGTGCAACGACTTCCGGGAGTTGTTGCACGCCGGCGCACCGGCTCTGGCGTCCCTCCACGAGCCGCCGTGGCGGCGTTTCGACCTGCACACGGGGCACTGGCCGATGTTGTCTGCCCCCGCTGAGCTCGCTGGCGTCCTCGATGTGGCCGTCAGCTGACAGCGAAGCCGGAACGCGGTGCGGCATTCGAACGGCGTCGGATGCCCGACGGTCACCACGACGGCACTCAGCCGGCGGCCCGCCGGACACGGGCCCGACGCTTCCCCTCCTGCATCGCCTGCACCCGAGCCACCGGGATGGTGCGCCCCTCGGCGATCAGTTCGGCCGGGAGCCGTTGCGCCGGGGGCATTCCGTCCGCCCACGGGTCCCCGGTGGCGACCAGGGCGGGCGCGGTCTGAATCGTGAAGTCGGCGGGCGTGACCGAGGGCAGGACGTCCCAGGGCACCGGGAACGAAACCGGCACGCCCGGCCGTAGCCTCGGGCTGTACGCGGCCACCACCGTCGCCCCGCCAGCTCGGGTGGAGTCGATGAATACCTTCCCACTCCGATCCTCCCGGATGAAGGCGGTCGTCGCGAGGTCCGGGTCGAGGCGTGCCGCCCGAAGCGCGAGCGCTCGGGTGGCGGCGGCCAACTCCTCCGCCGTCGCCTCCGCCGTCACCGGCACGAACACGTGCACCCCCTTGGCGCCGCTGGTCTTCACCGCCCCGGCAAGCCCGGCACCGGCGAGCGCCCGTCGGACCAGGAGGGCCGCGGCCACCGCCGTCTCGAACGGGGCACCCTCCGGCGGGTCCAGGTCGAGCACGAGGTGGGTCGGGCACTGCAGGTCGGCGACCGTGGCGACGGTGGGGTGGAACTCCACCGCCCGCTGGTTGGCGAGCCAGAGCAACGTACGTCGGTCGCCGCAGAGGGCGTACGAGATCTCGCGGTGCGACGCCGCCGCCCACACCCCGGTACGAGGAACCCAGTCCGGGGTGTACTTCGGCAGGTTCTTCTGCATGAACGGGGGCTGCCCGGGGCGTACCCGCATCACCGACAGCGGCCGTTGCCGCAGCTGCGGCAGGATCCGTTCGCGCACCGCGTCCAGGTAGTTCACCAGGTCGCGCTTTGTCGCGCCCGCCCCGTCGAACAGCGGCTGATTCAGGTTAGTCAGTGCGACCCCGTCCCGGGTCTCCTCGACCTTGCCCATCGGATCACCCTGCCGGCAGCGGAGGCAGCGGTCAACACGCCCGGCCGTCGACGCGAGCATGGCGGCCAGCCCCTCGGCCCGGAACCGGCAGCCACCGCCAGAGCATCGCCCGAAGTTCCTCCGACACGGCCAAACGGACCCACCTGCATGTGGCGAACGCCACTGGTTTGCCCATCAGTCGGCATCTGACCGATCGGTCAGGCATGCTGTTCGAGGAGGTGGGACCGACATGACACGGGCAGCGCCCGAGCGGCACGACGATATTCTCGCGGCGGCGGGGCGACGGTTTGCGCAATCCGGCTACCGGGGCACGTCGTTGCAGGACATCGCGGCAGACGTGGGCTGTTCGAAGGCGGCGGTGCTCTACCACTTCGCCGACAAGAAGGCCATTCTTGCCGAATTGGTAGCCAGGCCGATCGATCAGCTACGGGAACTTGACGAGCGCATCGCCGCCACGAGCAGCCCGGCGGAGGCGCAACGGGTCGCGGCCGAGGGCTACGTCGACCTGGCCGTCCAGTTCCGCCGCGAGACCGCGTTCCTCCGCGGTGAGTTCCCCGGTCTGTTCCAACAACCCCCCTTCAGCCACCTACAACACATCCCGGATCGGCTCGTCCGTGCCTTTGCCGGACATTCCGACCGCCCGGCTGCCCGGGTCTCGGCGCTGGTGATCCTCGCCGGCATCGCCGAGACGTGCGGGGAATTCATCGATCTCCCCGAGGCGGAACTACGTCCGGCGCTACTCGCGCTGGTCCGCCGGGCACTCGAACCGGTCAACTGACCCAACCAATAACGACGGAGGACACCGACCCATGTCGACCCTGCTCTACCGGCTCGGCCGTGGTGCGATGCGCAGACGACGCCTCGTCGCCACGATCTGGCTCGTCGTGCTCGTCGGTCTCGGCCTGGCTGCCCTGACCCTGCGCGGCCCGACGGCGAGCGACTTCAGCATGCCCGGCACCGAGTCGCAGCAGGCGAAGGACCTGCTCGATGAGCAGTTCTCCGCGGCCAGCGGCGCCACCGGCACGATCGCGCTCAAAGCTCCACAGCCGGGCCTGCTCGGCACGCCAGAGGGCCAGGCGGTGGCGACCGAGGTCACCCAGGAGGCCGCGACGCTGCCCGGTGTGATCGGCGCGGTGGACCCACTCACGGCGCAGGCGATCAGCCCCGACGGCCAGTACGGGCTGATCCAGGTCCAGTTCGCCGAGGGCGCGGACAAGGTCACCAACGAAGAGCGGGAGGCGTACGAACAGGTCGGCGCCGCGGCCAAGGCGGAGGGCTGGCAGGTAGCCCCCGGCGGCGAGGTGCTCAACGCCGAGCCGCAGGCCGGCTCCTCGGAGGCGATCGGCGTCGCCGTCGCGGCAATCGTCCTGGTCGTCACCTTCGGCTCGCTGGTAGCGGCGGGAATGACCATGCTGAACGCGCTGATCGGGGTCGGCGTCGGCATGGCCGGTCTCTACGCGCTCAGCGGCACGGTCGAGTTGACCAGCACCGCGCCGATCCTCGCCCTGATGCTCGGTCTCGCGGTCGGCATCGACTACTCGCTCTTCATCACCTCCCGCTACCGGCAGAACCTGCTCGAGGGGCTACCGCCGGACGAGGCGGTCGGCCGGGCGGTCGGCACCGCCGGCTCGGCTGTGCTCTTCGCCGGCGCCACCGTGGTCATCGCGCTCTCCGGTCTGGCGGTGGTGAACATCCCGTTCCTGACCGTGATGGGTCTGGCCGCCGCCGGAACGATCGTCATCGCCGTGCTGGTCGCCCTCACCCTGCAGCCCGCGCTGCTCGGCTTCGCCGGGCGGCGGGTGCTCCGCCGTAAGCAACGACACCAGTACCGGGCCAACCCGATCGAGCCGGGAACCGATGCACCCGAGCCGACCGCGCCGGCCGAGGACCGCTCCACGTTCGGCTTCCGCTGGGCTCGGTTGGCCATCCGGTTCCGGGTGCCGGTGATCCTGGTCGCCCTGCTCGGGCTCGGCGCGCTCGCGCTGCCCACCTCCGACATGCGGCTGGCCCTCCCGGACCAGGGGACCGCGCCGGTCGGCTCGCCGGCCCGGGTCTCCAACGACCTGATCAGTGAGGGCTTCGGGCCGGGCTTCACCGGTCGGCTGGCGATCGTGGTGGCCGGGGACAGCCCGGAGGCGACGGCGGCAGCCGTACCCCAGGTCGCGGCCCTGGTCCAGGACACCGACAACGTCCTGGCCGTGACGCCACCGCAGCTGAGTCCGGACGGGCGGACCGCCCTACTCGGCGTGATCCCGGAGACCGGGCCCACCGACCCGGCGACCGAGCAGGTGGTGGACGACATCCGCGGCTCGGTCGGTGGCATCCAGGGCGCTGACGTGTTCCTCACCGGCGTGACCGCGATCGGCATCGACGTCTCGGAGAAGCTCGCCGACGCCCTGCCGATCTATCTGCTCCTGGTGGTCGGGCTGTCGATCGTGCTGCTGATGCTGGTGTTCCGCTCGCTGCTGGTGCCGGTGAAGGCCGCGCTGGGCTTCCTGCTCACCGTGGCGGCCACCTTCGGGCTCACCGTCGCGGTCTTCCAGCAGGGCCACCTCGCCGAACTGGTCGGTCTGGACACGCCAGGGCCGCTGATCAGCTTCCTGCCGATCCTGCTCATCGGTATCCTCTTCGGCCTGGCGATGGACTACGAGGTCTTCCTCGTCTCCCGGATGCGGGAGGACTTCGTCCACGGTGACACCGCCCGGCAGGCCACCATCAACGGGATGGGGCACGGTGCCCGGGTGGTCACCGCGGCCGCGCTCATCATGATCTCCGTCTTCGGTGGCTTCATCTTCATGGAAGACCCGGTGATCAAGTCGATGGGCTTCGCGCTGGCGGTCGGCGTCGCCATCGATGCGTTCGTGGTCCGGATGACGATCGTGCCGGCGGTCATGTCCCTGCTCGGCGACGCCGGTTGGTGGCTGCCGCGCTGGCTGAACCGGGTCCTGCCCAACGTGGATGTGGAGGGTGAGGGACTGCGCAACCACCTGGCGGAGCAGGAGCCCGCCCGCACCTGAGGTCAGTGCGGGGCCCCTTGCCCGGGGTAGGACGCGCCGGGCAAGGGGCCCCTCCTGTGCGGCCCCGGATCGGGGCCCTCCCCGCTACCCGTCGGCGTACGTCCCCGCTACACCCCGGCCGGGTACGTCTCCAGCTCACCGCCGGTGCCCCGAGCGGGGAGCGGGTCCAGGGCGGTCGCCTCGTCGCACCAGACGAACCCGTCGTACCGCTCCCCCAGTCGCGTCGGCTGATAGTTACCCCAGGACTCGAACGAGGGGTTGTAGACCACCCCGATCGCCCGGTGCTCCAGCGGCTCGGTCACCCAGCCGGGCTGGTCGCCGCCGCCGAAGATCAGCACTGCCTGTTCCGGTAGCAGTTCGTGTAGCCGCCACTCCACCGACCCCTCCCGGGCCGGCGGAACGTTCATCTTCTCGGCCGGCGAGCCCCAGTGCGGCGCGGCGACCACCGTGCCCCGATGGCTGCCGAAGCCGACCAGGACGACCTCGGACCGGCCGTGCCGGTCCCGGGCCAACTGGCCGAGGCTCACCATGCCGTCCGCGACCATGTCGGTTGCTCGCGCGTCCCCGACGTGGGTGTTGTGGGCCCACACCACCCCCCGCGCCCCCGGTCCGTAGCGCTCCAGCAGCCGGTCCAGGGTGTCAGCCATGTGGTTGTCCCGGACGTTCCACGACTCCGGGCCACCGCCGACCATGGCCCGGTAGTACCGCTCCGCACCGGAGACGACCTCCGCGTTCTGCCAGGCCGAGAAGGCGTCCGCACCGTCGGTCGCCGCGTGTTCCCGAATCCGCGCCAGCAGGCAGACCACCTCGTCCTCACAGCGCGCGGAGACGAACCGGCTTGCGGTGCCGTACTCCTCGATCCGCCGGCCGTACGGCTCGAAGCACCGGTAGGCGTCCTGCGCGGCGTCCAATGTCCCGGGCGCCTCCTCCCCCAGGTAGTCGAAGATGGCCTGCATCGACTCCCACAGGCTGTAGACGTCCAACCCGTGGAAACCGACCCGTTCCGGCTCGGGCCGTTGCCCGTTCCACTCCCGCAGCCAGTGGCAGAAGCGGGCCACCTCCGCGTTCGCCCACATCCAGGTGGGCCACCGCTCGAACCGTTCGAGGGCGGCCTGCGGTTCGACGGCGGCGTCGGGGGCGGCCGTGACCGAGCGATGCACCCGGTCGCAGTCCGGCCAGTCCCCCTCCACCGCGACGAACGAGAAGCCCCCCTCGGTGATCAATCGCCGGGTCAGCTCCCCGCGTAGCCGGTAGTAGTCATGGCTGCCGTGGGTCGCCTCCCCGAGCATCACGATCCGGGCGTCCCGGGCGCGCTCCAACAACGGATCAAAATCACTCGGAGCGCCGAGCGGCTGCACCAGCATGCTGGGCGGCTACCCTGCCCGCCGGGTGGGCAAACCCGGTGTGCCGGCGCGCGGAGCGGGTACCCGGGCGCATGACCGTCTCCGGCGCGCAGTTGCAGGACTACATCGCCGTCCTCGACTACCCCGTCTCCCGCGAGGACCTGGTCCGCTGGGGCCAGGAGAACGGGATGAGCACGGAGCTGTTGCAGGTGCTGCGGCTACTGCCAGAGGAGAGCTTCAACTCCCCGGCCGAGCTGTCCGCGGCGCTGAACATGCGCTAGGGCCACAGCAGCCGGAACAGCACCAGCCACTGCTCCGGCCAGACCTGACCGACCGGGGTCGCCGGATCAAGTCGGGTCGCGCGCAGCGCCGCCGCCAGCCGTGCCCGCGGGTGGCGGCGAGCCAGCGACGCCGCGAGCGAGCCGCCGGTGCCGTCGAAGCCCAACTCCACCATCCGGCGGTACGCGGGCAGCGCCACCACCGGCAACAGCGGCTCCCGGCGGCGCTCGACGCGAAGGATGCCGGCATCCACCCGCGGTATCGGCCGGAACGCCGTCCGGGGCACCCGCCCGGCCAGCCGCCAGCTGAACTCCGGCCAGCTGCGCACGGTCAACCGCGTCCACCGCCCGTAGTCACCACTGCGCTTGCGGGCGTACTCGAGTTGGGTGAGCAGGGTGGCCGCGCCCAGGCCCGGAGCGGCCAGACACCATCGGACCACGGCGGAGGTCAGCGACCAGGGAATGTTGCCGACCACGTCGAACGGTGCCCGCGGCGGCGGGGCGGTCAGGAAGTCGGCCTGCCGACAGGTCACAGTGGGCAGGTCCGCGCAGCTTCGGACCAGTTCGGCAGCGGCGACCGGGTCTACCTCGTAGGCGACGAGGCGATGGCTGCGGGCGGCGAGCAGCCGGGTCAGCCGGCCACGCCCGGCACCCACCTCCAGCAGGAGGCGGTCCGGGTCGGGCCGGGCCGCCCGGGTCAGCCGGTTGACCGCGGCCGGGTCAACGAGAAAGTTCTGGGAAAGTACGCGACGGGACCGGTCGCGTTCGGTTGCTCGGGTACGGCGGGGCGCCATGGATCGTCGTCCTGTCTGTCGCCCGCTGGCGACACTGGACAGGCAGCCGGAATCGGGGCCTGTCCGGGTGGATCGGGACTCGGACGGCCCTCGGCGCTGGCGCGCGGTTAGGTCAGGCGCGGCGGGCGCCGGCCGAGGCCGGACGCCGACCGCGCGGGCGGACCACCAACATCGGCCCGTGGGCAGCCGGCACGGCGGCCCACTCGGTCAGGGGGTACACGAACATGGTCCGGACTGTAGTCGCCCCGGTCACCCCCGCTCGACCGATTTTCGCCATACCGACGTCGGTACGGTCTTTCGCCGTACCGACGTCGGTCAGGACGTGCTGGGCGGCTACGCGGGCACCTCAACGGTGCGGGCCTCGGCGCGGGCCGTCTCCGCAGCCGCCAGGATGGCCACCACATCACGGCCGAACCGGACGTCGAGGCGGTGATCTCGGGTCCCCGAGTCGACCTCCGCCAGGAGCTGGTCGATCGCCGTCTCGAACGCCCCCGCCAGGGTGTCGTTGCCGTCGGGAGCGGTCACGACGCCGCTCTCGCCATAGAAGACGATGTCCCGGCGGGCCACTGAACTGGGAGCGTCCAGGGTGAGCGACAGTCTGCTCGTGGCGCCGTTGTCGTGGTTGAGCAGCAGGTGCACCAGACCCCGGGGGCCGTCCATCGCCGCGACCCGGGTGACTCGCCCCATGACCGGCAGGATCAGTGACAGCGCGTGCGGACCAATGTCCCAGAGCCCGCCGTGCTCACGCCGCCAGGTAGAGCCCACGTACAGGCTGCCGGGCTGGAAGATCGAGGTGAAGAGGGTCGCCTCGGCGTGTTGCCAGCCGCCATCGGCGGCGGTGGCGGCGAGAAAGGTGGTGACGTTCTGGTGATAGCGCTGGGTGAAGAAGACCAGCGACGCCACGTTGGCAGCCCGGGCCGTGGCGACCAGACGGTCGGCGTCGGCGAGGGTCAACGCGAGCGGCTTGTCGAGCAGCAGGTGCCGTCCCGCCGCGGCGGCCCTGGTCGCCAACTCGACCTGCACATCTGGTGGCAGGGCGATCGCCACGGCATCGCACGCCTCAATCAACGCGTCGGCGTCGGCAAACGCCGGCACGCCGTACCGCTTGGCGAGCGCAGCGGCCTTGGCCGGATCCCGCCCCCAGACACCGACCAACTCGGCACGGGGATGGGCGGCCAGGCCCGCTCCGTGCGTCTCGCCCGCCCAGTGCCCGGTACCGAACAACCCGAACCGCACCACGAACCTCCAACCAGTCGGCACCGCGACCCACCGCAGTGTCGCAGACAACGCTATCCGGCGGGGTCAGGACGCCACCGGCAGGTGTACTACCCGGATTAGTAGAGTGTGCCGGTGACCGAAGCGAGCGCGACCACCAGCGCTGCTGGCGACCTTCCAGTCGACGGGGTCCTCGCCGCCGTCCCGATCGCGCTCTCCCTCCTCGTCGCGGGTTGGGCCCTCGTGGCGACGCTGCGGCATCGCGCCCCGGACCGGGCGCAGTTCGCCGGCCTGGCCGTGCTGGAAGCGGCGCTGCTCGTGCTCACCGTTCTCACCCTGATCGCCCTCGGCGGCGGCCAGCGGCCGGACGAACCGGGATCCTTCTTCGGCTACCTGGCCACCCTGGTCTGCCTACCCCCGCTGGCCTGGGTGCTGGCCCGAATGGAGCCCACCCGCTGGGGGTCGGCCATCGTCTGCACGATCTGCCTGGTCACCCCGGTGGTTCTGGTCCGACTCCAGCAGACCTGGACGGTGCTCGGTGGCTGACCCGCAACCCGCCGAGCGCCCCCAACCCGTCGACCGGACCCGGACCAATTCCGGCCCCGGCCGCCTCCTGATCGCGGTCTACCTGCTCTTCGCCATCGCCGCCACCAGCCGGGCCGGCCTCCAGATCGCCACCCGGTTCGAGGCGGCGCCGATGGCGTACCTCCTCTCCGCCTTCGCCGCGGCGGTCTACATCGTGGCGGCGGTGGGGCTGGGCCGGGCCGGTCGCACCGGCCGCCTGATCGCGCTGGCTTGCTGCACGGTCGAGTTGGTCGGGGTAGTGGGTGTCGGTGCGGTCAGCCAGGCCCGGCCGGAGTGGTTCCCGGACGAGACGGTCTGGTCCGGCTTCGGCAGTGGGTACGGCTACATCCCGCTGGTGCTGCCGGTGCTCGGTCTGCTCTGGCTCTGGCGGACCCGCCACGACCTCGACCTGGCTGTGACCAGCCGGCCGAGGCCGTCGCGGGTCGAGTCGGATCAGTCCTTCGGTCCGCCAGCGACGTAGAGTACCTGCCCGGAGACGAACGACGCGCCCGCACTGGCCAGGAACGAGATGGTGTGCGCGATGTCCTCCGGGCGGCCCACCCGGCGGACCGGGATCTCCGCCGCAGCGTGTTTCTGCAGCGCCTCGAAGTCGACCTTCATTCGGGTGGCGGTCGCCGCGGTCATGTCGGTGACGATGAAGCCCGGAGCGACCGCGTTGACCGTCACCCCGAACGGGCCCAACTCGATCGCGAGGGTCTTCGTGAAGCCCTGCAGACCGGCCTTGGCCGCGGCGTAGTTCGCCTGTCCCCGGTTGCCGAGCGCGGAGATGCTGGAGAGGTTGACGATCCGGCCCCACTGCTGCTCGACCATGTGCTGCTGGGTGGCCTGACTGAACAGGAAGGCACCCCGCAGGTGCACGCCCAGCACCGTGTCCCAGTCGGCATCGGACATCTTGAACAGCAGATTGTCCCGCAGCACACCGGCGTTGTTCACCAGAACGGTGGGCGCACCGAGCTCGGCGGCGACCCGCTCGACGGCCGCCGCCACCTGGGCTCGGTCCGACACGTCCGCGCCGACACCGAGCGCCCGCCCACCCGCGTCGGCGATGGCGGCGACGGTCGCACTGGTCGCGGACTCATCGATGTCCACCACTGCCACGGCCAACCCATCGGCGGCCAACCGTCGGGCGGTGGCCGCCCCGATGCCCCGCGCCGCGCCGGTCACGATCGCGACCCGCTGCTCCGACATGCTACCTCCCAGTAACCTCGATCGATCGAAGGAGCTTAACCCATTCGGGTCAACTCGCTGGCCGATGCGGAAGCGGTGCTACCGACGGGGAGGAGCAGCCGAGCGGCCCTGGTGTACGCCGACGGGAAGCCGACCAGGGCCGCTCGCGCCGCTAACGGCGGAAGGTGAACCAGTTGACGTTGACGAAATCGTTCGGCTGGCCGCTGGTGAAGGTCAGGTAGACCGTGTGGCGACCGGTGGGGCCGGCGACGTTGCCGGGCACCGAACGCCAGCTCTGCCAGCCGCCGGTGCTGCCGATCGCGAAGCTGCCGATCGGTGGGCTGGTCGGGCTGTCCAGGCGTACCTCGACCAACCCACTCACCCCACTGCCGGCGCCGGAGGCGACCCGAGCGACGAAGTCCCGTGGTGCGGTGGCGCCGAACTCGACGTTGTCGTAGCGGGCCCAGTCACCGTTGCGTAGGTAGCCGATGTTCTCTCCGCCCTCGGTGGCGTCCTCCACCTGAACGCCGTATTGACCGTCGAACGACTCGGCCTCGATCGTCGCGTACGCGTCCCGCGCCTCACCCGGCGGTGGGGTGGTCGGCGGGGCGGTGGTCGGCGGGGCGGTGCCGGCGCCCCGGCTGTAGACCGCGACGTAGTCAACGAGCATCGGCCGGCCCGGCACCGTCGCGGCGGTCGGAGTGGTTCCCCCGGCGACACCATTCGGGAAGGCACCACCCATCGCCACGTTGAGCAGCAGGAAGTAGCCGTCGTGGCTGGTCATCTGCGACCAGGCCGGCTCACCGACCCGGGTCTGCGTCACCGTGTGGTACTGCTCGCCGTCGACGTACCAGCGCAGCTCCTGCGGGCTGACCGAGGCGTCCCACTCGAACCGGTAGGTGTGGAACGCCGACTGACAGGTGGCTCCCGGGCAGGTTCGGGAGGCACCGATGCCGTTGAACTCGTCGCACGGCCCGCCCGGCGCGAAGCCGCAGTGCAGCACGCCCCACACCGAGTTGATCCCGTTGACGTTCTCCATCACGTCGAACTCGCCGACACTCGGCCAGTTCTGGTAGTTACCCCGGTACGGCGACCCGAGCGCCCAGAACGCCGGCCAGTAGCCGGCCGCCGGAGCCCCGGTCACATTCGGCACCTGGAGCCGGCCCTCGATCGCGAGGACACCTCCGGCCGGCGGCTTGAAGTCGGTCCGTACGGTCTCGATCCGGGCCGAGGTCCACCCACCGCCCGAGTCCCGCAGGGGGGTGATCCGTAGGTTGCCCGCACCATCGTGACTGAGGTTGGCGGTGCTGTTGGTGTAGGTCTGGATCTCACCGGTGCCCCAGTTGGGTGGGCCGCCGGGGTAGCTGGTGCCGAGGTCGATGATCCAGTTGGCTGAGGAGGGCAGGGTGCCGGCCGCGCCGTCGAAGTCGTCGCTCCAGACCAGACTCCAGCCAGGGGCGGGCGTGGGTACGGCGGCGTTCGCGGTGACCGCGACACCGCCCAGGACGGTGGTGGTGAGGGCAGTGAACAGCGCCAACGCCAGTCGCTTCCGGCGTCTCGCGGGCAGGGCGGCAGGCGCCCCGGGTCGGGTGTGCATGAACGTGCCTCTCTGGGGGACGGGTCGAGAGAGCGCTCTCTCCGTGTTGTACGTGCCCACCACGCAGTTGTCAATGTCGATCTCCCTCACCTCCGCACAGCGCCCCCGGGCGCGGGTCGATCCGTGACAGGATGAGCTGGTGGCAGAACGGTTGATCGTCATCGGCGGCGATGCCGCCGGGATGGCGGCGGCATCCCAGGCCCGCCGCCGCCGCAGCCCGGACGACCTGGAGATCATCGCCTTCGAGCGGGGCCGGTTCACGTCCTACTCGGCGTGCGGCATCCCGTACTGGATCAGCGGCCTGGTGCCGCAACGCGACCAGCTGATCGCCCGCGATCCGACGACCTTCCGCGAGCGGTTCGACATCGGGGTCCGGCTACGCCACGAGGTCACCGCGGTCGACCTCGACCGGCGCGAAGTAGTCGCCCGGGACCTGGCCAACGGTGGCGAGGTCCGCGAGCGATTCGACACCCTGGTCTACGCCACCGGCGCCCACCCGCTGCGGCCCGCCTGGGCGCGCACCGGGGTGGAGGGCGTCTTCGGCGTGCAGACCCTCGACGACGGCGCCGCCCTCCGGGAGTGGCTGGACACTGATCCGCGCCCCCGCCAGGCGGTCGTGGTCGGCGGGGGCTACATCGGAGTCGAGATGGCCGAGGCGCTGATCCAGCGCGGGCTGGCGGTCACCCTGGTCGAGAAGGCCAGTCAACCGATGTCGACCGTAGACCCGGACATGGCCAAGCTGGTCAACGAGGCCATGCACGGAGTGGGGGTGCAGATCCGCACCGACCTGGAGGTGACCGGCCTACAGGAGCGAGACGGGCGGGTCTGCGCGGTGCTCACCTCCGACGGGCCGATCCCCGCCGACCTGGTCGTCCTCGGCCTCGGTGTCCGCCCCAACGTCGCGCTCGCCGAGGCCGCGGGGCTGCCGATCGGGCCCAGCGGGGCGCTACGGGTGGACCGGCGCATGCGGGTACCCGGAGTTGACGACGTGTGGGCCGCCGGTGACTGCGTGGAGTGCCTGCACCGGGTCAGCGGAATGCCCGTACACATCCCGCTGGGCACGCACGCCAACAAGCAGGGCCGGGTCGCCGGCGTCAACATCGGTGGCGGGTACGCGACCTTCCCCGGGGTGATCGGCACCGCGGTGATCAAGGTCTGCGACCTGGAGGTCGGCCGCACCGGGCTCCGGGAGCAGGACGCCGCGGCGGCGGGTTTCGAGTTCGTCTCGGTGATCACGGAGTCCACCAACCGCGCCGGCTACTTCCCCGGCTCCCGCCCGATGACCGTCAAGCTCATCGCCGAACGGCCCACCGGTCGGCTCCTCGGCGCCCAGATCGTGGGCTGGTCGGAGGCGGCGAAGCGGATCGACGCCCTGGCCGTGGCGCTCTGGAACGGCATGACGGTGGATGACATGACCGCCCTCGACCTCGGGTACGCCCCGCCGTACTCCCCGGTCTGGGATCCGGTGCTGATCGCCGCGCGTAAGGCCGTCGACGCCCTCGGGCGGTGACGCGGGCCCACCTCCCCGTCCGGGCCGAAGCAGCGGGGGACTCCCTCGGGAGAGCACCTACACTCCCCCGCTGCAGAGCACCTGCAATGAAACGCTGCAAAAGAGCCGTCAAACGCAATGATCCGACGACCAAAGCAACTTCCGACGGTGGATCCTGCTGACCTGCCCCACATACCGTGGAGCAACGGCGCCAGCCCGCGGGCCACGGTGGCCGGGGCGCGCCCAACCCTGGGAGCAGGACAATGCCGATGGACGCCACCCGCCAGCGCTTCCTCATGTGCCGGCCGACATACTTCGCTGTCGACTACGCCA
The DNA here is from genome assembly GCF_000484695.1 of Salinispora cortesiana. GTDB lineage: Bacteria > Actinomycetota > Actinomycetes > Mycobacteriales > Micromonosporaceae > Micromonospora > Micromonospora cortesiana. Next base: position 8,522 of record NZ_AXVR01000016.1, on the reverse strand, counting down.
TCAATCCGTGGATGGACCCGACCGCGCCGGTCGACGTCGACCTGGCGATCCGGCAGTGGGAGCAGCTACGCCAGACCTACCGGGAGCTCGGCCACACCGTCGAGGAGATCACCCCGCTGCCGGGCCTACCCGACATGGTCTTCGCCGCGAACGGCGGCACGGTCCTCGGCGACCGGGCCATGGCGGTGCAATTCCGGGACCCGCAGCGCGCCGACGAGGCACCCGCCTACCGCGCCTGGTTCGAAGCCGCCGGCCTCGAGGTGCACGACCCGAAGCACGTCAATGAGGGAGAAGGCGACATCCTGCTCGCCGGTGGCCACCTCCTCGCCGGCACCGGATTCCGGACCGCGCACCCCGCCCATGCGCAGTTGCAGGAGGTCTTCGGCTACCCGGTCCTCACCATGCAGCTGGTGGACCCCCGCTTCTACCACCTGGACACCGCGCTGACCGTGCTGGACGAGCGCACCGTCGCGTACCTCCCCGAGGCCTTCTCCCCCGGCAGCCAGGCGGTGCTGCGCCGGCTCTTCCCGGACGCCGTACTCGCCAGCATGGCCGACGCCGCGGTCCTGGGCCTCAACGCGGTCAGCGACGGCCAGCACGTCGTCCTGCCGGAGCAGGCCACCGGCTTGGCGGCGCAGCTGCGGGAACGGGGCTACCAGACGATCGGGATCGACCTGTCCGAGCTGCGTAAGGCCGGCGGAGGTCCGAAGTGCTGCACGTTGCGACTCCAGCAGGGAGGCGAATAGATGATCAAAGACGAGGTACGGACGCCCGCGGCCGTACGTGATGCGCAACGGTGGACAGCACACAACTACCACCCGCTGCCGGTGGTCATCTCCTCGGCCGAGGGCGCCTGGGTGACCGACGTGGACGGCCGCCGCTACCTGGACTGCCTGGCCGGCTACTCGGCACTCAATTTCGGGCACCGCCACCCGAAGCTGGTCGAGGCCGCCCACACCCAACTGGACCGACTCACCCTGACCAGCCGCGCCTTCATCCACGACCAGTTCGCCGACTTCTGTCGGGAGTTGTCCCAGCTCTGCGGCAAGGAGCTGGTGCTGCCGATGAACACCGGGGCCGAGGCCGTCGAGACCGGCATCAAGGTGGCCCGCAAGTGGGGCTACCAGGTCAAGGGAGTCGCGGCGGAGCAGGCGAACATTGTGGTGGCCGAGGGCAACTTCCACGGTCGCACCACCACTATCGTCAGCTTCTCCACCGACGAGGACGCTCGCGCCGACTTCGGGCCGTACACGCCGGGTTTCCGCCTCGTCGCCTATGGCGACCTGGCGGGGCTGACCGCCGCCATCGACGAGAACACCGTCGCGGTGCTGCTCGAGCCGATCCAGGGCGAGCAGGGGGTCATCGTGCCCCCGGCTGGCTACCTGCCGGGCGTACGGCGGGTCTGCACGGACCGGGACGTGCTCCTGATCGCCGACGAGATCCAGTCCGGCCTCGGCCGCACCGGCACCACGTTCGCCTGCGAACACGAAGATGTCGTGCCGGACATGTACCTGCTCGGCAAGGCTCTCGGCGGTGGCATCGTGCCGGTCTCGGCCGTCGCGGCGGATGCCCGCGTGCTCGGCGTACTCCAACCGGGCCAGCACGGCTCCACCTTCGGCGGGAACCCCCTGGCCGCCGCGGTCGCCACCGAGGTGGTCCGGCTCCTGGCTACCGGCGAGTTCCAGCGCCGCTCCACCGAGCTCGGCGCCCGGTTGCACGCCGGGCTTCAGGCCCTGGTCGGCAAGGGCCTGCTCGCGGTCCGGGGCCGTGGGCTCTGGGCCGGCCTGGACATCGACCCGGCCCTGATGACCGGGCGGGAGGCGAGCGAACGGCTGATGAGCCGCGGTGTCCTCGCCAAGGACACCCACGGCTCCACCATCCGGCTGGCCCCACCCCTGGTCATCACCGAGGAAGAGATCGACTACGCGGTGGCGCAGCTCGCTGCGATTCTCGCCGAATAGCCCTCGTATCGCGGCAGGGGTGCCGGGCCGGGTGAGCCGGCGCCCCTGCCGGGCCGGTCAACGCGGCAGGCGCATCGCCATCGTCGGCGCCTCGGCCATCACCGAGGCCGGGGTGTACGGCGCGCCAGCCGGCAGTTCGTCCGGGCGCCCGACCTGCACGCCCGGGTACAGCTCCACCATGTACCCCTCGGCCAGCACCCGAGACTGCTGCGGTGCCAGCGGGACTCGCTCCGCCTCAACCATCGAGCCGTTCGGCCGGATCCCCGAGCCGTTGGTGCTCACGTCGGTGACGATGATCTCGCCAACGCGCAGCTCCAGTCGCAGGTGGCTGCGGCTGATCCACCGGCGGGCCTCGTCGTTGAGCCACTGACCGAGGACGATCCCGTCGTCGGCCTCCGGAGCACGCCCGACCAGCACGGGTTCGGAGTCGGTGAGCACGAACCGGCGTCGGATCAGGCCACCGACCCGGACCGCCAACACCGCCGACCGCGGACGCGGACCCGCGTCGCTGAGCCGAACGCCGTGCCGGGGGCAGGTCGGCACTCCGCCGCGCAGGCTGGGCGGCGGCTGCGTCACCGGGCTGCGATCGCTGACCGCGGCCAGATCGGCGAAGGCTCCACCCCCACCGCCCTGGCCGAAGAGCGCGCACGGGGACTCGGGGCACCGCCAGTGCCGCGCCAACAGCTTGTTGCCGGCCACCGAGCGGTCCCCGGCGGAGAGGGTGCCCCCGCCGCCGACGTGCGCGACGAAGGTCGGCCCACTCTGGGCGGGCACCGGGGCCACCACCCGGCCGGGCTGGTCGGCCACCCAGGGGTAGCGTCCCCGCAACCCGTCGAACCGGGCGCGGCTCAGCACCGGAAGCCCGAGCAGGTCGGCGACCTCCAGCATCCGACCACCGGGATTGTCGAGCACCTCCACCAAGCCGTCGTCGGCCCAGCGCCGCACCACCATCCGCTCGTTCGAGGTCAGATCGGCGTCGGAGAGCACGCCCCGATGCACCACCGCGTAGACCGGGACGCTGTCCTCCTCCAGGTGACGCGACAGGGCGTCAATCACCATGCCGAGGCGGAGCAGACTGGCCGGTCGGCCGCCGTCAATATTCTGGTACCGGATCACCTCGGCCAGGTCGAGCACCGCGCGGGTCAGCCAGGGGTCGGTGGATACCCGGCCCTCAATGGCGTCCAGCACCTTACTGATCTCGAATCTCATCGGATCTCCCCCACGAAGGTCACCCTCCGCCCGGTGCACACGTCTGCCATGAGCAGACCCTACCGGCACCGCGGGCCCGGAGCTGACCAGCGGGTGTCGGCGCCACCTCGCCACCGAGACCCGCTACTCAGCTACTCACTCAACGTAGTGGCTGGCCAACCGCATACAGGTGCGCGAGCGCTTGCCGGTACGACTCCACCAGCCCCACCTCGACGTACGGGACACCCCGCTGCGCGCAGTAGGCCTGGACGATCGGTCGGGCTCGGCGCAGATTGTCGCGCGGCATGCTCGGGAAGAGGTGGTGCTCGATCTGCTGGTTCAACCCACCCAACGCGACATCGACAAACCAACCACCTCGCACGTTGCGCGACGTGATTACCTGCTTACGCAGGAAGTCCAGCTGGTCGACGGCGGTCGGCATCGGCATGCCCTTGTGATTCGGGGCGAACGAACACCCCATGTACAGCCCCCACAGCCCCTGGTGAACAACCGCGAAGACCAACGCCTTTCCCGGTGCCATCACCAGCAGCAGGCCACCAACGTAGAGGACGGTGTGTGCGACGAGCAGGAACGCCTCGGCACCCCGGTGCCGCATCGGCGTCTGGAACCGCCCATCCGGTCCCCGCCCAGCGATGGCTCGTAGGCTCGACAGGTGCAGGTTCAGCCCTTCCAGCAGCAGCATCGGAAAGAAGAGGAACGCCTGCCGGCGAGCCAGCCATCGAGCGAACCCTCGGGTCGCCCGGGCCTGCTCCACCGACCAGACCAACGCCCCCGCCCCCACGTCCGGGTCCTCGTCGGCGTGATTGGGGTTGGCGTGGTGCCGGTTGTGCTTCTCCACCCACCACCCGTAGCTGAGCCCGACCGCCAGGTTCCCGGCGAGCAGGCCGACCAGTTCGCTGGGCCCCCGCCGCCGGAACATCTGCCGGTGCCCGGCATCGTGACCGAGGAAGGCCACCTGGGTGCTGGCCACCGCCATCAGCGCCGCGACCGCCACCTGCCCCCAGGCGTCGCCGACGAGAATGACCAGCGCCCAGACCGCGCCGAAGAACGCGGCGGTTGCCGCGATCCGAACCGCGTACCAGCCGGGACGGCGCTCCAGGAGCCCCGCCGCCCGAATCCGCCGGGACAACTCGGCGTAGTCACTGCCCCGTACCGGCGGATCCGCCACCAGCTGCCGCGTCATCGCCCACCCCCTCCTCGACTCCGGTCGCGCCGGTCAGCTCGACCATCGCCACCGAGTCTGCCGAGGACGGTTGCGCCGAGTAAGCCGGTACGCCCCCCAACTGGAGGTGGGAATACGCCCCCGGCTGGAGGTGGTGGTACGCCCCCGGCTGGAGGTGGGGTACGCCCTACCGGGCGGGTTACGGATGGGTCTGCTCGTGGATCCAGGCGGCGTAGTCGGGGTTACTCTCCACCCGGTTGACCAGGATCTCCGGGACGTCGTACGGGTAGTTGGCCCGAATCTGCCCGACCAACGCACCGACTCGGTCCGGGGCGGTCTTGAACTGCACGGACCATTCGGAATTGGTCTCGACACGCTGTTGCCACCAGTACGTGCTGTCCACCTGGCCACCCACCTGCGCGCAGGCCGCCAGGTGGGCGGCCACCGCCGCGTCCGCGAGCCCCCCGGCGACCGAGCGCTCGTCCACCACCGTCGTCACCACACAGATCTCTTCCACCCAGTCACCCTACGTGGCCCCGTTCTGATGCTTGGCGATCCACGCGTCCATCCGCCCCCACCAGTCGAAGAGCCAGTCGATGCGCGCCTGCGCACCGACCGGCACCTCCTCCGGGGGCACAGACCAGAAGCGCATCACGATCCGTTTGTCCATCGGAAGTTCCCGCCACACGTCGGCGATGGTCACCATCCGGTCCAGGCCGGTGTGGGCGACGAAGATGACGCCGGCGTCGGGGGCGGCGTCCAAAGCGGCCAGCAGCCCGCCCGGCTGCGGGGCAAGCACGTGGCGCATCCGTTCGGCCCGCGACGCCATCAACTCGTGGCCCAGTTCCCGCAACCGGGCGATCGCCCGCAGGCGACGCTTCGGCGTGAAGTTACCGCCCTCGGGAAAGAGCACGAAGGCACTGTCATCGTCCAGGCCGGTGGCGAGTTGCCCGATCTGCTCGGGCAATGCCGCGCGGCCGTCTGGTCCGGGCGCGAGAAAGCGGTTCGGTAGCCGGTTGAGCAGCACGTCAACCGCCGGATCCCACTGCAGGGTGTGCTTGAGCACGATCCGCGGCTCCCGACAGAACCAGTTGACCAGAGCATGGATCAGAATGAACGAGTCACCCGGGCCGGCATGCCGACACAACACCAGCTCCGGCCGTCCGGCCAGGGCCGTGTCCGGATCGGCGCCGGCCACCTCAATGGAGAGCCGCAGGGTCCACCGGGCCTGCCAGAACAGCACCCGCAGGAACCAGCCGGCGAGCCGGTAGTGCGCCTGTTCGAACGCCGGGGACCGGACCCGCCAGCCGAACCCGGAGGCGACCCAGAGCACGAAGAGCGCGATCAGCGCTACCGCGTCCCACACCAGATAGACGAGACCGATCCAGAGCAGTCGCAGTGGACGCAGCCGGCCCGGCACGAACGGCGAGGCGGCCAGGGCGAGCAGGGCCCACACCGGCACGGTCGTCACCACGGTGACCGCCAGCACAACCACACCCGGAGCCAGGAGCAGCCGGCGCAGCCACCGGGGTGGTAGGCGCATCAGCGGTCCAGCTGGGCCAGGTAGTGCCGCGTGGCCGTGTAGGCCCGGCTGATCCGCCGCCCCACCGCCGCCCGGTCGCGGTACGCCCACGGCGAGTCCTCCCGAGGCTGGATGCCTCCGGTCGGCAGCACGTGCACCTGGACCCCGTCGGGCACGGCGGCCAACTCGCGGGCGAACCGATGCCGGCGGGCGATCTCGAATGCCACCTGGGCAATCTCCCAGGGGCGCCGCGGTGGACTGAGCTCGCGTTCGATTCGCCCCACCTGAAGCACGAAGATCCGGGTGGCTCCAGCCGCCACCGCCTCGCCGATCGGGATCGAGTTGACCACACCCCCGTCGATGTAGTGCTGGCCATCGATCTGGGCCGGGGGGAGAAGACCCGGCACAGCGGCGCTGGCGAGGACAGCCGGCACCACCGGCCCGGTGTCAAACCAGTGCTCGGCGGCCCGCTCGATGTTCGCCGCGCAGCAGCGAAAGGGCACCCGCAGGTCCGCGAAGGTGGTGTCGGCGCCGAGTTCCCGCTCCAACAGCTTGCGCAGTGGCCGCGTCGAGTGCAGATGGGTACGCGCGGCGAACCGGCGTAACTGCCGGGCCACCGAGTCGCCGTACACCTCGCTCGCCTCGGGGGAGGCCCAGAGGCGGACCAGCCGGTCGGTGACCGCAGTGGACGGATCGGCGGCCACCAGCACCCCGTTGACCGCACCAATCGATGTGCCGAACACCAGGTCGGGCCGGATGTCGGCGCGGAACAGAGCGCGCAGCATGCCGACCTCGACCGCACCGAGGACGCCGCCGCCACCGAGCACGAACGCCACCGGACCCTCAGCCATAGCTGCCATCCTGGCATGGCTCCGCAGCCCGCCCGGCGGCCCGTCACCCGCCTCCCCCGCGCGGACTGATCCGGCCGCCCCCCTCAGCGGAACGTGATGGGGGCGGGCTCGCGCGCGGGGACCACCGCCGAGACGAACCGCTGCAGCACCGCCTCGTAGCCGTCAACCAGCCGAGGGGTGGAGAAGTTCTCCGCCACGTGCGCGACGCAGACCGCCGGGTCCAGTCCGCCCGCCACCCGCAGCGCCCCCGGCAACTCGTCCCCGCTCTCGCAGATCAGACCGGTGCGGCCCGGCACGATCAACTCCGGTACGGCACCTCGACGTAGCGCCACCACCGGGGTCCCGGTGGCCATCGCCTCCAGCATGACGACGCCGAACGGCTCCTCCCACTGGATCGGCAGCACCAGACAGCGGGCGTCGAGGAGCAGGCGGAACGAGTCCCGTCGGTCGGCGTCGAGGATGACGGTGACATCGTCGCCCAACATCGGCCGGACCACCTCGTCGAAGTAGCGACGTTCGGCCGGCTCGTTGCACTTGCCGGCGAGGATCAGTGGCAGGCCAGCCGCCCGGCAGGCACGGATGGCGAGATCGGGTCCCTTGTCCGGACTGAACCGGGCCAGCCAGAGCACCGGCCCCCGGCCCGGCTGCGACTTGTGCGGGATGTCTTCGATGTCCAGCCCGTTGTGCACCGTGCCGACCCAGGGCAGCCGCAGGTTGAGTCGCCGTTGGGCGTGGGAGATGGCCACCAGACCGACACCCCGGTCGATCTCCCCGAGGACCGTGCCATACTCCCCGACCGGGTTGCCGTGCACGGTCGCAACGGTGGGCACAGACCGACGTCCGGCCAACAGCGGTCCGATCGTGGTGTGGTCGTGGACCACGTCGAAGCGCTCCGGCGTGATGCGCTGATTCACCTGAACGAGGTGGGCCAACTCGGGCAGCGCCTCACCCATCCGGTGAAACTTCAGCTCCGCGTCGGTCGAGACGTAACGGGCGGCGGTCCCGGTCTGCTCACCCGCACCGAAGAGGGTCACCGGATGGCCCCGGGCGATCAGCCCGTCAACCAGAGCGGCGACGACGTGCTCCAGGCCGCCGTAGCCGGCTGGCGGCACCGACAGCCACGGCGGGACCACCATCGCGATCCGGAGTGGCCGTCCGGCCACGCTGCCGTCCCCGCGGTTGCGCGCCACGAGTCCCCCCTCCGGCCCCTGGTGGGCATGGGCACCGCCATGCCCACCCCAGCACGGCACGGCTGCCAGTCGGGGGCGGATTCCCGGTTGCCACCCGAGTAAACCGGACAAGACGGACATGCGCCTCCGCTGCCCGGCCGGTCCTGGTTCACCCCGACAGCGCCTGGAGAGCCGGGTTGACGGTGGTTCACCCGCCCAGGGGTGAACCACCGTCACCAAGGACGCGGCGGGTGGTGGAGCCAACCCCCTTGGCTCCACCACCCGCCGCAGGAGGGAGGAGGAAAGTCCCGATCGCAGTGACGCCCTGGCGGGCATCACTTCTTAGAGGACGTCTGATTCACGTATTTTGTGTGTGTTGTGGTTGTAGTGGTTCTCGCCAGGTTGGGGTGGTTTCGGCGGTGAGGCGTTTGGCGAGGTTGTCGATCATGGCGAGGGTGATCATGCTGGCGGAGTTGTCGGGTCGTGCTTCATAGTCGCGGACGAGTCGGCGGTGGTGCATGAGCCAGCCGATGGTGCGTTCGACGACCCATCGCCGTTTGACCACGCTGAAGCCTTTGGCCTGGGGGTCTTTGGTGACGGTCTCGACGTCGACGCCGAGTGCGGCGCCGTGTTCGACGACGCGGTTTT
>NZ_AXVR01000015.1 GCF_000484695.1 Salinispora cortesiana | reverse complement strand
GCGGACCCGCGCGTCGTCCCAACTGGCACGACCGATCAGATCCTGCATGCCACCCGGGCCGTCGTCACCGGCATGCTCCGCGATCGTCCAACAGTTCTTCGTCGGCAACGGCGCCAGCAGCCCGGCCAGGAAGTCCCGCACCCGCCGGCGGGGCTCAGGCCGACCGAAGCAGGACCCGACCACGTCCATCAGCTCGTCGAACAGCCCAGACCACCGCTGGACGTCTACCCTGTAGGCGGCAGCCACCGCCGCATCTTTGGTCCACACAACCACAAGACTCAGCGGTGGCTGCTCCATGCTCACGGACAAAACCACACAGCTCCAGCAGGTCCGAACGGATCTCCTGCTGGAGTACTAACTACTGCGTTTGTGTCGTGCTGCTTTCGGCCGCCTCCTGTGCCGGTAGCCCTGGCTCCCCGGTGGGAAAGGACGAACTGTTGCAGACCAAGCCTGTTGCCGAGGTGGCCGCTCAAGCTGAGGATCGTGCTCAGGCCGCTGCTACATAGCCAGGCATCGTCCGGGGCGGAGTTGGAACGCGCCGAGCAGTGGTACTCCTCTCGCGCCGGATACGACAACCGGTTGGATCTGGCGATCGTCGAACAACGCACCAACAGCTACGTGGGGGAGGTTGTCCTGAACGAGTTGGATGTCGACAATCGGTCCTGTTCGTTCCGGATCGCACTGGTGGGTCCTCTCTACGAGCAGGTCGGCTTCGTCCACGATGGTACGAAGCGTCAGGCACTGCACTGGCAGGGTGACTGGGTCGACGCTCACCTCATGGCGCTCCTCGCCGAGGACTGGTCGGCGCATCGCGGGCATCCCAAGCTCAGCGGGTAGCGCCGCCGCTTCAACCAGTGGCAATGCTGCTGGCTGGCGTTGTAGCTGACCCTGCTTTCCTGCCGAAACGACCGATGGTGGGGCCACAGGTCGACTGTGGCCCCACCATCGGGTCGGGCTGGTCAGTTGGTCTTTTCGAGGCAGAGCACTCGGTTGTCGCCGGAGCCGGTGAGCGTCACGTGCGGCTGGGTCGGGTCGGTGCACTCCTCGTTGGTGTTCACCTTCGACACCACTGTGTGTGCGTCGGCGTCACCGCAGTCCACCGCCACCGCCGTTTCACCCGATTGCTTGACACAGCTTCCGACCGCGGGGTTGAAGCTCTGCGCCGAATCGCTCCCGCCGATCTTGCCGAGCAGCAGGAGCAGGCCCAGCGGAATGGTTAGGATCAGCACCGCGGCGACGAGCACCGCGGCCAGCACCCGGCCGTTACGGACCTTCGGGACAGGCGCGTCGGCCGCCGGCTCGGCGATCGGCTGGAACGCGTCGAAGCGGCTCTGGTCCGGCTCCGGGTTGGCCGGGCGGTTCTGCTCCCAGGGCTGGGCCGGGGACGGTGCGTGATCCCAGGCCTGGGTGGAGGGCTGCGCCGTCGGCTGGGCCTGGTCCCAGGCCTGGGTCGGGGGTGCTGCCTGGTCCCAGGCTGCGGTGGGGGGCGGTGCCTGGTCCCAGGCCGGGACCGTGGGCTGGGCCGGTGGTGGGAACGCCGGCTCGGGTTGCGGGGGGAAGGCGGTGGTGCTGTTGACGTTGGCAGCACCGGTCACCGGCTCGCCGAAGCGGTCGGCGGGGCGCTCCTCGCCGGGATGCGGCTTGGTGCCATTGACTGGTCTTTCGCTGGCTGGGGCATCGGCGAAGGCGGGGATGCTCGGCGGGAAGGGTGCCGCGGGAGCCGGTACGACGGGCGCGTAGCCGGGGGGATCGGCGGGCCGATCCTCGCCGCCACGACCGAAGCCACTCTCCGCACCGAAGCCGCCGTCCGGGCTGGGTCCGTTGTTCGGGCCGAAGTCACGGTTAGCGCCGAATCCGGCGTCCCGGCCAGGACCCTCTGGATCGAATCGCTGCGGGTCGGCCTGGTAGCCCTCGGGCTCTGCCGGCTCCGGCGCGGGGCGGCCATACACGCGTGGCTGCGGTGCTGGCGTGGGAGGAACCTGGGCCTGGTCGACCGGTGGCGTCACCCGGCTGGCTAGCGGCACAGCGGCGCTGGCCGAGACACCGCCGGACACTGCCGGCGGGGGTGCGGGCTGTTCGGCGAACTCCGGGGAGGTACGCGGTGCGGGCACTGCCGGGGGCGCGGGCGGCTCGCCCAGCCCGGCCGGTGGGGGCCATCCGTGCTGGCCTGCCTCGTATCCGAGGTCGGGGCGAGCAGGCTCCGGGGCAGCCGGTGGCGGAGCAGCGGCCGGTGGTGGTGCGGCGAAGTCGGCCGGCGGCGGTGGAACGGCGGCCGGTGGTGGTGCGGCGAAGTCGGTTGGTGCGCCGGCCGCCAGGCTGGCGCCGGGCACCCGCTGCTCCTGCGGCGGGAGCGGGACCGCATTGGCGGGAGAGATGCCCGGGCCCGGTGCCGGCTGGTATACCGGAGGTGCTCCGAGGGCCACCGGCTCCTGTCCGGCAGCCGCCGAACGTTCGGCGTTACCCCAGGCCTCCTCCGGCGCCCACGGTTCGACGCCGGGCATGTTCAGCCCATCGCCGGTGCCACGTTGCGCCGGCACCCAGGGCTGTGCGGGACGTTCGCCGGGCGCGGCCATGCCGGCGTGGCTCGACGGCTCTCCGGGCTGCCAGCCGCCCTCGTTGCTCGTGGCGACAGCGGGGCTCCCGGGCGCCCAGGCGGCCCCCTCCGGTGCCCAGCCGCCCGACTGGGCCGGGTTTGGTTGGCCAACTCCGGCGTTCCACTCGGGTGCCGGCGCTGGCCGGCCGCTCGCCGGGGCTTCCGGCATGGGCTGGCTGGGTGCCGGCGGGGGCACCTGCGCGGTGGCCCGGACGACGGGGGGTGGCTGCTGCGCCCAGGCCGGTTCGGCGGCCGGGGGCGGGGCCCAGGCCGGCTCGGGTGGGCCGCCGTGCCCGGGCTCCGGCTGCGGCACCCCCGCGTCCGGGGCCCACTGCGCCGGAGCGGTTGCCGGGGTCGGTTCCGGCGGTTGAGCGGTGCCCCACGCGGGGGCCGGTGGTGAGTCGGTTGCCCAGGCAGGCCCGGCCGGGGTCGGGTGTGCGGGGGGCGGAGGAGCCCAACCCAGATCTGGCTGCCCGGCGGCATACCCGCTGTCCTGCCTCGCCGGCCGGTCGCCGTATGGCGTCGGTCCGCCAGCGCCCGGCGACGCCTCTTCCGGCTGCTGGCCGGGGTGGTGCGTGCCTTCGGACGTCATGCGTGCGCCTCCTCCATCAGCTTCGGCCGCGGACGCCGGTGCGCGGTATCGCAACCGGCATCGCCGGACCGCGCGCCCCGGTCGCTCACCGCACCGTATCCGGTCCTCCTGAAGGGAGGTTTCGGGAGCGTCGGACCGCTACTCCGTGTTGCCGGGCGGTTTCGATTGGGTTCGATCCGGAACCGCCCTGCCACATCGGCGGGCGACGACCGGACACCACCGTACCGGGCGGCGGGTGATGGCGAAATCCCGGTGTCAGCCGCCACAGGACCCGGTTGGCGTGTACGCGCCGCGGAACGCCGAAGGCCCGTCCGGCGGAGCCGAACGGGCCTTCGGTGAGGAGGCGAGAAAAGTCGTGGGCGGGTCAGTACATCTGACGCTGCGCGATGGTGAGGATCTCGTCGCGGACCGCCGGCGAATTGGCGGAACGCAGCGCGCGCTCGATGGCACGGGCGCGGCGGCTGGCGTCGCGACGGCTGCGGAATCGGTCGAACATGCTCATGGGTCTCACTCCTGGCTATTCGGTTGTCGGTAGCCCCTGCTGACACCAATTGAAGCGCAACTGGACCCGAGATCGCCAACGATTCTTAGGTGAGCTGGGACACGAGCCGAAAAATCTAAGGCAGTTCGGCTGTTTGGCCGAAGGTGTCCTGCCAAAGGCGACGGCCGGTGTGCCGGGGCGGCAACCCCTGGCACACCGGCCGTCAGTGGATCAGCCGATCGCTACCGGTCAGGTCCAGGCGAGCAGCGCCGCCTCCGGGTCGGCGAGGAAGTCGCCGATATCCCGTAGGAAGCGCGACCCGAGCTCCCCGTCGATGATCCGGTGGTCGAACGAGAGGCCCAGCGTGGTGACCTGGCGGGGGCGGACCTTGCCCTTGTGCACCCACGGCATCTTGCGGACCGCGCCGAAGGCCAGGATCGCCGACTCGCCCGGGGGCAGAATCGGGGTACCGGTGTCCACGCCGAAGACGCCCACGTTGGTGATGGTCAACGTGCCGCCGGACATGTCCCCCGGTGAGGTCTTTCCAGCCTTGGCGGTCTGAACGAGATCGGTCAGCGAGTCTGCCAGCTCCCGCAGAGTGAGCCGCCCCGCGTCCTTCACGTTCGGGACGATGAGGCCGCGCTCGGTCGCTGCCGCGATGCCGAGGTTGACGTAGTCCTTGACGGCGATCTCCTCGCCCGCCCAGGTCGAGTTGACCATCGGGTGGCGCCGGACGGCCAACAGCACGGCCTTGGCGACCAGCAGCAGCGGGGAGACCCGCACGTCCCGCCACTCCCGCCGCTGGCGGAGCCGGTCCAGGGCCTTCATCGCCCGCGTCATGTCGACGGTCAGGAACTCCGTCACGTGCGGCGCGGTGAACGCCGAACGGGACATGTTCTCCGCGGTCAGCTTCCGGACCCCCTTGACCGGGATCCGCTGCTCGCGGTGCACACCGACGTTCGCCGCCGTGCTGCCGACCGGACCGGCCGCCGCCGGCGGTTGCGCCGTCGCCGGGGTGGCGCTCGCCGCCTGCCGTACGTCCTCCCGGCTGATCGAGCCGAGCGGACCCGATCCGGTCAGGGTGGACAGGTCGACCCCGAGATCCTTCGCGAGCTTGCGTACCGGAGGCTTGGCCAGCACCCGAGCGCCACCGGCCGGACCGCTGTGCCCGTTGCCGGTGGTACTCGGCCCACTGGCCACCGGCGCGGGAGCGGGTTGGGCCGGCGCGGGAGCCGGCTGGACCGGTACGGGAGCGGGCTGGGCTGGCGCGGCCGGAGCGACACCCTTGCGGGGGCGGCGCTTCGCGGCGGTGGTCCGCGGGCCGTAGCCCACCAGCACGGGAGTGCGCTTACCGGACGCGGCATCGTCGTTCTGGTCGGAGTCGGCCGCGCCCTTGGCGGCCTCCCCCGCCGCCGACGAGGCCTTCGCGGCGTCGCCGGTCGGCTCCGGTGTCTCCAGCGGGCCGGCCGTCGGGTCGGTGTCGATCGCGATGATCGGGGTACCGACCTCGACGGTCGTGCCCTCCGCATGGAAGATCGACTGCACTCGGCCGGCCCACTTCGCCGGGATCTCGACCGCCGCCTTGGCGGTCTCCACCTCGACGATGGGCTGGTTCAGCTCGATGGTGTCGCCCACCTTGACGAGCCAGCTGAGGATCTCCCCCTCGGTCAGGCCCTCGCCCAGGTCGGGCAGGTTGAACTCCTTGACTCGTGACATCTCGCTCACCAGCCGAAGGTGCGGTCGACGGCGTCGAGCACCCGGTCGAGGTCGGGCAGGTACTCCTCCTCCACCCGGGAGGCCGGGTAGGGGATGTCATAGCCGGTCACCCGCAGCACCGGAGACTCCAAGGAGTAGAAGCACTCCTCGGTGATCCGGGCCGCGACCTCGGCCCCGAGGCCGATGTTCGACGGCGCCTCGTGCACCACGATGGCCCGACCGGTACGGCGTACGGACTCGTACACCTGGCCTAGGTCCAGCGGGGCGAGCGTGCGCAGGTCGATGACCTCCAGCTCACGGCCGTCCTCGGCGGCGGCGGTCGCCGCGTCCAGGCAGGTGCGCACCATCGGCCCGTACGCGATCAGGGTCGCGTCGGTACCCGGCCGCGCGATCCGGGCGGCCTGAAGCGGGTATGCCTCCGGGAGCGGCTGGTCAACCTCGACCGGGCCCTTCTCCCAGTAGCGGCGCTTGGGCTCCAGGAAGACGGTCGGGTCGTCCGACGCGATGGCCTGCTGGATCATCACGTACGCGTCCTGCGGGTTGGCGCAGGTGGCGACCTTGAGCCCGGGGGTGTGGGAGAAGTACGCCTCCGGCGACTCGGAGTGGTGCTCCACCGCTCCGATGCCGCCGCCGAACGGAATGCGGATCACCATGGGAATCTTCAGCTTGCCGCGGGAGCGGTAGTGCATCTTCGCCACCTGCGACACGATCTGGTCGTACGCCGGGTAGACGAAGCCGTCGAACTGGATCTCGCAGACCGGCCGGTAGCCCCGGATGGCCAGGCCAACCGCGGTGCCGATGATGCCCGACTCGGCGAGGGGGGTGTCGATCACCCGCTGGTCGCCGAAGTCCTTTTGCAGCCCATCGGTGATCCGGAACACGCCGCCGAGCTTGCCGACGTCCTCGCCCATGATCACGACCTTCGGGTCGTTCTCCAGGGCCTTACGCATTCCGGCGTTGAGGGCCTTGCCGAGGGTGAGGGTCTCCGTGGCCATCAGTGCGCGCTCCCCTCGAACGACTCCAGGTACTGCGTGAACTGCGCCCGCTGCTGGTCAACCAGGGGCGATCCGTTGGGGTAGACGTGGTCGAACATGCTGCTCGGCTCCGGGTTCGGCATCTCCAGCACCCGCTCGCGCAGGTGCACCGACTCGCGCTTGGCCTGCTCGTCCACCTCGGCGAAGAAGTCGTCGTCGGCGATCTTCTGCTTCACCAGGAAGGCCTTCATCCGGGCGATCGGATCCTTCGCCTGCCAGGCCTCGACCTCGCTGGCGATCCGGTACCGGGTGGGGTCGTCGGAGGTGGTGTGCGCCCCCATCCGATAGGTGTACGCCTCGATCAGGCTCGGGCCCTGCCCGTGCCGTGCGTTGTCCAGCGCGTGCCGGGTCACCGCGTAGCTGGCCAGCACGTCGTTGCCGTCTACCCGGACGCCGGGGAAGCCGAAGCCGGCGGCCCGCCGGTAGAGCGGGATGCGCGTCTGGCGCTCCAGCGGCTCCGAGATGGCGTACTGGTTGTTCTGGCAGAAGAAGACCATCGGCGCGTTGAAGACGCTGGCCCAGACGAACGACTCGTTGACATCGCCCTGGCTGGTGGCGCCGTCGCCGAAGTAGGCGATCACCGCCTCGCCCTCGTCGGTGCCGGTCTTGCCGTCCATGGTGACGCCCATGGCGTACCCGGTCGCGTGCAGGGTCTGCGCCCCGATCACGATCGTGTACATGTTGAACTTGAATTCGTTCGGGTCCCAGCCGCCCTGGTCGACTCCGCGAAACAGGCCCAGCGGCATGATCGGGTCGATGCCCCGGCAGTAGAGGACGCCATGTTCCCGGTAGGTCGGGAAGGCCATGTCCTGCGTCCGCAGCGCCCGGCCGGAACCGACCTGGGCCGCCTCCTGGCCGAGCAGGCTCGCCCAGAGGCCAAGCTCGCCCTGCCGCTGCAGGGCGGTCGCCTCGGCGTCCAGCTTCCGCACCAGCACCAGGTCCCGATAGAAGCCGCGGTACTCCTCGTCGGTGAAGTCGACCCGGTACTCGGTGCCGTCCGGCCCGGTCACACTCTCGATGCGCTCACCTTCGGGGGTGAGCAGCTGCACCAGCTCGGGGTCGCCGGTCGCGCCCTTCCTGGATCGGGGTACGGCCCGCCGGCCGCGGGTGCTGACCCCGGGGTCGCCTTTTGCCATCCGTCTCTCCCTGTCGTGTCTGCGTCGGCGCCGGGGGTAACCCGACGGCGCGCAACTCCTGCGCCTGCCCGACTGCTGCCGGACAAGATCCTGGCGGCCACGCCTAGCCCCGGTGGGGGTTGCCGCGCGGCGTGAGCCGGATCCAGGGGAGTGGATCCGGTTCGGGAGCGCCGGCGTCCAGCCGTACCGCCTGCGGGGTGCGCGGAGGTTCCGGCTGCGTTGCCGTCGTGGTCCATACTCGCATCACACGTGAGTACGCCCACAGTCCGGCCCGGCCACGTCCGGCCGGGTGCCCGCTTCGTTATCTGGATTCCAGAGTGTCGGCGGCAGTGGCACAACGCCGAACCCAGGACGGTTCGTGACACTTCCATGGCATTGGCGTGTCGACACGCTGTGCTAGTTGGTGTACCTAGGGTTACTGGGTCAGGGTGAGGGTACTGCTGGCGCCGCGGCTGCCCGGTTGGGCCACTCCCGTCGGCTGAGGACGACGAGGAGGATGGCGTGCCCGAGTCAGGTGACGCGGTGGGTCCTCCCTCCACCGGCCAGCACCGCTCGACTATCGGCTATCGACGGGTTGTCGGCGCTCACCGTGCCCCCAGCGGCGCAGGTTCCTCCCGCGGCTACCTGTTCACGGTGGCGCTGCTCGCCGGGACCGCCTCCCTGCCGCTGCTCGCCGCAGCCGGTGCCGGCTCGGGTGTCCTGCCCCCGTCGGCGGATCATTCATCGCCGTCGTCGTCCGCGCCAGCGGTCTCGCCGTCACCCCCATCGCCGTCCCCCTCGCCCTCCCCTGCATCGCTCTCCTCGCCGATGCCCTCTTCATCCCCTATGCCTTCCTCATCCCCTACGCCCTCCCCCGCGCGCGTCGAAACCCCGCCCGTGCGTGGAGCCGGCTACCGCATATTCAGTCTTTTATGGGCGCATACCGGATCTTTTTATTAGTGGATGATTGGTAGCGATATCATATATGTAATTCATGATATTGCTCGTGATGATTTAATTTCAGGTACTTTCCTGGCCGTGGATTGTGGTTCTGAATCGGGTTTCGGTATTTCGGGTGCGCCGGCCGGTGGTGACTGTGGCAGGATCAGCCAGCCAAGTTGGCCACGTCATTATGGATTTGGGAGTTATTGTGTCGTTTGGTGACGCCATTCGTTCGGCGCTTACCCAGTATGTCGGATTCAGTGGGCGGGCTCGTCGTTCCGAATACTGGTGGTTCTACCTCTTTACCGTCATCCTCGGTTTTGCGGGCGGGATCCTCAACGGGGTGCTGGAAACCTCCTTCGTCAGCGTGATCGTGGGCCTGGCGCTTCTTCTGCCGTCACTCGCGGTCGGCGTGCGACGCCTGCACGACACCGGCCGCTCCGGCTGGTTCCTGCTGCTTGGGCTGATTCCGTTCATCGGCTTCGTCGTCCTGCTGGTCTTCTTCGTGCAGGACAGCAAGCCCGGCCCGAACCGCTTCGGTCCCAATCCGAAGGACCCCGCCATCCCCGGCCTGGTCGCCTGAGCCACTTCGACCGCTGGTCAGGGCTGGCGCGGCCGGGTCAACTGACCGTAGGCCGAGCTGCTCAGCCAAACCCCCCACTGGTGCCGAAGGTTTTGACCCAGATCAAAGCCTTCGGCACCAGTGTGTTCGAGGTGTGCGGGCCGGTGCGTTGCGGGCCGTTCGTTCGGGCGAGGGCCGGTGGGTTGCGGGCCCTTCGTTAGTGCGAAGGGCGGTGTTCAGGACCCTTCGTCGGTGAGGTGGTGTCGGTTTGCCTCGATCCACGCGTCGAGTGCGGCCGGGTCGTCCGGGTTGACGCCGTCCGCGAGTAACTGGGATACCGCCGCGGTCGCCGGGCTGCGCCGCTCGCCGGTGCTGTAGAGGCGGGCGAATTCCGGCACCATTTCGTCAATAGCGGCGCTGGTGCGGGCTGTCGCCGATGCCGACAGCCCGCGCTTACGGCCCGCATACGCCGCCCAACCCCGTAGCACCCGGGGTAGCAGCGCCGCGTCGTCCATGTCCAGTACGGCCCGCCGGTGCACCCAGTCCAGCAGGAACAGCCCGGCGACCGTCGGGCTCCACCGCAGCGGGTCGGGGTCGGTGAAGGTGGCGGTGTGATCGAGTAGCAGCCCGAGGCAGAAGTGCAGGGAGGCCAGCTGATCGTCGTCGAGGGAGTCCAGCCCGGACTGGGCGGCTTCCGGTGCGGCGAGGAACCGCCGGATCAGGTCCGTCCGCTCCGTCGCGGTGAGCGGCTCCGCCCATTGCTGCGTTGCTGCTGCCCGGCTGGTCGGCAGCAACGCGAGCCGGGCCCCGACCAGGGCGCGGTCGGTGGCGAGGGAGCCTTCTCCGGGCAGCTCGCTGAGCTCGTCGGTGATGGCGAGGTGCCGGCTCACCTCGGTGTGCATGGCGGCTGGTGCCTCGTCCCGGAACCAGGTCAGCTCGTCTTCGGCGCACATCTGGCGAATCTGGTCGAGGACCCGGGCCGGCGGGCCACCGACGAAGATGTCCTTGGTGATGCCGATGTTGTGGTCCACCAGTGCCACCAGGGCGTGCTCCGGTCCACCCGCCGGATCGTCGTAGGCGAAGGTCGCCAGGTAGGAGGTCTGGTCGCCGAAGACGTCCCCGTACGCCCAGCAGCCGGTGAGGTGGACCCGGCCGAGCTGCCCTGACCAGGCGGGTGCGGCGGCGCCCGGCCGGACCCGGTCGGCCCCGGCCGCGTCCGGCACCAAGGCGGCGAAGACCGAGCGGATGGTGGTGGCCGCCGCCGCCCGGCGGCGGGAGGTGGCGGCGAGGAAGTCGCTGACGAAGGCGCGGACGGCGTCGTCTCGGTGGGCCTCGGCGACCGCATAGACGCTGCCCAGCAGCGCCGCGCCGAGCCGCTCCGCGTCCAGTGCGTTGTCGAGCTCGGCCACGTCTCGGGCCGCGTGAAGCACCGCGTCGTAGGGGGTCTGCGCAGTTCCCATCCACCGACCCTACGCTGCGGCCTGCCCCTGGTGGCACCGGAAGTGACCGGGCGTCCCCACCACCCCCCGACGGGTTATTCAGCCCGGGAAGGTGCCCTCAACCAACCCGTGCGGCGGCCGTCGAGAGGGCGGAGCCGGGGTGACAGATCGGGCGACCGTACGGCGACGAAGGGTGACTTGCACCGGGTACGCTCAACCCCGACTTGACGATCGTCGGCGACATGGCAGTATTGAGTCCAGCCCACTCAACTTGTGTGGGGCGCGCTGCGGCGGCGCCCGTCAACGGCTCAATCGAACGAAGCGAGGAAGCGAAGATGGCACGTGCGGTCGGCATCGACCTCGGCACGACGAACTCCTGCGTCAGCGTCCTGGAGGGCGGTGAGCCCACCGTGATCGCCAACGCTGAGGGCTCGCGGACGACCCCGTCGATCGTCGCCTTCGCCCGAAACGGCGAGGTGCTCGTCGGTGAGGTCGCCAAGCGGCAGGCGGTCACCAACCCGGACCGGACGATCCGCTCGGTCAAGCGGGAGATCGGTACCGACTGGTTCGTCGACATCGACGACAAGAAGTACACGCCGCAGGAGATCTCGGCTCGTACGCTGATGAAGCTCAAGCGGGACGCCGAGGCGTACCTGGGCGAGCAGATCACCGATGCGGTGATCACCGTTCCGGCCTACTTCAACGACGGCCAGCGGCAGGCCACCAAGGAGGCCGGTGAGATCGCCGGCTTCAACGTGCTGCGGATCGTCAACGAGCCGACCGCGGCCGCCCTGGCGTACGGGCTGGACAAGGGCTCCAAGGAGCAGACCGTCCTGGTCTTCGACCTCGGCGGCGGCACCTTCGACGTGTCGCTGCTGGAGCTGGCCGAGGGCGTCATCGAGGTCAAGTCGACCAGTGGCGACAACCTCCTCGGCGGGGACGACTGGGACCAGCGGATCATCGACCATCTGGTCAAGACCTTCAACGGTGAGCACGGCATCGACCTGGCCCAGGACAAGATGGCGATGCAGCGCCTCAAGGAGGCGGCGGAGAAGGCCAAGATCGAGCTGTCCGCCGCCGCCACCAGCAACATCAACCTGCCGTACATCACCGCTGGTGCCGCCGGCCCGCTGCACCTCGACGTGACGATCACCCGCGCCGAGTTCCAGCGGATGACGCAGGACCTGCTGGACCGCTGCAAGGGCCCGTTCGAGCAGGCCGTCAAGGACGCCGGGATCAAGGTCGCCGACGTCGAACACGTCATCCTGGTCGGCGGCTCGACCCGGATGCCGGCCGTGACCGAGCTGGTCAAGCAGCTCACCGGCCGGGACCCGAACAAGGGCGTGAACCCGGACGAGGTCGTCGCCGTCGGTGCCGCCCTGCAGGCCGGTGTGCTCAAGGGCGAGGTCAAGGATGTCCTGCTGCTCGACGTGACCCCGCTGAGTCTCGGCATCGAGACCAAGGGGGGCATCTTCACCAAGCTGATCGAGCGCAACACCACCATCCCGACCAAGCGCTCCGAGGTCTTCACCACGGCCGACGACAACCAGCCGTCCGTGCTGATCCAGGTCTTCCAGGGTGAGCGGGAGATCGCCGCCTACAACAAGAAGCTCGGCACCTTCGAGCTGACCGGCCTGCCGCCGGCGCCGCGCGGCATGCCGCAGATCGAGGTCACCTTCGACATCGACGCCAACGGCATCGTGAACGTCCACGCGAAGGACACCGGCACCGGCAAGGAACAGAAGATGACGGTCACCGCCGGCTCCTCGCTGCCGAAGGAGGACATCGAGCGGATGCGTCGGGACGCCGAGGAGCACGCCGAGGAGGACAAGCAGCGGCGTGAGGAGGCGGAGACCCGCAACGTGGCCGAGGCGCTGCAGTGGCAGACCGAGAAGTTCCTCGCCGAGAGCGGCGACAAGCTGCCCACGGAGTCCCGGGACCAGATCAACGAGGCGCTCGGCGAGCTGCGTAGCGCCCTCGGCGGTCAGGACATCGAGAAGATCAAGTCTGCGCACGCGCAGCTGGCCCAGGTTTCCCAGCAGGCCGGTTCCCAGCTCTACACCCAGCAGGGTGAGCAGGCCGGTGCGGCCGGCGACCAGGCGGGCACTCCCTCCGGTGGCCCGGACGACGTGGTCGACGCGGAGATCGTGGACGAGGACAAGGGCAAGAAGTGACCGTTCTCGGACACGGACTCCACGTACAGGGATGAGGTAGCCGCATGACGGACAAGCCACGAGCCACCGACTCGGACGCCACCGGGTCGGTGCCGGGTGGCTCCGCCTCCGCCGGCGAGGCCGGTGCGGAGCCGCGGGTCGTCATCCGTGACAACCGCAAGATCAGCAATGCCGCGGGCTCCGGCTCGGATGCCGCCGACGCGGGATCCGCCTCGGATGCGGCGAGCACCGCCTCGGACGCGGCCGGGTCGGATGCCCCGGCAGCAGGGCTGGTCGAGGAGGCGGATGTCGTGGTTGACGAGATCCCGGCCGAGACCACTGAGGGGGCTTCTGTTAGCCCGCCAGTGGTGGACGCGCCGGCCGAGCCGGTTGGCGCCGCCACGGCGACCTCACTCGGCGCGGAGCTGGAGGCGTTGCGGGCCGATCTGGATGAGCGGACTCGGGATCTCCAGCGGGTGACGGCGGAGTACGCCAACTACCGCAAGCGGGTCGACCGAGACCGGGCGCTCGTCACCGAGCAGGCCACCGGCTCGGTGCTCGCCGCACTGCTGCCGATCCTCGACGACCTGGACCGGGCCCGTGAGCACGGCGACCTGGTGGGACCGTTCGGGTCGGTGGCGGAACAGCTCACCACCGCGCTCGGCAAGTTCGGGCTCACCTCGTTCGGTGCCGAAGGCGACCCGTTCGACCCGACCCAGCACGAGGCGGTGACGCACCAGACCTCGGCCGAGGTCACGGAGCCGACCTGCGTACAGGTCATGCGGCGGGGCTACCTGGTGGGGGAGCGGTTGCTGCGGCCGGCGTTGGTCGGAGTCGCCGACCCGGAGTGAACGGGTGACACGACGGCATGATCGTCCCGCCTGCCCGACCGGGGCGGGCGGGACGATCACTCGAAGGAAGGGGGCGGACCGCTGAGTTCCAAGGACTGGATCGAGAAGGACTACTACGCCGCCCTTGGTGTGGGCAAGTCCGCCTCCGCTGATGAGATCAAGAAGGCGTACCGGAAGCTGGCGCGCGAGTCGCACCCGGATCGCAATCCTGGCGACGCGTCGGCCGAGGAGCGGTTCAAGGCGGCCTCCGAGGCGTACACGGTGCTCGGCGACGACGCCAAGCGCCGTGAGTACGACGAGATGCGTTCGTTGTTCGGCTCGGGTGCGTTTCGGCGTAACGCCCGTGGAGCAGGTCAGCCCGGCGGGGTGCCGTTCGATGTCGGCGACCTGTTCGGTGGCGCGGCCGGTGGTGACCGGCGGTTCAGCGGGGCAGGGTTTCAGGACCTGTTCGGTTCGATCTTTCCGGGCGGGGGCGGGGCCGCAGCGCGTGGCCCGGCTCGGGGACGGGACGTGGAGACCGAGGTCGCGCTCGACTTCGACGATGCGATTCGCGGGGTGACCCTGCCGCTGACATTGCGGACGCCGGGGGTGTGTGACACCTGTCGTGGCGACGGGGCGAAGCCGGGTACGCAGCCGCGGACCTGCCCGACCTGTCGCGGTGCCGGCGTGACCACCCGCAATCAGGGGTCGTTCAGCTTCTCTGAGCCCTGTACCGACTGCCAGGGCGTCGGCACGGTGGTGGACGAGAAGTGCCCAGAGTGCCAGGGCGCCGGTGGCATCACCAAGAACCGGACGTTGAACGTTCGGTTCCCGGCCGGGGTGTCCGACGGTCAGCGGATCCGGCTGGCGGGGCGGGGTGAGCCCGGGGCGCGGGGCGGGCCCGCCGGTGACCTGTTCATTCAGGTCAAGGTCAACTCGGACGACCTGTTCGGACGAGCCGGCGAGGACCTGACCCTGACGGTGCCGATCACCTTCGCGGAGGCGGTACTCGGCACCGATCTCCGGGTACCCACCTTCGACGGCGCGGTAACTCTTCGGGTACCCCCGGGTACGCCGAGCGGACGTGTCCTCCGGGCCCGGGGCAAGGGGGTGGTCCGTACCGATGGACGGGCCGGTGACCTGTTGGTCACCCTTGAGGTGGTGGTGCCAGCGAAGCTGTCGGAGGAGGCGCGGGCGGCGTTGGAGACGTTCGTTGCCCATACCCCGCCGGCTGCTCGGGAACATCTCGACGCGCGGGTGCGTCGGGGGAGCTGACCGGGCGGCGGGCTCGGTGGAGTGCACGCGGAGGTGAGCGGGGATGGCGGACAACTTCGTCGGTGCGGATGACCCTGCCTACGAGGCCAAGGTACTGATGATCTCGGTGGCTGCCCGGATGGCGGGCATGCACCCACAGACGCTGCGCCAGTACGACCGGCTCGGTCTGGTGCAGCCCGGCCGGGCGGCCGGGGGCGGTCGTCGGTACAGCGTTCGGGATGTGGTGCTGCTCCGCGAGGTGCAGCGGCTCAGCCAGGACGACGGCATCAACCTGGCCGGGGTGAAGCGGATCATCGGGTTGGAGCGGCTGCTGGAGCAGGCGCAGCAGCGGGTGGCCCGGCTGGAGATGGAGTTGGAGGCCGCGTACCGCCGGATCGCCGAGTTGGAGGCGGTGGCCCGCTTCCCCGGCAGTGACCTGGTGCCCGCCAGCCGCACCTCCACCGCGTTGGTGGTCTGGCGTCCTCGCCGGAACCCGGAGCGGTGAGCCGGCGCCGGATTCGGGGTTCGGCCCCGCGGGGCGGCTGGGTCGGCTAATCTTAGGATCAGCTCCAAATCCACCCAAATCGGACTTCACTGGTAGGGGGTCATGGCGGAACCGGCCAAGGGTCTCGCCCAGCAGGCGGAGGACAGCCTCGAGCAGGTGGCCGAGGCGGTCCGAAAGCGGTTCGACGAGCTCACCGAGGGAAGGTTCAGCGACCAGATCAAGGAAGGACGGTTCGCGGATTCGGGTGACTCCGGTACCGACCAGGGGCACCCCGCGAACCAGCATCAGCGTCGCTGACCGAGCAGGTCGGCCGATGGACGGGCCGGGACCCACGGGGGGTCCCGGCCCATCCAGTCAGGGGAGGCGGCGGTTCTCCCGGACCAGTCCCCCCTCACACCAGTCGCGGTAGACGTAGACATCCGGCTGGGCCAGCAGAGTCCGGCTGTTCTGTGCCCACGTCCGCATCGGCTCGTCCCCCTCCCGCTCGGCCCGCTCCACCAGCTTCCAGAACCGCCGCTTCGGATGGGCCCGAAAACTCGTTCGGATCCCGTCTGCGGCATAGATGTAGAGGCAGTGCAGTGCGAAGCGGCGGGCCGGACAAGCCGGATCCATCGCCAGGTCGAAGAGGGTGGCCACCAGTCCATTGCCGGCGACCAGGAGGTCCCAGTCCTGCGGCATGGAGGCCAGCGGCACCGAGTCGGGATGGTAGGCCCAGGCCCGTAGCTCCGTCGGTGACGGGTCAACCGGGTTCGTGAAGCCGCGGAACGTCGAATCCTCCCCACCCACCGGCCAACCCTCCGCTCTCGCCTGGGCGACGGCGCCGTGTACCCCTCTCCGCTGTTGGGCGGCAACGGTAACGCGAGCATGCCGGCGGCGGTAGCCCTCGCCGGGGCGGATTCGTAGTCCGGTGGGCTGGACCGGCCCGCCGGTGGCCCGCACCGGGCAGGCCACCGAGACGGGCGGATCAGTCCCCGACGGGCACCGGTTGGGCCTGCTGCTTGGCGGCGCGTTGCCGCAGCCAGCGCTTGAACCAGTCGAGGTCGGGCACCCGGGCGAGGGTCGGTCCAACCACCACGGTGATCAACACGTACGCCGTGGCGAGCGCGGCCAGCTGCGGATCGACACTTCCGGCCGCCACCGCCAGCCCGGCGATGACGATGGAGAACTCTCCCCGCGGTACCAGGGTGAGCCCGGTGCGCCAGCGACCGGGCTCGGCGATGCCGGCCCGCCGGGCGGCGAGGTATCCGGTGAGCGTCTTCGTGCCCATCGTCACCACCGCCAGCGCGAGCGCCGGCAGCAGCACCGGCGGGATGTCGCGCGGGTCGGTGACCAGCCCGAAGAAGAGGAAGAACACCGCGGCGAACAGGTCCCGCAGCGGCGTTAGGAGTTCGGTGGCGTGGTGCGCGACCGGTCCGGAGATCGCGATGCCGACCAGGAACGCGCCGACCGCGGCCGAGACCTGGAGCTTCGCGGCCACCCCGGCGACC
This sequence comes from Salinispora cortesiana, assembly GCF_000484695.1. Lineage (GTDB taxonomy): Bacteria > Actinomycetota > Actinomycetes > Mycobacteriales > Micromonosporaceae > Micromonospora > Micromonospora cortesiana. The sequence goes on along the minus strand of NZ_AXVR01000015.1, from coordinate 75,848 downwards.
AGCAGGGTCAGGCCGAGCACGCCCAGGAGTAGCGCCTCCGGATCGCGGGCCGACATGACGTTCGAGATGGTCCGGCCATACCGAATCGCGACCACCAGCACGATCAGCACCGTGGCGACCGCGACGGCGAGCGCGGCGCCGCCGGCGACCAGCCCGGCCCCGGCCAGGACGGCGGTCAGCAGCGGCAGGTAGAAGGCCATCGCCAGGTCTTCGATGACCAGCACCGACAACACCACCGGGGTCTCCCGGTTGCCGAGCCGGCCCAGGTCACTGAGGACTTTCGCGACCACGCCGGAGGACGAGATCCAGGTGATTCCGGCGAGCACGATCGCGGCTACCCAGTCCCAGCCGAGCAGCAGTGCGAAGGCGGCGCCGGGCAACGCGTTGAGCAGGCCGTCGATCAGCCCGGCCGGTGCCGCGGCGCGGAGGTTGCCGACCAGCTCGCTGGCGGAGTATTCCAGGCCGAGCATGACCAGCAGGAGGATCACGCCGATTTCGGCGCCGATCGCGAAGAACTCCTCGCTGGCCTTGAATCCAAAGACTCCGCCGTGCCCGAAGAGGAGCCCGGCGAGCAGGTAGAGGGGGATGGGGGAGAGCCCGATCCGTCGGCTGAGTCGGCCGAGGAGCCCGAGCAGGAACAGCAGTGCACCGACTTCGATGAGCAGTGTGGTGGTGTCGTGCATCCGCCTCAGCCGTCCGGGTCGCCGTCGGCGAGGATGGCGGTCACCCCGTCGAGGCCCTGTCGGGTCCCGACCACAACGACGACGTCACCGGCCGCGAAGCGGAATGAGGGTTCTGGGGAGACGATTACCTCGCCGTGGCGGAGCACCGCCACGATCGAGGCGCCGGTGCGGGTGCGCGCCTTCGTGTCGCCGAGTTTGCGGCCCACGTACGACGAGGCCGCGGGGATGGCGACCTGCTCGGTCAGCAGCCCGGCGGCCTGCTCCCGCAGCCCGGAGAGCTGGCCGAGCAGCAGCGACGCACCGAGGATGTCGGCGAGCGCCTCGGCCTCGTCGTCGGTCAGCGGAATGTCGGCCTGGCAGGCGTCGGGGTCATCGGGGTCGTAGAGAACGAGGTCTCGCCGGCCGTTGCGGTGGGAAACCACCCCGAGCCGCCGTCCGGACTCCGTCATCAGATCGTGGCGGACACCGATCCCCGGAAGGGCAGTCTGTTCGACACGTACTCGCACGTGGTCAAGGCTACCGTGCGCGCCAGGTCGAGATGATCGAGCGGGATGTGGGCCGGTGCCAAGGGGAAACTCGAACAGGTGACCTACTTCACATGCCCAAAGTTGAGCGGAATAGGCTCAACTTTGGCAGTGTCCATACCAGTGGACACGCCGACCCGGGGGAGCCCATGAACACCGAACGTCTCACCACAAAGAGCCGCGAGGCCATCACCGGCGCCGTCACCCTCGCCGGCCAGCGCGGGCACGCCACGGTGGAGCCCTGGCATCTGCTGCTGTCCCTGCTGGACACCGCCGGATCAACTGCGGTCGGCCTGCTGCGCGCCACCGGAGCCGACCCCGAAGACCTGCGCCGCGCCGCCCAGCAAGCGGTAGCTGCGCTGCCCGTCGCGCGCGGGTCCAGCGTCGTCGAGCCGACCCTGGCCCGGGAGTTCGTCAACGCCATCGGCGCCGCCGAACAGATCGCCCGTCCCCTCGGCGACGAGTACACCTCGACCGAGCATCTCCTCGCCGGCCTGGCCCGGGTCGGCGGCGCGGTGTCGGCGGCGCTCCGGACCGCCGGGGCCACCGAGGAGGCCCTGGCTGCCTCGTTCCCGACCGTGCGGGGCGGGGACCGCCGGGTCACCAGCGCCGACCCGGAGCAGACCTACCAGGCCCTCGCGAAGTATGGCGTCGACCTGACCGCCAGCGCCCGGGACGGCCGGATCGACCCGGTGATCGGCCGGGACACCGAGATTCGCCGGGTGATCCAGGTGCTGTCCCGGCGGACGAAGAACAACCCGGTCCTGATCGGCGAGCCGGGCGTCGGTAAGACCGCGATCGTCGAGGGCCTGGCCCAGCGGATCGTCGCCGGGGACGTCCCCGAGTCGCTACGGGACAAGAAGCTGGTCTCCCTGGACCTCGGCGCGATGGTGGCCGGTGCGTCGTACCGGGGGCAGTTCGAGGAACGGCTGAAGTCCGTCCTTGAGGAGATCAAGAACTCGGATGGCCAGGTCATTACCTTCCTGGACGAACTGCACACCGTCGTCGGCGCCGGTAAGGGCGAGGGCTCGATGGACGCCGGCAACATGCTCAAACCCATGCTGGCCCGGGGCGAGCTGCGGATGGTCGGCGCGACCACACTGGATGAATATCGCGAGCACATCGAGTCCGACCCAGCCCTGGAGCGTCGCTTCCAGCCGGTGTTGGTCGGCGAGCCCACCATCGAGGACACCGTCGGCATCCTGCGGGGCCTCAAGGAGCGGTACGAGGTGCACCACGGCGTGCGGATCACCGACGGAGCGCTGGTCGCCGCCGCCACCCTGTCCGACCGCTACATCACCGACCGGTTCCTGCCGGACAAGGCCATCGACCTGGTTGACGAGTCCGCGTCCCGGCTCCGGATGGAGATCGACTCCCGGCCGGTTGAGGTGGACGAGATTGAGCGGGCGGTGCGCCGGCTCGAGATCGAGGAGATGGCGCTGGCGAAGGAGGCGGACGCCGCCTCCGTCGAGCGGCTGGAGCGGCTGCGCAAGGAACTGGCCGACAAACGTGAACAGCTCACCGCCCTCTCCGAGCGCTGGCAGACCGAGAAGCGGCACATCACCCGACTCTCGACGGCCAAGGAGGATCTGGAGCGGCTCAGCGGGGAGGCCGAGCGCGCCGAGCGCGACGGCGAGCTGGAGCGCGCCGCCGAGCTGCGGTACGGGCGTATCCCGGAGCTCAAGGCCGACCTGAGCCAGGCGGCGGAGGAACTGGCCCGGCTCCAGGCGGACGGCGCGATGCTCAAGGAGGAGGTCGGCGCGGACGACATCGCCGCCGTGGTCGCCTCCTGGACCGGCATCCCCGCCGGCCGGCTCCTCGAGGGCGAGACGGCGAAACTGCTGCGGATGGAGGAGTCGCTGGGCGAGCAGGTGGTCGGCCAGGCCCGCGCGGTGGGCGCCGTCGCCGACGCGGTCCGGCGAGCCCGCGCCGGTATCGCGGACCCGGACCGCCCGACCGGCAGCTTCCTCTTTCTCGGCCCGACCGGTGTCGGCAAGACCGAGTTGGCCAAGGCGCTCGCGGGGTTCCTCTTCGACGACGAGCGGGCGATGGTACGAATCGACATGAGCGAGTACGGCGAGAAGCACTCCGTCGCCCGCCTCGTCGGCGCCCCACCCGGCTACGTCGGGTACGAGGAGGGCGGCCAGCTCACCGAAGCCGTACGTCGTCGGCCGTACTCGGTGATCCTGCTCGACGAGGTGGAGAAGGCCCACCCGGACGTCTTCGATCTCCTGCTCCAGGTGCTCGACGACGGCCGGCTCACCGACGGCCAGGGTCGGACGGTGGACTTCCGCAACGCCATCCTGATCCTCACCTCCAACCTCGGCTCGTCAGTGGTGGGCGACCTCACCGTGGCGGAGGAGCAGCGCCGCGAGGGCGTCCTGGCGGTGGTCCGGTCGCACTTCAAGCCGGAGTTCCTCAACCGCCTCGACGACACCGTGGTCTTCGCCGCCCTCCAGGGCGAGCAACTGCGGGCCATCGTGGACATCCAGCTGGATCGGATGCGCCGCCGGCTCGCCGACCGTCGGTTGGGCCTGGAGATCACCGACCCGGCTCGGGAGTGGCTCGCCGAGCACGGCTACGACCCGGTGTACGGCGCCCGCCCCCTGCGTCGCCTGGTGCAGACCGCCATCGGGGACCAGCTGGCCAAGGCCCTGCTGGCTGGCCGGATCCGCGACGGCGACACCGTCCGGGTGGGCCTGGCGGACGGCCGGGACGCCCTCACCGTGACCGCTATCTAGCCCCCTCCTCTTCGCGCGGGTTCGGGTGCTTGTCAGCTCCGCCGGGGGTGCACCGGGTTGTTATCGTCTCCGATCGACATACCTGGGGAGGTGGTCGGTGGACGGGTCGGTGGCGTATCTGCTGGCGACGATGGGCGCCCTGGCGGTGGCGGCCGCGGTGGTGGCCGCCGCGTGGGTCCAGCGCCGGAACAGCGGCCGTCCACTCGGTGCGCCGGTCGCTGGCGATCCGCTGCGCGACCGCGACGCGGATGCCCTTCGCGGCGACCCGCGGCGTCTCAAGCCCGGGGACCTCGTCGAGGTCCCCGGCGGCGTGACCTACTCGGTGCGCGGCTCCGTCCGCCTGGTGGAAGGTGCGTGGAGCTGGACAGAACACCTGCTCGACGACGCGGACGGCATCCGGCGTTGGCTCTCCGTTGAGGAGGATCCAGAGCTGGAACTGGTGCTCTGGGCGGCCGAACCCGGCGCCACGATCACTCCGGGGGCACCGACCATCGACTTCGCCGGCCGTCGCTACCGCTGGAACGAGTCCGGCCAGGCCCGCTACACCGCGGTCGGCGCCACCACGCTCGACCCGAGTGGCACCGTGCGCTACCACGACTACCAGGCCTCCGGCGGGGAGCGGCTGTCGTTCGAGGCGTACGGCGAGGCGGGCTGGGAGGTGGCCCGGGGCGAGCGGCTGCACCGCTCCGAAGTGATGATCTATCCGCGGGACGAGGTGGCCTGAGTGCTCGTCACGCTGGTCGCCCCCTACGTCGACACCTGCGCCGCCGACCTCAGCCTGGCGCTCGACAGCGCACCGCACCCCGCGCTGCACGTACTCCAGGTCGACCTGCCCGGTGCGGCCCAGGTGCGGCTGCGCCTGCTCGGCGCCTCGCACCAGGTGGTGCTGCGCGCCCCGGGCGCCGCGCTGACCGAGACGGTGGCGTGCCTACCCGGCCGCCGCCCCGACCTGCCCGACCGGGTCCACGACGAGTCCACCGGCTACCGGTTCAGCGCCACCGTGCTGCGTCCCGACGACGAGGGCCTGCGGGAACGGGTGGCGGCGCTGCGCACCGGCCTGGCGGATGACCCGTACGCCCTGGTCGGGGTCTTCCCCGGCGACGTTGACGCAGTGACCGCGTTGGCGGTGCGTCCGGGCCGGTCGGGTGGCGCCGTCACCTGGCGCACCTGGCATGCGTACCCGCAGACCAGGGAACTGGTCCTGACCGAAACGGTGGTGACTTCGCGATGACGTACCGGCGCTGGTTTGTGGTGGGGACGGCGTTCGCCATCCTTGGCGTGTTGGTCGTGACCATCGCCGTCAGCTCCGGCAGCTTCTCCCCGCGCGGCTTCGTCGAGGACCACTACCAGCGGGCCGCCGCGCACGACCTCGGCAGCGAGGCGCTGGCCTACAGCTCGACGAAGCAGCCGAGCCAGGTGGCCCAGGAGATCACCGACGCCTGGCAGCCGGCTGACCAGTACATCGACAGCACCGGTGTCTACCTGCGCTACAACGATGACTCGGTGGTGATCCGGCCAGTCGCCGCAGGCTCACTGATCCTCCTGGAACGGCTTACCACCGCGTACCCGCGCTACTACTCCCACGTAGGAAGTCACTGGGGCTGGGGTCAGGGCAACACCGTTCGGGGTGGTGGCCCGGGCAGTGGCAAATAGCACCTCTACCGACCGAGTGAACCCTGGAGCGCCCCTGTGTTGCAGACCCTCGTCCTGGACTTGCTGCTCACCCTCGCCTATGGAGTGGTAGGGATCGCTCTCATGGGCGTCGGCTACAGCCTGGTTGACCTAGCCACCCCGGGCCGGCTCAATCAGCTGATTTGGAACGAACGCAACCGCAACGCCGCGCTCCTGCTCACCTCGAACGTGCTCAGCGTCGGCACCATCGTGGTTGCCGCGATCATCGCCAGCGAGGACAACTTCCTCGTCGGCCTGACCGGGGCGACGTTGTATGGGTTCCTGGGCCTGGTCATCATGGCAGCCGCGTTCCTGTTGCTGGACCTCGCCACCCCCGGGCGGCTCGGCGAGATCCTCGTCGACCCGGAGCCACACCCCGCGGTGTGGGTGACCGCTGCCGTTCACCTCGCTGCCGGCGCGATCATCGCCGCCGCGATCAGCTGATGGCCTCGGGGGCAGCGCCGCGAGCATCCTCCGGGCAGAGCTGGCGGGCCTGGGGTGGCTTCGCGGTGGTGACCGTCATCGGCGCTGTGGTCGTCACCGCCATCCTGACCGAGGACAGGAGCACGGTCGTACCGCCGCCCACCACCACCGAACGCAACGACACGGTGGCCCTGCTGCGCGACGCCGCCGAGCAGCAGGACATCTGCTACGGCTGGGAGCTTGAGCAGGGGTACGGGGACGTGGTCAGCGCCGGGTCGAACCTCGGTGCCGGCATCTCGGTGGTTGACCACCCGCAGTGCCCCCGCTGGCTGCGGGTCGCCGTGACCGTCGTCTACACCCCGGAGAGCAGCGAGGCCGCGGACTACGCCACGGTGGCGGTCCAGGGGTCGTCCGAATTCACCGATGAGCTCTTCGATCTGGCGGCCGGAATATCGCGGTTCGGCCTTGATGAGGCGGCCTTCCTCGAGGAGCCCGGCTGGGCGGTGACGCGGGCCGCGGTGAGTCTTCCACTTCTTGTCGTCGAACGTGGGGTGGCCAGCCCGGAATCGATGATCACCAGCGCGCCCGTCGCGGCGCCGAGCCCGCTGCCGGCAGCCGGCAGCGACCTGTGGCGGGAGCGTTCCGGCTGGCTGATCGGGGCCGCCGGGATGCTGCTGATCGCCGTGCTGCTGGTCGTGGTCGGCCTGGTTCAGTGGCGTCGGCGGCGTGGTGCGGCGGCGGGTGCGGACGGGCGTGGCGAGGGCACGGTCGCGGCGCGGACGGTGGAGCGGGCGTGACGGTGGACACGGTCCGGTGGCGGCCGGCTCGCGCCGCCGTACTGGCCGCGGTGTTCGTCTGTGCGGCCTGCGGCCTCGTCTACGAGCTGGCCCTGGTCGCGCTCGGCAGCTACCTGATCGGCGACACGGTCGGGCAGGCGTCGATCGTGCTTGGGGTCATGGTCTTCGCGATGGGTGTGGGAGCCCTCGCCGCGAAGCCGCTGCAGTCGCGGGCCGCCGCCGCATTCGCCGCGATCGAACTGGCCCTGGCGCTGCTCGGGGGCCTGTCGGTACTCGGCCTCTACGCGGCGTTCGCCTGGCTGAACCTGTATATGCCGGCACTGGTCGGCACGGCCTTCGTGCTCGGACTGTTGATCGGCGCGGAGATCCCGCTGCTGATGGTGTTGCTGCAACGGATTCGCCGACAGGCGGCCGGCAGTGCGGTTGCCGACCTGTTCGCCGCCGACTACGTCGGTGCCCTCCTCGGTGGCCTGGCCTTCCCGTTCCTCCTGCTGCCCCTCTTCGGCCAGCTCAAGGGCGCGCTGGTGGTCGGCGCGGTGAACGCCGTCGCCGGCCTGGCGTTGGTCTTCACCGTCTTTCGGCGGGAGCTCAGCGGCCGGGCGCGAACGGCACTAACCGCCGGCTCCGTGCTGGTCGCTGTCTGCCTCGGGTACGCGTGGCTGACCGCCCATGACTTCGAGGTGACCGCCCGTCAGCAGCTCTATCGCGATCCGGTGGTGCACGCGGAGCGCAGTCGCTACCAGGAGATCGTCCTCACCCGGTCGGTAGCCGAGCCCGGCGGCGAGACCGATCTGCGTCTCTTTCTCAATGGGGACCTCCAGTTCAGCTCAGTCGACGAATATCGATACCACGAGGCGCTGGTGCATCCGGCGCTCGCTGGTTCGCGTGGTGAGGTGCTCGTGCTCGGTGCCGGGGATGGGCTCGCGGTTCGGGAACTGCTGCGCTACCCGGATGTCCGTCGGATCACCGTGGTCGACCTGGATGCGGCGGTGGTGGCGTTGGCCCGCACCGAGCCGCGACTGCGGCAGCTCAATGGCGGTTCGCTCGACGACCCCCGGGTGCGGGTGCTGCATGCCGACGCGTTCGGGTGGCTGCGGTCCACCACCGAGCAGTTCGACGTGGTGATCGCCGATCTGCCCGACCCGGACGAGACGGCTACCGCGAAGCTCTACTCCGTGGAGTTCTACACGTTGGTCCGTAACGCGCTGGCCGGCGAGGGTCGGCTGGTTGTGCAGGCCGGTTCCCCGTACTTCGCACCCCGGTCGTACTGGTCCATTGAGGCGTCGCTGCGGGCGGCCGGATTCGCCACCACGCCGTACCATGTGGACATTCCCTCCTTCGGCGACTGGGGTTTCTTGCTCGCCGCGCCCGATGAGCTCCCGTCAATGCTGGCCCTGCCGAGCGACGCGCCAGCCCTGCGCTTTCTGGACGCGGCGACGCTGGCCGCCGCCGAGGTCTTCCCGCCGGACCGACGCCGGGTCAACGTGCCGGCGTCAACGCTGTTACAACCCCGAGTGCTCGAGTACGCGCGTGCCGAATGGCGCGGGTACTGAGATCCTCGTACCGTCGTTGTTGGCCCGAGGCCGTACGGTGTGGGCGCGAAAGAGGGAGGAGAAACGTGGCAAATCCGCAACAACCCGTACGGGCACGTCCGGGCATCGTCACCATTTCCAGCTACCTGATTTTTTTCTATGCCGTCCTGGCGCTGATTGACATGGTCATCGGGCTCACCACCGTGGGCACGTTCCAGGATGTCCTCCGGGATGCCTACGCGGGCACCGAGGCCGAGGGCGCCGAGGCCGTCGTGGTGTTCATGGTTGTCGCGATGAGCCTGGTCAGCCTGCTCTTCGCGGCTGGGTTGGTCGTTCTCGCCCTGCTCAACAACCGAGGGATGAACACGGCCCGGATCATCACCTGGGTCGTCGGGGGAATCGCGCTCTGCTGCACCAGCGGCAGCCTGGCCCTTTCCACCGCGGGCACCGTGGGGGGCGAGGCCACCGACGACGGGATCAGCCAGGAGGAAATCAATCGTCGGCTGGAGGAATCCCTGCCGTCCTGGCACGAACCGGTGCTGAAGCTGACCGCTACGCTCGGCGTCATCTCCCTGTTGGTGGCCCTGATCCTGCTTGCGCTGCCGAAGGCGAACGAGTTCTTCCGCAAGCCGCAGCAGCAGTGGGAGCCCCCGGTCCCCGGCACCGCCTATCCCATGACTCCGGGTGGGCCGGTGTACCCCACGACCCCGGGTGCCTCTTACCCGACGACCCCGGGCCAGTCGGGCTATCCGCAGGCCGATCCAAGTACGGGCGCCCCGGGCCAGCCGGGCTCTCCGGGGGGCGATCCGAGTACGGGCTCCTCGGGCCAGTCGGGCTCTTCGGGGAGCGACTGGAGTTCGGGCTCTTCGGGGAGCTCGGGTTCGTCAGACTCGGGCGGCGGGGGGCACTCCGGCGGGTACGGCTAGCAGCTAGCCGCGCCGGCGGTCTCCCCGCCGGAGAAGCGCGACATCGACTGATCCCTCCGGATAGCGTGCAACCCGACGCCTACCGGAGGGATCAGTCGTGTCGTACCCCGAGCCGGCCCGCCGCCCCGCTGCGGTGACCGCGGCTGTCGTGCTGCTGGCGCTGATGGCGTTGGCCGCCGTCGCGTACGCCGTTGCCGGCCTGTTCATCCTGTTCAGCACGGTCAACGCCTTCCGGTTGGCGGTAGCGGGCAGTGCGGCTTCGTCGGACGAGATCGATGCGGTGGTCGTGCTGGTCGCCGTCTGGACAGTGGCCGGTGCGGTGGTCAGCCTGCTCGCCGGGGTGCTTCTGGCCGCGCTCGCCGGGCTGGTGCGCACCGGCCGTAACGGTGCGCGGGTAGCGACCTGGGTGGTCGCCGGCCTGGGGGTGGTCGGTGGCTGCTGCGGGCTCACCGTTCTGGGCGGGATGCGGGCCTTCCCCATGCAGCCGGGCGACGAGGATCGCTCCACCATCGAACTCCTCGCCCGACTGTCCGAGGCGTACCCGGACTGGTGGATCTCGCTGGGCGCAGGTCTTTCGGTTGGGCAGGTGCTCGGTTACCTTGTGGTAGCAACGTTGCTGGCCTTGCCGCCGGCAGCTATCTGGTTCCGCCGACCCGTGTCCTCCCCGCATGGGCCATATCCGCCCCCGCATCTCCCGAGGTGAGACGCTCGTGCCGAGTGACCAGTCGACCACCGAGCGGCGTGCCTTGATCACCGGTGCGACGGCTGGCATCGGCGCCGAGTTCGCCCGCCAACTGGCCGCGGAGGGCTGGCACCTGGTGCTGGTTGCTCGGGACGCAGCCCGGCTGGGCGAGACCGCCGCCGAGCTGACCGCCCAGCACGGCCGAGAGGTCGAGACGATCTCCGCTGATCTGTCCACTGATGACGGATGCGCGGCGGTGGAGCGCCGGCTCACCACGGGTTCCCCGGTCGAGTTGCTGGTGAACAATGCGGGGTTCAGCCTCAACACGCCGTTCCTGCGGTCGTCGCCGGAAGACGAGGCACGTCTGCTCCGGCTCAACGTGCACGCGGTGATGCGGCTCACCCTCGCCGCCGTCCAGCCGATGGCCGAGCGGCGGAGTGGGGCAGTGATAAATGTCTCTTCGGTCTCTGGGTTCGCGCCGGTCATGCCCGGTTCGACGTACCCGGCGAGCAAAGCGTGGGTGACCAGCTTCAGCGAGTCGGTCGGTCTGTCGGTGCGGGAGTTCGGTGTCCAGGTGATGGCGCTCTGCCCGGGCTACACCCGTACCGAGTTTCACGACCGGGCCGGCATCGACCGGTCGAAGATGCCGGCGTGGATGTGGCTGCGGGCGGAGGATGTCGTCGCTGAATCCCTGCGCGACCTGCGAAAAGGTAAGTTGGTCAGCGTCCCGGTGTGGAAGTACAAGCTGCTCGTGGCGGGGATGCGGCACGCCCCCCGGCGGCTGGTGAAAGCCTTCTCGCAGGACGCCCGGGGTCAGGTCAGCCGCTCGGAACAGTGATTGCCCGGAAGGGTCGTCGGCCGCGCCGACGACCCTTCCGGTTGCGGAACGTGTTGGTATATCGCCCGCTGTCAGATCGCCCGCAGGGTTGACCTAGGCCGCCCCGACACACAGCTCCCAGCATCGAGCAGTACCCTCTTCGCCATGGGGGACCACGACGACCTGCGTAAATTCATCACCGACCTGGCAGTGGTCCATGGTCGAGTGGTGCTCTCCTCGGGACGTGCGGCGGACTGGTATGTGGACCTGCGGCGCGTAACGCTGCATCACGAGGCTGCACCGTTGGTGGGCCGGGTGCTGCGGGAATTGACTGCCGACTGGGCGTACGACGCGGTGGGTGGGCTCACCCTCGGCGCCGACCCGATCGCGCTGTCGATGCTGCACGCCACCGCTGGTACCGATCGCCCGCTGGATGCCTTCGTAGTCCGTAAGGCGGGCAAGGCACACGGGCTGCAGCGCCGGATCGAGGGGCCCGATGTGGCTGGGCGCCGAGTGCTCGCGGTGGAAGACACCTCCACCACGGGCCAGAGCGTGTTGACTGCTGTCGAGGCCCTACGTGAGGCCGGGGCCGAGGTGGTGGGGGTAGCGGTTATTGTTGATCGAGGTGCCGGCGCCGCGGTGCGAGCCGCCGGACTGCCGTACCGGGCGGCCTATACGTTGGCTGACCTCGGCCTTGTGGCGTAAAAGTCTGCCGATTTGGATTCGCCGATATGCAGGCGAGTCAATGCTGCTGGTGGAAGGATGGAATACGTGGGAACTGCGTTGGCGGAAATGACAATGCCTCAGATCTCGCCGCTTGCCGGCGAGCCAATCGAACGAGCAGACGCGGAGCGGCTGGCCGGGGTCCTCAAGGCCCTTGCCGACCCCGCCCGACTGCGGCTGCTGAGCCTGATCCAGTCGGCTCCGGAGGGCGAAGCGTGCGTGTGTGATCTCACCGCGCCCCTCGGCCTCTCCCAGCCGACGGTCAGCCATCACCTGCGCATCCTCACCGAGGCTGGCCTGCTGGAGCGGGAGAAGCGTGGGGTCTGGGCGTACTACCGGCTGGTGCCGACCGCGATCGCGACCATCGCCGACCTTCTGACGCCGCCGCGTAAGCGCGCCGGCAAGAAGGCGCGCTGACCGTACCGTTCGTCCGACGCCCTCCGACCGGGGTGGCGTCGGACGGCCGGGTTGGCGGGGTTGCGACCGACGGCTCGCCGTCGGCGGGCGACTCGGCTGCGAGCGTGCCCACCCTGGGTGTCCCGGGGCACGGCCGCTCGGTGCCGCGCCCCGGCCGGGGTCAGTGCTTGCCGTAGTGCTCCCGGGTTTCCCGGATCGCCTCCTCGGCTGCGGCCCGCTCCGCCGCGGTGGTGCCGCGCCTCGCCGCCAGCCGGGCGCGCAACAACTCGACCACGATCGGGACCACCGAGAGACCCACGATCGCGATCAGGATCAGCTCGATGTTCGCCTTCACGAACGGGATCTGGCCGAGGAAGTAGCCGAGCACCGTCACGCCGGTACCCCAGAGGATCGCGCCGATCACGTTGTAGATGACGAACGTGCGGTAGTTCATCCGGCTGACCCCGGCCACGATCGGGGTGAACGTTCGGACGATCGGTACGAAGCGGGCCAGCACCACCGAGCGGGCCCCATACTTCTCGAAGAACTCGTGCGACTTCAGCAGGTTTTCCTGCTTGAACAGTTTCGAATTGGGTCGCCGGAACAGCGCCGGCCCGACCTTGCGTCCGAAGGCGTACCCCACCTGGTCACCGGCGATGGCCGACAGCGTGATGAGCAGGCAGACCAGCCAGAGCGGCCAGGTGATGTACTTCCCGTCGGCGGTGAGCAGGCCGGCGGTGAAGAGCAGCGAGTCACCGGGCAGGAAGAAGCCGATCAGTAGCCCCGACTCGGCAAAGACGATCACCAGGATGCCGAGCAGGCCGAAGGTCGAGATCAGCACCTCGGGATCGAGCCAGTCCGGCCCGAGAGCCAGGGTAGTGGTGGGCGTCGGCACGCGGTGACCTCCGTGGGCTGCCGGGCGGTGGATGTCGCCAGCGGCGACGGGAATGTCCGTAGTCTAGGTGGCAGCCCGGTCCGTCCGGTGCCTGACGTCACAGCTGCACCCACGCCGCCGGGTGACCAGGAAGCCGGCCGTACCGATGGCGAGTAGCAGGCCGCCGAGGCCGGCCACCCGCAGGTGGAGTCACCGGTGATCGGCAGGCTCTCACCCGGCGGCCGTTCCGGCCGTATCACCCCGGCCCGTCGGTCGCCCGCTCAGCGGTAGTCGTCCTCATCTCCCCCGACGACGCGGGCCTGCTCCACCGCGTCCCAGCCGCTGACCTCCAGACCGCGGTGCGGCTCGACTTCCACCTCGCCCGGGAGAACCGCCGTGGCCTGCTCGACCGCGTCCGCCGGCTCGGCCTCCGGGTCCCGCTCGTCCGGCGTGAGGTGCTCGCTCGGGGCGAAGTCCTCGTCGGGTAGGCCCATGGTCCCTCCCGGGATCTCGTTACGGACAGCTACCCACACCGTACGGGTTGGTCACGCTCCGCGTCGGGGGTGGCGTGGACCATGCCGATCCGTTCGGAAACGGGAATGCCTCCCCGGCGTGGCGCCCCGGTGCCACGATGGGGGCGTGGCCTCCGCCGGGGTGCGAACGGGCGGTCCGGACTTCTGATCAGCGTCGCTGGGCCGGGTCGAACCAGGGGCACCGGGACCGGGCGCGCCCGGGCCGGTGGTGCCGACCGTAATCAACTGCGGGATACTGCCGGCGGTGGACAGCGCGGTCCGGCGCACCCATGGACAACAGCGGCCGGCGACGGCCGAGAGCGTTAAGTAAGGAGCGTTCGACATGCCTATCGCTTCCCCCGAGGCCTACGCGGAGATGCTGGACCGTGCCAAGGAAGGCCGGTTCGCCTACCCCGCGATCAACGTGACCTCCTCGCAGACCCTCAACGCGGCGTTGAAGGGTTTCGCCGACGCGGAGAGTGACGGCATCATCCAGGTCTCCACCGGTGGCGCCGAGTACCTCTCCGGCCCCTCCGTGAAGGACATGGTCACCGGCGCGGTGGCCTTCGCCGCGTACGCGCACGAGGTCGCCAAGAAGTACCCGGTCAACATCGCCCTGCACACCGACCACTGCCCGAAGGACAAGCTGGACAAGTTCGTCCGGCCGTTGCTGACCATCTCGCAGGAGCGGGTGCGGGCCGGCCAGGAGCCGCTCTTCCAGTCGCACATGTGGGACGGCTCGGCGGTGCCGGTAGCGGAGAACCTCACCATCGCCGAGCAGCTTCTCGGCGAGGCTGCCAAGGCCAAGATCGTCCTCGAGATCGAGGTCGGCGTGGTCGGCGGCGAGGAGGACGGCGTCGAGAACGCCATCAACGAGAAGCTCTACACCACCGTTGACGACGGTCTGGCCATGGTTGAGGCGCTTGGCCTGGGGGAGAAGGGCCGCTACATGGCGGCGCTGACCTTCGGCAACGTGCACGGCGTCTACAAGCCGGGCAACGTCAAGCTTCGTCCCGAGGTGCTCAACCAGATCCAGGCGGCGGTCGGAGCCAAGTACGGCAAGGACAAGCCGCTGAGCCTGGTCTTCCACGGCGGCTCCGGTTCGCTGCTGTCGGAGATCCGCGAGTCGCTGGACTACGGGGTGGTGAAGATGAACATCGACACCGACACCCAGTACTGCTTCACCCGTCCCGTCGCGGACCACATGTTCAGCAACTACGACGGGGTGCTGAAGGTCGACGGTGAGGTCGGCAACAAGAAGAAGTACGACCCGCGGGTCTGGGGCAAGGCCGCCGAGGCCGGAATGGCCGCCCGCATCGTCGAGGCCTGCGAGGACCTGCGTTCCACCGGCACCCGGATGAAGTGATCTGATCGCCGTGGTTGACGGCCGGCTCCCGCACCGGGGGCCGGCCGTCGCTCTTAGGTGCATTCGGCGGATGCCCGGGCAGTATCGGACCCGGAGCCGGTGACCAGCAGCGCGGCCGGCGGACGGCGGTGGGGGCGCGCGCGGGCGGTGTGCTGCGGCGGGGTCAGTCGACCCGCTCGCGGGTCGACGGGGGTAGCGGGTTGAATAGGGCGATGCAGAACCTGTTGCCGGAGCCACCGGCCACCCTCCTGCCCGCGCACGATGAGGCCGACAGCGCCATCGCCGCCGCTGAGCAGAGCGGCGCCGACGAGGATTTCGCCGCGGTGGCGGCACGTTTCCCCACGTTCAGTGCGGCCTGGGCCGCGCTCGCGGTCCGCGCGTTCGCGGCGGACCAGGTGGTCCAGGCGTACGCATACGCCCGCACCGGTTACCACCGGGGCCTGGATCAGCTACGCCGAAGCGGTTGGAAGGGACACGGTCCGGTGCCGTGGTCGCATGAGCCGAACCAGGGCTTCCTGCGCTGCCTCTGGGTGCTGTCCCGGGCGGCCGACGCCATCGGCGAGGCCGATGAGGCGGCCCGCTGTGCTCAGTTCCTCCGCGACTGCGACCCGGCCGCGGCGGACGCGCTAGCGAGCGACTGACCTCTCCTTGGACGACCGACGCCGGGCTGGCCGTGGCTAGCCCGGCGTACCGGCCTGTCTCGGTGGATCAAAGCCCCTCGGCCACCGCTGCTGCGATCTTGAGCCAGGCGTCCCGGGCGGCCGACGAGAGCGCCGCGTACCGGAGCGGCTCGCCGGAGTCGATGAGCCGCTCGTACGGGGCCAGAAGCACTGCCCGGGTCCGAGCTGCGAAGTGCGCCTGGATCGCCGGCAGGTCGATTTCTTTCCGGGACGGCGGCATCGATACGACGGTCACCGCCTGTCGCACCAGTCGTTGCCGGCCGCTCTGCTCCAGATGGTCGAGCATCCGGGCGGCGGTCTCCGCTGAGTCGTTTCGGGCCGACATGGTCACCACCAGCTGGTCGGTGGCGTCGATCGCGGCCTGCCAGTTCTGCGCCCGCACGTTGTTGCCGGTATCCACGAAGATCAGCTTGTAGAAGCGGCTGACCACCTCACGGATCTCCGCGAATGCCGTAGCGGTGAGCATCCCCCCGCCGGTGGCCGACTCGTCCGACGCGAGGACGTCGAACATCCCCTCGCCCTGAGCCCGCACGTACTGCGACAGGTCCCCGACCCGCCCGTGGGAGCCGTGAAACTGATTCAGGTCGCGCAGCAGGTCGCGCACCGTACGGGCGTGGAAGTCCTGCTGGGCGCGCATGCCCAGGGTGCCCTGCGTCTCGTTGTTGTCCCAGGCCAGGACGTAGCCGCCACGCTTCTGACCGAAGGTCATGGCGAGCAGCAGGATCGCCACCGTCTTGCCGGCGCCGCCCTTCGGGTTGACCACGGTCACCTGTCGCAGCCCGCCAAAGTTGCGGCGGACCATCTCCACGTCGCGGCGCATCTCCTGCTCCTGGCGGCCGGGCGGGAGGCGGAGCCCCATTCTGTTGGCCATCGCCCGAACGCCCATGGTGGCCATCGGATCCGCCGGGCGTAACTGTCGGCGCCGGGCGAAGTCCTCGGCAGTTGGTGGCGTCTGCCCCGTTGACGTCCATCCGGCCGTCGGCGGTACGGGCCCGCCGTGCGTTGGTGGTGGGTAGGGACCCGCAGCCGGTCCGGCCGTTGGCAGTTCTGTGGTTGGTGGTCCTGCCGGTGGTGGGCCGGCGGTTGGGTAGGGCGTCGGGATGGTTGCCCTGCCCGTGGCCGATTGGCCGGGCGGCACGCCAGGCTCCGGGCCGTGCGGAGTGGCCGGGCCGTGCGGAGTGGCCGGGCCAGGGGGAGCGGTCGGGCCAGGGGGAGCGGTCGGGCCGTGGGGGGTGGACGGAGCGGGGCCCAACCCGCCCAGGTCGTTGCTGGCAGCACCGGGGCCGCTGACGGCGTCCTCCGGTGCTGGGCGTTGCGGTGGCGCCACCCACGGCGACTCGGTCGAGGTGCCGCCGCGGCCATCCCAGCCAGCTCTGTCGTCGGCGGGCCCGCTCTCCGTCGACGCCTCGGCGGTCGGTCTACCTCCGGTCGATGTCCCGGGTGCCGGGCCGGTCGGGTCAAGGCTGAACGGTTGGTGGAGATTGACGCCGGGAGTCGGTGCCAGGTTGGGGGCGTGGGGCGCCGGGGGAGCGTCGGCTACCACGCTGCGTGGATCACGGTCGGGGATCGGTGCCCAGGCGCGCGCTGCGTCGGAAGGAGCGCTCGTCCACCCGGCGGGGACCGGTGTCCCGTCGGACGGCGGCTGAATCTGGTCATCCGGTCCCGGCGCGGGCGACCAGGACGCCGGTTCGGCCTCGGCCGCCGACCACAAGGGTTCGATGTCCCGCTCCGGCTGCTGGCCGGACGTGTACGACCGGTCGACGTTCTCGTCCACCATGGCTCCTCCCCATGCCTCCTGCTGAGGATATGCCTCGGGGAATGGCCCGAGTGGCCTACCGGTGGGCGGTCCGGGGAGACCAGACCGCCCACGCACCCGGCTCGGTCCACCAGGATCGCTTCCGCTTCAGTTCGCCCTCGGCGCCGTCGTCAAGGAACGGGACCGCCCCCTCCCGGGGTACCACGGCCACCGCCCGACCACGGGCGCGACGAACCTCCAGGCGGACCCGGCGGCGACCCCACCGGGACGAGGTGAGGACCGGGACGGCCACCGCGACCTCGACCAGACCGTCGCCCGGGTCGGGGGCGGCGAGCAGGGTCACGTCGGCGAGCTGGGCGTACCCACCGGCGTTGCCGATGGCGCAGGCCAGCAGCGGGTCGTCACCGGCGGAGAGGAGCGTGTCATCGACCTCGACCCGGCCTCGCCAGTGCAGCGGCTGGCCCCCCTCGTCGGCCGCGCCGAGCAGTGCGCCGTCCAGCGTGACCGAGCCGGCGTCGTTGCGCAGCAGGTCGAGCCGGCGGGGCGCGCCCTCCAACACCGCCGCCGCCACCGCCACCGGGTCGCGGGGCAGCCCGAGCTGTGCTGCCAGATCTCGAGGTTGGCCGCCGCCGCGGGCCGGGTCGAGCGGCAGCACGCCGACCGGCGGCAGGTCCGGTACCGTCCGGTTGACCGGCAGATCCGTCGGGCGGCGGCTCGGCGGCGGGGCGTACCGCCGGACGAGGCGACGTAGGACGGTGCGCAACTGTGCGTCACTGGCGGTGCCGACAATCAGTCGGGTGCGGGAATCCGGGTCGGGCCAGCCGAGGCCGTCGGGTCGGGGCGGGCCATCGAGGCGGCACAGCACCTCGTCGATTTCCCGCTCGGACCTGGCGGTCACCAGGTCGACCCGAGCCCCCCGGGCGGTGAGCGCGTCCGCGCAGGCCAGCACCGGTACGCGAGGGGTCTCGCAGCGGTCGGTCGAGGGCCCGTCGTTGGACTTGTCGGTGTCACCGTTGGCCATGTTGGTGTCGCCACAGCAGGCACCGTCGCTGCCGCAGGTGCCCGGTGCGTCCCGTTCCGAGCCGAGCGTGAGCAGCACCACGTCGTACACGGGTCGCAGCCTCCTGCCTCTACGCGCGAACCCCTGCCGGCCGCGCTGTCACTTCTTGTTAGCCTGACACCCCGGGCTCGCCGACCGGTCGCCGCCTGGCACCCGAGCCTTCTGGAGGCTGAAGAAGATGCCAGCGATCGTGCTTCTCGGGGCCCAGTGGGGCGACGAGGGCAAGGGCAAGGTTACCGACCTGCTGGGGGAGCGGGTTGACCACGTGGTGCGCTACTCCGGCGGCAACAACGCCGGCCACACGGTCATCACTCCGGACGGGCAGAAGTATGCGCTGCACCTGATGCCCTCGGGTGCGCTCTCGCCGAACGCGAAGATTGTCATCGGGAACGGTGTGGTGGTCGACCCGAAGGTGCTGCTGGACGAGATCGACGGGCTCGCCGAGCGCGGTGTGGACGTCTCCCGGCTGCGGATCTCCGGCGACGCCCACCTGATCATGCCGCACCACCGGGCGTTGGACCGGGTGGTCGAGCGGTACCTGGGGTCGTCCCGGATCGGCACCACCGGCCGGGGCATCGGCCCGGCGTACGGGGACAAGGTCGCCCGGATGGGGATCCGGGTGCAGGACCTACTCGACCCGGGAATTCTCCGCAAGAAGCTGGAACTCGCGCTACGCGAGAAGAACCAGATGCTGTTCAAGGTGTACAACCGTAAGGCGATCGACGTCGAGGCGACCGTCGAGGAGTACCTGGGCTACGCCGAGCGGCTCCGCCCGTACATCGCCGAGACCCGGGCGATGCTCTGGGAGGCGCTGGACCGCGGCGAGACCGTGCTGCTGGAAGGCGCCCAGGCGACCATGCTCGACATGGACCACGGCACCTACCCCTTCGTGACCTCCTCGAACCCGACTGCAGGTGGGGCCTGTGTCGGAGCGGGAGTTCCGCCGACCGCCATCACGAAGGTGATCGCGGTCAGCAAGGCGTACGCCACCCGGGTCGGCGCCGGACCGTTCCCGACGGAGCTGCACGACGACAACGGCCAGCACCTGCGCAAGATCGGCCACGAGTACGGCACCACGACCGGTCGGGAACGACGGTGCGGCTGGTTCGACGCGGTCGTCGCCCGGTACGCGTGCCGACTCAACGGGGTCACCGACCTGGTCGTCACGAAGCTCGACGTGCTGACCGGCCTGCCGAAGGTGCCGATCTGCGTCGGGTACGAGATCAATGGCAAGCGCTTCGACGAGATGCCGATGACGCAGACGGACTTCCACCACGCGACTCCGATCTATGAGGAGCTCGACGGCTGGTGGGAGGAGATCACCACGGCGCGGACCGAGGCGGAGCTGCCCGCCGCCGCCCGCCGTTACATCGCCCGGATCGAGGAGCTCTGCCGCACTCGGGTCAGCGTGGTCGGCGTCGGCCCCGGCCGGGAGGAGAACGTCGTCTACCACCCGCTGCTGCCCTGAGTTCCCCGCCGCCCGTCCCCACCCCAGGACCGAGCGGGCTGCGAGTGGGGGCCGTAGGATCATCCCCGTGCGGGTACTTCTGATTGGTAGCGGTGGGCGGGAGCATGCCCTCGCGCTCGGGTTGGTGGCCGATCCCTCGGTCGAGGTGCTTTTCGCCGCGCCGGGGAACCCGGGGATCGGCACGGTCGCGGGGATGCGGGACGTGGTCTTCACCGATCCGGCCGCGGTGGCGGCGCTCGCGGTCGAGTGCAGTGCGGACCTGGTGGTCGTGGGGCCGGAGACGCCGCTGGTCGCCGGGGTTGCCGACGCCGTACGAGCCAAGGGCATCCCCGCCTTCGGGCCGTCCGCGGCGGCGGCGCGCCTGGAGGGGTCGAAGGCGTTCGCGAAGGACGTGATGACCGCCGCCGGAGTGCCGACCGCCCGCGCGTACAGCTGCGCCGACGCCGAGAGCGTCGGTCGCGCGCTGGACGACTTCGGCGCGCCGTACGTGGTCAAGAACGACGGCCTCGCCGCCGGTAAGGGAGTCGTGGTCACCGAGGACCGCCCGGTGGCCGAGGAGCACGCGCGGGCGTGCGGCCAGGTCGTGATCGAGGAGTATCTCGCCGGCCCCGAGGTCTCGCTCTTCGTCGTCACCGACGGCGAGACGGCCGTTCCCCTGCTGCCGGCGCAGGATTTCAAGCGGGTCGGGGACGACGACACCGGTCCGAACACCGGCGGCATGGGGGCGTACGCACCGCTGCCGTGGGCGCCGCCCGGCCTGGTCGACGAGGTGATGCGCGACATCGTCCACCCGACCCTGGCCGAGCTGCGTCGGCGCGGCACGCCGTTCGCCGGGCTGCTCTACGTGGGCCTGGCGATCACCACCACCGGCCCTCGGGTGATCGAGTTCAACGCCCGCTTCGGCGACCCGGAGACGCAGGCGGTGCTGGCCCTGTTGGAGACACCGCTCGCCGGGCTGCTGCACGCCGCCGCCACCGGTGAGCTGGCCGCGCACCCGCCGCTGCGGTGGCGTGCGGGCGCGGCGGTCACCGTCGTGGTGGCCGCCGAGGGATACCCGGCGAAGCCGCGCACGGGCGACGTGATCCACGGGGCGGAGGTCTCGGGCATCATCCACGCGGGCACGGTGCGTCGGGCTGCCGACGGCGCGCTGCTCTCCGCGGGTGGCCGGGTCCTCTGCTGCACGGCCACCGGCTCCGATCTGGCCGCTGCGCGCGACGCCGCCTACGAGTTGGTCCGCGGCGTCGAGCTGGCCGGCTCGCACCATCGCACCGACATCGCCGCCGCGGCGGTGGCCGGCCGGATCACCATTCCCGGCTGACCGCCGTCAACGGGCCGCCGCCTCATCGGGAGGCTGGCGGGTCGCGGTGCGCGGCGGGCAACCACTGCTCCCCGAGCGGCACCGGCCCCTCGCTCCGCCCCGTCGTTCCACCGGGCGGGGCGGGCGGATACCGGGGCGGGTCGTCCAACGCCGCCAACACCGGTAGCGGCGCGGCGACCAGCACGGCCACCAGGAGCGCACCGGCGAGCACCAGGAACGCGGTGGCGAGGCCCAGCCACTCCACCAGCGGGCCGGCCAGCAGGTAACCGGCGGGCCCGGCGGCGTACGCGAATGAGGTCATCACCCCGACCACCCGGCCGCGGAGTCGCTCCGGGGTGCGGGTCTGCATGGCGTAGTTGGCCAGCGGGTTGACCGGTCCGTAGGCGAGCCCGACCAGGCCGGCGAAGGCGAGCATTCCCGGGTACGGCGGCAGGAACGCGAGCCCGAGCAGGGCCAGGCCGGTGATCACGAGGGCGGCGGCCATCAGGGAGCGGCGGCGGATGAACCGACCGGCCGCCGACGAGCCCAGCGCACCTGCCACGGCTCCGGCGCTCATCGCCATCAGGACGGTACCGAGGCGGGCCGGTTCCCCTTCGGCGACGAACCAGGCGGGCAGCAGCACCCCCTCGACCGGCAGGTAGAGCGCGACCAGCACCATCGTGACCAGGGAGAGGGTGCGCAGCAGTGGGTCCCGCCAGACGAAGCCCAGCCCTTCCAGCGTGCCCCGCCACAGGCCGCTGGGTGGGCGTTCGGGACGGCCGGCGCCGGGCAGCCGGACGGCCGCGACCAGGAGAACCGACAGCGCGAAGCCGCCGGCGGTGACCCAGAATGTCGCCTCTGGGCCGACCGTGGCGATGAGTAGGCCGCCGACTCCGGGGCCGATCAGGAAGGCCAGCCCGAAGATCGCTTCGTGTACGCCGTTCGCCCGTTCGATCCGCCAGCCGGCGGCCTGTGCGGCGGCGGGCAGCAGCGTCTCCCGGGCGGTCATCGCGGCCGGGTCGAAGACCGCGCCGAGGACGGCCAGCGCGACGATCCAGCCGAGGTTCAGCCCGAACAGGGCGTCGACGAGCGGGATAGCGGCGACTGAGACGGCGGAGAGGGCGTCGGAGACCAGTGCGGTCCGGCGACGCCCGAGCAGGTCAACGACCGTGCCGGAGAAGAGGCTGGACAGCAGGAGCGGTAGTCCGCTGGCGGCGGCCACCACACCGGCCGCGGTGGCGCTGCCGGTGCGTTCCAGGACCAGCCAGGGTAGTGCCACGACGGCCACGCCGTTGCCGGTGGCAGAGAGCAGCGTCGCCGCCTCGACCAGCAGCAACGGTGTCCGGCGTCGGTGTTCGGTCCGAGTCATTGCGAAGATCATCCTAGCCAGTCAGCGGGGACTGGCAGCGGCGGATCGCAGTGCTGGCGGATCCGATCGGCGGCGACGGCGAACAGCCGTCGTGGGGAACTCGGATCGCGGTCACCCTCGAGCGCGGCGCGCCGGGTGGCCGTACCCGGGCCCGGCAGCTTCCGGGCCCGGGTACGGCCGGGAGTATCCGGGTCCGGGTACGGCCGGGGTTATCCGGGCCCGGATACGGCCGGGGAGCAATCCGGGCCCGTGGGGTGGCCGGAGAGCCCGCCGCGGGTCAGCGGATCTGGACGCCGGAGATGGCGCGGGCGACGACGAGCCGCTGGATCTCGGAGGTGCCTTCGAAGATGGTGTAGATCTTGGCGTCTCGGTACCACCGCTCGACCGGGTGGTCGCGGAGGAAGCCGGCACCGCCGAGCAACTGCACGGCCTTCTCGGTCGCGCTGACCGCGACCTCGCTGGCCTTCAGCTTGGACATCGAGCCCTCGCCGGCGGTGAAGGCCCGGTTGTTGCGCCCCATCCAGGAGGCGCGCCAGACCAGCAGCCGGGCGGCGTCGATCTCCATCTTCATGTCGGCCAGCGCGAAGGCCACCGCCTGGTTCTCGATGATCGGTCGCCCGAACTGGACCCGTTCCTTCGCGTAGTCCAGTGCGTACTCGTAGGCGGCCCGGGCCACCCCGATCGCCTGCGCGCCGACGGTCGGCCGGGAGAGCTCGAACGTACGCATCGCCGCCTGGGAGGAGGCCCGCCGTCCGGAGCGGGCCCGGGCGAGCCGTTCGTCCAGCGCGTCCTTGCCGCCGAGCAGGCAGCGGCCGGGTACCCGGACGTCGTCGAGGAAGACATCGGCGGTGTTTGACGCGCGTAGGCCCAGCTTGCGGAGCTTGCGGGTCGCGGCGAGCCCGGGGGTGCCCGGCGGTACGACGAACGCCGCCTGCCCGCGGGAGCCGAGCTCCGGGTCGACCGAGGCGGTGACCACGTGCACGCCGGCGATTCCGCCGTTGGTCGCGTACGACTTCTGGCCGTTGAGTATCCACTCGTCGGTGGCCTCGTCGTAGACCGCGCGGGTGCGCATCGCGCCGACATCGGAGCCCGCCTCGGGTTCGCTGGTGCAGAACGCCGCCACGGCGGGGGAGTCGAGGTCGCCGAAGCACTGCGGCACCCACTCCATCAGCTGCTCCGGGGTGCCGGTGCCGTAGATGGCGGCCACGGCGAGGCCGGTGCCGAAGATGCTCAGGCCGATGCCGGAGTCGCCCCAGAAGAGTTCCTCACAGGCGATCGGCAGGGAGAGGCCGCTGGGGTCGCCCCAGCAGGTCGCGAGGAACTCGAAGCCGTAGAGGCCGACCTTGGCCGCTTCCTGGATGATCGGCCACGGGGTCTCCTCCCGCGCGTCCCACTCGGCCGCAGCTGGGCGGACGACCTCGCTGGCGAAGCCGTGCACCCAGTCACGAAGGTCCCGCTGCTCCTCGGTCAGATCGAGCGAGAACTCGGCCACTGTCAGGCCTTGGGAATGTCGAAGAGGTTCGCGATGTTGGCGGCCAACCCCAGATCGCCCTTGGCCTTCAACTTGCCGCTCATGAACATCATGACCGGGTTGGCGCCACCGGAGACGGTCTTGAGGAACTCCACCGGGCCCAGGGTGAGGCTCAGCTTCGGGTCGTGCTGGGAGGTCTGGTTGACGGTGCAGGCGCCGTCGGCGATGACCACCTCGTAGGTGTCGGTGCTGCCGCCGGGACCGCCGGTGATGTTCCAGTGGATGACCGTGTTGGTCGAGCCCGCCCGGTCGGCGCGGAACAGCTGCGGCATCCGGCCGAAGACCTCGTCGAGGACCTTGCCGCGGAGGTCGCCCGACATCACCTCGGCGATCTTGCCGTCGGGGGTGGACTTGACCAGCTGCGCGAACTCCTTGGGGCCGACGTTGGCGAACTTGGCCGGGTCGAAGTCAGTCATGGGGCGCACCTTCCGGAAATTGACTACTCGCGCGTAACCCTACGCACGAGTAGGTATGCTCGCAAGGGTGTCCAGTACCCCCACCTTCCGCCGTCTGCCCCGAGCCGTCCGCGAGCAACAGATGCTCGATGCCGCAGTAAAGGTCTTCTCCCGGCGGGGCTACCACGGGGCCAGCATGGATGAGATCGCCGACGACGCCGGCATCTCCAAACCGATGGTCTACGCGTATCTGGGCACCAAGGAGGAGCTCTTCGTCGCCTGCCTGCACCGCGAGGGCACCCGGATGATGCAGGCCATCGCCGACGTCGTCGCCCCCGACCTGTCAGCCGACGAGCGGCTCTGGCGGAGTCTGCAAGCTTTCCTCGGCTTCGTCGGCGCGCACCGCGACGGCTGGGCGGTGCTTTACCGGCAGGCCCGGGGCGAGCAGCCATTCGCCGGCGAGCTCACCGCCCTGCGGCTACGGATCGTCGAGGTCGTCGCCGGGATGCTCGAACACACCCTGCGCAGCGAGGGGCGCGAGGTGACCGAGACCGAGCTGGAGGTCGTCGCGTACGCCCTGGTCGGCGCGACCGAGTCAGTCGCCGACTGGCTGGTCGATCACCCGGAGGCGGACCCGGAGCAGACCGCGACCCGGATGATGAACGTCGCGTGGGTCGGCGCTGCCCAACTGCTCGCCGGGACCACCTGGCGCCCGCCCAACCGGCGGGGAGAAGCCCCCTCCTGACGCGCCCTCCGGGTCGCGGTCGGCACCGACGTGGCGGCAGCCCTGGTCACCGACGGGCGGCGGTCTCGGTCACCGAAGGGGTGGCGTACTTGATCACTGACGGGCGGCGGCCCGGCGGCGCGAGCGCCGGCGTAGCCGCCGGGTCAACTCCAGCAGGCCGGTCACCGCGACCGACAGGGTCAGGCCGGCGAGCACGCCAAGCAGCGGCTCCTGCTGGAACGCCAGCCCGCCGAAGTGGCCCAGCAGCACGCTGTACAACGCCCAACTCCCCGCGCCGATCGCGTCAAAGAGCAGGAACGACCGCAGTGGATAGCGCACCGCGCCCATCGTGAGGGTCACCGCCGTTCGTCCGCCGGGGAGGTAGCGGGCGGTGGTGAGGACAAATCCGCCCCGGCGATACAACGCCCGTCGGGCCCACTCCGAACTGGCTCTCCGCCGACTCTGCGCCGGCAATCTCGCCAGCCGCCGTGCGCCGCCGCCCCGTCCGATCACGTACGAGGCGTGGTCGCCGGCCAGTGCGCCGAGGGCGGCGACGGCCCAGATCCCCGCCAGCTCCGGTACGTCGCCGCTGACCAGCACCGCTGCGGTGATCACCGCCGTCTCGGCCGGCACCATCGGGACGACCGCGTCGACCGCGGTGAGCGCGAACAGCAGCAGATACACCACGGGTGAGGTGATCAGCTGCCGCAGCAGGTCGAGCGCGGACTCCATCTCCTCATGCTCGGGGTGCCGGTATGGAAAGGGGGCTCTTCTGCTACAAAAGGAAGGATGAGGGCGCCCTCACTGCTCCCGGAGCGTGCCGAGGAGGTGGGGGCGGCCCCGCAGGTCGCGCAGCGCGAAGTCGCCCGCCGAGGTGCTGCCGAAGGCGACGGTGCCGGGCAGCGGCACCGGCAGCTTGAACGCCACGTCAACGGTGTACGCATCCGGCAGCCGTGGCTCCAGCGCGGCCAGGCAGCGGGCCTTGCTCCACATACCGTGCGCGATCGGGCGCCGGAAGCCGAAGAGCCGCGCGCCGAGCCAAGAGGTGTGGATCGGGTTGTGGTCGCCGGAGACCCGGGCGTAGGCGGGCCCGAGCTGGCGCCCGACGCGCCAGTGTGCCCCGGCGCGCGGTGCCGGGGGCTGGTCACCCCGGTTGGCTCGTTCGCCACCGCCGGAGGTCTGTTCCCGGCCCAGGTAGGTGGAGACACCACGCCAGACCTCCGCCCCGCCGACGGCACCCACCAGAACCACGTCGATCTGCCGGCCCCGGTCGTGCGGGCGCAGGTTCGTCGCGTACGCGACGAAGTCGAGCGTCTCGGCGGCGTCGATCGGGCGGTGGACGGTGATCCGGTTGCCGACGTGGACCACGCCGGCGAGCGGGATCGGGAAGTCTGGCGCGGTCATCAGGCGCAGCGCCAGTGGGAAACCCAGGACGTGCGGGAACGTCGCCGGCAGTCGGTCGGTGAGCCGGAATCCACAGACCCGGTCGTAGTCGGCGAGACGCCCCCGGTCGACGGCGATTCCGGCCACCCCCAACTCGACCGCCGGGGGCTGCTCGGCCCGCCGGGACCCGGTCCCGGGCAGCGCGCCGAGCAGTGCCCGTCGGTAGAGCGCCCCGACCGCCGGCAGCGCTGCCAGCTGAACGCGGGACCGGGTGGTCTGCCCGGCGTCGGACGGCTCCTGCGGACCTCCCATCACGCCCCCAGCAGGCTCTGGCCGCAGACCCGGACCACGTTGCCGCTGACCGCGCCGCTGGCCGGCCAGGCCAGCCAGCTGATCGTCTCGGCGACATCCACCGGCAGGCCGCCCTGGGCGAGGCTGTTCATCCGCCGGCCGGCCTCGCGCAGCACCAGCGGGATCCGGGCGGTCAGTCGGGTCTCGATGAACCCGGGGGCGACCGCGTTGACGCTGATGCCGCGTTCGGCCAGGACCGGGGCGAGCGACTCGACCAGACCGATCACGCCGGCCTTGCTGGTGGCGTAGTTGGTCTGTCCCCGGTTGCCGGCGATCCCGGCGATCGAGGAGACCGCGACGATCCGACCCCCGGCCGGGATCAACTCGCGTTCCAGCAGGAGATCGTTGATCCGCTCCTGGCTTGAGAGGTTGACATCGATCACCTGGTCCCACCGGTCAACATCCATCCGGCCGAGGGTCCGGTCCCGGGTGATGCCCGCGTTGTGTACCACCACGTCAACCCGGCCGTGCCGGGCGGAGAGGTGATCGGCCAGCCGGGCCGGGGCGTCCGGGGCGGTGAGGTCGAGCTGCACGGCGGTGGCGCCGATGTCGTTGGCCACCTTGGCCAGCTCGTCACCGGCGGCCGGGATGTCCAGGGCGACCACCTCGGCGCCGTCTCGGGCCAGGACCCGGGCCAGCGCCGCGCCGATCCCCCGCGCCGCACCGGTGACCAGCACCACCTGGCCGTCCAGCGGGCGGTCCCAGTCCGCCGGGAGCGCGGCCTGCCCGGCACCGACCCGGATCATCTGACCGGAGACGTACGCGGAGCGCCCGGAGAGCAGGAAGCGGAGTGTGGCCTCGAGGCTGGTCGCGGTGCCGGGGTCGGCGGCGTCGGTCACATAGACCAGCTGGGCGGTGACACCCCGGCCGAACTCCTTGCCGATGCTGCGGGTCAACCCTTCGAGCGCCCGCTGCGCGGTGGCCTCCCGAGGCGTGGAGCATTCGGCGGGCGGGGTACCAAGTACGATCACCCGACCGCTGGGCAGCACCGAGCGGGCATGCGGGTGGAGACAGTCGTAGAGCTGGCGCAGCGCGGTCGAGTCGGTGATGCCGGTGGCGTCGTAGACGAGGGCGCCGAGCCGGGCCCCGGGAGCGATATCGGCCGGGTCGCGGAGTTCGACTCCGGCGGCGGTCAGGAGTTTGCCGATGCTGCCGGCGAGCCGGCCACCGGCGGCGGCACCGAGCAGGACGGATCCGGGGATGAGGGGGTCACCGCTCCGGTACCGGCGAAGTTGGGGCGGGTCGGGCAGCCCGAGGCGCTTGACCAGCCCCCGGCCGACCCCTGATTGGACGAAGCTCGCGTACCTGTCGGTCATAGGCGTAGCCTACTGGCGAGTAGGTTGAGAGCAACCCCAGAGGAGGCGGGAAACGTGCAGAACATCCGGCGGGTCGCGGTCATCGGCGGCAACCGCATCCCCTTTGCCCGCTCCAACTCGCGATACGCCGAGGCGTCCAACGCGGACCTGCTCGGCGCGGCCCTCGACGGGCTGGTCGCCCGTTACGGCCTGGCCGGCCAGCGGGTCGGCGAGGTGGTCGCGGGCGCCGTGCTGAAGCACTCCCGGGACTTCAACCTGACCCGCGAGGTGGTGCTCGGCTCGAAGCTCGACCCGCACACCCCCGCCTACGACATCCAGCAGGCCTGCGGCACCGGCCTGGAGGCCGCCATCCTGGTCGCCAACAAGATCGCTCTGGGGCAGCTCGAGGTCGGTATCGCCGGTGGCGTCGACACCACCTCGGACGCGCCGCTCGCCGTGAACGAGCAGATGCGGCGCACACTGCTCAAGTTGAACAGTGCCCGGACCCTCGGGGAGCGGGTGCGGACCGCCAGCCGGCTGCGCCCCTCACATCCGTTCCGGCCGGAGCTTCCCCGCAACGCCGAGCCCCGCACCGGCCTGTCCATGGGCGAGCACGCCGCCCGTACCGCCCTGCGTTGGCAGGTCGACCGGCAGGCGCAGGACGAGCTGGCGTTGCGGTCGCACCACCGGCTGGCCGCCGCGTACGAGCGGGGGTTCTTCGACGACCTGATGACGCCGTACCTCGGGCTCACCCGGGACCAGAACCTGCGGCCCGACACCAGCCTGGAGAAGCTCGGCAGCCTCCGCCCGGTCTTCGGCACGAAGGGCCCGGACGCCGAGCAGGCCACCATGACCGCCGGCAACTCGTCGCCGCTGACCGACGGCGCGTCGACCGTGCTGCTCGCCAGTGAAGAGTGGGCGCAGGCGCACAACCTGCCGGTGCAGGCGTGGTTCACCTGGTCACAGACGGCCGCCGTGGACTTCGTACCCGGCGAGGAGGGGCTGCTGATGGCCCCCGCGTACGCGGTGCCCCAGCTGCTGGCCCGTGCCGGGCTGACGCTCCAGGACTTCGACTTCTACGAGATCCACGAGGCGTTCGCCGCGCAGGTGCTGGCCACCCTGGCCGCCTGGGAGTCGCCGGAGTTCTGCCAGGACCGACTCGGCCTGGACGCCCCGCTCGGAGCGATCGACCCGGAGCGGATCAACGTCAACGGTTCGTCGCTGGCCGCCGGGCACCCGTTCGCCGCGACCGGCGGCCGGATCGTGGCGACCCTGGCCAAGCTGCTCGACGAGCGCGGCGGCGGCCGAGGGCTCATCTCGATCTGCGCCGCGGGCGGGCAGGGCGTAACGGCCATCCTGGAACGCTGACCGCGCCCGCCAACCGTGCGAGGCCGTCCGACTTCTCGCTGAGGTGGGCTATCGTCCCAAGCAGGTACGGGAGGATATCGACGCGCAGCTCTCGAGCCAGATGGACGGTGCCTCCGGTACGAGCTGGCGATTGACTGACGGAGCGGAGCAGCGGACATGGCGAGTGGATCCGACAGCCGTCCCCGTCATGAGCAGGTCGCGGCAGACTTGCGATCCCGCATCATGTCCGGCGAGTTGCCCGCCGGGGTCAGCGCTGCCGTCGATCCCGACGCTCGTGCAGCAGTACTCCGCTGCCACCGCGACAGTCCAGCGTGCCCTCGGTGCGCTGAATGCGGAGGGCTCTGTTTACAGCGAGGTGGGTAAGGGCGTCTACGTCCGACCGAGGCGACCGCTGGTGGTGGCGGCGTCGGCTTACCTCGCTCCCACCTCCGACGGGTACGCCTACCGGCTCCGCTCGGTGGCAGAGGTGGTGCCGCCAGCCGAGGTGGCGCGGGAACTGGGGATCGGTGCGGGCGAACGAGCGGTCCTACGGCATCGGCTGCTCATGTGTGGTGACGAGCCGGTCGAGCTGTCCTGGTCGTACTACCCGGCGGCCATCGCCAGCGGTACGGAGCTCGCCGAGCGGCGCAAGATCCCGGGTGGTGCCCCGCGGGTGCTGGCGGATCTGGGGTACCCGCAGCGGCAGACGCGGGACCGGGTTTGCGCGCGGATGCCCACGACGGAGGAGGTCGAAGCGCTTGACCTGCCGCCGTACGTACCGGTGCTCCGCCAGCTACGGGTGATCCGATCGGTCGACGCCAGACCGGTCGAGGTGTCGATCCTCATCAAGGGCAGCCACCGGCACGAGCTGCACTACGACCAGCGGGGGTAGTCCCGGGCCCAACTTCCGGGCACATCGCGGGCGGAAACCGGTCGATGGTGCGCCCGGAGTTTCGGTAGGTTTCGGCCCGTGTCCAGCATCGAACTCCGGCGAACCGTCCTCGACCGCCTGAGTTGACCCTTCGTGTCCGGCGGATCGAGCCGCCGGACACCCTGGTCGTCGATCCGCTCCCCTGAGATTGGCGTACCTTTCATGAATCTTGAGAAGTTGCTGGCGGACCGGCTGGCACCGGCGTTCTCGGCGGTGGCCGGGGCACCGGTCGACCCGGTTCTGCGGCGGTCGCAGCACGCCGACTACCAGTGCGACGCCGCCCTCTCCCTGGCGCGTCGGCTTGGTCGCCCGCCCCGGGACATCGCGGCCGAGGTGCTGGGCCAGGTGGAGTTGGCGGACCTCTGCTCAGCGGTGGCGGTGTCCGGTCCCGGTTTCATCAATCTGACGGTCGTCGACTCGGCACTCGGCACGCTGCTGTCGACCGCGGCCGCCGACACCCGGCTCGGGGTCGCGCCCAACGCCGCCACCGAGACGGTGGTTGTCGACTATTCGTCCCCGAACGTGGCCAAAGAGATGCACGTCGGGCACCTGCGGGGGACCGTGATCGGTGACGCCGCCGTACGGCTGCTCGAATGGCGCGGGCACCACGTGATCAAGGCCAACCACCTGGGTGACTGGGGCACCCCCTTCGGGATGCTCATCGAGCACCTGCTCGACCTGGGTGAGTCGGAGGCTGCCGACGAGTTGTCCGTCGGGGATCTGGACTCGTTCTACAAGGCGGCCCGGGCCAAGTTCGACGCCGACGGCGCGTTCCGGAGCGGGCCCGGCGGCGGGTGGTCGCCCTGCAGCGCGGGGACGAGCTGACGCTGCGGTTGTGGCGGCTGCTCGTCGCCGAGTCGGAGAAGTACTTCCTCACCGTCTACGACCAACTCGGCGTCCTCCTGACCGAGCAGGACTTCTGCGGGGAGAGTTACTACAACGACCGGCTCGCCCCGGTGACCGACGAGCTGGACCGGCTCGGCCTGCTGCAGGAGAGCGGCGACGCCGCCTGCGTCTTTCCGGCCGGCTTCACCGGCCGTGACGGGCAGCCGCTACCGATCATTGTGCGGAAGCGGGACGGCGGCTACGGCTACGGCGCCACCGACTTGGCGGCGATCCGCCACCGCACCCAGGATCTCGGCGCGACCCGGTTGCTCTACGTTGTCGGCCTGCCGCAGCGTCAGCACTTCGAGCTGGTGTACGCGGTCGCGCGGCAGGCCGGCTGGCTGAGCCCACCGGCGCGGGCCGAGCATCTCGGCTTCGGCTCGATCCTCGGCTCGGACGGCCGGATGCTGCGCAGCCGGACCGGTGACTCGGTCAAACTTGTCGGGCTGCTCGAGGAGGCCGTGACCCGGGCCGCCGAGTTGGCCCGGCAGAAGAACCCCGACCTCTCCGCGACGGAGGTCGCTGACGTCGCCCGCGCGGTCGGCATCGGTGCCATCAAGTACGCCGACCTGTCCACCGACCGGAACAAGGACTACGTCCTCGACTGGCAGCGGATGCTCTCCCTCGACGGCAACACCGCCCCGTACGTGCAGTACGCCCACGCCCGGATCCGGTCCATCTTTCGCCGGGCCGGGATCGAGCAGTTCACCCCCGCCCCGATCACGGTCCGGCACCCGGCCGAACACGCCCTCGCCCTCGAACTGGCGGGTTTCGGAACCGTGGTGGCCGGCGTCGAGCAGACCCTGCAGTTCCACCGGCTCGCCGGCTACCTGCACACCCTCGCCACCACCTTCAGCGGCTTCTACGAAGCCTGCCCGGTACTGCGGGCCGAGGACGCGGTGCGCGACAGCCGGCTCGCCCTCTGCGATCTCACCGCCCGGGTCCTCCGGCAGGGCCTGTACCTACTCGGCATCGCCACCCCCGACCGGATGTAGCGCCCGGGCGCACCGGTGCGGGCCGCGCGCCCGGATCGCGTGGTCCGCGGCGGCCCGGCCGGGAGTGCTGCGCCCGGGTACCGGAGAATAGGGCCGTGACGACGATCCCGAACGTGCTCGCCAACCGGTACGCCTCCCCCGAGCTGGTCGCCCTCTGGTCCCCGGAGGAGAAGATTCGGATGGAGCGGCGGCTCTGGCTGGCCGTGCTCACCGCCCAGCGGGATCTCGGCGTGGACGTGCCGGACGGGGTGGTCGAGGCGTACCAGCGGGTGCTCGACCAGGTCGACCTGGCCTCGATCGCGCAGCGGGAGCGGGTCACCCGACACGACGTGAAGGCGCGGATCGAGGAGTTCAGCGCGCTTGCCGGGCACGAGCACGTGCACAAGGGCATGACCTCCCGGGATCTGACCGAGAATGTCGAGCAGCTTCAGGTGCGGGCCTCCCTGGAGCTGATCCGGGACCGGGTGGTCGCCACCCTGGCTCGGCTGTCCCAGCTCGCCGTCGAGCACTCCGGCCTGGTGCTGACGGGGCGCTCGCACAACGTGGCGGC
This sequence comes from Salinispora cortesiana, assembly GCF_000484695.1. Classification (GTDB taxonomy): domain Bacteria; phylum Actinomycetota; class Actinomycetes; order Mycobacteriales; family Micromonosporaceae; genus Micromonospora; species Micromonospora cortesiana. The sequence goes on along the minus strand of NZ_AXVR01000015.1, from coordinate 43,164 downwards.
GCAGGCAACCACGTTGGGCAAGCGGTTCGCGTCGGCGGCGGAGGAGCTGTTGATCGCGTACGAGCGGCTGGACGACCTGATCGGGCGGTACCCGCTGCGGGGGATCAAGGGCCCGGTCGGCACCGCCGCGGACCAGCTCGACCTGCTCGACGGGGACGCCGGCAAGCTGGCCGAGTTGGAGCGACGGGTGGCGAAGCACCTCGGGTTCGGTCGGGTGCTGGACAGCGTCGGGCAGGTCTACCCGCGTTCGCTCGACTTCGACGTGCTCTCGGCGTTGTCCCAGGTGGCGGCCGGGCCGTCGTCGTTGGCCACCACGATCCGGTTGATGGTCGGCCAGGAGCTGGCCACCGAGGGCTTCCAGCCGGGCCAGGTCGGCTCCAGTGCGATGCCGCATAAGATGAACACCCGGTCGTCGGAGCGGGTGAACGGCTTCGCGGTGATCCTCCGGGGTTACCTGTCGATGGTCGGTGAGCTCGCCGGTGACCAGTGGAACGAGGGGGATGTCTCCTGCTCGGTGGTGCGTCGGGTGGCGCTGCCGGACGCCTTCTTCGCCGCTGACGGGCTGTTCCAGACGTTCCTCACCGTGCTGGACGACTTCGGTGCGTACCCGGCGGTGGTCAACCGGGAGTTGGAGCGGTTCCTGCCGTTCCTGGCCACCACCAAGATCCTGGTCGCGGCGGTACGGCGGGGTGTCGGCCGGGAGGTCGCCCACGAGGTGATCAAGGAGCACGCCGTGGCGGTCGCGCTGGCGATGCGCGAGAAGGGCACCACCGAGAACGACCTTTTCGACCGGCTCGCCGCCGACGACCGGCTGAACCTGACCCGGGCCGACATCGCCGAGCTGGTGGCCGACCGTACGGCCTTCGTCGGTGCCGCCCCCGCCCAGGTCCAGGCGGTGGTGCAGCGAGTCGCGGCGGTGCTCGACCGCCACCCCCGGGCCGCCGCGTACGGCCCGCCGCCGATCCTCTGATCGCCGCCCCCGCCCTGGGCCACCGGCGTCGGTCCCCGAGGGGCGGGACGCGGTGGTCAGGGTTCGGGGGTGGGGGTCTCGGCCGCGCTCCGCAGGTCGGGTGCGGTGGCCGGCTCGCCGATGCCGCTGGGCTCGGGCGTGATCGTCGGCTCGTGTGCGGTCTCCGCCGCCACCAGGGGCTGGTCGGGGGGCATGACGTCGGGGACCCGGGGTACCACGATCACCGCTGTGCCGTAGGCGCAGATCTCCATCCACATCTCGCCGCAGTCCCGGCTGTCGAACCGCATCCCGATCACCGCGTTCGCGCCGAGCCGGCGGGCCTCCTCGCCGAGGCGGGCCACCGAGTCGGCCCGCCAGCGGGTGAGGTTGTCCGGCGCCATCGGGTCGTAGGCGCCGCCCCGGAGGTTCTTTACGCCCTCGCGGTACGGGTTACGGGTCCTGGCCATCGAGGAGACCACCTCGCCGAGGATCTGGCGGACCTCATAACCGGGTAGTTGATCCGTCGTCACGACCAGCACGGTTCTGATGCTGTCAGTCGGCGCTGGGGTTGAACGTGGGCCTTGTTCACCTGATCGGATGGTGAAAAACAGCGCGGCGCGGACGGTCGGCGCTTGGTCGACCACCTGCGCCGTGGTGGCGTTAACCGTCAGACACCGGAAATCGAGGCGATCCAGGAACGGTTGTCCGTGACCCCGCCGCGGATCCGGAGGCTGATGCTGCTGACGACGCCGACCTGCTGGTTGGTGGGACTCCCGTGACGGTTTCCGGGATTTGCATTGAAGGGTTTAGATTGGTTCGGTCGTATCACCCCGCGGGTAGCTCCCGGTACTGCGCGGTAGGTGGCAACGAAATCGCATCGAGAGCACAACGGAAAGGCATCGGTCTTGGTGTCCCGCCTTAACTGCGCCCGGAGATCGCCCAAACCGCGTGCGGCCGGTGCGGCCCGCGCGATATCTGCCAGGTAGGCTGGCTGCGCTCGCCCCTAGTGGGTCGGCACCCAACTGCGTACACAGTCAGGAGTGCCCAGTGCCTCGCGTCGTCGTCGACGTCATGCTCAAACCTGAGATCCTCGATCCGCAGGGACAGGCCGTCGCTAACGCGCTGCCCCGGCTCGGCGTCACCGACGTCGCCTCGGTCCGGATCGGCCGACGGATCGAGATCGAGTTCGCCGGGGAGCCAGATCTGAATCAGACCCGGGAAATCGCCGACAAGCTGCTCGCCAACCCGGTCATCGAGGATTTCACCATCCGCCTGGCCGAGGATGGCGAGACCGTGGACGCCCAACCGTGACCGCCCGAGTAGGCGTGGTCACGTTCCCCGGTTCGCTTGACGACGGGGACGCCGCCCGGGCCGTCCGGCTCGCCGGCGCCGAGCCGGTCCGTCTCTGGCACGCCGACCCGCAGCTGCACGGGGTGGACGCTGTCGTCCTGCCCGGCGGCTTCTCGCACGGCGACTATCTGCGCTGCGGCGCCATCGCCCGGTTCGCCGCGGTGATGGAGACGATCGTGGACGCGGCCCGAGCGGGTCTGCCGGTGCTCGGCATCTGCAACGGCTTCCAGATCCTCTGCGAGGCCCACCTGCTGCCCGGTGCGCTGACCCGGAACCAGCACCTGCACTTCCGCAACCGGGACCAGGTCCTGCGCATCGAGTCGGCCGGCACCGCCTGGACCAACGCGTTCCAGCCCGGCCAGGAGGTGCTGATCCCGGTCAAGAACGGCGAAGGCTGCTACGTCGCGGACGACGCGACGCTGGACCAGCTCGAAGCCGAGGGCCGGGTGGTCGCCCGCTACGTGGGCAACCCGAACGGATCCCAGCGGGACATCGCCGCGATCACCAACTCCGCCGGAAACGTCGTCGGCATCATGCCGCACCCGGAGCATGCGGTGGAGGAGCTCACCGGCCCCTCCCTGGACGGCCTCGGCTTCTTCACCTCGGCGCTCAAGCACCTGGTGGAGACCGCGGCGTGACCGCAGGCGGCATCATCGGTCGGCTCACCCGCCCGACGGGCGGCCCGCTGCGTAACAAGGAGAGGTCATGACCACCCAGGACCCGGCCCGGGACACCTCAGCCGCCGCAGTAGCCGGACCGACGGCCGCGCCTGACCGAGGCGCCGCCGTCACCGGCTGGGCCGGGGGCGTGGACACCGTCCCCCACGCTGGCGACAGCCCGGACGAGCTTCAGCCCTACGCCGACCTCGGTCTCCGGGACGACGAGTACCAGCGGATCCGGCAGGTGCTTGACCGGCGGCCCACCCAGGCCGAGCTGGCCATGTACTCGATCATGTGGAGTGAGCACTGCTCCTACAAGTCGAGCAAGGTGCACCTGCGCCAGTTCGGGGAGAAGGCCCCGGCCAGCGACCGGATGCTCGCCGGTATCGGTGAGAACGCGGGTGTGGTGCGGGTCTCCGACGAGCTCGCGGTGACCTTCAAGGTCGAGTCGCACAACCACCCGAGCTTCGTCGAGCCCTACCAGGGCGCGGCGACCGGCGTCGGCGGCATCGTCCGGGACATCCTCGCCATGGGTGCGCGTCCGGTCGCGGTGATGGACCCGCTGCGCTTCGGCGCGGCCGACCACCCCGACACCGCTCGCGTGCTACCCGGCGTGGTCGCCGGGGTCGGCGGCTACGGCAACCGCCTCGGCCTGCCGAACATCGGCGGCGAGGTCGTCTTCGACCCCTGCTACCAGGGCAACCCGCTGGTCAATGCCCTCTGCGTCGGGGTGCTGCCGATCGACCGACTCCAGAACAAGGCCGCCGCCGGCGACGGAAACGTCGTGGTGCTGATGGGCGCCAAGACCGGCCGGGACGGCATCGGCGGCGTGTCGGTGCTGGCCAGCGCCACCTTCGACGAGGGCAGCGAGCAGCGCCGCCCCTCGGTGCAGGTGGGTGACCCGTTCATCGAGAAGCTGCTCATCGAGGCCTGCCTGGAGCTCTACGACGAGCAGCTCGTCGTCGGCATCCAGGACCTCGGCGGCGCCGGGCTGACCTGTGCCCTCGCCGAGACCGCCGCCGCCGCGGGTACCGGCATGCGGGTCTGGCTCGAGCGGGTCCCACTGCGGGAAGCCTCGATGGAGCCGCACGAGATCCTCGCCAGCGAGTCCCAGGAGCGGATGCTGCTGGTGGTCGAGCCGGAGAAGCTGGAGGCGGTGCTCAAGACCGCCGAGAAGTGGGGCGTGCTCGCCACCGCGATCGGTGAGGTCACCCCACCGGCAGCGGACGGGCAGCCGGGCCGCCTGGTCGTCACCTGGCGGGACCATCTGGTCGTTGACGTCCCGCCGGGTTCGCTGGCCGACGACGGTCCGGTGTACCACCGGCCGATGCGGGAGCCGGCCGACCTGATCCTGCTCCAGGCCGACCGAGCAGAGACCCTGCCCCGGCCGAGTGACCCGGAGGCCCTGCGGGAGACGGTCCTGCGGATGATCGCCTCGCCGAACCTCGCGGACAAGACCTGGGTCACCGAGCAGTACGACCGGTACGTGCTGGGCAACACCGTGCTCGCCCAGCCCGAGGACTCCGGTGTGATCCGGATCGACGAGCGCAGTGGTATCGGCATCGCGCTCTCCGTCGACGGCAACGGCCGGTACGCGCGCCTCGACCCGTACCACGGTGCCAAGCTCGCGCTGGCCGAGGCGTACCGGAACGTGGCGGTGAGCGGCGCCAAGCCGATCGCCGTCACCGACTGCCTCAACTTTGGCTCGCCGGAGGACCCGGGCGTGATGTGGCAGTTCGCCGAGGCCGTCCGGGGCATCGCCGACGGCTGCCGCGAGCTGGGCATCCCGGTGACCGGGGGTAACGTCAGCTTCTACAATCAGACCGGTGCGGCAGCCATCCATCCGACCCCGGTGGTGGGTGTCCTCGGTGTGCTGGACGACGTGGCCGACCGGGTCCCGATGGGCTTTGTCCCGCGCGACGACGGACACGACCAGATCTACCTGCTCGGTGAGACGCACGTGGAGTTGTCCGGCTCGGAGTGGGCGTGGGCTACCCACAAACACCTCGGCGGCGTACCTCCCCGGGTGGACCTCGACCGCGAGCGGGCGATCGCCGACCTGATGGCGGTGGCAGCCCGGGGCGGGCACCTCAGCTCCGCGCACGATCTCTCCGACGGCGGTCTGGCGCAGGGCCTGGTCGAGTCCTGCCTGCGCCGGGGGGTCGGTGCCCAGGTCACTCTGCCGGAGCAGTTCACCGACGGCTCGATGCCGTTCGTCTTCCTGTTCAGCGAGTCCGCTGGCCGGGTGTTGGTCTCGGTGCCGCGCGGGCACGAGAAGGCGTTCACTGGGCTGGCCGCCGAGCAGGGCGTGCCGTGCGAGCGGATCGGCGTCACCGATCCGGCGGGTGGTGCGCTGGAGTTGCACGGGCAGTTCCGGCTCAGCCTGGCGGAGTTGCGTGCGGCGCACAGCGCCACCCTGCCCCGCCTCTTCGGCGGAGCGGAACTCGCCACCTCGCCGGTCGAGACGGCGACGCCCGCCAGCTCCGAGCCGCAGCCTGGGGGACCGAGCGAACCGGCGTGACCGCCGCCGTGCCGGCCCCACCCGGTTCCGGCACCCGATCCGAGTAAGGGCGATCCGGCCCGGCTGAGCTCAGCCGGGCCGGATCTCTTTTTGTTGCCGGGATCCGCAGATCCGCAAACCCAAGGACAAACGGTTGAGGGCCACCCGAAGCCGGGTGGCCCTCAACCGTCTGTTGTCAGTCGTCCAGCCAGTCCAGCCGGCGACCGGCCCGGTCCGGCGGGGGAGCGTCGGACCGGGCCCGACCGGCCTGCGTCGGGTCCCCGTAGCCACCACCGTAGCCGCCCTGGCCATACCCACGGTCGTCGTAGCCGCCGTACTGGGCGGGTGTTTCCTGGCCGTAGCCGCCGTACTGGGCGGGTGCTTCCTGGTTGTAGCCGTCGTAGCCGCCGCGTTGGGTTGGCAGTTCCTGGCCGTAGCCGCCCTGCTGGGCGGGTGTTTCCTGGCCGTAGCCGCCGTACTGGGCGGGTGTTTCCTGGTTGTAGCCGTCGTAGCCGCCGCGTTGGGTTGGCAGTTCCTGGCCGTAGCCGCCCTGCTGGGCGGGTGTTTCCTGGCCGTAGCCGCCGTACTGGGCGGGTGTTTCCTGGTTGTAGCCGTCGTAGCCGCCGCGTTGGGTTGGCAGTTCCTGGCCGTAGCCGCCCTGCTGGGCGGGTGTTTCCTGGCCGTAGCCGCCGTACTGGGCGGGTGTTTCCTGGCCGTAGCCGCCCTGCTGGGCGTAGCCGTAGCCGCCGTAGCCACCGCCCTGTTGGTCGTAGCCGCCGGCCGGCTCGGCGCCGTGTCCGTACCCGGGCTCGGCCTGGCCGTAGCCGGCACCCTGCTGGTACCTCCCGGTGGGGTACGGGTCGGCCGGGGCCGGGTACTGCGTGGCGTCCGCCTGGTAGCGGCCGGTCGCCTCGTCGTACCGCTCGTCGTAGCCGCCGTAGGACCCGCCGGAGGTGGGCGGGTAGCCGGTTCCCGCCGGCGAGGACATGCCGTAGTCGCTGGCGCCGTAGCCGCCACCGGAGGCGGGGGAGTTGGCGCCGTAGCCGCTGTCGGCCCAACTGGACTGGCCGGCGGACGCGCCGTAGGGCTGCGGCGGAGCGCCGTAGGGGTCCGGTGGGACGTCGTCAACCACCGGGTGGTGCATCATCGTGGGTGCCTCGGAGAGGGACGGATCCCCGCCGACCAACGTCGGTGCCGCCGCGGTCGGATTCACGATCCGCGTCTGGTCGTCGGCGCCGCCGTAGCCACCGTGGGCGACCGGGACGGCGCCCGTGGCCGCGCCGGAGGGCTGGCCGCCCGCCTCGTCCTCGTCGTCGTTCTCCTTGCGGCGGAGCCACAGCAGCACCATGGTGCCGACGCCGGCTGCGACGAGGAGGCCACCGAGCAGGATGACGAGCAGGGAGCCGGTGCCGCCGGACTCCTCCGGGCTGGCGTCCGCGACGGGGGCATCCACGATGGCCTCGACCGGCTCCTCGGTCACCTCATCCACCCCGACGGTCGGGGCCGGCTCGATACTTGATGTGGGGGTGGGACTCGGGGTTGGCTCTTTGATCTCCAGTGAGATTCGCTGGCCGGAGATGCTCTGCCCGGCGGAGGCATTCAGCGTCTTGGTGGCGTTGGTGCCGTCGTGGCTTGCGCCGATGGCGAGCTTCCCGGGGGCGATCGGGTTCTGGGTGCTGCCGGTGAACCGGAAGTTGCCACCGTTGTCGGTGATGGTGTCGAACCGGTTGTTATCGGAGTCCTTGAGGATGACCTGGGCTCCCGGCACCGCGCTGCCGGTGCTCTTGTTGACCACCTCGCCGGAGACCGACTTCACCGTCTGCACCTCGGGGGCCTGGGTCGGGCTGGGCTGCGGCTCTGGCTCCGGCTTGCCCACCAGAGTGACCTTGACGGTCCCGTTGTGCCCACCGCCGTCGGTTTCGTTCGCGGTGACGGTAATTGTCGCCTTTCCGTCGGCCGCGTCGTCCGCCAGTCGGAAGGTGGCCTCGTAGTCCGCGCTCTGATCGACGTTGCCATGGCTGCAATCGCTGACGCAGGCGAGCTTGCCGTTGTCGGATGACACCCCCACGTTGACAGTCGTGCCTTCCGAGACCTCCACCGAGTAGCGGACCGTCACGCTCCCGCCCGCCTCGACCCGGCTCGGTGAGGCCGAGATGTTGCTGACCTTGGGGGCGGCGGAGGCCGGGGTGGCGGGGGCGGTGAGCAGGGCGCCGACCAGCAACGCCACGACCACACCGGCCCGCTGCTTCCAGGCACGTCGGTGTGTTGACACGTCCACCGCCTTCCACTGGAGTCCCACGTGGCCGGCGTTCGCCGGGCCGGGGATCATCACGGTACGAATACGCCGTGGGCTACTATGCCTTGTCCAGTCGGATCGGCGCGACCCAGGGCCGGTGTGAGAGCATCCGCGCGCGCGCCGTATCGTCCCGCTGTGGCCCCTTCATACGCTAGGACGCCTGCCGTCCAGGCAGCGCTGTCGGCGCTTGATGAGGGGTCTACCCCCGATCGTCCGGTGCTCCGGGCGGCGGTCCGTGCCCTGTTGACTGTGCTCGCGGAGCGGGTACCCGGTCGATCGGTGGAGGTGCGGGTCCCACCCTACGGCGCGGTGCAGTGCGTCCCGGGCCCCCGGCACACCCGGGGCACCCCGGCGAACGTGGTCGAGACCGACCCGGAGACCTGGTTACGGGTCGCGACGGGACGGGTCCCCTGGGCGGAAGCGGTCGCTGAGGGCCGCGTACGGGTCAGTGGGGTGCGGGCGGACCTGGCCGCGTACCTGCCGCTTTAGCCGGCGGCAGCGGTCGGGCATTACAGGATGCAGTGATTTCGTGACTTTCTGTGTAGGTGGGGGTTCGCGTACACTGTCAGCGACGACAAGCGGTCCCGGCCGGGGAGCGGATCCCATGATTCGCCTGGCCAGTCCAGCAAGAGGGAGCGGCAGGTGCCCCGAGGCGATGGCCGGTTGAGCCACGACCTTGACCCCCAGCGTCCCGGCCCCCAGGACGCCTGTGGCGTCTTCGGGGTCTGGGCCCCCGGCGAGGAGGTCGCCAATCTGACCTACTTCGGGCTGTACGCGTTGCAGCACCGGGGGCAGGAGGCGGCTGGCATTGCAGTCAGTGACGGCACGGGCGTGGTGGTCTACAAGGACCTGGGCCTGGTAGCCCAGGTCTTCGACGAGCCGACTCTGGCCAGTCTGCGCGGGCATGTGGCGATCGGCCACGCGCGCTACTCGACTACCGGCGCCTCCACCTGGGAGAACGCCCAACCGACCATCCGCTCCACCGCCTCTGGCACGACGATCGCCTTGGCCCACAACGGCAACCTGGTCAACGCAGCCGAGCTGCAGCGGGAGGCCGGCGAGCTGGCGTTGGCCGGCGACGGGGCCACCAACGACACCTCGCTGGTGACCATGCTGCTGGCCAGCCGGCCCGACCTCTCGGTGGAGGCCGCTGCGCTGGAGGTGTTGCCGCAGCTGCGGGGAGCGTTCAGCTTCGTCTTCATGGACGAGTCGACGCTCTACGCGGCCCGTGACCAGCATGGGGTCCGTCCGCTGGTGTTGGGCCGGCTGGAGCGCGGTTGGGTGGTGGCCAGTGAGACAGCCGCGCTCGACATCGTCGGTGCCAGCGTGGTCCGCGAGGTCGAGCCGGGTGAGCTGATCGCTATCGACGAGGACGGGCTGCGCTCTGCCCGCTTCGCCGCACCGGAGCCGAAGGGCTGCCTCTTCGAATACGTCTACATCGCCCGTCCGGACGCCACGATCGCCGGCCGGAACGTGCACGCGGGTCGCGTACAGATCGGCCGTCAGCTTGCGCGGGAGCACCCGGTAGAGGCCGATCTGGTGATCCCCGTGCCCGAATCGGGCACTCCCGCCGCGATCGGCTACGCGGCGGAGTCCGGCATTACCTTCGGGGCCGGTCTGATGAAGAATCCGTACGTCGGACGGACCTTCATCCAGCCGTCGCAGACGCTGCGTCAGCTCGGTATTCGGCTCAAGCTCAACCCGCTGCGGGAGAACGTACGAGGTAAGCGGCTGGTCGTCGTGGACGACTCCATCGTCCGCGGCAACACCCAACGGGCCATTGTGCGAATGCTTCGCGAGGCCGGCGCGTTGGAGGTACACGTTCGGATCTCCTCACCGCCGGTCGCCTGGCCATGCTTCTACGGCATCGACTTCGCGACCCGCGCCGAACTGCTCGCCAACGGCCTGGACAACGAGGGTATCCGGCGGTCGATCGGCGCCGACACGCTCGGCTACGTGTCGCTCAGCGGTCTGATCGCGGCCACCGAGCAACCGAAGAGCCGGCTCTGCCGGGCGTGCTTCGACGGCGAGTATCCAATCGAACTGCCCGCTGACAGCTTGATCGGCAAGCACGTGCTCGAGGGGGTCGGTCGGCGGGTCGCCGCCGAATCCTCCGAACCGCACGCCACTCCGTTCGTCGCCGCCCACAGCGGTTACGAGGCGTTCAGCTCGGCGCGGGTGCCGCGCCCCGACCCGGAAGAGCCGAAAAACCACATCCGGTAGCACCACCCGGGTGCGGTCCGGTCATCGCCGGTTCGCACCAGGACCATCTAAGGGGAGAACCGTGACGCACGTGTCCGAGCGCAGCGGCGCAGGAAGCAGCCAGACCGGTGCCGGCGGCGACCGCCAGCCCTGGACCACCGCCACCGGGCGCCCGGTGCGCAAACGCTCGGCCTCGTACCTGGATGCCGGTGTCTCGATCGAGGCGGGCGACCGCGCGGTCGAGCTGCTCAAGTCGAAGGTGAAGCAGACTCGACGGCCGGAGGTGATGGGCGATCTGGGTGGCTTCGCCGGCCTGTTCCGGCTGGATACGAAGAAGTACCAGAACCCGATCCTGGCCTCCTCCACCGACGGCGTCGGCACGAAGCTGGTGATCGCACAACAGCTCGACATTCACGACACGGTCGGCATCGACCTGGTCGCCATGGTCGTGGACGACCTGGTGGCGTGCGGTGCCGAGCCACTGTTCCTGCTCGACTACATCGCTACCGGGGAGGTTGTCCCGGACCGGGTCGCCGAAATCGGCGCTGGTATCGCCGATGGCTGCCGGTACGCCGGTTGTGCCCTGCTGGGTGGGGAGACCGCCGAACACCCTGGTGTCCTCCGCCCGGACGAGTACGACATCTCGGCCACCGGCGTGGGGGTGGTGGAGGAGAGCGGAATCCTCAGCTCCGAGCGGGTCGAGGTCGGCGACGTAGTGATCGCGATGCGCGCCTCCGGCCTGCACTCGAACGGATTCTCTCTGGTCCGGCACGTGCTGCTCGGTGCCGGGCGGATGCGGCTGGACGTGGTCATCGAGGACTTCGGCCGGCAACGCACCCTCGGCGAGGAGCTGCTGACCCCCACCAAGATCTATGCCCAGGACTGCCTGAAGCTGATCGCCGAGGCGGAGGTCCGGGTGTTCGCCCACGTGACCGGGGGCGGTATCCCGGGGAACCTGGTCCGGGTCCTGCCGGAGCACGTGGACGCGGTGGTCGACCGTGCTACCTGGAAGCCACAGCCGATCTTCGACCTGGTGCAGTCCAAGGGACGGATCGAGGCTCCGGAGATGGAGGCGACGTTCAACATGGGCGTCGGCATGTTCGCGATCGTCTCCGCCGAGGATGCCGACCGCGCACTGGCCACCCTCACCGGCCGCGGCGTGGATGCGTGGCAGGCCGGCGAGATTGTCGAAGGCACCGGCAACGTTCAGATGGTCGGGCAGCACACCCGTGGCTGATCACTGGGTGCCCGGATGGACTGCCGATCAGGGCTTCACCCGGGTGGCCGACTCCGCCTAGCCTGAGGAGCACCCTCAACGTTGCCAGGCACGTCGGGGTGTCGACACCGCGCCTAGGCCTGGTAGAGGAGGGCGATGGCGGTGCGGGGACAGTCGACAGGCGGGATGCACGGTGTGGCCGCCGTCCCCGCCTATGTGGTTATGCAGCCCACCACCCTCTGCAATCTCGACTGCGCCTACTGCTATCTCCCGCTCCGCCACGCCGACCGGCGGATGCCGGTCGGCGTGGCGGAGGCGGTGGCCGTATCGGTCAATCCGTGGGCGCGGGCTGGGCGATTCTCCGTGGTGTGGCACGGTGGTGAGCCGCTCGCCGCCGGGCAGGAGCTGCTCGCCGCGCTGATTGCCCCGTTCGGGCCGGAGGTCGAGCATCACGTCCAGACCAACGCGACGCTGATCGACGATGCCTGGTGTCGGTTCTTCGCGGAGCACCGGATCCGGGTGAGTGTCAGCGTGGACGGGCCGCGGGAGCGCAACGCGGATCGGGTCACCCGGGGCGGGCGTCCCGCGTACGCCCAGATCATGCGGGGAGTCGAGGCGCTGCGTCGGCATGGGCTGCCGTTTTCGGCGCTGGCCGTGGTGGGACGCCCCGAGCCGGGTCTCGCCCGCGAACTATACGACTTCTTCCTCGATCTCGGTCCGGACGTGTTGGGCGTGAACATCGAGGAGACCGAGGGGGTCAATACGCGGGCCAACCGCCACGACGCGGCTGCGGTGACCACCTTCTGGGCAGAACTGGTGGCGGCCTGGCGCCGGAACCCCCGCATCCACCTGCGTGAGATCGAGTGGTCCCTGCGGTACGCCGCTGCGGTGTTGGACGGCGTCGAGGAGCAGTTGCTACCTCGTCGGCTGGATCCGATTCCCACGGTCGGCTACGACGGTTCGGTGACTGTGCTCTCGCCCGAACTGGCCGGCTTCACGAACCCCCGGTACGGCGACTTCAGCAGCGGCAACGTGCTGGTCACTCCGCTGGCGGAGATCCTGGCCGAGGCCGCGGAGACACCCTGGGTCGGGGAGTTCCTCGCCGGGGTGGAGGCTTGCCGGGCATCGTGTTCCTACTTCGGCTTCTGCGGCGGTGGCCACGCGGCCAATCGCTACTTCGAGCAGGGACGCTTTGACGGTACGGAGACCGAGCATTGCCGCAACAGCAAGATCCGCCTACTGGAGGGAGTGTTGGAGCATGCCCGAGAACACCGGTCCCCGGCGACCTGAGCGCACGGCGGGCGCGGTCTCGGACGACGTGGTTGATCGGGTCCGCGCCGCGGGCGTCGACCTCACCACGTTGCTTCGCGAGGCCGAGGCGGCCCGCCACCTACGGGCGGAGGCGGCAGGAGACGGCACCTCCAGCGCGGTCTGCGCCTGGAACCACTTCGAGAACATCCCGACGTTCTATAACTGGAACAACCGTCCACGCTGAGTCGACTGGCCACCGCGGGGTCACGCTGAGTCGACTGGCCCACCCCGAGCCGTCCACGCTGTGCCGGTGCTGCCCGGTATCTGCCGAACAGGACGTGTCTCGGAGCCATCGCCAGCACTCCGAGACCCGCCCTGTCTCCGTCGGGGACCGTTGACCGATGGGCACAGACATGAGCACGCGGATCGACCGCGTGCTCAGTTGCGACCAGGGGTCAGCGGTTGGGACGAGCCCGGTTTTCCGGGTCGTCGTCCACGTGGTCCTCGTCATCGTCGTCGACATACTCTTTGTAGTCGTCGTCGAAGTCGTGGTCCGACTTGTGGCTGCCGCCGAGTTCGCGTTGCAAGGCGGCGAGGTCGGTGTTCGGGGAGTGGTACTTCAACTCCCGGGCCACCTTTGTCTGCTTGGCCTTAGCTCGGCCGCGCCCCATGGCTCGACCCCCTCGCACAGAATGCGGGGCAGCCCGAAGGCGGGCCCCGATGACGTCAGGCATCTCTCGTGGCTCTTACGGTACATGGAGATGCCATCGTTCGGCACCTCGGGTTACCGTCGCCCGGCTCCGCGCGTCGCGGCGGGCCGGTCGTCACCCAGTGTACTCGGTAAGGGCCAATCCGGGGAGTGCCCCTAACAGCAGGCGAATCACCGTGAATCCAGCTTAACCGCGTCGCGTCGCTCTGTCGGCCCAGGGGCGGAACCAACCCGGCCCGCCCCCGGGGCGTGATCAGGGCAACAAGATCGTTCGCAGCCGGCCTACCTCAGCCATCCGTCGCTCGGCCAGCCGGTCCGCTGCCACCGCCGGCGGCACCCCCTCGGCATCGGCGAGCCCCAGGATCTCCCGGGTGGTGTCGTAGATCTTGGTCGCCCGCAGCTTGGCGCGGTCGAAGTTGAAGCCCTCGATCTCGTCGGCGACCTGGATCACGCCACCGGCGTTGACCACATAGTCGGGCGCGTACAGGATGCCCCGGTCGGCGAGGAGCTTTTCGATGCCCGGGTGGGCGAGCTGGTTGTTCGCCGCCCCGGCGACCACCTTCGCCCGTAGCGCTGGGACCGTGTCGTCGTTGAGCGTGCCCCCCAGCGCGCACGGGGCGTACACATCAATGTCAGCGGCGGTCAGTGCGGTGGCGTCGTCCAGCAGCGTCACCTGCGGATAGTTCGTCCGCGCCCAGGCCAGGGCCCGCGGGTTCACATCGGTCGCCACGACCTCGGCGCCATCGTCCACCAGATGGCCGACCAGGTACTTGCCGACCTTGCCCAGGCCGGCGACGCCGACTCGTCGTCCGCGTAGCGTCGGCGTGCCCCAGGCGTGCTCGGCTGCGGCGCGCATGCCCTGGAACACGCCCCAGGCGGTGAGGATCGAGGAATCGCCGGCGCCCCCGTGCTCACGGCTTCGGCCGGTGACGAACCGGGTCTCCCGGGCGACCACGTCCATGTCGGCCACGTAGGTACCAACGTCGCAGGCAGTGTAGTAACGGCCACCCAAGGTGCCCACGAAGCGGCCGTAGGCACGCAATAGTGCCTCGCTCTTGAGCTGTTCGGGATCCCCCCAGATGACCGCCTTGCCGCCGCCCAGGTCCAGCCCGGCGAGGGCGTTCTTGTACGCCATCCCGCGGGAGAGGTCGAGCACGTCGGCGAGGGCTGCCTCCTCGCTCGCGTACGGGTAGAACCGGGTGCCGCCGAGCGCGGGCCCCAGCGCCGTGGAGTAGATGCCGATGATCGCCCGAAGGCCGGACTGTTTGTCCTGGCAGAACAGAACCTGCTCGTGGCCGACCGACCCGGGGTCGTCGGCGGTGGCGAATACGCCCATGACTCACTCCTGGTGTGGTGTGCGGCCTTGTGGGCCGCGGACCTGCGGACGCCGGCGGGATGCTGCCGGTGCCGCTGAGCCTAGTATCGGCCGACATCGTCTCCGTCGTCACCGGCGTGTGCGTCCGTACGGCGGGACCAGCCGCTCGGCGACTCTCCGGAGTGCACGCGAAACTGTGCCACCAGGGATTCGCATCCGACTCGTGGGAGGATCGCGCCGTGCCCTCGCTCTTCGCCGCATACCTGCGCGTGTACGAACCGCTGACCGCCTTCGACCGTGACCGCCAGGCGTACTGGCAGAGTTACGTCGAACAGGGACGGGCCGTCGCCCCGGCGGAGGGGCCCGGCCGGCAGCTCACGTCGGTGATCGAGGCGCTCGGAGCGGGCTGGACGCGGCTGCCGAATCTGCCGGACGAGGCGTACGTCCTGGAGGCCGACGACACGCTGCTGGTCTGTCCGTGGAACCTGCGCATCCGGGTCGCCGAGGCGGCGCTGAACGCGCGCGATGGCGTACCCCCGGTGTTGGCTGACGCCTTTGTGCCGCCGGTGCTGGCCGGTAAGGCCAAGGCGGTGGTTGACGACTGGCGTAGCGGGGCGCGTGTCCTGGAGCACGGCGTTCCCCGGGTACACGAGCAGATCGCCACGTGGGGCGTGCCGCTGCGGTGGTTTGTCCTCTTCGAGCCGGCGGAGCGGCACCAGGTCACCGAGCCCGGCCGGCGGGCACTGCGGTACCGGACGGAGATTTCCAAAGCCCGCCGTCGCTCGTCGCGGGCCCTTGCCGTGCTGCGCAAGTCGGTCGGTGCCGCGCCGATCACCGAGGCGGTGGAGGAGGCCGCGCGCTGGCTGGAGGAGTTCCATCCACGGTCGGTGGTGGAACTGGACTACGGCGGGCTGGTGTCGCTGCTCTCCGACGAGACCCTCGCCGCTGACGACTCGCCGGAGTTGGTCGCCGCCGGTCTGGCCGGGCTGTCTCGGGGCGAGGCGGAGGAGGCGTCAACGGCTTACGACAAGCTGGTTGCGCGGTGGCGTGCGGTGCAGTTGCTCGAGCGGTGCAACTGACCCCAAATCAGTTGATTGAACCTCGCTGATCCGGGAACCATTCGCGTTTGATACGTCACGACCCGTGATCATGAGATCACATAAGGTGTGCCCTGTCATGTTAAAGGCGAATAATTCGGTCATGGTTCATCCGTCCGTCTAGGGACGTTCGGCCGTTCGGCCCATGTCGGACATCGGGGACTAGCCGGACCATGGGAGACGCGTCGGCCGGCGGGACCCCGGCCGATGTCTATACATGTGGAGGAGTGACCCATGGCATCGCGAACGCACGAACCGGAGCCGCTGCTCACGCCGGCCGAGGTGGCGTCGATGTTCCGTGTCGACCCGAAAACGGTGACCCGTTGGGCCAAGGCCGGCAAGCTGAGTGCGATCCGGACTCTTGGCGGGCACCGTAGATACCGGGAGTCGGAGGTCAGAGCGCTGCTGCAGGGGCAGATCCCACAGCAGCGTCAGGGGGACTGACCGGGTGAGAGCCAACGGACAATGCGCGTAGGGCGGTGGACGATCTGTCCACCGCCCTACCCGCATTTCTGCGGGCGAACGCCGCTTAGCCCCCGGAGTCTCGGTGGGGGGCGGACGCCGTTAGCCCCGGGTCTCTTGTGGGGCGGACGCGGTTCAGTCCTTGAGCGTGACCCGGATTCCCACCGTGCCCTGCTCGCCCCGGCGTAGTCGGCTCCCCAGCAGGGTGAGCCGGCCGAGTACCCGGTACTTCTCCTTGATCAGGCTGCGGACGCGCCGGGTGCCCGCCGAGTCGGCGAGCGCGGCGTATCCGGGCACCGCCGGACCGTGCGGTCGACCTCGGACATCGCAGGGGGCGACGGTCACATCGCCGCTGCGCCGGATCCGCTTCACCTTGCCGGAGTTGGCAACTGTCCAAACTACGAGCGCATCGCCGTCACGGACCGCCCAGACCGGGGTCGGCACCGCACGGCCGTCCTTGCGGAAGGTCGTGAGCAGGATGTACTTCTCGGTCGCGAGTCGGTCCAGCGTGGTCACGCCGCCAGGATACGACCCCCGCGGCCGGTTGACCGGGCAGTAGCCGGGCCGGCGTGCCGTACGTCGCTGAGCTGATCGTGGAACTGCCGCGGTGGCGTCCATCCCGGAGCGGCCCTCCGCCCGGTGCGGGCTGCCGCGCGACGCCTCCCAACCAATAGGGTCGCGGGGACGAGCGAAACGGGTAGGCGGGACGGCGCGGGTGACCCCCGGGGCGCCGCCGGAGGGAGGAGGCACCATGGGTGACCGTTGGGTCGTGATCGGGGCCGGCACGATGGGCCTCGGGATCGCGTACGTGGCCGCCGGTGCCGGCTACGACGTGGACCTGGTCGAGGTCGATCCGGCCCGGGGTGAAGCCGCCGCGGTGCGCCTCGGCGAGCTGTGGGACCGGGCCGCCTCCCGCGGCCGGATGACGGTTGAGCAGGCCGGCGCCGGCCGGTCCCGGGTGACTGTTCGGAGCACCCTCACCGAGGTCAGCGCCGGTCCGGAGGTCGTGGTGGAGGCCGTACCGGAGCGGGCCGACCTGAAGCGCTCCGTGCTGCGCGACGCCGAGAACCTGAGCCCGGCGCTGTTGGCCAGCAACACCTCCAGCATCTCGATCGCCGAGCTGGCCGAGGGGCTGACCCGCCCGGACCGCTTCCTCGGCCTGCACTTCTTCAACCCGGTCTGGGCGATGACGCTGCTCGAGGTCGTGGTCGGTCCAGGGACCGCACCGCAGAGCACGGACGCGGCGGTCGCGCTCGCCGCTCGGCTGGGCAAGGACCCGGTCGTCGTACGTGACCTGCCCGGCTTCGCCACCTCCCGGCTGGGGGTGACGCTCGGTCTGGAGGCGATTCGAATGGTCGCCGACAAGGTGGCGGAACCAGCGGACATCGACAAGGCGATGGTGCTTGGCTACCGGCATCCGGTGGGGCCGCTGGAGCTCACCGACCTGGTCGGGCTGGACGTGCGGCTCGACATCGCCCGCACCCTGGCGGCCGCGTACGGGGAGCGGTTCGCGCCGCCGCCGCTGTTGGTCGAGATGGTCGCCGCCGGACACCTCGGCAAGAAGTCCGGCCAGGGCTTCTACCGGTGGGAGAACGGGGTGAAGGCGTGAGGGGCCTGCGGATCGAAGAACAGGCCGACCGGGTGGTGGCGATGCTGGACCGCCCAGAGAAGCGCAACGCCATCGACGTTGACCTCGTCCACGCGCTCCACGAACTCTGCGCCGAGCTGGAGGCCCGGCCGCGGCTGCTGCTGCTCACCGGAGGCGCGGAAGGCATCTTCGCCGGGGGCGCCGACATTGGTCAGCTCCGCGAGCGCGACCGGCTGGATGCCCTCGCCGCGATCAACTCGGCCGTCTTCGCCCGGATCAGGGCGCTGCCGATGCCGACCGTGGTAGCGGTCGATGGGCCGGCTCTGGGCGGCGGTGCCGAGTTGGCGTACGCCGGCGACCTACGGGTGTGCACCGCGCGGGCCGTCTTCGGACAGCCCGAGGTGCGGCTCGGCATCCTGGCCGGGGCGGGGGCGACGCACCGGTTGCCGGCGCTGGTCGGCGAGGCGCGGGCGAAGGAGCTGCTCTTCACCGGCCGGCGGGTGGATGCTGCGGAGGCCCTGCGGATCGGTCTGGTCAACCGGGTGGTCGCCGAGCCCGCCGAGCTGCTGCCGGCGGCACACACCCTGCTCGACGAGGTGGCGAAGGGCTCCGCGCTCGCGTTGCGGCTGACCAAGCTGGCCGTGGATGCTCCGGCCGCCGCGCACCCGCACCTGGATCTGGTCAGTCAGGCAGTGCTCTTCGAGGACGAGGAGAAGCACCGGCGGATGACCGACTTTCTCGAGCGTCGGCGTCGGTCCTGACCGGGTCGATGCCGGCAGCGGTGCGGGGCGCGTAGCTGGCCCGGTGGGCGCGTGGTGCGGCCAGCACCCCGACAAGCGGCCCAGTGGTGCGGCCAGCACCCGATCACGGCTCAGTGGTGCAGCGGCACCCCGGCGTCGGCGAGGTCCCGGATCAGCCCGGCTGACTCACTGAAGCCGATGATCAGGACAGCGTCGGCCCCAGACTCCTTGATCTCGCGGACCACGGAGGTGAAGTCGACCGCTGTCGCCTCGGCGCCCTCCGGTGGCTGATATGTGCTCAGGTTGAGCTGGTCCGGTCCGAGGCCAGCACGTTCCAACTCGGACCGGACGATCTCCTGTAGGCCCTCGCCGTACGAGTCCTGACGGGCCACGATGGCGATCTGCTCCGGGCCGTCCCGCAGGATGACGTCAGCCAGCGCCCGGCCCTGCAGGCTGTCGGGTGGAGCGGTTCGGAAGTAACGGCCCTCGTCGTTCAGGTCGGTGAGGCTCGCGTCGGTGTTCGACGGGGAGAACAGCACGAGCCCGGCCCGCACCACGTCGGGTAGCACTGCCCGGGAGACTCCCGACGCCCCGGCGCCGATGATCACGTGGACGCCGGCGGCGGCATGGCTCGCCACCGTCGCCCTGGCGACCGCCGGATTGGTGCCGTCATCGCCGTCGATCCAGGTAACCGGGTTGCCAAGGACGCCCCCGGCGGCGTTGATCTCCTGGATCGCGAGGGCGGCGCCGGCGGCGAGGGGTGGGTTGGACAGCGCGAGGTCCCCGGTCTGTGGCAGCAGGCCGCCCAACACCAGCGGGGCGTCCTCGTTCTGGTCGGCCGCCTCGGCGTCCGGCGGCGGTGCGCTGCTCGCGGTGGACTCGGAGCCCGCACCGACGAACTCCGTCTTGGCGTCGTTGATCTGAGTCCCGTCGAAGTGCAGGGTGGCATAGCTGGCGGTGGAGGGTTCGCCGGCTGCGGTGAACCCACCCCGGGTGATCGAGACACTGCGGTACTCGATGTCCTGCCCGTCACGGGCCAGCTCGAGGCAGGCCACGGCGGTCTCACACCGTTGGCCACCGTTGGTGACGCCGACGATCTGTGCTGCGACAGCCGCCGGATCGGTGGTGCCGGCGAGCTGCGCGGCGAGCGCACTGATCAGCACCGCGTCGTAGGTCTCCGCCGCATAGACGAAGCTGGTCAGGTTGGGGTCGATCGACCGCAACCGGTCCTTGAAGTCCTCCGGCAGCGGGGTCAGCGGTGTGGTGCCCTTCATCCCGTCAACCAGGTCGGCCCGGTCCCCCAACTCGGTGGGGAACGAGTTGAGCATGTTGCCGTCGGTGCCGTAGAGGCGGACGGAGGTAGCGGTGACCTCGTCGGACTCGTTAGTTCCGCAGGCGCTACTGGCGAGCAGGAACGTCGCGCAGGCGGCCAGAGCGGCAGCTCGCGGGGCGCGTGAGATCAGCATCGCGGTCCTTCCTCGGGCGAAGGTAACGCTGCGCAGAGTAGCGCGCTCTGCCCACGCCCGGGGCCCTGCTATTCCACGGTCCGCAGGTGGACCGTGTTGATTTGCCAGGGTTTTGTAAAAGTGGCGGAAATGGTCGAGCCAGTGCCTTAGCCGACGGTGCGCTTTGCGACCACGCTCGCATAGCGAGCGAGGAGTTCGGACCAGCCAGTGGTGAGCGCCCGACGGTAGCCCTCCGCTGCTGGGCCGTGCCGATCGAAATGCCGGTGTTCTACCTCTACTCGGGTCTGTCCCGACTGGTCGGACCGGAAGAGCGCCTCGACCTCGCTGGCCCGAGCCGGGTCGGGCGCGGGGACGCGGTCCGCCCCGATCTGCCAGGTGAAGACGAGCCGGCGGGGCGGGGTCCAGGCCAGTACCCGGCCCCAGTCGTTGCGGAAGCCGTGCGGGCCGATTTCGAACAGCATCCCGCCGGTCCGTGGCTCCATCTCCAGCGTGGTTAGTAAGTCGGGGCCGGACCAGGTGTACTCCATGACCCACCAGTCAGCTATCGCGCCGGTGAATACCGCGAATGCCTGCTGCGCCGACGCGGAAACGAGGATCGAGCTGCGGAGTGAGTACCGTGCGAAATCCTGCCGGACATCGACGGGATCGATCATCTCCTGTCCCATAAGCCCGGACCATACCGGCTGATGCGTGCTGGTGCAGCATTGCAAGGCGCTTGATTCCAGTTGGTTAGCAGCAGTCATGCAGGAGGGCGGATCGTCAATACTTCCCTTGGGAATAGATTCGTGGTGGAAATTTTCGTATTTCGCTCTGTCCTGGTTTCCAATCCAGGTCTAATTTCTTTTTTAGAAAGTTCTGAACGTTCGAGACTATCGTGTCAGGAGGGGAGTTTATGGACTCGGAGGCTCGCCGGCGGTACGCCGAGGAGGTCGGTGTCGTCCTGGCTCGGATGGGCACCACCCCCGCCTTCGGCAAGTTGCTGGGCTGGCTGCTCATCTGCGACCCGCCGACCCAGACCACCGCACAGCTGTGCGAGGCGATGGGGCTCTCCAAGGCCTCGGTGTCCACCGGCATGCGGGTGCTGGAACAGTCCGGCCTGGTCCGACGGGTGCCGAGCCAGGGCCGGGGACACGCGTACGAGATGCATCCAGATGCCTTCGCCCGTGCCATCGACCCAACCGACAAGATGCGCGTCTTCATCGCTCTGATGCAGCGCGGGATCGATCTGATCGGCGACGCGGCAGCACCCGAGGCCAGCCGATTACGCCATACCCGCGACTTCTACACCTTCATGGTCGAGCGCACCCCAGCCCTGATGGAGGAGTTCCGTCAACAAGCACGAAAGGACAGCTAGGATGCGAATCCTGGTGATCACCGTAGGGTCGCGAGGGGACGTTCAGCCGTACGTGGCCCTCGGCAAAGGTCTCCAGTCGGCCGGCCATGAGGTCACTCTGGCCACCTGCGCCCGATTCCGGTCGTTCGTCACCGACCAGGGTTTGGCGTACGGCGAGCTCAGTGACGACATATTGCAGCTGCTGGATTCGGCCGCAGGCCGGGCCGCGATGGAGGACACCACCGGGGTGCTCGGGGCGGTCAAGACCAACATTAGGCTGGCCCGTCAGGCGAATCCGATCAACCGGAGTCTGCTCGCCGATGCCTGGGCGGTGGCCAGGCAGGTCAAGCCAGATCTGGTCGTCTACCACCCCAAGGTGCTGGCCGGTCCGCACATCGCCGAGAAGCTCGGCGTACCGGTAGTACTGGCGCTGCCGGTGCCGGTCTCCGTACCGACCGGTGACTTCCCCCTCGTCGGGCTACCCGAACTGCCCCTGGGCCGTTGGTACAACCGACTGACCTACTGCCTGGCCGGTGCCGGCTACCGGATGTACGATGGCATGGTTAACACGTTTCGTCGCGACACGCTTGGACTCGCCAAGACCAGCGGTGCCGCGCTGACCACCCGACTCCCCGACGGGCGGCCGATCCCGGTACTGCACGGCATCAGCGAGCACGTCCTGCCACGCCCCGCCGACTGGCCCGGGCACGCGCACCTCACCGGCTACTGGTTCCTTGACGATGCCGCCCGCTGGCAGCCCCCGGCCGCCCTGGTCGACTTCATTGCGGCGGGCGACCCGCCGGTGTACGTCGGCTTCGGCAGTATGGCCGGACGCGACCCGCGCCGCCTCACCCGGCTCGTCGGTGAGGCCCTGCGCCAGGCCGGCGTCCGCGGCATCGTCGCCACCGGCTGGGGTGGCCTGGCGGAGACCGAGCCGTCAGACACCGAGCCGTCAGACACCATCTGGCACCTCACGCAGGCCCCACACGACTGGCTCTTCCCTCGGGTGTCCGCCGTCGTGCACCACGGTGGGGCCGGCACCACCGCGGCGGCGCTGCGCGCGGGCAAGCCCTCGGTGATCTGCCCGTTCCTCCTGGACCAGTTCGTCTGGGGCCGGCGGGTATTCGCGCTCGGCGCGGGCAGTGCGCCAATCCCACAGCGGAAGCTCACTCCGCAGCGGCTGGCTACCGCGATCCGTGCGGTCACCACTGACGCCGAGATCCGGGCCACCGCGGTCCGGCTGGGCCGGAGCCTCGCGGCCGAGGATGGAGTCGCGAACGCGGTCGATCGGATCGACGCTCTCCGCAGCCCGGCGGGGTAGGTCGCCAGCGGCGCCGAGGGGCCGCACTCCTAGCCTGAGAACGCCCGCGGCTTGCTGGAAAGGGCGCCGGAGAGTGACGTCGGAGAGTACTGCGACGCGTCACTGTCACCCGATCACAATCAGCGGGACAGTGGGACGCACTCGCGTCCCATCCCCGTTCCTACCTGCGATCTCGCGGGGGTCACCACACTACGCAACCCCCGCGGCTGGAGTAGGTTGTCTGATTTGCCGGCTTGGCTAATCTACGAATTCACCATATCCTACCGGTGTAGCACCCGTTGCCTCCGGCCGCCGCAGGTCGGAGGCTGTGTTTGGGCCCTGAGTTTGCATCCGGAGTAAAGGGAGTCAAAGCGTTGACCGACGAGTCCGGTAAGGCCAACTTCAGCGGAATCTACAACCAGGAGACGCCGCGTGCGTATTACGCCAACCTGCGACGGTTGAAATACGAGATCCCGCAGCATGGGGCGACCGTATTCAACCAGCTGATCGATGCCCAACCGTGGGGTGACGGCTATCGCCCCACCGTGCTCGACGTGTGCTGTTCCTACGGCATCGTCGGCGTCCTCACCAAGACCGATCTTGAGCTGGACGACGTGTACACGTACTACCAGGGTGCCAGTGCCGACGGGCGTTCCGTGGACCAGGTGCGCCGCGCCGAGACCGAATTTCTGGGTCAGCGGGCCCGGCCAGCCGCTCCGCACGTCATCGGGTTGGACGTCGCCGAGAACGCTACTCGGCACGGTGTGGCAGTGGGTGCGCTCGACGATGCCTTTGTCGAAAACCTGGAGGCGGAGCAGCCTTCGTCGGAATTGGCCAAGAAAATGTCCGAGGTTGACCTCATCACGACCACGGGTGGCATTGGCTATGTCACCGAGCGGACGTTCGAGCGGCTACTCACCTGCACCGAGGCACCGCCCTGGGTCGCCGCGTTCTGCCTTCGGACATACGACTATGAGCCGATCTCGGACGTGCTCGCGCAGTACGGGCTCGTGACCGAGAAGGCGGACCAGGCTGTTCGGCAGCGGCGGTTTATCGACGATACCGAACGGGAGTGGGCGATGGCGGAGCTGGCGGCGCGGGGCGTCGACCCGGCCGACATGGAGAGTGCGGGATATCTGTACGCCGACTTCTACCTCTCCCGCCCGCAGGAAGATGCAACCGAGAAGCCGCTGGCAGACCTGGTGACGATTCCAGCCAACTAGCTGACTCTGCCCCCGGCCTCGTCAACACTGCGCCGGGGGCGCTGGGTGAGTCGGTGAGAGTTCCCTTCGGGCTTGCAGGATCACGCTTGTCGTGACTTCTGCCGGCCCGTTCGAGGGCTGCTACGGCGTGAGATCGAGGCTTGGGGACTGCTGCCCCGGACGCGGGCAGGTCCCCAAGCCTCTCCCAGGTGGCTGTGGTGTTGGGGAGCCCGGGCGTTGAGCTTTCCCGGTGGTGCCGGCGGTGTCACACCGTGCCCCGCATGAGGCCGAGCAGCATGCCAAACACGATCACCGTTTGGATCGAGTGCGGAATGACCGAGAGCCACATGCTTCGGTAGCGCCTTACCGGTAGCGACATGATCAGTCCGCTGGTCAGCATGATGCCACCAGCGGTCCAGGGCTGATGTATGTGGTACAGGCCGAACAAGACTCCGTTCGCGAACCAGTCAGCTGATCCGAACACGCCTTGCATCCTGGGTAGGAGGATTCCGCGGAAGATAAACTCCTCACCGAGGAAGACGTTGAAGATGCTGAGCGTCAGAAACAGTGCAAGGAACCACCAGGCCCCTTTCATCTGTGGGGCGACTTCGGCCGAGAAGAGCGTTTCGGCTTTCTGGAAGGGCAGTGGAGCCGGCCCGGGTAGCAGGTGCTGCTGTAGTTTCTCAATCACCGGCGCCACGTACATCATGTTGAGCACGAACGCGATTCCCAGTGGCGCCAGCAGCCAAAGGAGGCGCTTGCGGGGCCGACCGTTCACCGGGTTTCTGGGAACCTGTAGCCACAGTCGGCGGGCCATGGCGGAGCGGCCTACCGACCCCTCCTCGCGCCAGAGGATCAACAATGCCAGCACGAACTGCCAGATCAGGCCAGCCGCCAGCGTGACGGTGGCCAGCACCACGGTGTCGTAGGGGCCGTCTGCGACGGCGGGGGTGATCACCCAGTAACCCAGTCCCATGGGTAGGGTGGCGGCTGCCCAGATTCCCAGGATTTTCGCCAGCGAGTACTGCGCCGGCAGGTTGGTCGATGTCGGGGCGGATATGTCGGGTCGCTGTCCCGGTGGCCCCGGCCGATTCTGTGTGGTGCCACCGCCCATGCCGCTCAGCTCCTCGCAAATGTGCTGTGCCCTGGATTCGGGCTAATTCTGGTGCCGGCGAAAGGCGCTCGTCCATGGCGGTAGGCCCGCCAAATTCGGGCAGGGTCATCCCTACCTTTCGGCTTGGGGCTCTCCCTACCTTTCGTGCCGGGATTCAACGCTCCGGGCGGGCGCGGGGTTCGCTGCTGCCCTAACCTCAACGCTGTTTCAGCGGTTATGTCGCTTTTTGTCGGCATTGGTGCCGTGAGCGCGTGCAGAAGTAGCTGGGTGGAGCCCTCAGGTCACCGCTGGTGGCGCCCGCCATACTTGCATGTATAGCGATGTGAGCATATGTTCATAGCGGCACTGCTTGATGGGAAGGGAGAAGCGGATGGGTGCGGGGCACGATCACGGTCAACAAGCGGCGCGGGCCGGTGAGAAGCACCGGGGCCGGTTGTGGGTGGCTTTCGGGCTGCTCCTCACTTTCATGGTGGTGGAGGCGGTCGCGGCGGTTATGACCGGCTCCTTGGCGCTACTCTCCGACGCCGGCCACATGTTCACCGATGTCCTCGGTATTGGCATGGCCCTGGCTGCGATCACCGCCGCCAGCCGGGCGTCCCGGTCTGGCCAGCGAACGTTCGGGCTCTATCGGATGGAGGTGCTGGCGGCGCTGGCGAACGCCGTACTGCTGTTCGGAGTGGCCTGCTACGTGGTGGTCGAGGCGGTACGTCGGTTCAGCCAGCCGCCGGAGGTGCTGGCGGGGCCGATGCTGGCGGTGGCGGTAGCGGGCCTGGTGGCCAATGTCGTCGCCTTTTTCCTCCTGCGCGCGGGCTCGCGGGAGAGCCTGAACGTGCGGGGCGCCTACCTGGAGGTGCTGGGAGACCTGTTCACCTCCGTCGGGGTGATCGTCGCCGCGGTCGTGATCGCCGTGACCGACTGGTGGTACGCCGATCCGCTGATCGCAGTGGCGGTGGGGCTGTTCATCCTGCCCCGCGCGTACCAGTTGGGTCGCGCCGCGCTGCGGGTATTGGTGCAGGCCGCGCCGGCGCATCTGGACATCTCCGCGGTGCGCGCGGAGCTACTCGCCGTGGACGGGGTGGCCGACGTGCACGACCTGCATGTATGGACGCTAACCTCGGGGATGGACGTTGCTTCGGCGCACCTGGTTCTCGAGCGTGATGCCGATCTTGCCGCAGTGCTGGCCATGTCCCGGCGGCTGCTGCAGGATCGTTTCGCAATCGAGCACGCCACCCTGCAAGCCGAACCGGCGGAGCCGGCCGACGCGGACGCTGTCTGCCACGGGAGCGGATGGTGACCTGTATCGCTCCTGGGAACCAGCGGGCGTGACAGGCCGACTACCTGATGTTTCGCCCTCTATCCGGGAGCTGTTCGTGAACCGCCCATCCAGCCTGACTCCCCGCCGGGCCGCCGTCTGGCGGGTAGTCGCCGGTCTCCGGCCGCTTCCCCGCCACCCGCGTCGGTTGGCGACCCGGTGATGAGTCTCGCCGCTGTTCGGCGCCGGCCGTTTCTACTGTCAGCGGGGACGGTGCTGGTGGCCGCCGCCGTCGGTGCGGTGCTGTTGTGGTGGGGTGGCGGTGCCGTCGCGGAGGCCCCGCCCGGGCTTCCGAACCCAGGACCAACCACGGCCTGGCTGCTGCCGGCCTCCCGACTGGGCATGCAGGTCAGCGCGGTCGCCACGGTCGGTCTACTGCTGGCAGCGGTGGTGCTCTCGCCCCGGGACGACGGTGGGCGGTTGTCCCCGATCGGCTATCGGCGGATGCGCGCTGCCGCCGGCGCGGCCTCGGTGTGGGCCACGGCGTCCGCGGTTGCGGTCTGTTACACCCTGGTCGATCTCTTCGGCCTCCCCGCCTCGCAGGTGTTGTCCCTGCGGGCGGTGCTCAACTTCGCCACCACCGTTCCGTTCGGGCAGTCCCTGGCACTGAGCGGCACCCTGGCCCTGACCGCGGCGGTGGTCGCCGCGACCAGCCTGCGACCCGGTGGTGCGCTGACCGCCCTGCTGCTGGCGCTGGGCGCCCTGGTGCCGCCGGTCTTCACCGGCCACGCCGCGGCCAGCGGCGACCACCAGCTGGCGGTCTCCGGTCTGCTCCTGCACGTGCTGCCGGTCACCCTCTGGGCCGGTGGCCTGCTCGCCCTGGCCGTTACCAGTCGCGGCACGACCGCCGACCTGGCGCGGGCCGTGCGCAGGTTTTCCCCGCTCGCCGTTGGCTGCCTAACCGCAGTGGGCCTGTCCGGGCTGCTGTCGGCCGCTGTTCGGCTCCCGAGCGCCGCCGACCTGCTGGGCACCCGCTACGGGCAGGTGCTTCTGATTAAGGCTGCGGCGCTCGTCGCGATCGCCGCAGCGGGGTTGGCGCACCGTCGCCGGGCCCTGCCGGCCCTGGCGGCAGGCCGGCGTGGGCCGTTCCTGCGGGTCGCGGTCGTCGAAACGCTGCTCTTCGCTGCTGCGATCGGTACCTCGGTCGCCCTGTCCCGCACCCCGGCACCCATCGGGGAGGACACGGACGACCTCGCCACCGCGCTGCTCGGCTTCCCGATGCCGCCGCCGTTAACCATCGGCAACCTCGCCACCGAGTGGCTGCCCGAGCCGCTGATCATTACGGCCGCGCTCGTCGCCGCCGGGTTCTACACGGCCGGGGTGTGGCGGCTCCGCCGCCGCGGTGATGCCTGGCCCGTCTCCCGTACCGCCATGTGGCTGGTGGGTTGTGCCCTCATCATCGTGGCCACCTCGAGCGGTCTGGCCCGCTACGGGCCGCTGCTGTTCTCGATCCACATGATTCAGCATCTGCTGCTGATGATGATCGCCCCGATTCTGCTCGCGCTCGGCGGACCGATCACCTTGGCGCTGCGCGCCCTGGCCCCGTCGACCGACCCGCGCTGGCCGGGCCCCCGGGAGTGGCTGCAGGTGGCGCTGCACTCACGGCTCTCGCGCGTCCTCACCAACCCGGTGGTCGCGTTGGTGATCTACGTCGCCAGCCTCTACATGATGTACTTCACCGGCCTGTACGAGCTGGCACTGCGCTCGCACGCCGCGCACCTGGCCATGGTCGGACACTTCCTCGGCGCCGGCTATCTGTTCTTCTGGGTCGTTATCGGGGTTGATCCTGCACCCCGGCGCATCCCACATCCGCTGAAGTTGATCCTGGTCCTGATCAGCATGGTGCTGCACGCCTTCCTCGGCGTCACGCTCATGCAGTCCACCACCTTGATCGCGGAGAACTGGTGGATCGCGTTGGACCGTCCCTGGGGCGCCACTCCGCTGGAGGACCAACGCACCGCTGGCGGCATCGCCTGGTCCTTCGGTGAGTTGCCCACCGTCGTCGTGCTGGGCGCGTTGATGCGCCAGTGGATGAAGGCCGACGAGCGGGAGGCCCGCCGCCGGGACCGCGCCGCCGACCGCGCCGAAGCCGAAGGGCGCGAGGACGCCGAGTTGGCCGCGTACAACCGGATGCTGGCGGATCTGGCCGAACGCGATCAGCAGGTCCGTCGGTGAGTGGGCGGTTGGCCCGCCCGGGTGCGGGCGTCAGCGAGCCGGATGGTCGTCCCGGTGGCCCCGCCGCTGGGTGCAGCCCTGCCCGTTCCGCGCCGAACAGGTGAATCACAGTGAGCTGCGGTGGTGCGCCCGGTACCTTTGCCTCCGGCGCCTTGCCTGCTCAGGGCGGTCGCCGCGGGATCGGACAGACCGACAGGAGATGGAGATATGACGAGGAACATCCGGCTGACCCTTGCCGCGGTCGTGGCGTTGATTCTGGTGATGGTCGGCGTGCTGGCGCTCAACCGCCGGGACGCGATTCCCAGCGCGGAGACGACCGGCGGCACGGTCGAACCCACGGTGCTGGTCCGGGAGGACAGCCACCTACTGACCTCCGCTTCCGACGGCAGAGTCACCCTGGTGGAGTTCCTCGACTTCGAGTGTGAGGCCTGCAAGGCGGTGTACCCGACGGTCAAGGAGATCCTCGCCGACTACGAGGGGCAGATCACCTTCGTGGTGCGGTACTTCCCCATCTCCAGCCACCTCAACGCCGAGCTTGCCGCCCGCGCCGCGGAGTCCGCGGCCAACCAGGACCGCTTCG
The DNA here is from genome assembly GCF_000484695.1 of Salinispora cortesiana. Classification (GTDB taxonomy): domain Bacteria; phylum Actinomycetota; class Actinomycetes; order Mycobacteriales; family Micromonosporaceae; genus Micromonospora; species Micromonospora cortesiana. Next base: position 14,348 of record NZ_AXVR01000015.1, on the reverse strand, counting down.
CCGAGATGTACCAGCTGCTCTTCGAGAACCAGGACGTCTGGGGTCACCAGGAAGAGCCGCAGACCGAGGTCTTCGTCGACTACGCCCGTACCCTCGGTCTGGACATCGACCGCTTCCAGCGCGACCTGGACGATCCCGCCACCGCCGCCCGGGTGGCGAAGGACCGGACCGACGGTGAGGCCGTCGGTGTGCAGGGCACCCCCACCTTCTTCCTCAACGGGGAGCCCCTCTCCGACCTGCGCAGCAAGGACGACCTGACCGCCATGATCGACGCTGCCCTGGCCGGATGACGACCGCCACCGCCGACCGACCCGTCACCGCCCCCGCGGAGCGCCACTTCCTGACTGTCGTCACCGCGTGGATCCTCGCTGTCGGCGGTGGCGTCGGCCTGCTCGCCGCCGCCACCCTCACCGTCGAGAAGATCAACCTGCTGGCTAACCCCGATTACGTCCCCACCTGCAGCATCAACCCGGTTCTGTCCTGCGGCTCGGTGATGAACACCGAGCAGGCCGCGGTGTTCGGATTCCCCAACCCGCTGCTCGGCATCGCGGGGTTCGCCGTGGTCACCACGCTCGGCGTCGTCCTGCTCGCCACCGGAGGCATCCCCCGGTGGATGTGGCTCGGTCTGCAGGGAGGCGTCACCTTCGGTGTCGTCTTCGTGCACTGGCTCATCTACCAGAGCCTCTATGTGATCGGCGCGCTCTGCCCGTACTGCATGGTGGTCTGGGCGGTCACCATTCCGATCTTCCTCTACACCACGCTGCAGACCCTGCGGGACAACGCGACCGTACTGCCGCGGGCGCTGCGGCGGGCAACGGAACAGGTCGCCCTCTACCACAGCCTGGTCCTCGTCATCTGGTTCGCGTTCATCGTCGTCGCGATCCTGCACCGCTTCTGGGACTACTGGATCACCCTGGTCTGAAGCCGTCGCGGCTCCCGACCGGCCCTGGCCGTCCAGAAAGCAGCCGGCTTTGCCGCTGTCCATGGGAGGAACTGGAAGATCCTGCCGGTCGTGGTCAGTGGCTGCGGGGTGCCGGTGAAGCGGTGGACCCCGACCGAGAAGAGCTCTCCTTCCGGCGCGGTGAACCTCGCTCGGCGGGCACGGCGTCCCGGTACACATGCTGACCGCGGAGCGGGGCTGCTCCGGTTGTTCGTCGAGCCAGGCGGCGATGTACTGCTGGACCAACCGCAGCCGACGCGCCAGTGCTGATTTCGGATCGGTGTAGGGGCGGTGCCAGTGGCATCAGTCCTTGCCGTCGGCCATGGAGCTGAGCCTGCCAGAGTCACACCGCAACGGTGGGGCACGGCACGGCCGGCCGTAGCGGGGCCACCGGGCGCCGACCGGCGGCGCGTGCCGCGCATGGGACGGCCGGGTGCGGAACAGAAGAGACCGGGCTGACCTCGTTGCCGGTTTCAACGAGGTCAGCCCGGCTGTAGATGTGCCCCAGGTCCGCAGGTCGGTTGGAGCGGGACTGGACGGTCAGCTGGGCTTGGGCGCTCCCGGCCGGGCGTAGCGTTGCCAGGTGATGACGACGCAGAGGGCAGCGAATGCCAGCCCGATGAGGTAGAACGCGGTCGGGGACATGAGCGTCAGGCCGATGCCGAAGAAGAACGGGCCGAAGGCGGCGATCGCCGCGGTCCACCCGATGACGCCACCGGCCTGCCGGCGCTCGAAAATCATCGGCATCTGCTTGAAGGTGGACGCGTTACCGATCCCGCTGAACAGGAAGATCGCGAGCATTCCCCAGAGGAACCGGTCGAAGCCGGCATCCAGCGCCGCGGCCGAGCTGGTGTCGGGTCGCAGTGCGGTGATGGTGAAGCCAATGGAGACGACGAGGCCGATTCCGGAGATTAGGGTCCACCGGGCACCGCCGAACTTGTCGGTCAGCGGCGAGAACGCGACGCGGGCCGCGGCACCGACCAGCGGGCCGAGGAAGACGAACTTGACCGGGTCGGGTACGGCGTAGCCGTCCACGAGAAGCTGCGCGGCGGCCCCGCTGCCCTGCACGATGTCGGGGTTGCCGGCACCGTAGAGGTTCTTCATCAGCAGCCCGAACTGGGCGGACAGCCCGGCGAAGGTGCCGAAGGTCATGATGTAGAGCAGCGTCATCCACCACGTGTCAACGTTGCGGAAGATGTCGAACTGCTGCCGGATGTTCGCCTTGACGGGGACCGACCGCAGCATGGTCCAGGCGAGCACGGCACCGACGATGATGAACGGAACGTAGATGTACGCCGCGTTCTGGTACCAAACGTCCCTGGCGGGCTCGCCGGGTGAGGTGGCCATCGGCCGGGAGCTGCCGAGGAAGCCGATCAGCGAGAAGCCGATGACCCACGGGGTCAGCAGCTGCACCAGCGAGACGCCGAAGTTGCCGATACCGGCCTGAACGCCCAGCGCGGTGCCCTGGAGTCGGCGGGGGAAGAAGTAGGAGGTACTCGGCATGAAGCCGGAGAACGCTCCGCCACCGATACCGGAGAGGAACGACAGCGACAGCAGCACCCAGTATGGCGTGGTCGGGTCCTGAACAAAGATTCCCCAACCCAGGACGGGGAGGAGCAGGAGCACGGTGGTCAGGGTGACCATCTTGCGGGTGCCCATGATCGGCGGCAGCACCATCCAGATCAGGCGCATGAGACCGCCGGCCAAGCCGGGCATGGCGGTGAGCCAGTAGAGCTGGCTGGTGCTGAGGTCGAAGCCGAGATTCGTCAGCTTCGGGGCGATCGCCGAAGCGAGGAACCACGACGTGAAGCAGAGGGTCAGCGTGAAGGTGCTGATCCAGAGGGTCCGCCACGCCAAGCCCTTGTCCCAGGAGTCCGCATCTTCCGGGTTCCAGGATTCCAGCCACTCGCGATTCCCGGCTCTCCGGGAGGAACTCGTGGTGTTCATTCGTGGGCCTCCTCGGGCGCACGGGTCGCCGCCGAAGCGGGAGCGGCCGAACGGGTCGTGAAGTCGGGCTTTTCGAAGTGGTCAGCGAGCTGGGGTGACTCACCGTGCAGCATGCGCACGACGGTGAGGTGCATCCATATCGCGCAGATGAGGGTGAGGACGAACAGGACCAGGAAGGTGCTCGACGGGAGTCCGGTCCAGGCCTTGGTGTAGGCGAACAGCGGGGGCAGGAAGAAGCCGCCGAGGCCGCCGAGCATGCCGACCAGACCGCCGACAGCTCCCACCTGGCTCGGGAAGTACTCCGGGATGTGCTTGTACACCGCGGCCTTGCCGATGCCCATGGCGCAGCCGAGCAGGACGACCAGCACGGTGAAGGGCACGATGCCGAGCTGGTAGGCGAGGTGGGTGGTCTGGGTGCCGTCGGGGTGGTCGACGACGATGTGGCCCGGAGGCATCATCAGAATGCCCGTGCTGAGCAGCATGAGGCCGAACGTCCAGTACATGACCCGGCGCGCACCCAGGCGATCCGAGAGCGATCCACCGACCGGTCGCAGCAGCGAGGCGGGGAAGATGTACAGGGCGGTCAGGTAGGCCGCGGTCTGCAGGGACACGTCGTAGTTGTTCATGTAGTAGGTCGGCAGCCACGCGGCGAGCGCCACGTAGGCACCGAACACCGCCACGTAGTACAGGCTGAATCGCCAGACTCGCAGCTGCTTGAGCGGTTTGAGCTGTGCCCGCAGCGGGGTGCCGTGGCTCGGTACGCGATCCCGGTGCGGCGTGAGGAACCAGGTGGCCGCCGCGAGGACGAGCAGCAACACCGCGTAGACGACGGGGACCAGGCGCCAGCCGCCCTCGATGACGCCGAGGTAGGTGGCACCGGCGGTGCCGGCGATCAGCGGTGGGCCGATGAACTTGGTGACGGAGGCGCCGACGTTACCGGCGCCGAAGAGGCCGAGCGCGAAGCCCTGCTTCTCCCGCGGCTGCCACGCGGAGTTCCAGGCGATACCCGCGGTGAAGGAGTTACCAGCGAAACCGACCAGGAACGCCAACGCCAACAGCATCGGGTACGAGTCGGCGCGGGACACGAGGAAGGAGGCGACCGCGGTCAGGAGCAGCATCGCGGTCATCACTCGGCGTCCGCCGATCCGGTCCGCCACGATCCCGGCGGGGAGCCGCCAGAGCGAGCCGTTGAGCACGGCGGCGGCGATGATCCAGGACAGCTGCACCTCGGAGAGCCCGAACTCCTCGCTGATCGGCTTGCCGAGGATGCCGAACATGAGCCACACCGCGAACATGACGGTGAAGCCGATGGTGGACAGGGTCAGGACCCGGGTCCGTCCACGATCGTTACGGCTGTTCTGCCCGGCCGCGGTCTCTTCCGGCGTCGGGTCGTCTGGAGCGGGTCTGACGTACACGGCAATTCCTCGATCAGCGGTAGACGGAGGTCGGCGCTAGCGTCGCTGGCGCGCTGTCTACCCAAGGCTGCTGTCGTTTATCAGCAGTGGGTAGGGACCTTCTCCCCCGTCTGGCCGGCAGCAGGTCCCGTCGGGTGCACTCCACGCGGTGGAATGGCGGGATGGCCGGGACCTTGGTCCCGACGGGTCAGGACCGCGGCCTCCCGATCTGGCGGTTGATTTCGCGAACCCTGGTATGCGTGGCGCACTGCCGTGTGCCGCCGACAGCCCTCGCGTTGTCGCTCGCCGCCGGAGGAGTGCCCACGTGTCAGCGCACCGCCCGCCAGAAGTTCATGATCCTGCGACGGACCAGGTCCCCGGCGCGGCGCCGCTGCTGGCTGCTCGGCGCTTCCTCCGCCGGGAAGCGGTCGGTGACCACGGCCGGACGCTGCACCAGATCGCCGACGGCGACTGGGACCGGTTCTACCGCGACCGGTGGCGCTACGACCGGGTGGTGCGCTCCACCCACGGCGTCAACTGCACCGGCTCGTGCTCGTGGAACGTCTTCGTCAAGGACGGCCTGATCACCTGGGAGCACCAGGCCACCGACTACCCGACGACCGGCCCGGACTCGCCGGACTACGAGCCGCGTGGCTGTCCCCGCGGCGCCTCCTTCTCCTGGTACGAGTACTCGCCCTCCCGGGTGCGCCACCCCTACGTACGGGGGGTGCTGGCCGAGATGTTCCGCGACGGGCTCGCGCGCCTGGGCGACCCGGTGTCCGCCTGGGCCGAGATCGTGGAGAACCCGCTCAAGGCGCGCGCCTACAAGTCCCAGCGGGGACGGGGCGGCTTCGTCCGCGCCAGCTGGGACGAGGTCACCACGATGGTTGCCGCCGCGCACGTCCACACCACGAAGACGTACGGGCCGGACCGGGTGGTGGGCTTCTCGCCGATCCCGGCGATGTCGATGGCGTCCTTCGCCGCCGGCACCCGCTACCACGCGCTGCTCGGCGGCACCCTGCTGAGCTTCTACGACTGGTACGCCGACCTGCCGATCGCCTCGCCGCAGATCTGGGGCGACCAGACCGACGTGCCCGAGGCCGGCGACTGGTGGAACTCCACCTACCTGATGATGTGGGGCTCGAACATTCCGGTCACCCGTACGCCGGACGCCCACTTCCTGGCCGAGGCCCGCTACCGGGGCACGAAGGCCGTCGCGGTCAGCCCGGACTACGCCGACAACGTCAAGTTCGCCGACGACTGGCTGGCCCCGCACCCGGGTACCGACGGCGCACTGGCAATGGCGATGGGCCACGTCGTGCTCACCGAGTTCTTCCGGGACCGCACGGTTGACTACTTCGCCGACTACATTCGCCGCTACACCGACCTGCCGTTCCTGGTCACGCTGCGCCCCGCCGCCGACGGCCGGTGGGCCGCGGACCGGTTCCTCACCGCAGCAGACCTGGGCCAGGAGGACGGCACGCACAAGACCGTCCTGGTTGATGAGCGCACCGGCGAGTTGGTCGTGCCCAACGGGTCGCTGGGCTTCCGGTACGGCGAGGCCGGCCAGGGGCGCTGGAACCTCGACCTGGGCGAGGTGCTCCCCGCCCTTGGGCTGCTCGACCGGAGCGATGAGGCGATCGAGATCGAGCTGGCTCGCTTCGACGTCGGGGAGACCGAGGGCGGGTCCACCATCCGCCGCGGCGTACCGGTTATGCGGGTCGGCGAGCAGCTGGTCACCTCGGTCTACGACCTGGTGCTGGCGCAGTACGGAGTGCGCCGCGGCGACCTGCCGGGGGAGTGGCCGACCGGCTATGACGACGCGGACTCCCCGAACACGCCGGCCTGGCAGGAGCGGATCACCGGGGTGCCGGCCGCGGTGGCGGCCCGGATCGGCCGGGAGTTCGCCCGCAACGCCGAGCGTAGCCAGGGGCGGTCGCTGATCGTCCTGGGCGCCGGCGCGAACCAGTGGTTCCACTCCGACATGACCTACCGGGCGCTCATCTCCCTGGTCACCCTGACCGGCTGCCAGGGCGTCAACGGCGGTGGCTGGGCGCACTACGTGGGGCAGGAGAAAGCCCGACCGATCACCGGCCAGCAGCACATGTCCTTCGGGCTCGACTGGCAACGGCCGATGCGGCACCAGGCAAGTACCCCGTTCTGGTACCTGCACACCGACCAGTGGCGGTACGAGCGGGTCCCGGTCGATGAGCTCTCCTCCCCGTTGGGCACCGGCCGGTTCGCGGGGATGGCCTTCGCCGACACCGTCGCCGCCGCGCAGCGGATGGGCTGGAGCCCCGGCCACCCGTCGTTCAACCGCAACCCCCTCGACCTCACCGATGAGGCGGCGGTGGCCGGGGTGACGGTGCAGGAACACATTGTCGCCGAGCTGAAGGCCGGCCGGCTGCGGTCGGTGGCGGAGGACCCGGACGACCCGGCGAACTTCCCGCGCTGCCTCACCCTGTGGCGGGCGAACCTGCTCGGCTCCTCGGGCAAGGGCAACGAGTACTTCCTGCGCCACCTGCTGGGGATCGACTCGACCGCCACCGCCTCGGAGTGCGACCCGGAGCACCGACCCCGGGACCTGGTGTGGCGGGATGAGGCGCCGACCGGGAAGCTTGACCTGCTCACGGCGATTGACTTCCGGATGACCAACACCGGCCTGCACGCCGACGTGGTGCTGCCCACCGCGACCTGGTACGAGAAGCACGACATCTCCACCACGGACATGCACCCGTTCGTGCACGCGTTCAGCCCGGCGGTGGAGCCGCCCGCCGACGCCCACTCCGACTACGACACCTTCCTGGCGCTCGCCGACCGGTTCAGTGAGCTGGCCGTCGACCATCTGGGGGTGCGGCGGGACGTGCTGGCCGCGCCACTGCAGCACGACACCCCGGACGAGTTGGCCATGCCCAGCGGACGGGTGCGGGACTGGAAGGCCGGCGAGTGCGAACCGATCCCCGGCTCCACCATGCCGAAGCTCATCGAGATCGAGCGGGACTACGCCCAGATCGGCGCGAAGATGCGTGCCGTCGGCCCGCTCCTCGACCGGCTCGGCACCACCACGAAGGCACTCACCGTGGACGTGACCGCGGAGGTGGAGTACCTGCGGGAGCGAAATGGGGCCGTCACCGAGGGGCCGTTCGCCGGCCGGCCGTCGCTGGCCACCGCCGACCGCATGTGCGAGGCGATCCTGGCGCTGTCGGGCACCACGAACGGTCGGGTCGCCGCGTCCGGTTTCGCGGCGTTGGAGCAGCGGACCGGGCAACCGTTCGTCGATCTGATCGCCGGGCACGAGACCGACCAGATCACGTACGCGGACACCCAGCGGGCGCCGCAGTCGGTCTTTACCAGCCCGGAGTGGTCCGGCTCGGAGAAGGGCGGCCGTCGCTACTCGCCCTTCACCCTCAACGTGGAGCGGCTCAAGCCGTGGCACACCATCACCGGTCGGCAGCACTTCTTCGTGGAGCACGACTGGGTGGCGGAGTTGGGCGAGCAGTTGCCGGGCTTCCGGCCCCCGCTGAACATGGCCCGGCACTTCGGTGCGCCGGGTGAGTTGGTCGACGGCGGCGTCACCGTACGCTTCCTGACCCCGCACGCGAAGTGGTCTATCCACTCGATGTACCACGACAACGAATTGATGTTGGCGTTGTCCCGAGGTGGGCCGGTGATCTGGATGAGTGTGCCGGACGCCGCCAAGGTCGGCGTTCGGGACAACGACTGGGTCGAGGCGCACAACCGCAACGGAGTCATCGTGGCCCGGGCGGTGGTCAGTCACCGGATGCCGGAGGGCACGGTGTTCCAGTACCACTCGCCGGAGCGAACGATCAACGTGCCCAAGGCGGAGAAGAGCGGTCGCCGGGGTGGTTACCACAATTCGTTGACCCGGCTGCTGGTCAAGCCCACCCACCTGGCTGGCGGACACGCCCAACTCACCTACGCCTTCAACTACTACGGCCCGATCGGCAGCCAACGCGACGAGATCACTGTGATCCGCCGCCGCGACCAGGAGGTGGAGTACTGATGAGGATCCGAGCGCAGGTCGCCATGGTGATGAACCTGGACAAGTGCATCGGGTGTCACACCTGCTCCGTAACCTGCAAGCAGACCTGGACCAACCGGGACGGCACCGAGTACGTCTGGTTCAACAACGTCGAGACCAAGCCGGGCATCGGCTACCCCAAGCACTACGAGGATCAGGACCGCTGGCACGGGGGCTGGCAGCTGGACGAGAAGGGCCGGCTGAAGCTGCGCTCCGGCGGCCGGGTCAAGCGGCTCAGCCGGCTGTTCGTCAACCCGGATCTGCCCTCGATCGACGACTACTACGAGCCGGCGGCCTTCGACAAGGACATCCTGGTCAACGCCCCCGCCGGGCTCAAGGACACCCCGGTGCAGCAGCCCCATTCCGCGCTGACCGGCGAGCCGATGGCCCTCACCTGGGGGGCCAACTGGGAGGACAGCCTCGGCGGGGCCCACGAGCACGCCACCGGTGACCCGAACCTCGCCCGGATGTCGGCGGAGGCGGCGGCGCGGGTGAAGTTCGAGTTCGAGAAGACCTTCCTGTTCCACCTGCCGCGCATCTGCGAGCACTGCCTCAACCCGGCGTGTGTGTCGGCCTGCCCCTCCGGCGCGATGTACAAGCGGGAGGAGGACGGCATCGTCCTGGTCGACCAGGACCGCTGCCGGGGCTGGCGGATGTGTGTCTCCGCCTGCCCGTACAAGAAGGTGTACGTCAACCACAGCACCGGTAAGGCGGAGAAGTGCACCCTGTGCTTCCCGCGGATCGAGGCGGGGCAGCCGACGATCTGCTCCGAGACCTGCGTGGGTCGGCTGCGCTACCTGGGCATCGTGTTCTACGACGAGGACGCTGTGCTCGCTGCCGCTTCGGTGACCGACGAGCACGACCTGCTCGAGGCGCAGCGCGCGGTCTTCCTCGACCCGACCGACCCGGCCGTACAGGAGGCCGCCCGAGCCGCCGGGATGCCGCAGGAGTGGCTGGACGCCGCCGAACGGTCCCCGGTATGGCGGCTGATCAGCGAGTACAAGGTGGCGCTGCCGCTGCACCCGGAGTATCGGACGCTACCCATGGTCTGGTACGTCCCGCCGCTGTCGCCGGTGCTGGACGCGGTGGGGGAGGCAGGCCGGGACGACACCGACGCCGACGACATCTTCCACACCATCCGGGAGCTGCGGATTCCGGTGGAGTACCTGGCCGAGCTCTTCACCGCTGGTGACGTGGAGGCGACCGCCGGGGTCCTGATGAAGCTGGCGGCCATGCGTTCCTACATGCGCGCTCGCACGCTGGACGGTACCGTCGCCGACGATCTGCTCGACGGAATCGGCATGACCGCGGACCAGGTCGAGGCCATGTACCGGTTGCTGGCCATCGCCAAGTACGACGAGCGCTACGTGATCCCGGCCGCCTACAGCAAGGACGCCGCCGCGCTGGAAGCGCAGGCCACCGCGAACCAGGACTGCGCGCTGGACTGCGAGGGCGGCCCGGGAATGACCAAGCAGGCCTCCGCGGAGAGTTTCCACCTGGTCGAGGGCGAGCAGGTTCGTCCCGGCCGGCCCGGACTCTTCTCCCGGCGCGCCGACGGCCGGCGTGGCTTCACAATCAACCCGCTGCGAGGCGGCGCATGACCGCCGCGACCGACCGGGCCCGCATCTTCGAGCTGATCTCGCTGCTGCTCACCTACCCCGATGACGAGCTGCTCGGTGCCGGCGCCGAGCTGCGCGGTGCCGCCGCGCAGATCGCGGCGCCGGAGGCGCGGGGGCAGATCGACGAATTCCTGGACTGGCTGCTGGACAACCCCCTGATCGACGTACAGCAGCACTTCGTACAGACCTTTGACCTGCGCCGCCGCTCCGGGCTGTACCTCACCTACTACCTGCACGGAGACACCCGTAAGCGGGGAATGGCGCTGCTGGTGCTCAAGCAGCGATACCGGGCGCACGGACTGCGGCTCGCGGATGGCCAGCTGCCGGACCTGCTGCCGGTGGTGCTTGAGTACGCCGCCATGGTGGGCCCGGGTGAGGGGGAGGCACCCCTGCGCCAGCATCGGCAGGGCATCGAGCTGCTCCGTGCCGCACTGACCGACTGCGGCACCCCCTACCGCTTGTTACTGGACGTTGTCTGCGCGGTGTTGCCGGCGCTGACCGACGCTGACCGGGCCGCCATCGCGGCGCTCGCTGTTGACGGACCGCCGGTGGAGACCGTCGGGCTGGACTCCCTCGGCGACGGTCCGGACCTGCACGCCGCCGCGCTTGCCCCTTATCCCGCCTGCTCCCCGTCGGAGGCATCGCGATGACCAACTTCGTCTGGACCGTCCTGCCGTACCTGTGCCTCGCGGTCTTTGTCGCCGGCCACGTCTGGCGGTGGCGCCACGACCAGTTCGGCTGGACCACACACACCAGCCAGGTGCTGGAGAACCGCCTCCTGCGGCTCGGCGCACCCCTGTTCCACCTCGGTGTTCTCGGGGTTGCTGGCGGGCACCTCATGGGCCTGCTCGTGCCCGCGTCGGTGACCGAGAAGATCGGTATCAGCGAGCACGCCTACCACCTCATCGCGGTCTGGGGCGGCACGGTGACCGGCCTGATGCTGGTGACCGGCCTGGTCCTACTGATCATCCGGCGGGTGAGCAACGGACGGGTCCGTCGGGTCACCACCCGGATGGACAAGGTGCTCTACGCCGCGCTCGCCGGCATGGCGCTACTCGGCATGATCGCCACGGTCGGGGTCAACCTGCTCGGTGGGGGCTACGACTACCGGGAGACGGTCGCCGTCTGGTTCCGGGGGGTCTTCTGGTTCCAGCCCGACCCCGCGCTGATGAGTGGGGCTCCCCTGGTCTATCAGCTGCACGCGATCGGCGGCTTCCTCTTCCTGGCCCTGTGGCCGTTCACCCGACTGGTGCACGTCTGGTCGGCCCCACTGGCGTACCTGTGGCGCCCGTACGTCGTCTACCGCGCCCGCCGCAGCCCGGCGCCGTCGCCAACGGCCTCGCCGGACCAGGTACGGGATGCTGCCCGGGAGCCGTCGGTCCGGCGGTGACCGTCGCGGGGTTGGCGCGGGCGGCCGGAGGGCCCTGCCGACGCGATGGCAGCCCAGGTGTGAGTTCTTCCCGGATGCCTCCGCGGACCACGTGACCCTGGCGCGATGATTGATGTGTCAGTATCGGGCAGAAGCGGAGGGTGATATGCAACAGCAGTATCTGCCGGATGTCTACGTGAAGTTTCTGGAACGCTTTCCGGAGATCGCGGAGGCGCAGGGCGAGCTGGCGCGGACGGTGCGGGAGCGCAACTCTTTTGACGACCGAACCGACCGGTTGATCAAGTTGGCGGTGGCGGTTGGGGCCGAGGCGGAGGGAGCGGTGCGTTCCAATGTCCGAAAGGCGCTCCAGCACGGGGCGACCGTGGACGAGGTGCGAGCCGTTGCGCTCGCCGCCATCACCACCTGTGGCTTTCCTACCGCCGTCGCGGCGCTGGGCTGGATCGATTCGGTCGTCTTGGCGCCGTCGGACGACGCGTGATCCCACAAGCCACCACCGCGGGGTGTCGCCGCGTGGGGTGACCTCAACCGGTGGGCGGTGCGGCGTCCCGCCACTGGGTGGGGGTGACCCCGTGGCGGGCGCGGAAGCGTTTGCTGAAGTAGCTGGTGTCGGGGTATCCGACCCGACGGCTGATCGCGCCCACGGTCAGGTCGGTCTCCGCGAGCAGCAGGCGGGCCTGCTGCATCCGGCGCTGGGCGATCCACTGGGTGACGGTTCGGCCGGTTTTGCGACGCACCACGGTGGTGAGGTAGCCGGCGGTGAGCGCGAGGTCGGCCGCGATGTCGGCGAGGGAGATGGGCTGGTGGTAGCGTTCTTCGATGGCCTCGAAGACGGCGGCCAGCAGCGGCTCGTCGGCGCAACGTAGGTGATCAGCGAGGCCGGTCGACAGTCGGGCCACGGTCACGAGCAGCAGGGTCAGGTGGGCGAGGGCGGCCTCCTGGTGACCGTCGCGGCGGGCCCGGAGCTCCGCGTCGAGCGCCGCGAAGCGCTCCACCAGGCCGGCCCGGTCGACCGGTGGGACCGGTAGCCGCTGTGCCCGGTTGATGCCCTGGGCGAACGGGAAGAGCAACGGGTGCGTCCGCCACGACGAGTAGGCGCCGGGCGTCCCCGGCCGGACCACGTCGGCCGGAAACCACATGGTCCAGCCGTCGGTCGTGGCCTCCTTGAACTGGTCACCGGCGGAGACCACCTGTCCCGGTGCGATGACGAAGAGGTCTCCGTCGCGCACGGTCCAGGTGCCGTCGTCGATGCGTACCGTCCCGTGGGCCCGGTGGGCGTAGAAGAGCACCAGGAAGTCGTGGGTGTGGGCGCCGATGGCGCCGAGGTTGGGGGCCGGCTCGCCGCGGCGGTGATGGGAGACCGCGACCGGGGCGATTCCGGGTACGTGGCCGAAGCCGAAGACCGGCACGCCCTGCCCGGTAACGCCGACATGGTGGGTTGCGTGCGCTGCGGCTGGACTTGTGAGAGCCAAGTTTCGTCGCACTCCGTCCACAGTTCCGCCATTGTCCGTAGCTCCACCTGCCATGAGGCTGAGGGTACGACCGAGTTTCCTCGAATACCGGAGCGTGCCATGACCGGACACCACAACTTCCATTCCGATGGTCGGGGCTATCTGTCCGCCATGGGCAGGCAATGGCTACTGCCCATCTACGATCCTTTTGCCCGGTTCATGGGGATCAGGCGGGCTCATGAGAAGCTGCTGGATCGGGCAAACCTTCAGCCGGGACAACGAGTCCTGGAGGTCGGCTGCGGCACCGGCGAACTGCTGGGGACGCTCAAGCAACGGTATCCGGACGTAGATGCACTGGGTATTGATCCGGACCTGAGCGCCCTGCGCCGCGCTCGTCGCAAGGCGACCCGGGGCAAGCTGCAGATCCGATACGAGCACGCGTTCGCCGATGACCTACCGCAGTCGGATGACAGTGTCGACCGGGTGCTCTCCTCGTTCGTGTTGCATCACCTCCCCGTAGCCGAGTGGGTGCCGATGTTCCGGGAGGCCCGGCGGGTGTTGCGCCCCGGCGGCGAGCTGCACCTGGTTGACCTTGGCTGGAGCCGGTCCGGACAGAACCGGGGCCATCCGCACCGCTTCGGACACACCGCGGAAAGCCCCCCCGAGCAGGTGCTGGCGGCGCTTGCTGATGCCGGTCTGAGCGGGGTGCGGGAAAACGGCTACGGCCGGGCCCGACTGGGTGGGTACGTCTTCTACCGGGCTGCCACCGAGGGCGGTGGGCAGTCGGACTGACCGGGCTGTCGCGGGTGCGGGATGGCGGTGTGACGGGGGCCGCACCCTCTCGATTTGACGTGCGAACCCGAATCCGCGTAACTTTCTCTCTGCCAGCGCGGAACGGGGCAAACAGGGCGAAAGTCCTGAGGCCCACACCAAGCGGCACCGGCGCCAAGGAGGTTTCACCTTCGAGTCGCCGGTCGGGCGGTGCCCGCCGATTCTGCCGAGAGGCCGATTTGGTGCGGCGAAACCGACCGGGTAAGGTAACAGCCGGCAGGAACCGGGCGAGGCAGCGGGAAACCGCGGCGGCCGGTCTGCCAAATCCGAGGATCACACACGTGGGTAACCTCGTGTGCGCTCAGCGGAAGCTGAACCGTGCGAAGCACGACAGACCGGGACAAACGGTTTGACACGGCGGAGACGGTGAGGTAAAGTAGTAAAAGTGCCTGACGCGAGAGTGGCAGGTGGGAGCGGTTGCCTCTGGAGGGGCCCTGGTGTGGGGTTCTGATGGTGTGTGGTTGTTCTTTGAGAACTCAACAGGGTGTTTGGAAAGCCAGTGCCGTTTTGGTCTGGGTTGGCCTGCTGTTTGGTGGGTTGGCTTGGGCTTGAATTTGGCAGCAAATTTTGGTTTGTTGCTGGGATTTTCTTCAAGTTTTTGTTGGAGAGTTTGATCCTGGCTCAGGACGAACGCTGGCGGCGTGCTTAACACATGCAAGTCGAGCGGAAAGGCCCTTCGGGGTACTCGAGCGGCGAACGGGTGAGTAACACGTGAGTAACCTGCCCCAGGCTTTGGG
>NZ_AXVR01000014.1 GCF_000484695.1 Salinispora cortesiana | reverse complement strand
TTAGTGTACGACACAAACTCTAATAGTGCACGACAAAAACGCGCCCTGGCATGGATTCACCTCGCGACCTGGACGGGTGTCGACTGACATCGAAAGCGCCCCGCCTGGCCTTACGGCCGGGCGGGGCGCTTCTGCGCGTGCGGGTCAGAAGTTGTCGGCGGTGCAGGTCACGATCGCGAACTCACCGGAGGACGCGTTTTCCTTCGCCAGCTCCCCGTCAACCGTGATCCTGCATTCGATCTTGCCGGAGCTAGACCCCATCAACTGCGCTGAAACCATCGGGAGCGCGAACGAATCGTTTGACGTCAGTTCCTTTTTCCACGGCAACTTCGCGCCGTTCTCTTGTGACTGATCCGAGCCCAGGCTGTAGGTGATGTCGGCTGTCTTCGGCCCGGTCACCTCCATGACAATCGTCTTCTCACCCTCGGTCTTTTGATCCGTCCCGGCTACCTGCTCTTGGGCGCCGGGACCTGTCGTGTCGCTCTCGCCACCAGCAGAGCAGGCAACGGCCATAAGGGATACAACGGCCACAACGGACACGCCGGCTACGATCAACTTGGTACGCAACAGATCTCCTCAGATCGGCAAAAGCACGAGGTCCGCGGCCTCAGGCCGCTACAGCTCTTAACTGCCAGGCCGCCGCCGCGACACGCCTTGCCTGGGGCCGCAGCCAGGCTCCCGGCAACCGCAGAACCCGCCCGTCGGGCGTAGCTCGTTGTCCCCGGCGCACTGGTGCGTTTTGACCACGATTCCGGGGGCGCAGCCCAGGCACTGTACGGCCGGATCGGTTGCGGGTTTCACGTCGCCTCCAGAGATAGGGATGGGCCGAGAAGGTCATGGGTGAGTAGTCCGGCGTGGCCGTCGATCTGCCGGTGGTCGTGCAGGTCAACGCCGGCTCCCGGCCCGCTGTGGGGGCGCCCAGTTGCCCTGCCCGGCCGTGGCGAGGTAGCCGTAGGCGGTCTCGGTGGGCGGACACGGCCACCCGGACCCGCAGATCGGGCACCGATCGACGCGCGGCCAGTGCTCGGTGATGATCCGCCGGGCGGACAGGATCATCCGGTTGCGTAGCTGGACCGTCGACAGGCCGGCCGGGCTGCTGGGCCGGGCGTGGGTGGCCATCACCGCTGGTTGGCCCGTTGCCGGGCGAGCGGGGTCAGCAGCGGCCGGTTGTCGAAGATGACCGTCGGCTGGTTGTGCAGCGGGGAGTAGGCGCCGGCCCGCGCCACGTACCGGGTGGCGGGGCCGACCTGGTCCAGCCGTGCGGGCCGGCGGCGGAGTCGGCGGAGTAGCCGGATCATGCGCGTGCTCCCTCACCCTGGCGCCTCGGACATCCATCCGACCGCGTCGTGTGATTTCAGCGTGCGACGACGGGACTACGCTCGGAAGGAGGTCGATGTTTTCAGGCTTTTTCAGCAGGGGGACGTGTGGACGATCTCGGCGCCCAGCTCCGGCAGACTCGTACCGAGGCCGGGGTTACGTTGGCCTCAATGGCCGCTCGAACCTCGTATTCGGTGTCACATCTGAGCAATGTTGAGGCTGGGCGGAGGACAGCAACGCCCGACATCGTGCTCGCCTACGCGCGGCTCCTCGGGGAGGGTGAGATGAGGCGTCGACAGATGTTCGGCTTGGCGGCCGGCGTCGTCGGCCCGGTCGTGGCCGGCGAACTGATCCGGGCCGGTTTCAGCGCTGCGCTACGCGGCCGGACTGCTGAGGAGGACTGGCGGGAGCGGGTCGACCAGTACGGTCGGGACTACATGGCGGTGGGAGCCGTGGCGCTTCAGTCCCGCCTCGCGAACGACCTTGTGATCCTGCAACAGCACTTGGATACGCCGGTCATGTGGTCACACGCCGCCAGGGCGTTGGTGACCTACGGCAAAACCACTCCCAACCCCACCGAGGCCATCCGGTGGTACGACCTAGCCGGCGTGGCCGCCGACCGCTCCGACGATCTCGCCGTGCGGGTGTGGGTCCGGGGCCGGGCCGCAATCGCGTTGGCCTACGAGGGGGCGGCGCTAACCACGGCGCGGCGATACGCCGATCAGGCTGTCGCACTGTCGGACCGGCCGTCACTCGGGAGCGTCCAGGCGTTGATGGCGCAGGCACACGTGGCGGCCGGACGCGGGGACCGCAGCGGCGCTGTCGCGCTCGATACCGATGCTCGGCGGGTGTTCGACCAGGTGGCATCGCCGGATGGCGAGGTGTCTGATACCGCCGTCCCGCCGTGGCGGATGGCCACGTTCCGGAGCATGTTGTATGCCCGTCTCGGGATGCCCGGCCCGGGTGCCGAGGCCCAGGAGGAGGCCGACCGTACGCGACCTGTTGATCTGCCGCGTTTCGCTACTCATATTGAGCTGCATCGTGGACTCACGATGGTTAGAGCCGGTGACAGCGCGGCCGGGGTCGCCTACGCCCAGCGGGCAATGGATGCCCTACCGGCCGACCGTCGATCGCAGAGTTTGGTACTCATGCTGCGTGAGGTGGAGCAGGCCGCCTCGCGGCGGTAAACCCCGGCGCCCTGCCGCCATCGACGGTACTCCCCGCCTGCACGTCACGCCGTCACCTGTCCGTATGGATGTTCCGGCGCGTCGCGGCGTACGCCCTACCACGGAATGATGGTTCCGAACAGGTTCGAGCTGTCCGCTACGAAGTAGCGGACATTCACAACGTCACTGGGACGACCAAAACCATTCGCCGATATCACTTGTCGACTATGGATAAGCTACTAAAATTGTTCCGGCTGATCAGTGATCACGAGCAACGGTGACGGGGGACCTTCGTACGGGGTCGTGGCCCTCGGTCGCGCACCATCGCCGCCCCCAACCGGGCGAAGATCCATCGACACACCCACGAGAAGTCTTCCCATTCATTCGTACGTGTGTTCGACTAGCACGCTCCTGTCAGCACTCACTGGAGGTCTTCGACAGCGTGAACTACCCCTCCCGCCCCCACCGTCGCCCCGCCATGCCACTGGTCGCCCGCGCGGCACACGCCGCCACCGCCGCCTACCAGCGCGCCATGACCAGCAAGCGCGAACACCTATACCAGCAGGAGATCTACCGGCTCCGGCAGGAGGTACAGCGGCTTCGGGGCGAGGTCCGGGCCTGCTTCGATGTCATTGACACGATGGGACACGACATGGAGGCGCGGCGCCAGGAATTCGTCCTGGGCGAACTCTCCCGACTAGACGCCCACAGGCGCACGGTGATCGTCGATCAGCGGCGCCTGCTGGAGGTTCACCTTCGCGAACAGCTCGCCGCCGAGGCCGAGAAAACCGTCCGGGCCACCTACGCGGAGGGCTACGCCGACGGGATCATGCGCCGCAGGACCCACGGCCAAAACTGAGTTCCCCTACCTGTCCCCTACAACGAATCAGGCCCCCTCACTGGAGGGGGCCTGACCTGCGGTGCAGGAGATCATATTTGAGTGTCCGAGGGGGGACTTGAACCCCCACGCCCTATACGGGCACTAGCACCTCAAGCTAGCGCGTCTGCCATTCCGCCACCCGGACTTGCTTCATCCAGCCTACCGTTGACTACCGAAGTGATCTTCTCACCTGTCGGCTACCCGGCGGGCCGCACGAGGAGTTACTCTACACCGCCTGGATGGATCATGCACATCGGCTCTCGGCGGGTGGCAATACCGGACAGGAGCGCTGTTGCAGTAGCGTCGGGGCACGTCGGGCCGGCAGCATGACCACGTGTCGTATCCCTCGCCCTCTCCCTTGGCCGCGGTGCAGCATCGGGCTCTCGCTCTGCGTCACGCCGGTGACCTGGCCGGCGCGCGTCAACTCCTCACTGACACCGTGGAGTCGGCCCATCCGCCACCGTACGGCCCGGACCATCCCGAGGTGCTCAGTGCCGCGCACCTCCTGGCGCGACTGCACCGGGAGGCCGGCGACCCGAGCGCCGCCCGCCGGGTGTTGGAGGAGGCGCTCGCGGCGGGTGAGCGCCTCCGGTCGGACGCCGATCCCCTGTTGCTGGCGCTCGTCTTCGAGCTGGCGACCGTGGCGGACGAACTCGGCAACCGACACGAGGCCCGCCGCAACTTCAACCGGATCTTGACCGCCGGCCCAGCCGCGCTCGGGGCCGACCACTCGTCGGTCCGGGCGGCGCGGGCCTACCTCAACGAGGCCGTCCTGGCTGACGGCTCGTCCGGTACGCCGAACCCTCCACTCCCCACGCAGCACAGTCCGGGGCGTCCGGGGGCTGGGGCGGTCGCGGCGCAGCCCTCGGACGTTCGACGGGCGCAGCCGCCTTTTCCACCGGAGTCCGCGCCGGCTCCACCGGGGGCCCCGCCGGTTCCACCGGTGGCCGCGCCCGTTCCACCGGGTCCGTCTCCCGATCATGCCGGCCACGCGACACCACAGCGGCCGGCGGTCAGACCGAGACCGGGCGGGCACGGCGGCAGGCCACGGCCCCGACCAGACCAATCCTGGGGGCCACGTTCCCCGTACGGCCCTGTCGACGCCCGCCCCGCACCTGGGGTTTCAGCCAGTGACCCCGCGCCGGGCCCAGCCCGGATGACGGACGACACCGTTGTCGGTCTGCTGCCTGCCGCGCGTCCGGCACGGGAGCCGCAGCGGCGGGGCCGGAGCTGGACCGCGGTGGTCGCGGTGCTCGCCGCGGCGGGCGTGGCTGCGGTGGCGATCGTCGGCACGGGCCTGGTGGTGTTCTTTCGGACCGGGCCGACCGAGCCGGCGGCCGCTCCGCTGCCGGAGGCGCCGCGGGCGTCGGCGGCGCCGAGTGCACCACCGCCGACGGACCTGAGTCTGCGGGATGACCTGACCTCGGTGACTCTCACCTGGACGGACCCGTCCGGCGGCGCCGTTCCGTTCGTCGTTGCCGCCGGCCAGGCGGGGCAGCAGCTGGGGCCGAAGGACCAGGTGGAGCCGGGGCGGACCAGCTACACGCTCAATGGTCTGAGCGCAGGGGTGGACTACTGCTTCACGGTGCTGGCGGTGTATTCAACGGAGACGTTCACCACGTCCGGGCAGGTGTGCACCGATCGCGAGCGGTAAATTGCCAGACAGTACGCTGCGTACACACGGGTGGACGGTACGGGATTCCCTGTCGTTGCTGAGCCAAATAGGATGGCACCCGACTTCTGGGAGGGCCGCCGTCTTCGGACCCGTCAAAATGTTCAAACGATACGGGGAGGCAGTTGGTTGTGGCCGCCGTCAACGATGTCGGGACTCCACGCCGCCGGTTTCGTGGTGGGCTGGTCACCATCGCCACCGTGACGGCGCTGCTGGCGGCGATGGGGCTCACTGTGCTCGGAGTGGGCGCCGCTGACAACGCGGTGGCCACCTTCGACGCCAGCTCCTGGCTGTGGAGCAGTGTTCGCGGTGAGTTGGCTCGGGTCAACGGGGTGACGGCGCGGGTGGACACCCGGCTGGAGGTTCCGGGTGCGCGGCAGCATCCGGTGCAGGTCACCCAGACCGACCGGCTGCTCGTCCTGCGGGATTTGAGCACGGGCCAGGTCAGCTCGCTGGACCTCGCCACGTTGCGGATCCTCGCGACCTCCCCCACCACGCCCGGTCTTGGGGTGAACGTCGTGCTGCACGACGAGGCGGCGTTCGTGGTGGACGCGGTGCAGGGCGTCATCCGGCAGCTCGACCCGCGGTCCCTGACACCGATCGGCAACTCGGTCCACTTTCCGCCCGGCATCACCGGTGGGTCGTTTGATGGTGAGGGTCGGCTGTGGATCGCGGTGCCGAGCGAGGGAACTGTCTCGGCGATCAGCGCCGCGCCGCTGCCGTCCTCGTCGGCCTCGGCTGAGGAGGGCCTGAACCCGGAGTTGATCGAGACGTACGACATCACCGAGCCGCAGCACGAGTTGATCGTCTCCGCGTTGGACGACGGGGTGGCGGTGCTCGACCGGACGGCGGGCTCCCTGATCATGGTGCGCCAGGGGGATGTGACGCGGACCCCGTTGGTGACCTCCGGGCCGGCGGTGCTGCCCACCCGTACCAATGGGTCGGCGGTGCCGGTGACGGTGCCGTCGCAACGGCAGGTGCACGTGGTCGCGGGCGGGGTGGTCACGAACTTCACGGTGCCCGGCGATGGGGGCGACCTCAGCCCGGCGGTGTCGTGGGCGGGTCGGTTCTACTGTGCCGACGAGGCCACCGGCACCGTCTACGTCTTCGACGACTCCGGTCAGCTGGTCGATTCGATATCCGGCGCACCGGCTGGTCCGCTTGAACTGGAGGTTCGGGAGAACCACCTGTTCATCAACGCTCCGGACGCCTCGACCGCCCGGGTGGTGGACGACCGGCACCGGATGCGGGAGGTCGACAAGTACGCCAACGACGTGCTCGGCGGTGACCCGCCGCCCGCTCCCCCACCGCCGCCCCCGCCGCCGAAGAAGCCGAAGAAGAGTCGGCCGGGTCCACCGGAGGCGGTCACCGCGGCGGCCGGGGACGCCCAGGCCCGGGTGAGCTGGCGGGCCGCCGCCGCCAACGGCGCCGAGGTCATCAAGTACGTGGTGTCCGGTGGCGGGCAGCGCGTCGAGGTCGGCGCCAACCAGCGGGCGGTGGAGATCAAGGGGCTGACCAACGGGGAGACGTACGCGTTCTCGGTG
Source organism: Salinispora cortesiana (assembly GCF_000484695.1). GTDB lineage: Bacteria > Actinomycetota > Actinomycetes > Mycobacteriales > Micromonosporaceae > Micromonospora > Micromonospora cortesiana. The sequence continues at coordinate 91,029 of NZ_AXVR01000014.1, read as the reverse complement.
TTCGCCGTCAACGCCAAGGGGGATGGCCCGGCCCGGACCAGTAATCCGGTGACGCCGACGGCGGAGGTGCCGGACCCGCCGGCTAGCGCGACCGCCGAGGCGCGCCCGGACGGGACGGTCGCGGTGCGCTGGCCGGCGGCGAACGGGCAGGGCAACACGATCGACCGGTACGTGGTGACGGCCACCTCGGCCGGCACGAACTCCCTGGCCGGGGAGGCGACCGGGACGGAGTTGGTGGTGCCGGCGGGCGAGTTGGAGTTCGGCCGGCAGTACGCGTTCTCGGTCGTCGCGGTCAATGACAAGGGTGCGGGTTCGGCGGCCTCGCCGGTGAGTAACACGGTGGTGCCGTATGCACCGCCGGGGGAGCCGGTGGAGCTACAGGCCACGACGGTGGCGGAGCAGTCGGGGACGGTCGCGGTGCGGTGGGGGCCGGCGGCGGCGAATGGCCGGCCGGTGACGGCGTACCTGGTGGACGTGGGTGGCCAGCAGAGCGAGGTGACCGATACTCAGACAACGGTCAGCGGGCTGGGTGACGGGCAGCAGGTCACGGTCAGGGTGCGGGCGGTCAACGAGGCCGGGCCGGGGCCGGAGGGGACGGCTACCGCGCGGACCGTGGCCGCGCCGAAGGTGACGGTGACCGGTTCGTCGGCGACCGCCACGTCGGTGACGGTGAATTTCACTGTGGATGCTGGCGGCGGCAAGGCGACCTGCACGCTGAGCACCAGCGGCAAGCCGGCGAAGTCCGGCCCGTGTTCCCGGATCACGTTGTCCGGGCTGACGTCGAGCACGGCGTACACGTTCACGGTGACGGCAACGAACGCGGCCGGCCCGGGCAGCGCGACCCGAGCGCAGTCGACCGCGGTGGCGCTCGGGACCGCTACCTGCGAGAACGGCGACTCCGGGGACCAGGCGACATATTGTGACGCCGATATCGATGGCCGCAACGGCAACGAGATCTTCTCGGTGCCGCGGCAGGATGACCCTCGGCAAGTCGGGTGGGCCAAGCCGGGCACGCGGTTGAAGGCGCACTGCCGGAAGGCGGGCGAAGAGGTGTACGCCTTCGTCTACAACGGGCACAAGAGGAGCACGTGGTGGGTGCAGGTCGACTTCCAGGGGCGCAACTACATTCCGTGGGCCTGGCTGAACCTCGACGGCGGTGACGACATCAACGTTCTGCCAACCTGCTGACCGACGCCAGGCAAGGAGCACCAGCGTGAGTTCCCCCGAGTTGCTCAGTCAGTCGGAGGTGCAGGGCTTCGCCGCCCTCGCCGCCCGGCTGGCCGAGAACATCAACGCGGTTGTCCTGGGCAAGCCGGAGGTGGTCCGGTTGGCCCTGACCGCCCTCTTCGCGCGGGGTCATGTGCTGCTGGAGGATGTGCCGGGGGTTGGCAAGACGACGCTGGCCCGGGCGGTCGCCGCCACGGTGCAGGGTCAGTGGCGGCGGATCCAGTTCACCCCGGACCTGCTGCCGTCGGACGTGTCCGGGGTGACGATCTACAACCAGGCCAGCCGGGAGTTCGAGTTTCATCCGGGGCCGGTCTTCGCCAACATCGTCATCGCCGATGAGATCAACCGGGCCTCACCGAAGACCCAGTCGGCGCTGCTGGAGGTGATGGAGGAGCGCACGGTGATGGTGGACGGGGTGCGCCATCCGGTTCCGCAGCCGTTCCTGGTGGTGGCGACGCAGAACCCGGTGGAGATGGATGGCACGTACCGGCTGCCGGAGGCGCAGTTGGACCGGTTCCTGGTGAAGTTGTCGGTTGGCTATCCGGATGAGGCGGTTGAGGTGGAGGTGCTGCGGGGCGCGACGGCGCGTTCTCCCGAGGCGCTGACCCCGGTCACCGACACCACGGCGGTCGAGGAGATGGTGCGGATGGCGCGCCGGGTGCACATCGCCGAGCCGTTGTACGCGTACGCGGTGCGGGTCGCCGCGGCGACCCGCGACCATCGGCAGGTCCGGGTGGGGGTGAGCCCGCGTGGGGTGATCGCGTTGACGCGGGCGGCCTGCGCGTACGCGCTGATCGACGGACGGGGTTGGATAATGCCGGAGGATCTGAAGCTGCTCGCGGAGCCCGTCTTCGCGCATCGGCTGCTGCTCACCCCGGAGGCGCAGGTGCGGGGGGTGACCCCGACGGAGGTGCTGCGCCAGGCCATCGCCTCGGTGCCGGTGCCACTGCCGTCCGGGCAGGCCGCTGCGGTCCGCGGTTGAGCTGTGGGGGTTACTGCCCGGGGAGTCGGGTTGCTTGTCGCTGCCGCTGCCCTGCTGGCGGTGGGCTTCCGGTTCGCGTACCCGGAGTTGGCCTTGTTGGGTGCGGCGGGGGCGACCGCGGGCGGCTACGCGTTGGCCGTAGCTGCGTGGCGGCCCCGGTTGGCGGTGGTTCGCCGGGCCGAGCCGGACCGGGTTTCGCGCGGTGAGCCGGCGACGATGACGGTGACCGTCCACAACAGTGGCCGGCTCCGGTCGGCGAACCTGGTCGCTGAGGACCGCTGTGGTGGGGTGCCGGTGCCGGTGCCGGTGTTGCGGTTGCGGCCGGGGAAGGACACCACGGCCCGGTACGAGGTGCCGACGACCCGCCGGGGTGTGGTGCCGGTGGGGCCGCTGCGGGTGACCCGGCGGGACCCGCTGGGGCTGGTGTCGTTGTCGCGCCCGTACGGCGAGACGGTGCCGGTGTGGGTGCACCCACGGGTCCATCCGCTGAACGTGATGCCCACGGGCGCGGGGGCGCAGCCTGGACGGTCGGGTGGATTCCGTCCCGCACGGTTCGATCACCTTCGACTCGCTGCGGGAGTATGTGGTCGGGGACGAGCTGCGTCGGGTGCACTGGCGGACCAGCGCGCGGGTGGGGGAGCTGATGGTCCGGGAGAACGTGGACACCAGCCTGCCTCGCCTGGTGGTGTTGCTGGACAACCGGGCGGTGGCTCACCCGCAGCGGTCGGCTGGTCCGGCGGAGTCGTTCGAGTCGGCGTGTGAGGCGGCGGCATCGGTGCTGACGGCCGCCTACCGGGCCGACCTGCCGGTGGTGCTGGTGCTGGTGGCCCCGGAGGAGGAGGTCAGCGCGGCGGGTGCGCCGGATGCCGGGGCGGCGGGCCCGCTGGACCGGTTGGCGGCGGCGGGGCTTGGGGCCGACACCCTGGACGCCACCCTGACCCGGCTGCGGGGGGACCGCCTCGGCGACACGCTGATCGCGCTCACCGGCCCGGGCGGGCGGGCGACGCTCGGCCGGTTCGGTGCGCTCCGCGGCGCGTACCCGTCGGTGGTCGTCGGGGTGTTCGGGGCGGCGGAGCCGGCGCAGCCGCCGACGACCGGCCTGGTGGTGATCGACGCTGTGGACGGGGCCGCGTTCGCCGCCGAGTGGGATCGGGTGCGGCGGTGGTGAGGATGGCCGAGCGCGGTGCCCGCCGCGATGCCGATCTCCCCGCGGGCAGAGGCCGCGGGGTTGCACAGCTGCCCGCACCCGGGTCGTTTCTGACCTCGGAGCTGCCGCTGGCGGTGGTGTTGGTCGTGTTGGTGGCGCTGGCCGGGGTGGTCCTCGGGCGGATGTACGCCGGCGGGCTGCTCACGCTGCTGGTTGCCGGTGCTGCGACCGGCTCGGTGCTGGTGGGAGTGCTCTGTCGGCGGCTGCCCTCGTGGCTGGTGGCGCCGCTGTCGGTCCTGGGCCTGGCGGCGTGGACGCTGTGGTCGTTGCGGCTTGCCGCCGATCGCTCCGACCTGCCCGGCCCGCTCATGGAGATCGCTGGCGAGGCCGCCCGCAACGGCATTCCCCGACTGTTGACCGCCATGATTCCGGTGGAGCCGACCCCGGACACGATCCTCGTTCCGGTGGTGGCCGCCTGGTTGGCCGGGCTGGCCGCGAGTGAGGTGACGTTGCGGGCGGGTCGGGTGCTGGTCGGGTACCTGCCGCCGGTGCTGCTCTTCGCCGGCGCCGTCTACCTGGTCGGGCCGAACGCTGAGCCGGCGGTCGGGCCGACGCTGGTCTTCGTGGCGGTGGCGGTGCTCGGGCTCGCGTTGCCGGGACGGGTCCGGCCGGCCGCTGCGGACCGGATGGCGGGGCTGGCGCCGAAGGCTCGCGCGGCGACGCGGATCCGGCTCGTCGGGGCGTCCACGGCCGGTATCGCGGTCGTGGTGGCACTGGCGGTCCTGCTCGGTCCAGCGCTCACCGGCATGATCGGAGGCCGGCCGGTCGACCCGCGCCGGTACGTGGAGCCGCCCCGCGTGGACTCGCTGGACGAGAATCCGTTGATCCGCATCTCGGGTTGGGCGCTGCATCCGGAGCAGCAGCTGCTGGAGGTGACGACCCTCTCCACCGCCGGGGCAGACCCGGCCGGCGCCGGGACGCGGATCCGGCTGGCGGTGCTCAGTGACTACGACGGGGTTACCTGGCAGGTCGGCGCGACGTACCGCAACGCCGGTCGGGTCCTCCCGGCGACGGACACCGCCCCGGGGAGCATCGTCGAGACGGTCCGCCAGGAGCTGACCGTCGCCGAGTTGACCGGGCGGTTGTTGCCGGCCGTCGCCACCCCGCGGGAGGTGACCGGGGCGCGGGTGGCGTACGACCCGGCGACCGGGACCCTGATCCACCCGGAGGGGCTGGCCCCCGGGCTGCGGTACACGGTGACGTCCGACCGGGAGCGGCCGGAGGCCAACCTGCTGGCCATCGCGGATGCGCCGGCCGGCGCGGAGGTGGCGCGGGTGCTGCGGGTCGCCGACGGGGTGCCGGAGTCGCTGCGCCAGTTGGCGGAGCAGCTCAGCGAGTCGGCCGGCACCCCGTACCAACGGGCTGCTGCGGTGGAGCAGTTCCTCGCCGAGCACTACCGGCTGGTTCCGGACGCGCCGAGCGGGCACGCATACCCGAATCTGGAGTTCTTTCTGTTCGGCCCACGCAACGCGGGTGGGCAGCGGGGAACGTCGGAGCAGTTCGCGGCGGCGTTCGCGGTGCTGGGCCGGTTGGTGGGGCTGCCGACCCGGGTGGTGGTCGGCTTCCGGCCGCCGGGCGACGGGCCGGTGCGGGCCGGGGACGCGTACGCCTGGCCGGAGGTGTTGTTCGACGGGCTGGGCTGGGTGCCGTTCGATCCGCTGCCCCAACCGGACGCCGAGCCCCGGCCGGTCGAGGAGGGGTTGCGTCCCCCACCGGACGAGCCGCCGTCGCCGACACCGACGCCGAGCACGGAGCCGACGGCCACTGCGCAGGCCTCCGGCGCACCGGTGGGGCCGGCAGACACCACCGGCGGGTCCCCGTCGGTGCTGCTGGTGGCCGGTGTCGCGGTCGGCGGTGGGCTGGTCCTGGCGGCGATGCTGCTGCTGACGTTGCTATGGCTACGCCGGACGCTGAGCCGGGGCCGGCTGGAGCGCGGCTCCCCCGGCGAGCGGGTGGGTGGCGCCTGGCGGGAGGTGACCGACGCGCTGCGGCTCGCCGGGCAGCCAGCCACCGGTGACTTGGCCGCCACCGAGGTCGCGGTGATGGCGCGCGATGTGTTGGTGCGGGCCCGTGGGGCCGACGGCGAGCCGACGCCGGTCGTGGCGGCGGGGGTCACCGAGTTGATGGCGAGCCACTCGGCGAAGGCGACGGCGGCATGCTTCGTGGCGGTGTAGGGCGCGTCGGCCACCGCGGTCAGACACCCGCGGCCGAACAGGTCATCAGCAGGTGCCCGCCACCGCGGGCGAGCATCGCCGGCAGCACCGCCCGGGCGGTGTAGACGTGGGAGAGCACATTGACCCGCCAGGCCCGGTCCCAGTCGGCGTCCGGGGCGGCCACTCCCCCACCGGTAGCCACGCCGGCGTTGGCGCAGAACAGGTCGATGCGCCCGTAGCGTCGCTCGGTCTCGGCGACCAGCGCGTGGACCTGCTCCTCGTCGGCGACGTCCACCTCGACAGGCCGGGCGACGGGGCCGACCGCGTCGGCGACCGCGCAGGCGGCCGTGGGGTCCAGATCCGCCACCACCACGGCCGCCGCTCCCTCCGCCGCGAACCGCCGGGCCAGCGCGGACCCGATCCCTCCGGCCCCGCCGGTGATCACCGCCACCCGGTCGGTGAGGTTCATCGGGGCTCACCCCCGCCCAGCCCGGCGAGCACGTCGAGGAGCGCCGCCGCCGCACCGGCCGCCAGCTCGGGCGTTGGCAGCAGCGCCAGTACGGGGACGTCCACTCCGGCCGCGGCGTACCGCTGCACCTGGGCCCGGCACTCCTGCGGGCTGCCGTGCAGCACGAGCGCGTCCACCACCTCGTCCGGCACCGCCGCCCCGGCGCCCCGCCGGTCTCCCGCGGCCCAGGCGGTCCACATCGGGTCGAAGACCTCGGCGCGCCCCAGCCAGCGGTGGAACTCCGCGTACGCCGGGACGGTCAGGTAGCTGGTGATGAGCCGGCGGCCCAGCGCGCGGGCGTATCCGGCGTCCGTGGTCGGGCAGACGAAGATCCGGGCGACGACCTCGAAGCCGGGGCGAGCCCGGCCGAGCGCGCCCAGCACCTGCGGCAGGTCGGTGGCGGCGAGCCAGTTGAGGATCACGCCGTCGGCTTCGCCGGCGGCGAGCCGCAGCATGCCGGGGCGCAGCGCGGCGAGCAGCAGCGACGGGGGTACGGCCGGCGGGCGTTCCAGGGTGAAGCGCCGGACGGCGAAGGTGTCGTACGCTCCGTCGACTGTCTCTCCGGCCAGGGCGGCGCGCAGGAAGCGGAGCACGTCGCGGGTGCGCCGGTACGGCTCGCTGAACTCGCCGGCGTTCCAATCCTGGACGATCACCGGTGCGGAGGCGCCGATGCCGAGGGCGAACCGATCGGGGGCGGTCTCGGCGAGGGCGGCGGCGCTCATCGCGAGCAGCCCCGGTCCGCGGGTGAAGACCGGCGCTATCGCGGTGCCTAACCGCAGCCGCGGCGCCCAGGCGGCGGCCAGCGCCAGCGGTGTGAAGGCGTCCGCCCCGGTCACCTCGGCCGACCACACGTCGGTGAAGCCGACCTGGTCGAGTGTGCGGTAGACCGCGGCGTGGTCGGCCAGCGGGATCCCGCTCAACGGTACCGTCATGCCCCATCGCGTCGTCATCGGTCGATGATGTCGGGCCGGCGGGCGGTGGGCAAGATCTGGTCTGGTCTCCCGGACCGGTCACCGCGCTACGCTGCGGCTCGTGACTTTCTCCCTCGTCGCCCGCTCCGCCGACGGCCGGCTGCACGGAGTGGTCGTGGCCAGCAGGTTCCTCGCCGCCGGGGCGCTGGTGCCGGCCGCGGAGGCCGAGGTGGGCGCGATCGCCACCCAGGCGCACGTGAACCTGGCCTACCGGCCGCAGGGCTTGGCGCTGCTCCGGACCGGGGTTGGCGCGGCGGGTGTGGTCGCCGGATTGGTCGCCGCCGACGACGAGCGCGACCACCGCCAGGTGGGTGTCGTGGGGGCGACCGGCCCGGGTGCCGGTTGGACCGGGCCGGCCTGCCGCCCCTGGGCGGGCGGGCAGTCCGGGGAGGGCTGGGCTGCGCAGGGCAACATCCTCGCCGGTCCGCAGGTGATCGACGAGGTCCGCGACGGCTGGCTCGGTGGCCGGGGGCTGCCGTTCCCGCAGCGTCTCCTGGCCGCGTTGCGGGCCGGGGACGAGGCGGGTGGGGACCGGCGCGGGCGGCAGAGCGCCGGGCTGCTGGTCGTCGAGCGCGGCGCCGGGTACGCCGGCACCGGCGACGTCCTGATCGATCTGCGGGTCGACGACCACCCGGATCCGGTTTCCGAGTTGGGCCGACTTCTCGCCGCGCACACCCGACTGTTCAGCCGTCCGGACCCGGGCACCCTGCTGGATCTCACCGGTGCGCTCGCGGTCGAGGTGGCCGGCCGGCTCACCGCGCTCGGGCACCCCGCCGATCCGGCCGCGCCGCAGGAGGCGCTGGTCGCTTGGGCGGGTCTGGAGAACCTGGAACGGCGACTGGTGCCGGGCCGAATCGACCCGGTGGTGCTGGAGCAGCTACGCCGGGCCGCCCCGCAGGTTCCCGCGCCGCGCGCTGCCCGTACCCGGCCCGCGCCCTGAGCCGGGCTGACGCGAGGCTCCAGCAGCGCGGCGGCTCGGCCGGCTGGGGCCAAGCCCAGCAGCGCGGCGCTCGGGGCGCCCCGGGAGCCCTCAGGGCGCGAAGCTCAGCCAGCGGAAGTCGACGGCGGCAACGGTCGTCTGCTCCGCGGAGGTCAACGGCGACCGGCCGGTCGTCTTGCGAATCAGGGTCAGCCGATCCCAGCCCAGGGCGGCCGGCACCGGATGTCCACCGGTGAGCAGGTCGGCCACCACGGTGGCGGCGGCCGGGGTCAGCCACGGTCGCCGGTCGAGCGCCGCGGCCAGGTCCAGGCCGTGCACCCCCACCTCGACCACCCGGGTACGCAGAAACTCCACCATTGTCATCGCGTCACCGTGCCGGGTGCGGACCAGCCGGCCGGGGGGCTGCGCGTCGACCGCGTCGAGGGTGGCCCGCTGGGCCCGGTCCAGGTTGTCGGCGAGCGTCGTGGCATCCAGGGACCGTCCCACTCGGTGGCCACCTTCGATGCGGTCGGCGTCTACCGGCGGGGTGAACTTGGCCGCGCCGAAGTAGCCGGCGGCGTCAACCTGCACCTGGGGCGGGGCAGGGGCAGCGAGCATCCCGGCGAGCCGGCCGACGCCGGTGTGCACGTGGGCGAGGAGGTCTCGGACGGTCCACGGCGGACAGTTGGTGGGCCGGTCCAGGTCGGCCTCGGTCAGGTCCCGCAGCTCGGCAGCGAGCTGGGCGCATTCGTCCCGAAACGCCGCCCGCACCGGCGTGAGCTCCGGCAGGCTACCGACGGCCGCTTCCACCATGGCCGGCTCCACCACGGCTCAGCCCGCGTTTCGGGGGATGAGACGGTGCGCACTGACCAGGACCAGGGCCATCACGATGGCCATCGTACCGGCGATCTCGGCGGCACCACCCGCATAGCCGGCGAAGAGGGGCCGGCGGGCCAACTCGTTCGGGGCGATCCGGGGGCCGTCGGCGAGCCAGGCCAGGGCGAGACCGCCGGCGACGACCGCGAGCAGGCCGCCCGTGCCGAGTAACACGGCGGCGAGCCGGTGCGCGTCGCCGGGGTCGACCTTCGCCCGTTCTCGCTGCATGATCAACAGCACCAGCCCACCGAGCGCCGCCCAGACCCCGACCACCAGGTACGCGGCGATGGCGTCGCTGGGTCGGTGCCATCCGGCGGAGAGGGTGGCCACTCCGACGGCGGCGGCGTAGCCGGTGCCGAGCAACGCGCCCAGGACTCGGACCGTCGGTGGCAGGACGAGGACCAGCGCCACCGCGAACGAGGCGGCGACGGTGGCGTGACCACTGGGCAGACTGTTGCCGGCGAAGATCCGTTGCGGGTCGATGCCGAAGTCCGGCCGGGCGAGGCCGTACTTGAGCGCCTGGGTGGTGAGGTTGGCGCCGACGATGAGCAGGGTTGCGGTGACCGCGAGCGCGACGCGGCCCCGGATCAGCGCGATGAACCCGATTACGGCGGTGGCGGCCAGCAGCGCCGCCAGCGACATGGCGTTGAGGATGTGGTTGACCGGTCCGTCGATGCGGTCCTGGCCGATCTGGTTGCCGGTGAGGGCGACCGTGTCGAGCCACTGGCCGAGTTCGGTGTGCAAGGCGGTGCGCCACACCACGATGAGGGCGACTGTCTGCGCCAGCACCAGTACGGCCAACCAGACCGCCGTCCCACGCCTTGCCGTGTCATGCACCCGCACAACCTAACGGGCTGTGACATCGACTGCCCGGGTGGCCCACCCGTTACGACTTTCACCTGTTCAGCGGAGAACGGCGGGAAGTCGGAGTGTGCGCAGCCGATACCCCAGATAGTTGACCCATGTCAGATCCGGCCGGGCGCTCGCGCCCGAGTGAACGGAGGGCACTGCTGTCGGGCCCGCTGCTGATCGCGGGGCCGGGCGGCAGGTCGGGGCGCCGGTACCAGCAAGCCGAACGTTGACAGGGGCCGCAATGCCTTCCCGCCACGTCGGCACCCTGGTCGCGGTGGTGGTGACCCTCGGATGGCTCGTGATCGGCGGTGTGGCCCACTCCTTCCCCGGCCGCCTCGACGAGGTCGAGACCGACAACTTCCAGACGTTCCTTCCCGCCGATGCGGAGTCCCAGCAGGCGCAGCGGGACAGCCGGGACATCACCGGTGCGGATACCACGCCTGCCCTGGTGGTCTACGAGCGTTCGGCGGGGATCACCGTTGACGACCAGGAACGGGCGATGTCAGACCTGACCCACTTCGGTCAGGTGCAGTGGGTTGTCGGGCCCCTCGCGCCCCCCGTCCAGAGCCAGGACGGGCAGGCCCTGCTGGTGGTCGTCCCGATCGACAACGCCGTGGGGCAGGCGGAGAACGACGTCATCGATCAGCTGCGCGCGATCACCAGTGGCGACCAGGGTGGACTGACCATCGAGGTCACCGGCCCGGCCGCCCTACGTGGCGACCTGATCACGGTGCTGGCCGGGGTGGGCGGCGAGTTGCTGGTCGTCACCCTGGGCGCGGTGCTGGTAGTTCTGCTGATCATCTACCGAAGTCCGGTCTTGTGGGCGCTTCCACTGATCTCCGCCGGGCTCTCGTACGTGTTGGCCACGGTCTTCGTGTATTGGCTGGCCGACGCGGATGTGATCAAGCTGAGTGGGGAGTCGCGGGGGATCCTCACCGTGCTCGTCTTCGGCGCGGGTACCGACTACGCGCTGCTACTCATAGCTCGCTATCGGGAGGAGTTGACCAGGAGGGAACGCCCCGTTGACGCGATGAAGGTGGCGTGGCGCGGTGCCGCTCCCGCGATCGTCGCCTCCGGCTCGACGGTCATCCTCGGCCTACTCGCCCTGCTGTTGTCGGTGCTCAGCTCCACCCGCTCCCTCGGGCCGGTCTCCGCCATCGGCATCGCCTGCACGCTGCTAGTGATGCTCACCTTCCTCCCCGCCCTGCTCGTCCTGGGTGGGCGGCGGGTTTTCTGGCCGCGGACTCCGCGCCCGAAACAGCGGGCCGCAACCACCTCGCATCGCTTCTGGACCCCGGTCGCCCGCCTCATCGGCCGGCGAGACCGACTCGTGTGGGTGACCGCCGTCATCGGCCTCGGCGTGGCCGCGATCGGGGTCACCCAGCTCGGAAAGCAGGCAGTCAACCAGGATGACCTGCTCTTCTCCGGGAACCGGTCGTCGGTCAGCGGGCAGCGTCTGCTCGACCAGCACTATCCCGGCGGCACCGGCAGCCCGGCGATCATCGTGACCAACGCGGAGACCGTCGACCAGGTCACCGCCGCGGCCCGTCAGGTGTCGGGAATCGTCTCCGTGGCAGCGGTCACCTCAGCGGGTGGGGCCTCGACCACGGCGGAGGAAGCAGGGGCCGCGCCGAAGGTCGTCGACGGACGGGCTCAGCTCAACGCGACCATGAGCGACGCACCGGACGGCGACAGCGCTGAGCAGACCCTGCGGCGGCTCCGCACCGCCGTGCACGCGGTGCCCGGCTCCGACTCCGTGGTCGGTGGCTTCACGGCAACAAATGTGGACACGGCCAACGCCGCCGACCGGGATCAGCAGGTCATCTTTCCGGTCGTCCTGGCCGTGATCCTGCTCTGCCTGGCGGTGTTGTTGCGCGCCCTGCTCGCACCGATGCTCCTGGTCCTGACCGTGGTGCTCTCCTTTACCGCCACCGTGGGAATCTGCGTGCTGATCTTCCGGTATCTGCTCAACATCCCCAAGGTGGACCCGGAGTTCCTCCTGTTCGCATTCGTCTTTCTGGTCGCCCTGGGGGTGGACTACAACGTCTTTCTGATGAGCCGGGTTCGACAGGAGTCAGAGCGGCTGGGCACCCGACGCGGAGTACTGTCCGCACTCACCGTAACCGGCGGGGTGATCACCTCAGCCGGTGTCGTGCTCGCGGCGACCTTCGCGGCACTGACCGTGCTCCCGGTTCGAATCCTGGTGGAGCTGGGCATCGCCCTTCCAGTCGGGCTTCTCATCGACACCATCGTCGTGCGGTCCCTGCTGGTGCCGGCCCTCACCCATGACGTTGGTCGCCGAGTCTGGTGGCCGAGCCGGCTTGAGCGAAGCGGCGGTGGCCCGCCCGGCACCGGTTGACCGAAGTGGCAGCCGACCGGGGAGGGCCGTCACCGCGATCGGGAACGGATAGCCAAGTCGATCAGAACAGCGACAAACGCGATGACGAAGAAGCAGATAATGATCGCCATCGGAATTCGGAAGGCGAGGAGCCAGTCACCGGTTCTGTCCAGGCTGGTGAAGAGCGCGGTGCCGACGAGGGCGACCCCGAACCCACCCCCGAAGCGCTGCCCCGTCTGGAGCATCCCCCCGGCACTGCCGCCCTGGGCCGGCGGCACGTGCGCCAGGGCCAGGGTCTGGTTCGGCGCGATAACCAGCCCACCCCCGACGCCCGCGGTGACCAGTCCACCGCCCAAGCCGGCCAGGAGCAGTGGCAGCGTCGCCGCGTGCGGGGACTGTGGATCCGGCAGGAAAAGATCTGCGATCAACAGCATGGCGAGCCCGACCACCCCGCAGGCCAACCCCACAGCGATCAGTCGCCGCCCGATCTGGTCGGCCTTGGCACCGGCGGCCACCGAGCCGACGGCCATACCCAGAGCCAACGGCATGAGGGCGATGCCCGTCACCAACTCGTCGTGCCCGAGCCCGTGCTGCAGATACTCCGATACCAGGTAGTAGACGGCCTCGTAGCCGGCGAAGTAGAACGTGGCGATGAATGTGCCCAGGGCGAACGACCGGATCCGGAACAGGCCCAGGTTGAATATCGGCTCGCCGCGGCGGGCATAGGACCGTTCCCAGTAGAAGAAGGCGACCAGGATCGCCAGGCCGGCCGGTAGGAGCAGCCAGCGGAGCAGCCCCGGCCACTGTTCTCCCTGCATCAGCCAGAGCAGCCCCAACCCGCACATCAGTAGGAGGGCACCGATCAGGTCCAGGTCGGGTCGCTGCCCCCGTTCGGCGACGGGGAACAGCCGCCACCCGAAGCCGGCGACGACGATCCCAAGCGGAACATTGATCAAAAAGATCCACCGCCAGCCCTGCTCGCCGCCGAGGGCGACCAAGGCGCCACCGAGTATCGGACCGGCCAGTCGGGAGCTACTGACTCCGACGGCCACCAGCCCGAGCGGGCGCCCCCGTTCTCCGGGTGAGAACATCCGCTGGATCGTCCCGAACACCTGGGGTAGCGCTATCCCGATGCCAACTCCCTGCGCCAACCGGCCAATAATCAGCCACTCCCCGGAGGGGGCTAATCCGGAAACCATGCTCGCCACCACGAACAACATGACGCCGGCCACAAATATGTTGCGCCGGCCACGCTGGTCGCCGAACCGGCCAGCTGGCACCAGCGTCAGTCCGAAGGTCAAAAAATATCCGGAGACCAGCCATTGCTGACCGCTCGAGCTCAGGTCGAACACACTTCGGATCGTCGGCAAAGCGATCACGATCAGGGAGATGTTCAACCCGCCCAGAAACAACGCCAGCAGCCCGACGGTCGCCGCCGGCCAGGGTCGGACCGGCCGCCCCGACCCGGTCCGGGGGGCTTCCCCCGCCTCCAGCTCACCCTCGTTCATCCGACGATCCGGCACCAGGAAGAACCATCGTGGTCACACTCTTCGGACAGGCGGTGGCGAGTGCGATCACTCCGACGTGCATCGCCAACCCCACTCACCCCGTAGCCGCACGTCAGCTTCCGACCGAACAGCATCGACTTGGCGGCCGGACCACCGGCGCTCCCCAACTCGAAGAGTGCCCCAAAGCCCACCATATGGGTGACACCAACAGACGGCCGGATCATTCGAACCGACTCACCCCAACGTGCCGGGCGAAGCGCTGGCGTTACCCCGGAAGCGTCCGCCCGCTGCGGGAGCTGACTCTCGAGCCAGCCACGGACATTGGATCACCCGGATTCAGCCGAATCTAGCTGGAGACCGGGTGAACTCGGATTTAATACCGGACTCTATGTCGCACCCACCCAGGCAACAAGCATCGAACTACCCCGGCGGTGACCACCGGGAGTCAATTGGCACTCGGTCACAGGGAGACTCCACCCTAGAATCGCGATCATGGAGATCCTGCGGTTCGCCGCGTTCACCACCGATCCCGCCGGCGGCAATCCGGCTGGTGTCGTGTTGGACGCCACCGGTGCTGACGACGCGGAGATGCAGCGCGTCGCGGCCGAAGTCGGGTATTCCGAAACGGCGTTCCTCGTGCCCGGCGACGCCGGGCATTTCACGGTTCGCTACTTCAGTCCCAAAGCAGAGGTCCCGTTCTGTGGCCACGCGACCATCGCGTCAGCCGCGGCGTACGCCGCGCGACACGGCTCAGGAGTGTTGCATCTGAGCACCCCTGCCGGCCCGGTCGAGGTCTCCACCACGGTACGGGCGGACGGCACCATCACCGCGACGTTGGTCAGCGTCGAACCACGCACCCAGCCGATCGCCGCGGACGACTTCGCGGCACTACTCGACGCGTTGCGCTGGAAGCCGGAGGACCTGGCGACGACGCTGCCACCACGGGTCGCCTTCGCCGGGGCATGGCACCCGATCATCGCCGCTGGAAGCCGAGCCCGCCTGGCCGACCTGGACTACGACATGGCAGCGCTGACCAACCTGATGGCCGAGCGGGACTGGACCACCATCAACCTGGTGCACCGGGAGTCCGCACAGGTCATCCACGCGCGGAACCCGTTTCCCCCCGGGGGCGTCGTGGAGGACCCCGCCACCGGTGCGGCCGCCGCGGCGCTCGGCGGCTACCTGCGCGAGCTCGGCCTGGTCGCGCCGCCCACGACGGTAACCGTGTACCAGGGTCAGGAGATGGGCCGTCCAAGTCTGCTCACCGTCGGCATCCCCGACCAGCCCGGAACCGGAATCTCGGTGACCGGCGCCGCGGTTGCCCTCGCCCCGCTCGGAGCCACCGGTGCGGACGCGGCTGCTCGGGGCCGGGCTCCAGCATGACCGGAGCCACGATCAGCTGAGGCGCTGTGCCTCCGACCCGACCGCGGTGGTGGCAGGTTCACCCGCGCCTAGTCGCTGATCGCCGCCACCGCGACGCCACGGGCTCGACGACAGCCCCACCGCGATCGTCCGGTCTGCCGAGGGTGGGGGTCAGTCGCAGGTAGGCCACGCTTGCGTGCGCCTGGGGATAGTCGAATGACGAAGAACGGTTGGTCGTTCGCTGACCAGTCTCACCGCGCCGGTCGGGGTGCTGCTCGGGGCCTGGCGCTGGTCGCTGGGGCCGCCAGGAGGCGTCACGCCACCTGGCCAGCCCAGCACCTCTGGATCCGACGGTGTCGGGGGGCCATTGGCCCTGACTCCGGCGGCATGCCAGCCGAGCCGGGCAGCGAGTGCTGCGGGATGCATCCCCCCGTTGCGCTCCGAGTGGAGCTGATCCATCCCGCTGGCAATCCCCGTCCGGGTCAGCGACCCGTCGCCAGATGGCTCTGGAAACGTGCGTTCGGTGTGCAGAGCTTCCACTAAACACATGTTTCTCAGCGCAGAGTCGATCTTACGCTCACGTTCGGTGCTCCTGTCAACACCTGCGTCGGGGGCACCCGTGACTGCGACACTGTCGTTTACGTCACCGACGGGAAAGATCACAGTGGACGACCAACCCCGGGGAGCGGGTGTTACCGTCCGGTCAGCGGCGACCGCCACCCGCGTCGCCGGCCCGTTCACCGGCCAGCCCGGCGGCATCAACGGCGCCGGAAGTACCTTCCGGCAACGAGGCCACCCCGTCCGGCCTGCGCGTCGCTACCTCTCGAAGAGCTGTGCTTCTGCGCCGACCGGTCGGAACCCCGCCGCCTGGAACGCGCGTACACTGCGGGCGTTGCCCGCTGCCTGCTGCGCCCAGACCGGCTGCCCGGTCGGCACCAGGTGCCGCGCAGCCCTCGCCAACTCCCGTCCGAGGCCCGCTTCGCGCCGTCCCTCGTCAACCTCGATCGCCGCCTCCCATCGTCCGGCCACGCCCCGGCCAAGGATGACCACTCCCCCGTCGGCTGCCCAGACCCGGATGTCGTCCCGATGCTGGCGCGCCCGGGCTTCCCGGGGATGGGCGGCGTCGGTGAGCTCGGTGAGCCGCAGCGGTGGTGCACCCGCCAGCGAGCTTGCGACCGTCAGTAGGTCGATCGTGTCCATGCGACGTCCGGTGCGCTCGAGCAGGGCGCCCAGGAAGTGTGGATGCATCGTGGCCGCCAGGGGGTCGCAGTCGAGAGCGGCCAGAACTCCACGGACCCAGCGCGGATCCTCGTTGGTGAAGACCACGGAGTGGGCGGTGAACGCGATCACCCCGGCGTCGCGGTCGCAGGGCTGCGGCAGCACGGTCATCCCGCCGTCCGGTGCCGGAAAGCGCCCGGCGGCCACGGCGTCCAGGATCTCGGCCAGCTCACTTCCCATGGTCATCTCCTTTTCGGCGCGGCGTGGCCCGGGCTGGGGCCGGTGACCGACCACACCTCCCCGCACCAACGGCCAGCGCGCCCCGCACGGTGACACCAACCGATGGTAAAGCCCCTTCGCCGAGGGAAGAGGCTTCGCAGCCCGGGCCAACGCGGGTGGGACACAGCGAAGGGCCCCGGTCCGGGGCCCTTCGTGCTGTGTCGGGGCTAGCTCAACCGGGGCCATTGCGGGCAAACCAACCGCCGGCCCTCTACTGCTTGTCGTACGCCTCCATCACGCCGACCGGGATGCGTCCGCGGTCCGAAACCTGGTATCCGTTGGCCCGCGCCCACTCCCGGATCTCCTCGTTACGCGCGCGGGTGGAGCGCTGCGCGGTCGCTGCGGCTCCCCGCACCGCCCTCGTGATCCCACCGTGGCCACTGGCCCTGCCGACGCGCTGACCAACGGCGATATAGGGGGCAAGCGCCTGCCGAAGTGTGGATGCGTTCTCGTCCGATAGTTCGATGGTGTATGCCCTGCCGTCGAGACCGAACTCAATCGTCTGGTCGGCCTCGCCACCGGTTAGGTCGTCAATCAGTTGGGTGATTACCTGTCGCGCCATGCTCGGGTTAGCTCCATTTCACGAGTACGAAGACGAGGACATTAGCATCCAGACAGGGTAGTTGCTAAAGGACCCACAGGCGGGATTCGCCCGACCACCAAATCTTTCCCGTGGGTAGCGGCTACCACACCCGCCGTGGCTGTTCCTCAGACCGCCGATCCGGGCCACCGAGCGCCGACGGCGAAGTTTCTGGAACCGTCTATCCCCGCCGCCCCCGTGCCATGTCGAGAACCGAGGCCATCAATTGCGGGCACGACGACTTTTTGTGGTCGTGCTGGCCGGCCCAGCATTCCCGCCGATACCACGCCACCGCCACCAGCGCCCGCGCACCGGGTTCGGCACCCAGCGCAGCACCATCGCCGAACCCCGGCGCGGCCCGCCGTCCAGACTGACCCGACCACACCTAGCTTACGACCACCTGGTAGAGCACTTTCCTATATTGTCGGGTTTATGCACTCCCGGTCCCGCCGGTCATCGCCGTCCCGACGGGCCGCCCTGATCAGCCTCTGCACCGCCGCCACACTGGTATGGCTCGCGTTCTCCAACCTCGGGGTGGCGTTGCCGACCATCGCCACCGAGCTGAACGTCAATCTGACCGATATGCAGTGGGCGAACAACGCCCTGAGCATCGCCTGCGGAACACTCCTGTTGGCCGGCGGTCGCCTCACCGACCTACACGGTCATCGAAAGATGCTGCTGCTCGGCCTGGTGATCTTCGGTGTCGCCGCCCTGGCGACCGCCTTCACGCCCAACCTCGCCGGCCTCATCGCCGGCCGAGCCCTGATGGGCCCCGGGAGCGCACTCATCCTGCCCGCCACCCTGGCGATGATCCCGGCGCTTTTCAAACGGACCGAACAGCCCCCGGCCTTCGCCGCGTGGGCCGCGGCGACCTGGGCCGGGCAGGCGATCGGGCCAGCCATCGGTGGAACCCTGACCACTCTGCTGGGCTGGCGGTCACTGTTCTGGTTGACCGCACCGGTGGTACTCGTCCTGTACGTCGTGACCAAACGAAACGCACCCGAGGCGCACAGGGGCAATGGACGGATCGACCTAATCGGGCTGGTCACCGGGGCCGGGGCCGCACTGTGCCTGCTCTTCGCGCTGACCGAGGGGCAACAGGTCGGCTTCACCGATCCGCTGATCATCGCTCTCTTCGGCGCCACCGCGGCGCTCGCCGTGGCGTTCGTCTTCGTCGAGTTGAGAATCACCGACCCACTGGTGAATCTACGGCTGTTCCGCACCCGCAGCTTTGACGGCGCTCTCATCGTCAACCTGACGATGAACATGTCCTTCGCCGGCACCCTCTTCGTGCTGTCCCTCTACCTACAGGATGTCCGGGGCTACAGCGCGTTCACGGCCGGCCTGCTCCTGGTTCCGGCCGCCGGAACTATCCTGGTGTTCAACTCCATCGGCGCACGGATCGTCACCCGACACGACGCCCGTTCCCCCTCGGTCTGGGGCCTCGTCCTGGTCGGCGTCGGCGGCTTCGCCATCAGCGCCCTACTGCCCTCCCTGTCGGTGCTCGCGGTGATCCTGGGCCTACTCATCATCGGTGCCGGGCTGGGCATACTCTCCGTACCCGTGGCCGACACCATCGTCGGCGGCCCACCGGTCGCCCTCGCCGGCGCCGCGTCCGGGCTCTACAAGACCAGCAGCATGCTGGGGGGCGCGCTCGGCGTTGTCCTGCTTACCGCCGCGACCACCCGCTTCGGTCGGGCCGAGGCCGCCCCGGTGAGCACCGCGGCCGGGCTTACCGAAGCCGAGTCCAACCAGGTCGTCAACGCGCTGACCAACTCCCAGACGGCGAACGCCGTCCTCGACAAGCTGCCAGCGAGCGAGCGGAGCCTCGTGATCACGGCCTACCACCAGGCATTCTCGGACGGAGTGTCGACAGCCCTCGTGCTCGGTGGTGTGATCGCGGTAGTCGGCGCGGTGCTGGCCGCCTGGATCTGGCCCCGCCAACGAAAGGGCCGCGGCCCGCGGCAACCCCAGCAGACCTGACCGCTCAGCCCAGATCGTGCCGTCGGACGCTGAGCCCCTTACCCCCGAACTCCTGACAGACGAAAGCAGGCTGGCGGGGCCTACTGAGAGCCGACTCATAGCGGTAGCCGATCTCGGCGAAGTCGACGATGTCCGCCGGGTCCTCAACCTGAGCAGTCAGCAGCCACCGGGCGAAGGCACCGCGGGCGATCTTGGCGTGCACGACAACGAACCGCGGCTCGCCGGTCTTCGGGTTGACCGTCAGGAAGCGGGGGCTGACGAACCGGTCGCGGGGCAGAAACCGGGTGACGGTCCGGTTGTACTCGATGGCGGCCAGATCAATGATGACGCCGGTCGGCGGAAGGCACCGGGCAACAGCATCGCCCCAGAACTGGTAGAGGTTGGCATACGGCGGATCCGGCAGGCGATAGCCCATCTCCAGCCGGTACGGCTGGATGCCATCGTCCGGGCGCAAGATGCCGTACAGCCCAGAGAGGATTCGCAACCGACCTTCGGCGTACGCCCGGTCGGCGGGGGTGAGGTCGCAGGCGCGGAGCCCGCTGTAGATGTCACCGGCAAAGCTGTCGATCGCCGGTGACTGCCGCTCTGGATCGGTACCCCAGTCGGCGAAGAGCCCGTGCGTTCGGTCAGCCAGCTCCGGGGAGAGCTCCATGACGGCGGCGAGCTGCTCCACCGAGAGGGTCTTGAGGTATGCCGCTAGCTCTTCGGCCCGGTCCCGTAGGGCGGGCACGGTGAGGGTCGCGCCGCCCTGGGGCGCCGGCCGCATCGCCTTGGAGGTGTGAATCAGAATGATCATTTTCGCCTCGTGCCGAGATCAAGATCCTCTGAGCATAGCGGCCCGATCGGCAACTTCACGGCGGCGAACCGGGAGGGCAGCGCCGACGAGCGCAGCTCCCCGGGCCCAGTGGCGGCGGTGGCGCCCCTCCCGGCTCGGATAGTGCAGGCCGCTAACACGGTGACCGCGGTACGCACGATCGGCGCGGTCACCGTCGCGATCGCCGCGGTCGCCACCCGGGACCCAGTCCTGGCGGTAGCCGCATATCTTGTCTACTGGGTCGGCGATATGTTGGACGGCTGGACGGCCCGCCGAATGAACCAGGAGACCCGCCTCGGCGCGGTCTTTGACATCCTGGCCGATCGGCTCTGCTGCGTCCTCTGCATCATCCCGCTGCTGCAGGTACGACCAGGAATGGTGGCTCCTGTCGCAGTCTTTCTGCTGCAGTTTGTCGTCGTAGATCTGGTCCTCAGCCTGTCGTTTCTACGGTTCGGGCTACTGAGTCCGAACTATTTCTTCCACGTACACCATGGCGTCTTCCGGTGGAACTGGTCCCCGGCGGCAAAGGCCACCAACACCAGCGCTCTGGTGCTGCTCGTGCTCCTCGTGCCGAGCCCCTGGCCACCGCTCGCGCTGGCCCTGGCGGTGGTCGTGATCAAGGTCGTATCCCTGGTGGTGGTACGGCGGCTGGTCCCGGTCCGCAGGAACGGGGCCGAATCATGATCGAGGCAGGGATCGCGACCTTCCTGATGGCGCTCACCTCGGCCTTCATCCCCGCGGTTCCAGTGGAGCCATACCTCATCGGCGCGGCCGCCGTAACCGGACAGAACGCCTTCCTGCTGGGTGTCACCGCTGGCGCCGGGCAGACCATCGGCAAGGCACTGATGCTGCTGGGCCTACGCGGCACCCTCCGCTCCGTGCGGCTGCACCGCTGGCTACAGCGGCACAGCGCCCGCTTCGCGCGGGCGCCGGAGCCGGCGCCGGCAGTGGTGACCATGGCGGGAGCGCCGCGAGGGACAGGGCCGAGCGGGCCGGGCTTCGGCGCCGTGGAGGCTGCGGCCCAGCCGCCCCGCACGACGGTCCGCACGGCCATCCGCCGGTCGATCGCCGTCGTCGTCACGGTGACCCGCCGCTGGAACAACCGACTCATCGCCCTGCTCGACCGGCCTTTCGTGGCGGTACCGGTGGTGTTGCTAAGCGGCGGTCGGCCTGCCCCCACTTCTGCTGGTCGTCTTCTGCATCAGCTCGACCCGGATGACGGTGAGCGTGTTCGCGGTCACGTGCTTCGTCGGCCGCACGGTGCGATTCGCCACCGTCAGCATGGCGCCGGAACTCGCTCACGTCCTCGGATAGTGCAGGGGTATCCGCCAGACAGCGGATACCCCCACGCCCGAGCTCCAGCGACCCCAGCCAGCCGTCGGAGCTGTCGGTCGCGCTCAGTCGCGGGCCATCATGGCGGCCGCCTCCCGCTCGACGTCAACGTAGGCCTCACCGGAGACATCCGCGATGACCTGCTTGATCGTGGCGCCGGTCAGCTTCCAGGGACGGGCGCCGGAGTAGTCATAGGTGACGGGTGCGCCGCGGTCCTGACCGACGTTGAAGCCTTCCCCGGCGAGGGCGAACTTGCCAAGTTGGGTCTGCATTCCCTTGCACTCACCCACCTTCTTCTTGCCGATGAACAGTGAGGCGTTGCCGATGCAGGCACTGGGCCGGTCGGAGCCGGGTGGAGTGATCAGCTTCTCCTTCTCGAACGCGACGCCGAGCACCACCTTCCCCTTCGGCACGTCAACGTTCGAGGCGATGACCTGTTCCTTCTCCCCCAGGTAGTTGTAGACGTACTTCAGTTTGCCGTCCTTGAGGTAGAGGGCGTGCCCGCCGAAGTTGGAGCCCTGCGCGAAGAGGACACCTTCCGCGTCGGGACCATCGATGACCACATCGGCTGCCAGGATGTAGGACCGCCCCCGGATGTTGACCGCTACCGCCTCGGGAACCTCCAGTGTGTTCGGATAGTAGACGTAGTGGTCTCGCGACGGCGCCACCTGCGGTCGCGGCGTGCTGAGCAACTCGGCAATGGCCCGGTCGTCCACCGGTAGACCAAAGAACTTGCCGGCCTGGTGATACCAGAGCGCCGCCAACTCCGCGGCCAGCTCGGGGTGCTGGTCGGCCACGTTGTGGATCTCGGCACGGTCGACATCGGTGTGGTAGAGCGCCCACTGGTCCAGACCGAAGTGACCCCAGTCCGCCGGGGAACTCGGGTGCAGGGCGTCCACCTTCCAGCCGTCCCGCCACAGCGCCCGCGTACCCAGCATCTGGTAGAACTGGCTCTGCTTCGCGGTCTTGGCCTTCGGCTTTTCGAAGGTGTGCTTGAAGCTGGTGCCCTCCAGTGGCCACTGCTTGAAGCCCTTGACCGTCTCCGGCAACTCGATGCCGAGGCAGTCGTACACCGTGGGCACGATGTCGGTGACGTGCGCGTACTGGTCGCGGAGCTCGCCTTTTGCCTTGATCCCCGCCGGCCAGTGCACGATCATCGGGTCGCAGATTCCCCCCTCCCACACGTCCTGCTTGAACAGCTTGAACGGGGTGTTGAAGGCAAAGGCCCAGCCGGTCGAATAGTGGTTGTATGTGCCGGGAGAACCAAGAATATCGAGCATCTTGATGTTCTCGTCGATACTGCTCGAGACACCGTTGAAGAAGGTGTTCTCGTTGACGGCACCATCCGCCCCACCCTCACCCGACGCGCCATTGTCCGAGATCACGAAGATGAGGGTGTTGTCCAGCTCTCCGGCGTCCTCAAGGTAGGTGATCAGCCGGCCGATCTCGTGGTCGGTGTAGCTGGAGAAGCCGGCGAAGACCTCCGCCATCCGAATCTGCAACTTCTTCTCGTCGGCATTGAGCGAATCCCACGGCCGTACGTCGCTCTTGGCGGGCGAGGGTTTGCCGTCCGCGCTGCGTACGTCGCTGAGCGGGTTGATCGGTGAGAGCTCGGTCCCCTTCGGGAGGATCCCCAGCTTGATCTGCTTCGCCAGGATCTTCTCCCGGATCGCCTCGTACCCCATGTCGAACTTGCCCTTGTACTTGTCGGCCCAGGCCTTCGGTACGTGGTGCGGGGCGTGGTTCGCCCCGGGGCAGAAGTACATGAAGAACGGCCGGTCCGGAGCGACCTGCTTGGCGTCGCCGATCATGCCGATCGCCCGGTCGACGAGGTCGGCGGTGAGCAGGTATCCGTCCTTGCCTTCCTTCCACTCGTCCACGCTGACGGGGTCGGCGGGCTGGTCGACGAACTGCTGGTCCTGAACGAGGTTCGGGTAGTACTGGTTGGCCTCTCCACCGAGGAAGCCGTAGAAGCGTTCGAACCCCCGGTGGGTGGGCCAGTTCCGCTTGGAGGAGGCCATGTTGGTCTCGTCTTCGGCGACACAGTGCCACTTGCCCAGCGCATAGGTGTTGTAGCCCCGGTCGCTCAGGATCTCGCCGATGAGAGCCGCCTCCCCGGGGATGTGCCCGTTCATCCCCGGGAATCCCTGGGTCGCCTCGGCGACGCAGGACATGCCGACCGTGGTGTGGTTGCGCCCGCTCAGCAGCGCGGCCCGGGTGGGCGAGCAGAGCGCAGTGGTGTGGAACTGGGTGTACTTCAGTCCGTTGTTGGCGAGCTTGCTCATATTCGGCATCTCGATGGGCCCACCGAAGAAGTCCCAGGAGCCGAAGCCCGTGTCGTCCCAGACCAGGACCAGCACGTTCGGCGCGCCTTTCGGAGCCTGGGGCTGGGCGTAAGGGTCCCAGTCCGGCGTCGAGTCCGTGGCGCCCAGATTGATGACGCCCTTGAATTCTTTACTCATGAACGGCTTCTCCTTCTCCCGCTCCCACAGCGGGACACGCGACCTGCCCGTACTTTGCCGATCAACTCTTCGCGGTGTCGGATGGCGCCACCTGGCCGGTGATCAACATTCGGATGCTCACCAGCAGAACCCAGGCGGGGAAGATGAGCGTGAACCAGAGGTTCTGGTTGGTGACGACGAGAAGCAACACGGCGAGAACGTAGGTCAGAATCCAGAGCCACTTCGGCATCAGTCGGGTCTTGAGCCCCACCGTTCCGAGGGCGAACATGAACACCGCGGCCATGCGGACCGCGTAGACCCCACTCGCCTCGAGCATGAGCGAACGGCCGAACCCGACCGTCTCGGTACCCAAGGACTGGGACCCACCCTCGGGGACACCGTCCAAGATGGCCCCCGCGACCACGACGGCGACGAATATCATGGCCAGGAAGAGAACCCCACTCCCGATGAGCAGGGTGGAGAAGAACCAGTCTCCCAGGTTGCCCATGTACTCCCGCACCACACCCATGAACCAGAGGAAGAAGATTCCGGCGAACGGGATCAGGAACAACGCCACCCGCATCCGGCCAGCTTCTTGCCGCACCCACTCCACATCGGCGAAAGGCTCCTTCGGAAGCGCCGACCGAAGCAGGATGATACTGATCGAGAAGACCACTGCGAAAAGTATGCCCGCAACCGCGACGCCGCGCGGATTTCGGAGCGCCCGAAACGATTCCTGGTCAGAACTCTTGCCCATCGACAACACCCTTCACCAGCCGGATCCACTGTCCCATAGAACGCGCACCCCTCCCTTTCTCGTTCTACCAGAGAACGGGGCAAGCAGTGGCCGGAATACGTCCGGCCGTGAGCCGGGCTCGGAGCCGCAGCCTCAGCCCCGCCCCGGACCGCCGATTCCCTGCCGGTCCGACACCACGGCCCGGTCGTGGTCGACCTTGCCCCCGAAACTCGCGGCCAGGGTCTGGTCGAGCCGGTCGAGCTCGGCGTCCACCGCTGGTCGCCGGTCCGCCGGAAGCACCTCGCGAAGGTCTTCGAGCATGGCGCGGAGCCGCCGCATCACCTGGACGGAGCTGGCCCCGTACTCACGGATCTCGGTGACCGCCAGGGTGAGGTAGTCCTCCCACGTCCGGCCCGGCACAACCAGCCGTGGCTGGCCGGATTCGTCGCAGTACCGCATCGTGCCGAGGGGCTGCGCCCCGATCATCCGGAGCAGTTCCTCCAGATAGTCCATCATCTGCACCGCTGTTGTCGGATCATTAATGGCCGAGGAGAGCGCCCGCGCTGCGCTGTCCACCAGAATCCGCACCGGAAAGGCCGGGTCACGCTCGACGGTCCGCTCGGTACCCATGGCCACCATGGCGTGTATCTGGTCGGTGGAGTCAGCCGACGGCCTCGTACCGAATACCTCCATCACGGGTTGCCCAGTGATGAGGTAGTCGCCGGCCGCCACCTTTGACCGGAGCTGACAGCCGTGCTGGCTGGCCCAGCGGACCAGGGCTGCCTCATTCAACGCCTGCACCGACCCGGATCGTTGGGACTGAATCACCATGGTTGGCTCCCCGGCCGATTCCTCCTTGCTCACCACCGAGCCGGCCGACTGGTCCCGCGCCGCCATCAGCTTCCGGGCGGTCCTGGTCACGTCGGCCGCGACCGCCACCGGTCGCAGTTGATGCACCAAGTGGTTGAGAAAAACCACGAAGAGCACGAAGCTGACGATGAGGAAGATCCCCGAGATGCCGACACCGAGCGGCGGGATCTCCGCTGACCCACCCAGAGCAAGAAGCGTGAAAGCGAAGGAGACGGTCCCGAGGATGAACGTCACCACGGCCAGGTGGAATCGGTCCCGGTACAACAACCGCAGATAGCGAGGAAAACTGTCGGCATGGAGTTCGAGCACCACCACGCTCACGGACACCACAAATCCGGCCAGCACCCCGGCGACCTCGACCACGATCGTGAGGAGCTCCTGCGCCGCGGACGCCTCGAACTCCCACGCCGACGGCAGGGTGATGACGGCGTCAACCTCGCGGACCGCGAGGGCGAGCAGCCCTCCCACCACCAGCCCCAGCAGCGGGAAGAACCACAGGCTCCCCACCAGGTTCTGGCGGATTCGGAAGAATTTTGCCCACAGCATCTTCGAACTCCTCGCCGCTTCGGGTAAGGACCCGACCGGAGCGTGCTGACGACCCGCCGCCGCATTGCGCTGGGGCAACCGATGTCTGCGGTTGTCCCCTGAGGGCCAGAATCACCCCTGGACCGAGCGGCTGAATGTGAGCCTTCCACACGTTCCGGCTCCGCTTGGGCGGAACCGTCAATCCGGCCGCGGCGGGTCGTCGTCCCGCGCTACCTCGAGCAGGTGTAGCGGACGGTCGTCAGCCGGTGACCGCCGATCTCGTAGCTGCCGGTCGCCCCATCCAGGACGAATCCCCGGCGCTCGTAGAACCTTCGGGAGTTGTTGTTCGCGGCGGCGCACCAGAGCCGGACAGCCGCTGCGTCGAGTGGGGCGATGGCGGCGTCCAGCAGGGCCGCACCGACCCCCTGGCCCTGGATCTCCGGCAGCACGTAGATCGCGTAGATCTCGGCCAGTAGCGGATCCTGCCGGTCCGGCCCGGCCATCACCACACCGACGACGCGGCCCGGGGTGAACGCCAGCAGTGTGCTCCGGGCCGGGTCCCGCCGGCTGCAGAAGCGCCGAGCCCAGTCCACCTCGTCCAGGGACGCCAGCACCGCCTGGGGCAGGAGTTCCGCATAGGCGGCGCGCCAACTCCGCACGTAGACCGCCGCGACCGCCGCCGCGTCCGCGGCGGTGGCCGGCCGGATGGCAGCCCCACCGGCCGGTTCTGAGCCATTCATGATCACGATAGTGCCTTATCCGAGATCGCACCCGAGTCGGCCCCCTCGCACCACCGGTGTCGGTGCGTTGGGCGATTCCCGCGGCGAGGTAACGCATCGGTGACAAAATGCAACTGGATGGTGCGGTTCCCCGCACAGCCTCCCCACCCGGAAGGGACGGTCGACCGTGCAAGCCTGGGAGACGCCGGCGGGAAGGAGCGTGGAGTGGAAGGGGGTCCACCACTCCACGCACGGCGACTTCGCCGACATCTCCACGCATACGGTCAGCTACGAGTCCCGGGACCGGTGCTATGTGACGACGGACGGGCGGATCGTGGCCGATGGCGTCAGCTACACGTATCAGAAGCTGGACCATCGCATGGCGATTCTGATCTACCGTCCCAAGGTCTACCAGGGGAGATCCGGTGTCGTCCTCTACTCGATGCTTGACTTTGCGAGCGCGACGGACCGCGCCGTGATCCTCGCCGACGGCGAGCCGTTCGCCGTCGCGGATGGGACGTTTCGCGAGGTGCAGACTCCCTCCCGGCCCGGACCGCACTGAGTGCGGAGGCAGGGGTGGCGGAGGAGTCGGAGACCCGCTGGCGGCGTCGGTACGCCGAGCTGTTGCAGGAGCTACGGATCGCGCAGACGGGGGTGCAGATCCTCTTCGCCTTCCTGCTCGCCCTCCCGTTCAGCTCCGCGTTCGGCGAGACCAGCGCATTCCAGAAGACTCTCTACATCATCTCGTTCCTCGCTACCGCCGCCGCGGCAGTGGCGACCATCGCCCCGGTGGCGTTCCACCGAGCGCTGTTTCGGCAGGGGCGTGATCCGGAGCTGGCCCGCTTCACCCACTGGATGACCACCACCGGCTTGTTGCTGCTGGTCTTGGCCGTGGTCGTCGCGGTGCTCCTCGTCACGGACTTCGTTCTCGAGCTGCCGATCGCGCTCGCGCTGACCGGCCTGACCCTGCTCTGGCTGCTGCTGCTCTGGGTACTCGTGCCGATTGGCCGCAGCCGGGCCGACGGTGACTCCGGTACTACCGAATGACGCACCGGAAGCCGAGGTGGCAGGTCGAGGTGTCGATCGCTTCACCCTGCCGGGCCGCCGGCCGGTACCGCATGCAGTAGTTGGGGGCGCACAGGTGGGATCCGCCCTTGATGACATGGCGAGGAATGACCGCGCTCGGTCCGTCGGCGGTGACCGGCGTCGTACAGCACGCCTTCGCCGACGGGTCAGCGGGGTACGTGAAGACGTCCCGGGTCCACTCCCAGACGTTGCCGGCCATGTCGTAGAGGTGGTGACCGTTGGGCGGGAAGGCTCCCACCGGGGAGGTTCCGGCGTACCCATCGAGGAGGAGGTTCTGCCAGGGAAACGCCCCCTGCCAGGTGTTGGCCATCATCCTGCCCTTGGGGGCGAACTCGTTGCCCCAGGTGAAGGCGGCGCCGTCGAGCCCGCCACGGGCGGCGAGTTCCCACTCGGACTCGGTCGGGAGTTCCTTGCCGGCCCAGGTCGCGAAGGCCACCGCGTCGGAGTACGCGACGTGGGTGACCGGGTGCAGGTCTCTGCCGTCGATGGTGCTACCCGGCCCCTCGGGATGACGCCAGGTCGCGTCGGGGGTCCACGACCACCAGTTGCGGTAGTCGGCGAGGCTGACCGGCCCGGAGGCCTTGCGAAACACGAGGGAGCCGGGGACCAGCAGCTCCGGATCGGCGTCGGGGTAGTCCGCCGCCATCGGTGCCACCTCGGCCATCGTCACATGGCCGGTCTCCCGGACGAATCGATCGAAGTCTCGGACGGTCACCAGGTACTGGTCGATCCAAAACCCGTCGACCTCGACCCATCGGACGGGCCCTTCTTCTGGATAGAAATCAGCTGACCCCATCCGAAACCGTCCGCCCGGGATCCAGACCATCTCCGGAGCCGGACGGGTCGTCGCTGGCGAGCTGAGCGCCTCGTGCACCACACCCTCACCCTAAACTACACAAAGCGCTACAACTCAGTGATTATCGGATCACCTGGATTAGCACCGTTCCGTCGGACGGGAGAATCCGCCCGCGCCACTGAGATAGGCGATCGCGTCGATATGGCCTGATTTATCCGGCTATCTGCGTCAAGCTGGGGGACGAGTCATCCCATCGGGTGTTCTCGCGGTCACCGGTGAGGAATGAGGCGTATGACGGGCACGACGGAGCACGCGAGCCGGGCGCTGCTGGCCGTGGGCGGCCTGGTACGCCGGGCCGAGGTCGCCCCCGACGGCCGGGCGCTCTACCAGGTCGGCGGGCGGGAGGCGGATGCCTTCTATCGAGACCGTTGGTCGTACGACAAGGTGGTGCGCTCCACCCACGGCGTGAACTGCACCGGTTCGTGCTCCTGGAAGGTGTACATCCGCGACGGCATCATCACCTGGGAACAGCAGCAGACCGACTACCCGAGTGTCGGCCCGGATCGGCCGGAGTACGAGCCGCGGGGCTGCCCCCGGGGGGCGGCGTTCTCCTGGTACACCTACTCGCCGACGCGGGTGCGCTACCCGTACGCCCGGGGTGTGTTGATGGAGATGTACCGCGAGGCCCGGCAGCGGCTGGGTGACCCGCTGGCGGCGTGGGCCGAGATTCAGGCCGATCCGCAGCGGCGACGTCGGTACCAGCAGGCGCGGGGCAAGGGCGGCCTGGTCCGGGTCTCCTGGGACGAGGCGCTGGAGTTGGTCGCCGCGGCGCACGTGCACACCATCGCCGAGTACGGACCGGATCGGATCGCCGGCTTCTCCCCCATCCCAGCCATGTCGATGGTGTCGCACGCGGTGGGGGCGCGGTTCCTGTCGCTGATCGGCGGATCGATGTTGTCGTTCTACGACTGGTACGCGGACCTGCCCGTGGCCTCCCCGCAGATGTTCGGCGACCAGACCGACGTGCCGGAGTCCGGGGACTGGTGGGACGCCTCCTACTTCATCATGTGGGGCTCCAACGTGCCGGTGACCCGCACCCCGGACGCGCACTGGATGGCCGAGGCGCGGTACCGGGGCCAGAAGGTCGTGGTGGTCAGCCCGGACTTCGCCGACAACGTCAAGTTCGCCGACGAGTGGATGCCCGCCCAGCCCGGCACCGACGGGGCGCTGGCGATGGCGATGGGGCACGTCATCCTCCGGGAGTTCTACGTCGACTGGAACACGCCCCGGTTCTTCGACTACGCGCGCCGCTTCACTGATCTGCCGTACCTGGTCGGCCTGGAGCCGGCAGCCGATGGCGGCTACCGCCCCGGAAAGTTCGTCACCGCTGCCGACCTGGGGAAGGACGACAAGGAGGCGGCCTTCCGGCCGGTGCTGTGGGATTCCGTCGCGGACGGGCCAGCGGTGCCGAACGGGTCACTCGGGGACCGCTACAGCGAGGCCGGCGTCGGTCGGTGGAACCTCGAGCTGGGCGAGATCGTGCCCCGGCTGAGCTGTGCCGGCGGCGAGGCGGTGGAGGTGCAGCTGCCCCGGTTCGACACCGACCAGCCGGAGGTGCTGCGTCGCGGCGTGCCCACCAGCCGGGTCGGCGGACGGCTGGTCACCACCGTGTTCGACCTGATGCTCGCCCAGTACGGCGTCGCCCGTCCCGGCCTGCCCGGTAGCTGGCCGACCGGGTACGACGATGCCGCCGAACCGTACACGCCGGCGTGGCAGGAGCCGATCACGGGCGTACCGGCGGCGCAGGTGGCCCGGGTGGCCCGGGAGTTCGCGGACAACGCCGAACGCTCCGGTGGCCGCTCGATGATCGTGATGGGGGCCGGTACGAACCACTGGTTCCACTCCGACACCACCTACCGGGCGATGCTGGCGCTGACTACGCTGACCGGCTGCCAGGGGGTCAACGGCGGCGGGTGGGCGCACTACGTGGGGCAGGAGAAGTGCCGGCCGGTGACCGGCTGGCAGCAGCTCGCGTTCGCACTGGACTGGGTCCGTCCGCCCCGGCAGATGATCGGCACCGCCTTCTGGTACGTCCACACGGACCAGTGGCGCTACGACACGTACTCCGCCGACGCCATCGCCGCTCCCACCGGCACCGGCGCCTTCGCCGGCAAGCACACCATCGACCTGTTGGCCCAGTCGACCCGGCTGGGCTGGATGCCCTCGATGCCCACCTTCGACCGGAACCCGCTTGATCTCGCCGACGAGGCGCTCGCCGCGAACCCCGACGACCCGGCGCGCTACGTCGCCGACGCACTGGTCGATGGCCGACTTGGCTTCGCCGGCACCGACCCGGACGCCCCGGCGAACTGGCCCCGGGTGTTGACGGTCTGGCGGGCGAACCTGCTCGGCTCCTCCGGCAAGGGCAACGAGTACTTCCTGCGTCACCTGCTCGGCACCGAGTCGAACCTGCGGGCGGAGCAGGCTCCGGCCGACAGTCGCCCGGCCGATGTCGTGTGGCGCGACGAGGCCCCGGAGGGCAAGCTCGACCTGCTGCTGAGTCTCGACTTCCGGATGACCTCGACCACGCTCTTCTCCGACGTGGTACTACCGGCGGCCACCTGGTACGAGAAGCATGATCTCAGCACCACCGACATGCACCCGTTCGTGAACGCCTTCACCCCGGCGATCAACCCACCGTGGCAGACCCGCACCGACTTCACCGCCTTCCACGGGATCGCCAAGGCCTTCTCCGCCCTGGCCCGCCGGCATCTCGGGGTGCGCAAGGACCTGGTGGCGACGTCACTGCTGCACGACACCCCAGATGCGATGGCTACTCCGGGCGGGGTCGTGCGCGACTGGCGCACCGGCGACGCTCCCGCGGTGCCGGGCCGGACGATGCCGAAGTTCGTGGTCGTGGAGCGAGACTATGGCGCGGTCGCCGACCAGATGGCCGCGCTGGGCCCCCTGCTGGACCGGCTGGGAACCACGAACAAGGCGGTCACCGTCGATGTGAACCGAGAGATCGACTATCTGCGGCGGGTCAACGGCGTGGTGCGGGGTCGCGCAGCCGACGGCCGGCCCCGGCTGGACACCGACATCCGGGCGTGTGAGGCCATCCTGGCGCTGTCGGGCACCACCAACGGCCGCATCGCCACCGAGGGCTTCCGATTTCTGGAACGGCGCACCGGTCAGCGCTTGGCGGACCTCGCCGCCGAGGCGGAGGGGAAGCAGATCACGTTCGCGGACACCCAGTCCCGTCCGGTTCCGGTGATCACAAGTCCGGAGTGGTCGGGCAGTGAGCACGGTGGTCGCCGGTACTCGGCGTTCACGATCAACACGGAGCGGCTGAAGCCGTGGCACACATTGACCGGGCGGCAGCACTTCTTCCTGGACCACGACTGGATCCACGAGACGGGCGAGGCGCTGCCGATCTTCCGGCCGCCACTGGACATCCACCGGCTCTTCGGTGAGCCACGGCTCGGCGCCAACGGCGAGTTGGAGATCACCGTACGGTATCTGACCCCGCACTCGAAGTGGGCGATTCACTCGGAGTACCAGGACAACCTACTCATGCTGACGCTGTCCCGCGGTGGGCCGACGATGTGGATGAGCGAGGCGGACGCGGCGAAGATCGGGGTACGGGACAACGAGTGGATCGAGGCGGTCAACCGCAACGGTGTGCTGGTCTGCCGGGCGGTGGTCAGCTACAAGATGCCCGAGGGCACCGTCTACGTCTATCACGCGCAGGAACGGGTGATCGACGTACCGAAGGCGCAGATCAACGGCCGTCGCGGCGGGATACACAACTCGCTGACCCGGCTGCTGGTCAAGCCCACCCACCTGATCGGCGGATATGCGCAGCTCGCCTTCGCGTTCAACTATCTCGGGCCGACCGGCAACCAGCGCGACGAGGTGACGGTGGTCCGACGCCGTTCGCAGGAGGTGCGGTACTGATGCGGGTGATGACGCAGATGGCGATGGTCATGAACCTGGACAAGTGCATCGGGTGTCATACCTGCTCGGTGACCTGCAAGCAGGCGTGGACCAACCGATCCGGGGTGGAGTACGTCTGGTTCAACAACGTGGAGACCCGCCCCGGCCAGGGCTACCCGCGTACCTACGAGAACCAGCAGCGATGGCAGGGCGGCTGGGTGCGTACCCGCTCCGGGCGGCTCAAGCCCCGCTCGGGCGGACGCCTGAAGCGGATGTTCACCATCTTCGCCAACCCGAAGCTGCCCTCCATGCAGGACTACTACGAGCCCTGGACCTACGACTACGAGCACCTGATCACCGCGCCGTCCAGCGACGACATCCCGGTCGCCCGGCCGAAGTCCCTGCTCACCGGCGAGGACATGAAGATCACCTGGAGTGCGAACTGGGACGACTCCCTGGCCGGCGGGAACGAGGTCACGGCGGGTGATCCGGTGCTGGCGAAGGTGTCCGAGCAGGTACGACAGGAGTACGAGAAGACCTTCATGTTCTTCCTGCCCCGAATCTGCGAACACTGCCTCAACCCGTCCTGCGCCGCGTCCTGTCCCTCCGGTGCGATCTACAAACGCAGCGAGGACGGCATCGTGCTGGTCGATCAGGACCGCTGCCGCGGCTGGCGAATGTGCATCACCGGCTGCCCGTACAAGAAGGTGTACTTCAACCACCGCACCGGCAAGGCGGAGAAGTGCACGTTCTGCTTTCCCCGCATCGAGATCGGGCAGCCGACCATCTGCTCCGAGACCTGCGTCGGCCGGCTGCGCTACCTCGGCCTCATGTTCTACGACAGCGACCGGGTGGCCGAGGCCGCCGCCACCGAAGCCGAACAGGATCTCTACGCGGCGCAGCGCTCGGTCTTCCTCGACCCCCACGACCCCGACGTCGTGACCGCCGCGCGGGCCGGTGGGATCCCCGACGACTGGATCGAGGCCGCCCAGCAGTCCCCGATCTGGGACCTGATCATGAAGTACGAGGTGGCGTTGCCGCTGCACCCGGAGTACCGGACCATGCCGATGGTCTGGTACATCCCACCCCTGTCCCCCGTGGTGGACGTGCTGCGCGACACCGGCCACGACGGTGAGGCGGCCGGCAACCTCTTCGGCGCGATCGACGCCCTCCGCATCCCCGTCGACTACCTCGCGGAGCTCTTCACCGCCGGCGATCCAGCACCCGTACGCGCGGCGCTCGGCCGGCTCGCCGCCATGCGTGCCTACCAACGCCGCAGCAACCTCGGCGAGACACCGGACGACGCCATCCCCGCCAGCGTCGGCATGACCACCGACGAGGTGGACGACATGTACCGCCTCCTGGCGGTCGCCAAGTACGAACAGCGCTACGTCATCCCCGCCGCCCACGCCGAGGACGCCCACCGCCTGGAGAAGATCGCCACCGAGTGCGCCCTGGACTACGAGGGCGGCCCCGGGATGGGCGGCGGCGGACCCTACGGACAGGGCCCCTTCGGGGAATCCTCCGGCACGCCCGTACCGATCCAGGTGGAGACCTTCGACGCACAGCGCAGCCGGCAGCGGGCCGACTCCCTGGCCGAACCCAGCAACCCGGCCCAGCGGACCAACCTGATCGACGCCGGTGGTGCGGGCAACCGGACCGGAGCCCGGCCGCAGAAGGACCCGGCCGGCGAGGGCGGCGACGTGACCAGCCCCGGCGTCCTCGACATCAACCGGGACCAGCCATGAACACCGAACCGATGACCTGGCGGCCCGTCGCCGCCCGCGCCGCCTCGCTGCTGCTGCGCTACCCCGACGAGGAGGTCCTCGCCGCGCTGCCGATCATCCGGGCCGCCCTCGACGCACTACCCGATGCCGTGGCGGAGCCGCTACGGCAGGTGCTGACCCATCGTGAATCAACCGCTCCCGGCGACCTGCGCGCCGGGTACGTGCAGCTGTTCGACTTCCGCCGCCGGTGCTGCCTGCACCTTAGCTACTACACCTGCGGCGACACCCGCCGCCGCGGCGAGGCGCTCGTCGGCTTCGCCGCCGCGTACAAGGCCGCCGGCCTGACGGTGGTCGACGGCGAGCTGCCC
The DNA here is from genome assembly GCF_000484695.1 of Salinispora cortesiana. Lineage (GTDB taxonomy): Bacteria > Actinomycetota > Actinomycetes > Mycobacteriales > Micromonosporaceae > Micromonospora > Micromonospora cortesiana. The sequence continues at coordinate 56,716 of NZ_AXVR01000014.1, read as the reverse complement.
GACTACCTGCCGGCACTGCTCGATCTGGCCGCCGAAGACGACACCGGATGGCGGCTGCTGCACGACAACCGGGTCGGCCTCGACCTACTCGCCGAGTCGCTGGGCAAGGAGGAGTCCGCGTACCGGCACGCAGTAGAGGCGATCCGAGCCATGCTGCCCGCCCCGCGCCCCGCCGACCTCGCCGCCGCGCTCCGGCTGGCCCGCACCGGTCCGCCGGCCGAGGAGGTCGGCCTCGAACCGTACGGACTCGTCGACACCACCGGGGGGCGCAGATGAACACGGTGCACGTGCTGCTCTGGGTGGTCTACCCGTACCTGGCCATCACGATCCTGGTCGGCGGGCTGATCTGGCGCTATCGCTACGACAAGTTCGGCTGGACCACCCGCTCCACCCAGCTGTACGAGACCGCCTTGTTGCGCTGGGGCAGCCCACTGTTCCACTTCGGCGTACTCATGGTGTTGATCGGACATGTGGTCGGCCTGCTCATCCCCAAGTCCTGGACCGAGGCCGTCGGCATCACCGAGCACAACTACCACTTCATGGCCGTCTTCATCGGCACCATCGCCGGCTTCTGCACCCTCGCCGGAATGGTCATCCTGATCGCCCGCCGCCGCTTCACCGGCCCCGTCTTCGCCGCCACCACCCGCAACGACAAAGCGATGTACGTGTTTCTCGCGGCCGTCATCGTGTTGGGACTGTGGAACACGGTGCGGGGCAACATCACCGAAGGGGGCTACGACTACCGCGCGGACCTCTCGCCCTGGTTTCGGTCGCTGTTCTATTTCAGCCCCGATCCCGAGCTCATGACCAGCGTGCCGATCGGCTTCCAACTCCACGTCGTGGCCGCGTTCGCCCTCTTCGCGTTCTGGCCGTTCACCCGGCTGGTGCACGCCTTCAGCGCGCCGATCGGCTACGTCACCCGACCGTACGTCGTCTACCGCAGCTACGGGACCAGACCGCGACCGTCTCGGCCAGGCTGGGAAGGGCCGCCGACGCTGCCAACCCGCTCCTCGTCCCGAAATCGGGGGTGACGAGCTCCGCGCAGAATCCAGGACCTTCGGCCCTGATCTGGGCTATTGGGTGTCGGTTCGATGGAACCAGGTCACGATTCCGCGTACTCGTCCGGGAGGCGAGCCAAGGAAGCCACGACCTTTTACGCCGATCGATGTCCAAAGGAGTGGTCTTGCTCTCGCAATCCTCAGCAGCAGTGGTAACGGCGACCCTGCCCGCTGTGCAGGCGCACGGTGAAGCGATCACCAGCCGGTTCTATCAGCGAATGTTCAAGGCCCACCCGGAGCTGCTGAACATCTTCAACAAGGGCCACCAGGCCACCGGGGAGCAGCCGGCCGCGCTCGCCGCCTCCGTGGTCGCCTACGCCGAGCACCTCATCGACGGCGGCGACGAGAAGTCGTGGGAGCTGATCCTGAGCCGGATCGCCCACAAACACGCCTCGCTCGGCATCACCGCCACCCAGTACACGATCGTCGGCCGGCACCTGCTCGCCGCGGTCGGCGAGGTGCTCGGTGAGGCAGTGACCGACGAGGTCGCGGCTGCCTGGGACGAGGTGTACTGGCTGCTCGCCTGCGAGCTGATCGCCCGGGAGGCGCGGCTCTACACCCAGGCCGGGGTGGGCGAGGACGGGTCGGTGTGGCGGCACTGGCAGGTCGTGGAGTGCATTCAGGAGACAGCGGATGTCATCTCCTTCCGCCTGGTCCCGGCCGATGGTGGCCCGCTACCCACCTTCACGCCCGGGCAGTACGTCTCGGTCGCGGTCGACCTGGACGGTGGGGGGCAACAGATCCGGCAGTACAGCCTCTCCGGCCGACCCGGCGAGTCCTTCTGGCAGATCACCGTCAAGCGGGTTCGTGCCACCGGCGACGCCCCCGAAGGCGTGGTCTCGACCCTCCTGCACGAGCGGGTGACCGCCGGTGACACGCTCCGGCTCAGCCCGCCGTTCGGCGAGGTCAGCGCGGTCGGGGACGCGGGTCCGCTGCTGCTGGTCAGCGCCGGGATCGGCCTCACCCCGGCGATGTCGGCCCTGCACCACCTGGCCGCGACCGAGCCCGACCGGGAGGTGGTGCTGGTGCACGCCGACCGCAGCGCCGCCGCGCACGCCCGCCGCCACGAGCTCCCGGAGCTGGCGGAGCAGCTGCCGAACTTGTCGGCACAGCTGTGGTACGAGGACGCCGCCGAGGGTGAGTTGGATCGGCTGAAGGCGAAGGTCACCGCCGGCCGCGTGGACCCGAGCCAGATCCCGGTACCGGCCGGGGCCAACATCCACCTCTGCGGGCCGGTGCCGTTCATGTACCAGGTCCGCGCCGAGCTCCTCCGCCGAGGCGTGTCGAAGGACCGGATCGGCTACGACGTGTTCGGCCCGGGAATGCTGCGCGGCTGAGTCCTTCGGAGTGACCCCCACGGCTACGCGGCCGTGGGGGTCACTCCGTCAGGAGACCAGCACCAGCGTGACGAGCACCAGGACCGAGCAGGCGATCTCGATCATGCCAACCGGGGCGGGGCGCAGCCCACGGCCGGGCAGCAGCCACGCCCGGATCAACAACACCAGGAAGATCGGGGCGAGCCCCACGTCGAGCAGGGTCGCCACGACCAGCGCCGCCAGGTGGAAGCCGATGGACAGGCGCCGGTAGGAGGCGCTGCCGCGCTCCCGGATCATGGTCTTGACGTAGCAGACGGTGCCGGTCAGGTAGAGCAACAGCACCACGAAGGCCGGGACAACCCGCTCCGGCGACACACCCGCGACCGTGGCCACGACAAAGATCAGCAGGCAGCTCTGCACCACCGAGGCGAGGTCGTTGAGCAGGGCCCGCTCGCGCCGGCGCCAGGCGTACCCGGCGTTGACCGCCAGCAGCGCCGCAAAAGCCGGGGCGTACCAGAGCACAGCTGGCCGAACGACCACCACCGCCACCGCCAACGGCGCCGCAACCAGGGCGTAGAGCCGGAGCTGGGCAAGGAACCGGCCTGGGCGGCGACTCTTGACGGCCTGGAAGACGTAGTAGGACAGCAGGTAGCCGGCCAACCAGGCACCGAGCAGCGGCAGCTGCGGCCACCCCGGCCCGACCACGGCGACCCCGACCAGGTACGGCAGGAGCAGCATCGCCCAGGCACCGTGCTGCGGGGGCAGATAGCGGCGGAGCACGCGCTGGCGCCTGACCGGCCGCTGGGCGGTGACGGGGTCGGTGGCGCCGGGGGCCGCCGGCGACTGGGTGCTCATACCGGTTGGGTGGCGTCGAACGGGAGAGAGAGCCGCACCACACAGGCGGTGGGCGCGCCGAACGGCTCCAGCACGGCGTCGCTGGTTGGGGCGCCCGCCTGCTCCAGCGCGCCCCGGACGACGCCGACGTGCAGCCCGCAGATGGCGTCCGGATTCTGACTCACCAGTTCGAGGAAGGGACAGGTGTGCAGGTGGATCTCGGTGTGCCCGTCCGCCGCCTGCTTCAGGTCGGGGTCGAAACCCAGGCCATGCAGGACCGCTATCGCGGTGTCGACCGGTTTCGCCCCTCGGGGTGTCGCCGCCGCGAGATGCCGCCCCCAGTCGTGGCCGGCGCGGGCGGCCTCGGCCCGGGCGTCACCCCGACTCTGCCGGGCCAGGTGATCGAGCAGGGCCGCGGTGAGGGCGCGGTACGGCGCCGGGGCGGGGGCCTCCTCGGGCACCGTGCGGTAGCGCCAGGCCGGCCGTCCCGGCTGGCCCCCGCTGGCGCGGGCCTTGACCAGCAGACCGGCGTTGACGAGCCGGTCGAGGTGGCTGCGGGCGGTGGAGGGGTGCAGGCCGGTCCGCGTACTGATCTCGGCGATGGTGAGGCCACCGTCGGCAGCGCGGGTCAATTCCAGGATTGACGCCCGGCTGACGGTGCCGAGCGCCCGATGCCGGGTGGTGTCGATGGCCTGCCCGGTCGGCCCGATGTTCACGGTTGTCACGCTTGGCAATGTTACAACGTCAAACATCGTCAAAACCCGGAGGCGAATCCGCCTCGCCGCACCGCCACACCGCCACTGCGCTGCACCGACCTGGCCGGGGCGGGGCGGCCGGGGCGGGGCGGCCAGGGCCGGGTGGCTGGTGCGGAGGGGCGCGACTACGGTCGGAGGATCCGACGCGCGGAGAGGTGAGCCGGTGCGGCTACTCAGCTGGTTGTCCGAGTCCGTTGACGAGCGGCCGGACGCGGTCCAGGTCAACGACCGGGGCGCGTCCTGGGTAGAGCTGCGGCGGCTCGCCGCGGCCGTCGCCGACGACCTGCACGGCCTGGACCGGGTGGCGGTCGAGGCCAGCACGGATCTGGCGACGGTGGTCGGTGTCGCCGGAGCGCTGCTGGCGGGCACGGCGGTCGTGCCGGTGCCGCCGGATGCCGGGCCGCGGGAACGGGACCACATCCTGCGCGACTCGGCCGCCGAGGCGGTACTCGTGCCGGCGCACGGGAAACGTCGGGGCGACTACTCTGGCCGGCCTCTCATCCCGGTCGACCTCACCCGCCGGGCGGACAGCATCCGCCCGGAGCCCGATCCCGCCGAGACCGCGCTGATCCTCTACACCAGCGGCACCACCGGGGCACCGAAGGGGGTGGTGCTCTCCCGCCGGGCCATCGCCGCCTGTCTGGACGGGCTCGCCGACGCCTGGGGCTGGACCCCGGACGATCTGCTGGTGCACGGGCTGCCCCTGTTCCACGTGCACGGCCTGGTCCTCGGTGTGCTCGGCCCGCTGCGGCTGGGCAGCCGGCTGCAGCACGTGGGCCGGCCCACCCCGGAGCGGTACGCGGACGCGGCCGGCTCGCTCTACTTCGGGGTGCCGACCATCTGGTCCCGAATCGCCGCCGCGCCGGCGGCCGCCCGGGCCCTGCGCTCGGCCCGGCTGCTGGTTTCGGGCAGCGCCGCCCTGCCCACGGCCGTCGGCACCGGTCTCGCCGCGCTGACCGGCCGCCGAGTCGTGCAACGGTACGGCATGACCGAGACGTTGATCACGGTCAGCGCCCGCGCTGACGGTCCGCACCGGCCAGACGCGGTGGGGCTGCCGCTGCCCGGGGTGCGTACCCGCCTGGTTGACGACGGCGACGCTCCGCTGCCCGCCCACGGGGAGACGATGGGCGAGTTGCAGGTGCGCGGCCCCACCCTCTTCGACGGATACCTGCACCGACCGGAGGCCGATGCGGCCAGCCACACGTCCGACGGGTGGTTCCGCACCGGCGACGTGGCCACGATTGGTCCGGACGGCTGGCATCAGATCGTCGGCCGGGCCGCCACCGACCTGATCAAGAGTGGCGGCTATCGGATCGGCGCCGGCGAGGTGGAGGACGCGCTGCTGGCCCACCCGGGGGTCCGGGAGGCTGCCGTGGTCGGCCTCCCCGACTCCGACCTGGGCCAGCAGGTGACGGCGTACGTGGTGAGCGACGGCGTGACGGAGTCGGAGTTGATCGACTTCGTGGCCCGGCAGTTGTCGGCGCACAAGCGCCCGCGGCAGGTACGGCGGGTTGACGCCCTACCCCGCAACGCCCTGGGCAAAGTGCAGAAGTCTCGCCTGACGACGGAGTGACCGGTGGCGCCGGCCAGCCCCAGAATTCGATCTGGCCGAGATGGCTAAACCGCCCCCGACGCCGCTCAGATCCAGTAGCCAACAATTAAGATCCTTAATCTCCGGGGAATAAATAAAATTGACATGCATGTAAACAATAAGTTAACTTAACTGTGAGAGCGCTCTCGTGATCCCACCGCCACCGCCCCCTGGAGGTCACGCGAATGAGCCGCAAGCTGAGCGCGCTGATGGGTCTCGCCCTCGGCACCTGTCTCGTTGTCACCGCCACCCCCGCCGCCGCCCGCCCGGTCGTCCCGCCTGCGGGCGCGTCCGCCACCTCAACGACCCCCGCCACGCCGGCCGCCGCCGCGCCGGCGATGATCCCAGCCGGCCAACTCGAGGCACTGCGCCGAGACCTCGGCCTGACCGCCGCGGAGCTGGCCACGCGACTCGCCGTTGACGCCACCGCGTCCTCGATCGAGCCGCGGATGCGGGCCGAGCTGGCCGAGGCGTACGCCGGAACCTGGGTCACCGCCGACGGGCGCGCCGCGGTGGTCGGGTTGACCGACCCCGCACGCGCCAAGAAGGTTCGCGCGGCCGGGGCAGAGCCCCGGATCGTCGCCCGCAGCCTCGCCGAGCTGCGCGGGTTCACCACCAAGCTGGACCGGCGGGCGGCAGTCGCCGGCGCCGCGGTGCATGCCTGGCATGTCGCTCTGCCCAGCAACACCGTGTCGATCGAGGCCAGCAACGCCGCGGCGGCCACCAGGTTCGCCCGCGCGGCGGGGCTGCCCGACGATGCGGTGTCGGTGGTGGTCAGCCACGACGCCTACCGCCCGCTCTACGACATCCGCGGCGGCGACCAGTACGTCATCAACAGCCGCCTGATCTGCTCGATTGGCTTTGCGGTCGCTGGCGGGTTCGTCACCGCCGGGCACTGCGGCAATGTCGGTGAACCCACCACCGGCTCCGGAGCCGCGCAGGGGGTCATCCGGGGCTCCTCGTTCCCCGGCGACGACCTCGGCTGGGTCGAAACCAACGCCAACTGGACCCCCGGCCCTGGGTTTCCACTTACGACGGCAATGTGGTCACGGTGACCGGATCACAGGAAGCCTCGGTCGGTGCTGCGGTCTGCCGATCTGGCCGGACCACCGGTTGGCAGTGCGGCACCATCACCGCCAAGAACGTCACCGTCAACTACTCCGCCGGACCCGTCTACGGGATGGTCCGCAGTACCGCCTGCGCCCAACCCGGCGACTCCGGCGGGTCCTTCGTCGCCGGCACCCAGGCACAGGGCGTCACCTCGGGTGGCTCGGGCAACTGCACCACCGGCGGCAGCACCGTCTACCAGCCGGTCAACGAGATCCTGTCCCGCTACGGACTGTCGCTAACCACGTCTGGCGGCGGATCAACCCACCGAATCATCGGCCTCGCCGACAAGTGCGTTGACGTGCCGGGCGCCAACGGGGCCGATGGCCAGTACCTGAACCTGTGGCACTGCAACGGCACCAACGCCCAGGACTGGACGCTCCCGGGCGACGGAACGATCCGGGCGGTCGGCCTCTGCATGGACGTGGCCTGGGGGTCGGTCGAAAACGGCGCGGTGGTACAACTCGCGTACTGCAGCGGCAACCCAGCCCAGCAGTGGGTGTTTACCAGCGCGGGAGAACTCGTCAACCCGCAGGCGAACAAGTGCCTTGATGTCAAGAATGGAGACAGCTCCGACGGCGCTCGGCTGCAGACCTACCAGTGCCACGGCGGCGCCAATCAGCAGTGGCGTCTCGGGTGAGGAGGTCCGCACCCTGCGTCGGAGTTGAGGACGAGGCGGCCCCGCTTCGCTGATATTTCGAGAGTTAGGCGATAGGAGGGCGGAACTGCGGTGAACGTGTCTGCGTCCACCGCAGTTCCGCATCGGGGAATCACCGTTGCGACGACCCGGTCACTTGACCGAGATCTGCCCCAACCGATCGATGTCGTCCCGCAGCGCGGCCCATACCGTCGCCCAGGTGTCGTCGCCGGGATAGAGCGCACTGCGCAGGTATGCCGCGGTGAGCTGCTGGACGAGGGCGACTCGCTCGGGACTTTCGTCGGTCGTTTCGGTGACGGTGTAGCCGGCGATTCCACCCAGGGAGTGCTCCGCCCCGTGCAGGGTGAGCAGGCTCTTGGGGCCCGGGCTCAGGTGATACGGATCGGTGAACCAGTCCGGCCCGCGCACGGAGAGCGGCGACTGGTCCTTGTCCCCCGCGACCACGAGCGCCGGCGTCGTCATCTCCGCGAAGCTTGGGCTCATGAAGGGGAAGTGTTCAGCCGCGAAAGGACTCAGGTCGGCCCCGCCGGTGCCAGTTGTGGAAAGCAGCACACCGGCGGTGACCCGGGAGTCGGACATGTTCTCGCCGGGAAGGCCATCCGCTCCGAGGACCCGCGCGCCCAGCAGCATGCCGACCGTCTGGCCACCCCAGGAGTGCCCAGCCGCGGCGATCCGGCCGCGGTCGAGTCGTCCTTCGAGACTGGGAACGGCGGCCTCGATCAGGTCGAGGTCGTCGAGCGTACGCTTCAGGTCGGCGACGCGGAAACGCCAGATCTCCGGGTGCCGAGGATCGTCGGGCGCGATGTTCAGCGTACGGGAGTCGAGGTGGGTGGGCTGGGCCACCACAAAGCCCTGGGCTGCCCAGTAGTCGACCAGTGGGGCGTATGCCCGCATCGACTTGCCGAAGCCGTGCGAGAAGATGAGGATTGGTAGTTCGCGTCCAACCACGGGGGCCGAGATCCGCAACCGCAGGTCCTCGCCACGGTCCCCGGCCGGCAGGGTCACCGGGCTGACCGAGACAATCGGAGTGGGCGCTCCTGCCGCTACGTCGCTGTTGAACATGGATAGAGCTCCTTGATAGTGCTGGGTGATGCGCATACGTGGACCTGAGCGGCCGGCCGGACGCGCAAGCAAGCGGAACCTTGTTCCGATTGCCCCAAGAATACGAAACCTGGTTCCACATCCAATTGATTGTGATGGAGGTAACAGCATCGTGGGCGCACCCGACCGTGGGCCGCAGACGTCCGCGCGGAAGCGGGCCGATGCCCGACGCAACGAGCAGAGCCTGCTCGAGGCGGCCGCCACCGCCTTTCTCGCCGCCGGCGTGGACGTGCCGGTACGCGACATCGCCGCCCGGGCCGGGGTGGGTGTCGGCACGATCTACCGCCACTTCCCGACCCGCGCCGACCTCGTCGTCGCCGTCTACCGGCACCAGGTCGAAGCCGCCGCCGAGGCCGGCCCGACCCTGCTAGCAGCGAGCGACACCCCCTACGCCGCCCTGACACAGTGGATCGACCTCTTCGTCGACTTCCTGGTCACCAAGCACGGCCTCGCCGAAGCGCTCCAGTCCGACGACGCCGCCTTCGAGGCGCTGCACGCCTACTTCCTCGACCGCCTCGTCCCCGTGTGCGCCCGGCTACTCGACGCCGCGGCCACCACGGGTGAGGTACGCCCCGACGTGGCGGCCTACGAACTCATGCGCGGCGTGGGCAACCTGTGCATCGGCGCCGGTCGGGACCCCCGCTACGACGCGCGCCGCCTGGTTGAGCTCCTCATCGCCGGGCTGCGCCCCTGACCTGGTCACTCCCGCCCACAACCGCGCACCGGGAACGCTGCCCCGCGCCGCCCGGCCAACCGGCGTCAGCCGCCATCGGGGACGGCGAACTCCCGTAGCTGCCCGTCGTCGATCCGCAACCACCGCCGTACCCCGATCTCGGTGAGGAACCCTTCGTCGTGGCTGACCACCACGAACGCCCCCCGATATGCCTGTAGCGCGGTCTCCAGCTGCCGAATGCTGACCAAGTCAAGGTTGTTGGTCGGCTCGTCGAGCAACAACAGGTGCGGAGCCGGCTCGGCGTACAGGACGCAGGCGAGCGTGGCGCGCAGCCGCTCCCCACCGGAGAGCACCCCGACCGGCAGGTGCGCCCGCACTCCCCGGAACAGGAACCGGGCCAACAGGTTCATCCGTTCCGACTGCGGTCGGTCCGGCGCGTACCGGCCGAAGTTCTCCGCCACTGTCATGTCGGGGTCGAGTAGGTCGAGGCGCTGCGACAGGTAGGCCAGCCGACCGTCTGCCCGCCGTAGAGTTCCCGCTTCCGGGGGCAGGGAGCCGTCCAGCAGACGCAGCAGGGTCGACTTACCGACGCCGTTCGGGCCGGTGAGCCCGATCCGCTCCGGGCCCCGGACGGTCAGGTCGACGCCCTCGCCGGCGAAGAGGCCGCGGACCCGCAGCCCCTTCGCCGCGACGAGGGTACGCCCGGCGGGCACCGCCGTGTCGGGTAGTTCGACGGTGATGCTGGCGTCGTCGCGCAGCGCGCGACTGGCCTCGTCGAGGCGGACGCGCGCGTCGGCGACCCGAGCGGCGTGCGTCTCGTCGGCCTTGCCGGCCGACTCCTGGGCACGCCGCTTGAGGCCACCGGCGATGACTTTGGGCAGTCCGGCGTTCTTGACGTTGCGCGCGGCGTTGTTGGAACGGCGCTCGGCCCGCTCACGGGCCTGCTGCATCTCCCGCTTCTCCCGCCTGACCTCAAGTTCAGCGGAGCGGACATGCCGTTGGGCGGCCTCCTGGGCGGCCTGCGTCGCCTCCTGATAGGCGGTGAAGTTCCCACCGAAGAACCGGACCTCACCCGTGTTCAACTCGGCAATCCGCTCCATCTGGTCCAGCAGTGCCCGGTCGTGGCTGACCACCAGCAAGGACCCGGACCAGTCCCGCAGGACGGCATACAGGCGGTGCCGGGCGTCGATGTCGAGGTTGTTGCTGGGCTCATCGAGCAGCAGTACGTCGGGGCCACGCAGCAACTGGGCGGCCAGCCCGAGGGCGACGATCTGGCCGCCGCTGAGCGTGCCCAGCTGGCGGTCGAGGGCGAGCTCGCCGAGCCCGACCCGGTCCAGCTCGGCGCGGCTGCGCTCCTCGACATCCCAGTCGTCACCGACCGCGGCGAAGTGTTCCTCGCGAGCATCGCCAGCTTCGATGGCGTGCAGGGCGGCGACGGTCGTGGCGACGCCGAGCACCTCCGCGACGGTCACGTCACCGGCCAGCGGCAGGTTCTGCGCCAGATAGCCGAGGGTGCCGTTGACCGTGACGTGGCCGGCGGTGGGGTCGAGTTCGCCGGCGATCAGCCGGAGCAGGGTGGTCTTGCCGGCCCCATTGGGCGCGACCAGGCCGGTACGCCCGGCGCCGACGGAAAAGGACAGGTCCTGGAAGACGGTGGTGCCGTCGGGCCAGGCGAAGGAGAGACGGGTGCAAACGACGGAAGCGTCGGACATCGACAGGACCTCGCGGGTGAGGTGGGCGCACCAGGGCTACCCAGGGAAGGTTTAACGACGATGGGACAGCCAGGGCGGCGGTGCCACTGATGCGCACCCGCTCACTGGCTGGACACTCCGGGATCACCCGGAGATGTCGTCGTCACCTACCACGTCTGCGCTCCCTGGTCCGAGCCGACGACTACCGCGTCAGCCCGATTCGATGCCGGCCCGATCAGACGCCGACCCCACTCGATGCCGGCCCATTGGGTACCGGACCGATTCGATACCCCGCATCCTAACAGCGGCGGGCCGTCAGCGCTTCCCGCTGCACCGATGGCCCAACCGCGGCATGGTCCGTCCCCACGAGTGTGCCCTGGCTCAGGTGCCGGCCGACGCACCAGCCTCGGGCCGGTCTTCGGCGGCCGTGCTGGTGTTCGCGCGGGTGCTGTGCAGACTCCACCCGATGGAGACCGCGATGGTCGCCACGATCACGCCGAGGGTGACCGGGATGGGTAGCTTGCCGACCGGGGTCTCGGAGAGGATCAGCTTGACGCCGGCGAAGGCGAGCAGCACGGCCAGGCCGTAGTGCAGGTGCACGAACCGGCGCAGCAACCCGGCGAGGCAGAAATACAGGCTGCGCAGGCCGAGGAGGGCGAACGCGTTCGCCGTCCAGACGATGAAGGTGCTGGTGGTGATGGCCAGAATCGTCGCGACCGAGTCGAGGGCGAAGATCAGGTCGGTTGCCTCGACCGCGATCAACACCACGAACAGCAGGGTGGCCACCCGCGTGCCGTTGATCCGGGTGAAAAACCGGTTGCCGTGGTAGGTCGAGTCGGTGGGAATGATTCGGCGGACGATCCGGACGACCAGGTTTCGGTCCGGCGGCGTCTCTCCGCCGTGGCGGAAGGCCATCCGGTAGCCCGTGAAGATCAGAAACGCGCCGAACAGGTACGCGGTCCAGAAGAAGCTCTCCAGCAGCTCGGCGCCGACGATGATGAACACCATCCGGAACACCAGGGCACCGATCACGCCCCAGAACAGCACCTTGTGCTGAAACGCGGCCGGCACGGCGAAGTAGCCGAAGATCAGCGCGAAGATGAACACGTTGTCGATCGAGAGCGCCTTCTCGATCAGATAGCCGGCGAAGTAGGTGCCAGCCACGTCACCGCCCTGCCACACCCAGAGGATGCCGCCGAACGCCAGGCCGGCAGCGATCCAGATACCGGACCAGAGCGCAGCTTCCCGGAAGCCGATGACATGGTTGTCGCGGTGGAAGAACAGGTCGATTGACAGCATCACGGCGACGGCCAGAATGAGGACGGCCCAGACCCACCAGGACACAGACATGGACGGAGTGACCCTCTCGACCAGCCGAGCCCACGGCAGTGGGCCGGCGTTACTCGGCCGAAGGTCTTCCCGGGCCACCGCGGAACCGGCGACCGCGCCGCCGAGACCCGGATAGGCCGGATCCGTACTGACGACAGCGCGTCGTGCGTCGGGTACTCCCCCTCAAACTACGCTCTAGTATTCACGAAATATGGTTCCCATGTCAACTCGGCAGAGCTCTGGTCACGATGCTGCATTCGTGTCTTGGGATGCCTATATTGGCGAGCAACACACCGGACAACGACGGGATGGTGATCATGGCTCAGGCGGCCCAGCCCAGGACGGCGGACGGGACGAAGGGGTGGACCTTCCTGACCAATCACGCGCATGTGCTGCTGGCCATCGCCCGGGAACCGACAACGCGACTGCGCGATGTCGCCACCGCTGTCGGCATCACCGAACGGGCCGCACAGGCCATCGTCGCCGATCTGGAAGCCGCCGGCTACCTGCACCGAGAGCGGGTTGGCCGGCGCAACGCGTACACCGTCAACCCGGCCGGCCGATTCCGGCACCCGGCCGAGGCTGACCACCGCATCGGCGAACTGATCGAACTGTTCACCGACGCACCGAACCCCTGACCCGTTCCACCCCTCGCCCACCACCCTGGCAGGACACGAGGAGCACGTACGCATGAGGATCGGGGTCTCCGGGACGCACGGGACCGGAAAGACGACACTGGTCGAGGCGCTACGCGCCCGGCTGCCCGGCCACGTGGCGGTGGACGAGCCGTACCACCTGCTCGAAGAGGAGGGGTACGAGTTCCAGTTTCCACCGTCGCCAGCGGACTACCGGGCGATGATGGCGCGCTCGGCCCGAATTCTCTGCTCGCCACCGTCGCCATCCGCCACGATCTTTGACCGCACCCCGTTGGACTACCTGGCATACCTGGTCGCGACCGGCGCGGACCCGTCGGAGGAGGCCGGTCACACGCCCCTCCGAGCCGCCTTCACCCAGCTCGACCTGCTGGTCATCACGGTACCCACACCCGAGACGGAGCGGCTGCTCCCCGGAACGGAGTGGCCCGGCCTCCGCGCACGAATGAACGACGCGCTGCTGGAACTTGCCTACGCCGACCCGCTGGACGCCTGGCCGGACACACCGGTGCTGGAGCTCGACGGCCCGCTGGACAGCAGAGCCGACCTGGTCCTCGGCACCGTCGCGCAGCTCGGCTAACCGGGATCGGGAGCGGCGCCAACCGGGCCAGCGAGGGACACCAGTTTCCGTACCGTGTTCCAGCTGCGCAGGGTCATGTTCGCGCCGAGCTTGTGGGCGCGGATCGCCTTGCCGAGGGGGGAGTTCTGGGGCCCTTCGGCGAACCACAGATAGCACGTACCCTCGCGGACCATGATCCGATCCGCGCCAAGCTTCGCAGCGTCGATCGAGTCCAGGCGTTCCTGGGGCGGCGCGGGGTCACAGAAACCCACGTGGAAGTAGCTCGGCGCGCGCTCCGCCTCCTCGGGCATGGGATTGCGCTCGATGACCGCCTCGACCAGGGCGCGGCTGCGCACCATGACGGCGATCGACAGACCAAACGAGTCGCTGATCCCCTTCCGGATCCTGCGCGCCACTGCGGCCGAATCCGCGTCCGGCGTCGTGACCACAGCGTTCCCGCTGTTGAGCAACGTCCGCACGTCCGTGTAGCCGAGGTCGGTGAGCAGTGCGGTGAACTCGGCCATCGCGATCCGGTTGTGCCTACCGACATTGATGCCCCGCAACAGGACGATGTGCCTGGCCATAGCCCCCCTCGACTCGTCAGATGATAACCGGGCTGCGGCGCTCCAGCAGCACCACGTCGCGCCACCGGCCGTGCTGACGAGCGACCCGCTCCCGGGTGCCGACGACCCGGAAACCCGCACGGGTATGCAGGGCCAGGCTGGCGACGTTCTCCGGGAAGACGCCGGACTGGATGGTCCAGATCCCGGCTGCCTCGGTGGCGGCGATCAGCGTGGTGAGCAGGAGCCGGGCGATGCCGCGCCCCTGTTGCGTGGGGTCGACGTAGACGGAGTGTTCCACCACTCCGGCATACACACGGCGGGTGGAGACCTGCGATACGGCGATCCAGCCAAGAGCCGTGCCGCTGTCGTCAACGGCGACGTAACGGTGCTCCGGTAGCCGACCGGCATCAAATTCCGTCCAGGTCGGGGCCTGGGTTTCGAGGCTGGCATCGCCGGAGTCGAGACCCGCCTGGTAGATCGCCAGGATGGTGTCGGCGTCATCGCGGCGCATGGGCCGCACAGTGATGTCATTCATCAGCACACTCCTCGGCTCGGTCCGCCCGAAACGCCGGATCGCGCCCCGAGCAATGAATCCCCCCGTTGAGCATCTTTCTCACGTCTGTCAAGTCAATGCCTGCGGGATGATTCACTTGCACGCTGATTCGAGAGGTGTCAACCTAGACGGATGCCGAAGCAAGCGACGCCACTCCCCCACACCGTCCTCGGCGAGGACACGCGCTGCTGCCCTCCCCTGGCGCAGCAGCGCGTGTCCGCGGAAGTCGCCACCGCCCTCGCTCCGGCGTTCAAAGCACTCGGTGATCCAGTGCGACTCCAGCTGATGTCGATGATCGCTTCCGCCGAGAACGGCGAGGCGTGTGTGTGCGACCTGACCCCCGCCTTCGACCTGAGCGGACCGACGATCTCGCACCACCTCCGGACGCTGCGCGAAGCGGGGCTCGTGGACGCCGAGCGGCGGGGCACCTGGGTGTACTACCGAGCCCGGAAGGCCGTCCTCAACCAGCTGGCGGCGCTACTCGCCAGCGGAGGTGAGACGACCGCCCCGTAGGCCGAAGCACCACCTCGCACCGGCCGGCCCCACCACCTCCGCCCGACAACGCCGTCACCCAGTCGCGAAACCCCGCTACCAGCGTCGACAAACTTGACACACTCCTCTCATCTGGGCATGAAACACCATTCAGATGAGGAGCAGCCATCGTGCGCGACTGGAGCCACCTGGTACCAGGCTGGGCACTGTTCCTCACCTTCCTGACGTTCTTCGTCGGGATCGCGGTGCTGGGCGCGTTCCTGCTACACGGGCGGGCCAGGCGGACATTCGGCGACGAGCCGAAGTGGCTGAACTTCATCACGCACACCATCATGATCAGCGGCACCTTCTACGCACTCCTGCTCGCCCTGACCGCCTTCTCCGCGTACGGGACCTACACCCATGCCGGCCTCGCTGTCGCTACCGAGGCGGCGGACCTGAGCGCCCTCTACCGCACGGTCTCCAAGCATCCCGAGCCCGCCCGAACTCAACTTCAGGGCTTGCTACGCGCCCATGTTGACTTCATGGTCGACGAAGCCTGGCCCGCCTATCAGCAAGGAGCCAGCGCGGATGGCGAGCTCGAGGCGGAGAACCACGTTCACGACGTGTTGCTGATGTTCAATCCGAAGTCAGAGAAGGACGGGCAGCTCAACAGTCTCGCCCTGTCGGAGCTGGAGAAGTGGAGCGAAGCGCGCCAGCTCCGCTACACCTACACCACCGCCGCACTTCCGACGACGTTGTGGTTCGCACTCCTGTTCGGCGCACTGGTTGTTATTCTGCTGTCCTGCCTGATCCCAACCCGGACCAGACGCACTCTCATTTTCCTCGTATGTGCCGTCGCCACCATGATCAGTCTCTTACTCTTCGTGGTCGAGGGCATCGACGAGCCGTTCCGCGGATCGATGATTGTTTCCGTTGATCCCTATCTCAAAGCCGGACAAACATTCAACTGACCGCCGCGCAACGACCTCAGCCGAGGCTGGTGCGATAAGTCGCGAAGGTCCACACATGCCCCTGCGGGTCACGGCAGGTGAACTCGTAGGAATCGTGCGGCTTCGCCTCCGGTTCGAGCAGGATCTCCGCACCGGCGGCCACCGCCCTACGATGAAGCTCGTTCACCTCCGGGTCGGTCTCCCGACGAACGAAGGTGCCGGCTGACGCGGCACCGAGCGTCAACGGATCGCCGATCCGCAGGGCCGAATTGGCACCGTTAATCATAATCAAAGCCTGGTCGCCGACCTGGAGTTCGGCGTGGTAGACGTTGCCCTGCCCGTCGTCGAAGACAGCCAGCTTGGTAAAGCCGAACGTGTTGATCAGCCACTCGATGGCCTTCGCCGGGTTCTCGTAGGCGAGGTAGGGAGCGACGGTCGGAGCGACGGAACCATCGACCATGAGACTCTCCTCGGACTCATTGTCACGCCGGGAACGACGACACCCTACGACTGCCCCACGCCCCGGTGTGACGCTACACACCCGATGCAAGCCGATAGCCTCCGATTGACCCTCAGTAATAGCTGGGTTGATCATCTGTGGGGTGAGCCGGGACGACATCGAGCCCCTGGTCGCCGACCAACGCCTCGATAGCGGCCTGCTCGGCTCCGATTCCCGCCCAGTGCGGGTCAACATCGCTGGCCAGACACCAGCGGTGATCCGCGGGCCAGACGAACGCCGGCGGTGCGACGTTGTGCCCACCCCCAAGCTCGGCTGCCCAGACATCGATGTCGTCGAGGGAACCGCGAAACAGGGCGTAAGCACGATGGGGCAACTCAAGCAGTGGGCCGTGCCGCGCCGGTGGCGGCAACGGGGTGTCCGAGTACCCATCCCACAGACAGAAGTAGCACTCCTGCGGAGTGGAGGTGAACGCCCGGAGGAGTTGCAGGGCGCGACGGGTCTGCTCAAGCTCCAACGGGTGCCCGTCCGGAACACCAACATCCGCCTCCGACTCGTCCGGGCCCGCAGGGTCCCGGAAGAAGCGAAGCCGGGCGTAGGCCGCAAATCCAGCCGGCCCAAACGTGATCAGTTGCCCCGCGGAGGCACCCGAGCGCGTGAGCCAGTCACCGGCGCTGGTCTCCGGGCAGTAGCTGAGTCGTCGCACGATCACCCTTCCCTGGCAAAGCCTTCCACCCGGAAACGAAGGTCTAGCCGGAACCGGTCTGGTGGGAAGCCCACCGGCTGTCGGTCCCCAGGCGAGACCGCTATAACCGTACGATGACTGCCCGCCCCACCCTGGTCGTCGTGAGCGGACCTCCCGGCTCGGGGAAGACCAGTCTCGCGCACGCACTTGCCCGAACGATCGGCGCGCCGGCGATCTGCCGGGACGAGATCAAGGAAGGAATGGTGCACGCGGCAACATCCGCCTCCGGCCTTTTAGCCGCTGGACCGGCCGACGAGTTGGCGCTACGGACCCTACCGACCTTCTTCGGCGTGTTGGAGCTACTGCTTCGTGCCGGGGTGACGACCGTGGCGGAGGCCGCGTTCCAGGACCGGCTCTGGCGGCCGGGCCTGCAACCGTTGGGGGAGGTTGCGGAGCTTCGGGTCGTGCACTGCCTCGTTGACGCGAACACCGCGTGGACCCGAATTCGACAGCGATGGAAGTCGAATCCGCTCCGCCGCGTCCACGCCGACCTGCAGGACCCCACTGACCACCCGGTTCGTCATGCGAGTTTCAATCGCGTCGCGCTGGACGCCCCACTCCTGGAGGTCGATACCACAGACGGCTACCGTCCGGCACTCCCGGAGATCGTCTCGTTTGTGGACAAATCGCGGTAAATTCCACAGGAATAGCGCCACAGCACGTGACCTCCGCGGGCAGCGGCCGGCTGCTGGTGCGGCAACGGGCCGGATGCGGGCGGCTTCAAGCGGGTTCGCCGAAGACTGTCTTGACCAGGGTGTCCAGTGCCGGTGGGAGAGCTTCGGCTGGGTTGGTCGGGGCATCTCCGGTGGTCAGCCCGGCGGTCATGGTCCGGCGGCCGTCGGGGGTGCTGTACATGAGTGCGCCATATCCGCCGGGCGCGCCGCCGTTGTGGTGGTAGATGATGCCCGCCGGACCCAGGTCCTGCACGAACACGCCCAGGCCGTAGTCGATCGGGCCGGCCGGCTTGCGCATCTCGGCCAGCAGCGGGGTGGGCAGCAACGCGCCAGCGTTGAGGGCGGCGAAGAAGACGTTCAGATCCCGCGTGGTCGAGATGGCGCCGCCGGCACCGAGCAGCATGGACAGGTTCTGGCGGGAGACGTCGGCCACCGTCCAGGTGTCGGCGTCCTGGTAACGGTAGTAGCCGTGGGCGTACGGCTCGGGCAGGTCGGTGATGTCGCCAGCCAGCACGGTGTCGTGCAGACCGAGCGGGTCGAGGATCCGCTGTCGCATCCATTGGCCGTACGACCGGCCGGTGACCGCTTCGATGAGCAGGGCGGCGAGGGTGTAGTTGGTGTTGGAGTAGCTCCAGTCGGTCCCGGGTTCGAAGCGGGTTGGCTTGGACAGTGCCAGCCGTACCAGCTCTTGGGGGTGGTAGGCGGTCAGCCGGGTGTCGACCCACTCTTTGCCGGTGGCCGGGATGCCCGGTACGACGGTGCCGTCGGGCAGATACTCGCCGGTGTAGTTGAACAGGCCGCTGGTGTGTTGCAGCAGCATCCGTGGGGTGATCCGGGGGGACAGCCCGAGGTTGGTGAGGTGGTCGGCCACAGGGGCGTCCAGCCCGACCTTTCCCTCGCCGACCAGCTGCAGGACGGCGGTGGCGGTGAAGGTCTTGGCCACGCTGCCGGCCCAGAATCGGCCGTTCGTGGGTGGGCGGTCGGTTGCGCCGAGTTTGCCGACACCGGCGCTGCCCACCCATTCGCCGTGCTCGTCGCGCAGGCGCAGCTGTAGTCCGGCGAAGCCTGTGTCGACGAACGCCTCAATCGCGTGCTGCAGGTCTGGCCGGTGCGGCCCGGTGGTAGTCGGATTAGCCATGGCGGATGCTCCTCAGCGGCTGGTGGCGGTGATGTCGCCGTGGGCGGTGCTGGCGTGGATCTTGAGGCTGGCGGCAGCGCCGTCGGTGTTGCGCAGCGCGTTGTGGACCCGGCCCGAGTTGGTGCCGGCGTCCAGGGTGGCGGATGAGTCGCGGGCGGCCGCGATGGTGATGTCGCCCTGGTCGGTGCGCAGCGTGACGGTGCCATTGGCGGCCTCGGCGATCCGAAGGTCGCCCTGGTGGGTGCTGATCTGCGCCGAGCCGTTCAGTCGCCCGACCGTGGTGTCACCGCTGGCGAGGGTCAGCCGGGCGGTCGCGGTCTCGTCGACCTTGATCGAGCCGGCCGCGCCCTCGAAGGTGACGTCGCCGAGGCGTCCGACGCCGCGGATCTCGGCGCTGGCCGTCTTGCCCGCGACGTTCGAGCCGGCCGGCAGTTGGACGGTCACCTCCACCGAGCCGGACGAACCGAGGACCGGGTTGCTGGGCTTCGTGGCCTCGATGCGCAGCACGCCGTTGGCGTAGCTGACCTGGATCCGTTCGGCCGCCGTCACGTCGCGGGTCTTGGCGGCGTCCGTGGGCCGGACCTCCACCGTGGTGTCGGCCCGGTCCGCGGCGATGAGCTGAATGCGCCCGGCGGGGATGTCGAACGTCGCGGAAACGGGGGTGGGAGTGTCGAACGTCGGCATGACCAGCTCCTTCACTGCTTGTTTCTGACACCGGAAACGCTACGTTGCCTTCACAGATGCAGCAACAAGAACGTTGCAATGATTGGCAATTACAGCAGGTCAAGCCCCTAAAATGATTGCAATGGGCCTAGAGGCAACGCAACACCCGAGCGATCATCGTTGCAATGAGTTAGGAGTGAACGCTATCGTGGCGGCATCGACGACGAAGGGGGGCCACGATGCCGGGGGGCAGGCTCACGCAGCAGGACCGCCAGCAGATCGCCGTCGGCCTGGCCGACGGCCTCACCTACGCGGAGATCGCCCGACGCCTCGACCGGCCGACCTCGACCATCACCCGGGAGGTCATGCGTAACGGCGGCGCGACGGCCTATCGGGGCGACCTCGCCCACCACGCCACCACGCGTCGCGCGCGCCGACGCCGGACCACCTCGCCGATTCGCCCGAGCAACCCGCCGGCGGCGCGCGGACGCAACGCCGAGGCGGTACGGGAGTACGAGGAAACCTTCGCCGGCGTGTTCATGGCGTCCGGGCTGCCAAGGATGACCGCGCGGACGCTGGCCTGCCTCTACACCACCGATGCCGGCAGTCTCACCGCCGCGCAGATCGCCGGACGGCTACAGGTCAGCCCGGCTTCGGTCTCCAAGGCGATCGCATTTCTGGAGAGCCAGGGGCTGGTCCGGCGGGAGCGCGACGAGCGGCGGCGGGAACGCTACGTGGTCGACAACGACGTGATGTACCAGTCCACGATGGCCAGCGCGAAGGCCACCGCCCACCTAGGCCAGATCGCCCGGCAGGGGGCGAGCGTCCTGGGCCCGGGAAGCCCGGCCGCCGCCCGGCTGGAAAACATCGCCCGCTTCGTCGACTTCGTCTCGGAGAGCATCGCCCGCGCCGCCGAACAGGCACGCGAGATCCTGCACACCAGGATCGAGGCCCCTCCCGAGGAGACCCACTGAGTCACCCGCACCCACACGCCGGGGCGCCCGTCGACTTCCCCAGCGGCGACATCCACGATTGCTCATCACCCGCGACGCACTTCGCAGCGGGGAGGCCACGCGTCGTATCGATGTCACCCAGAAAAGCGCATCGATATAGACCGCACTAACCATCATCCCTCAGGGTTGAGAGCGCCGCACCTGCGGCATCCACGATCGCCGCCCAGCCCGGCGCCCGTAAATATTCCTCGTCGGAAAGATCTGTGCCCAATTCGTCGAATAATGAATCGATCACTTGGGCCAAGTATCGCATCGCATCGGCTTCCTCCCGAGATCTCAGGTAGGTGCCGATCGCGGCGTCCGGATCTTCCAGCACCTGCGTATCGTCGTACAGGATGTGGATACGATGAGTGAACTCGTCATACTTGCCGGGAGGCAGTTCGCGTCGGATCCACGCAGACCACTGATACGCCGGGTCCGCCAGGGCCTTCACGGCCAGAACTATCTCATGCCGCATCTCGGGAAATCGAATGTCACGCATGGCCGACTCCAAGACGACCAGCGCAGAAGTCCTCGGCAGCCGAACTCTCTTCGACGATACCGGTAACTCCATCCGTCAACCGGTCGTAGATCTGAGCGGCCTCGTCTGATGTTGGGGCCACTTTTTGATACCAGAAAGCTAGATCGAAGCTCGCCATAGCCTTCTCCCGAAGTCGCGAGCCAGGGCCGACTCACAGCACTGAGCTGGGGATACGGTACCGCAGTCCGGGGCAGATCGCGGACCCCGACTAGCATTCGGCCATCTGGCGCAGGGTTTCGGCAACACCTCCATCGGAGACGGGCTTCACCAGCCACGCCACTCCGATCAAGTACCAACGCCGATTACTCAGGCGCAGTTTCGATCGCCGCGAATTGACCAACTACAGCTCAAAGTCCGAGGGAAACACCAGATGCTCTCCCCCGCGCCTGAGGAACCGCCACGCCTCAAATGGGCTGCCGCTTGCCGGGAACACCTCTATCGCGACCCGATCCGATAGATCCACACGCAAATCGCCCGACTTTGTGATTCCTACGTCACGGACAACAAGCGGGGATGACCGGGCTCCCTTGACAATGCGGTCAGCAACAACATCGAAGGCAGTTGTGACTTCTTCATCGTAATGGCAGCTGATGGAATCAGTCAGGACCTCACGGGAGAGCAAAATGTCATCGGACCCAATCAAAATTCGACCTCCCCTCGTAAGCCTAAAGGGACATTGCACATGAATTGCGTACTCACTTCCCACGCGAGAGGCTCCCGTGTCGGATTGACCCCAGACCACATCTGCCCCGAAGGAGAACACCCCCGTATTTAGGGACCTACCAATACCCGACAGGCAAAGGCCGGCTATCGATCGGATCATCTTGGCGGCTTCTGACATTCAGCACGACCCCTAAAGCCCCACAGCCTCATCAATAATTTGATGATAACCATATCCCTGCCAGCAGACGCGCCCTGCCCGGCCCGAGAACTCCTTGACCACGGCTTTGACCTGCCTGTTCAAACGGGCCGTGCGGCGCTGATATCGCTGCACGGCCCGGAACCCTCTTCCCAACTCGCCGCCGAGCTCGCCGGGCTTGACCTGGCCTCCGCACGGCTACGCCCAAGCCAGAAACCGGCGATACAGATCCGCGTTCCTGCCGACCTGCGACAGCTGCACGTCGGCCTCTGCCATCAGCGCCGCAAGGTAGACGCGTAGCGCAATGCGGTCGTCGTGGTATTCGGCCAGCAGGGCGCGGCGAGCAGCGGGGCAGGGCCAATCGGCCCGACAGGTGTCGCAGCCCCATAAGGGCCGCATCGGCAGGTGCCGTTCGTTCACCATCAGGAGGCTCGGATCCGCGCCAGCGCGGCGAGCAGGACTACCCGCAACGCGTGCTCATCGATCGTCGGCGGATAGCCGACCTGGGCTACACCGACCGCCCGGCCAACCAATGGCAGACGACCTCCCGGCTGGGCGGTCACCGCAGGGCCCCGATCACAATGGCGGCGACGACGATCACCACGATCAGGATGGCCACCGCCTTCTGCCTGGTCGTCGGTGGCGGGGTGTGCACCGGCGGGGCGGCTCGCCGTACCCGATCGCCATCGGCCAACGGCGGCGCGCCGTGCGGATCGTGGTTGGCCCGCACCTCGGCCGGCTTGTTGTCGTCGGCCATCACAGCCTCCGTAGCCCGGCCAGCACGGCCGCGAGCACGTCGTCGCTCGGACGCGCACAGCCGACACCAGCGCAGCCGACGACACGGCCGGAAGGCAGCCGCTGCTCCGAATCGACTCCGGTCACGACCGCGAGCTGATCGCTACTGGTCGAGTCAAGCTGCGCGGTTCGACGTACGCGCTGCGGCAGCCGGTCGGGTGATAGGTATTTAGTAGCTGTCCTCATGAATGCTCCTGTTTGAAGGGCCCCACTGCGGTGCTTGCTCCACCCCGGGCGGTGGCTTTTCCACTGCCCTACGACCCACGATTAGCGCAATCGATCTCGGATGCAATGTCTCGGACTAAGAACCTCTATGCAGGACGACGTTTTTAGGGAATGATGCGATCGCCATCTCATGACATGCCCCGCCAGCGCATCAGGATGAGACAGGGAGAGACCCACCAATGACCGACGTCGGATCGACAGTGCCGAGGCGGCAACTTGGCAGGCTGCTTCGACAGGCACGAGAACAGGCCAGCATAGGGCTGGAAGCCGCTGCCGCCGATCTTGAATGGTCCCGCGCCAAGATGTATCGCATCGAATCGGGGCAGGCGCCCATCCGCGTGTTGGACGTTGATCAAATGTGCCGGCTGTATGGAACGTCAGCCGAGATGACGGAGGTCATGAAGAGCCTCGCCAAGGAGTCGAAGAGCAAGGGCTGGTACCACTCCTACGGCGAGGCGATCCCCCGCTGGTTCGAGCTGTATGTCGGATTGGAGTCAGCGGCCAGCCGGATCCGGACCTACGAACATGCTGTCGTGCCGGGGCTACTCCAGACGCCGACGTACGCCGAGCAGGCCATCCGCACCGAGCCGGGTAACCCTCCGGAGGAGGTGGCGAAGCTCGTGGAGTTACGCGCCGAGCGGCAGCGCCTGCTGCACCGAAAGCGGCCCGCCGCCCCAACCCTGGATGTCGTCCTGGAAGAGGCGCTACTACACAAGAACGTGCCCGGGATGCGCGCGCAGATCGATCGACTGCTCGACGCCAGCACGGCCCCGAACATCTCCGTGCGGGTGATGCCCCTCGGCGGCAAGCTCAGCCCGATGGTGACCTCGGGAAGCTTTGTCATTCTGGACTTCCCCAAAATCGGGCTTCGCCCCGCCGAGCCGACCACGGTCTACAATGAGGGGCTGTCCGGCGCCCTCTACCTCGATCAAATAGCGGAGGTTCGAACGTACGCCGACGCCTGGAATGCGCTGACCGCGCAAGCGCTGGACGCCGACGACTCCCGGAAAGCCCTACTCACGATCAAGGAGAAGTACTATGACTAGGCTCAGTGACGCGATGTGGCGCAAGTCCGGCCGGAGCTCGGGCCACGGGAACTGCGTGGAGGTTGCCGACAACCTTCCGGATGTCGTGGGTGTCCGGGATTCCAAGGACCCGACCGGGCCCGCCCTCACCTTCGGCCCGGCGGCATGGCGCCGGTTCGTCACCTACACCAAACAGCACTGACCAGCAGCCACAGAGAAGGCCCGGCCTCCCGTGGGAAGCCGGGCCTTCTCCTGCACTACCTTTTCTGCGCCGCTGATCGTCGGCTGTGGCGCGGCACCGGATGGCGTCCGGCGCGCCCCACAATCGGTTGGATCAGTAGACGTTGACGCCGTAGACGTTCAGGGCTTCAACGACCGGCTGGAAGAAGGTCGTGCCACCGAAGGAGCAGTTGCCGCTACCGCCGGAGGTGAGGCCGAGCGCGGTGGAGCCGCTGAACAACGAGCCGCCGCTGTCGCCCCGCTCCGCGCAGACGTTGGTGCGGATCAGGCCGTAGACCGTGCCCTCGGCGTAGTTGACGGTGGCGTTCAGCCCGGTGACCGAGCCGCTGCGCAGACCGGTGGTCCGGCCCGAACGCTGCACGGACTGGCCGACGTAGGCGTTACCGGCGGACGTGATGTCCTGGTGATTGCCGTTGTAGAGGTAGACGTAGCCCGGCTGGTAGCCGCCGCTGAGGCTGACGATGCCGTAGTCATTGCCGGGGAAGCTGGACCCGGCGGTGGGGCCAAGGTAGTTGCTCAGCGAGCTGTTGGCGTACCAGTTCGAGATCACGTCGGTGCAGTGCCCGGCGGTGAGGAAGTAGTAGTTGCTGCCGCTGCGGACGTTGAAGCCGAGCGAGCACACACCGGCGCTGCCGTAGATCGCCTCGCCCCCGGTGATCCGGGTGCTGTACACACCCGCCTCCGACTCGATGCGCACCGCACCGCCGCTGCGGGCCACGGCGGCCTCGACCTGCGCCAGCTTGGCACCGGTCACCGTGCTGTCGACGGAGACGACGACCTGGTTGGTCGCCGGGTCCGTCCACCAGGCGGTGCCGGGGATCTTGGCTGAGCGTTCCAGCTCCGCGGTGGCGCGCTGCAACTCGGCGGCACCACGCTCGACGATCTTCGGGGTGGCTCCGGCGGTGCTGACCTGCTGGGCGGCAGCAGCGTCGGTCACCGTGACGACGATACTGCCGTCGGCCTCGGCGTAGACGCCGGCGGCGCGGTCGCCGAGCTGCTCGGCGAGGTCAGCGGCGGCTTCCGGAGACGCGTTGGGGGCTGCCGCCTGCGCGGGGCTGCCGACGAGTACTCCGACCACCAGAGTTCCGGCCGCGGCCACCGCCGCGGCGCGACGCAACGTAAACCTCGTAGGTCGCATGTGACACCTCCATTGGGGGTGTGGGAGGAAGGGCCCACGCCGAGAGCGGCGGGGGCCGGTGGATCAAACCC
Source organism: Salinispora cortesiana (assembly GCF_000484695.1). GTDB lineage: Bacteria > Actinomycetota > Actinomycetes > Mycobacteriales > Micromonosporaceae > Micromonospora > Micromonospora cortesiana. Next base: position 31,288 of record NZ_AXVR01000014.1, on the reverse strand, counting down.
GGCCGAACGGGGGAAACGGCCAGGGTGAAGAGAAGTATTCACATGTTTCTATTACTTGGCAAGGCGCGCCGGTCTTCGATTTGCCCGACCTAACGCACCCTTTTATCCGATTGCTACCAAATGCGTGGCCAAAATCACCACAATGGCAAACCGTTGGCACCGGCACTGATCTGCGGCCCACGCGCCCCTGAAATAGGAACTGCGCGCCGCAGCTCGGACAATAGGCGACAAAAAGGAAGTCACCACCTGATCACCCACTGCCGTCGCCGTACTAGGTTGGAGGTCGGTCTACCGGTTCGCCCCCCGCCAATTCGGTCGACCGTGCTGGTCGCGACGACGGGAGGGGAGCAAGTGGGCAGCACTGCGGAGCACCAGACGCCGACGCCGGAGCCGGAGTCCCTCACCGACCTACTCGGCGGCCGACGTGGCGCGATCGACGCCACGGTGCCGCCGGTGGCGTTCGCGGCCGGCTGGCTTCTCGGCGGCGAGTCGCTGCAGATCGGGGTCGGCGCGGCGCTGGTGACCGGCGCAGCCGTGGCGGGCTGGCGATGGCGCCGTGGACACCGACCCCGGTCAGTGCTGGTGGGCCTGCTCGCCGTCTGCGTCGGCGCGCTGGTCGCACTTCGGACCGGACGAGCCGAGGACTTCTTCCTGGTGCAGCTCCTCGCGAACGCGGCGAGCGCACTCGCCTGGATGTTCAGCATCGTAATCCGCTGGCCATTGCTGGGAGTGGTCGTCGGCGGCGTGTTGCGACAGCGGACCCGCTGGCGCCGAGACCCGGCGCTACTGCGGTCCTACAGGCGCGGCAGTTGGGTCTGGACCGCCAGCTTCCTGCTGCGGGTTTCGGTCTTCCTGCCGCTGTGGCTCGGCGGCCAGGTGGTCGCGTTGAGCGTTGCCCGGGTAGCGCTGAGCTGGCCGTTGGTGGCCGCCGTCCTCGGCGTGAGCTGGGTGGTGGTGCGCCGTTCACTGCCGGCCGGTCATCCGGGGTTACGGCATCCGGTGCTCCCCGGCGAGGCATCGGCGCAGGCCGAACAGGCGCCGCAGCGCGAGTCGGCGGGCAACCCGGGCTAGACAGAAAGGGAGAGGCCGCCACGGGGGGAGCGGCCTCTCCGGTGACGTACATTACCCCGTCGGGATCCGCTCCGCGCTCCCGGGGACACACTTATTTTGGCCAGTTTGCAGATTGCGCGCACTCCGGCCAATCGGACATCCCCGGGTCAGGCTGGTCGGGCAGCCCCAGCCCGCCCCGCCTCCTCTCATGTCCACTCAGCAACCCGGGGGGATTGTCCGTTATATTCCTAATCTGCTAGTCAGTTGTTCGGAAAGAGCCGCCCAAAGTCGGCGTACGCCATCGCGACGTCGGCCTGAGCCCAGAACCGGTGGTAGCGGAATGTCGGCTCGGCGCCGCCGTCCAGATAGGCCTGGACCTTTGGCCAGTCCGGATCGTTGAGGTAGAACGACCGGATCTCGACGAAACTCCTCCCCGCCTCGATCACGTCGCCGTTGGGCATCGTGCCCATCCAGCCCGGCGGCAGATAGAGGCCCTGCCCGGTGCTCGCGTCATAGACATCGTCGAAGCGCTCGTAGTCGCCCCGCTTCTCCACCGTCGACACACCCAGGGCGTCACTGGCGGCGTGCAGCGCGTCCAACAACCCCTTGGCCGTGTTCTTGGCGGCCACGTCCCCCGACCTCGCCGCGTACGCGATCAGGGTCCGGGCGTAGGCGGCGGCGGCACCAACGTCCTGGCCGGTCTCGGTCACCTCGACGTGCAGGTCGGTGTTCGGCTCCGGGTTGGTCGGGTTCCACGTGTTCGGCTGGCCCGTCCAGGTGAGTTCGGCCGGGATCGACCAATCGGCGCCCAGAGTGGTGTTGGCGATCGCCCACGGCACCCACCTGTCCAGCAACGCCTCGGCCCGGGCATCACCGGTCTCGAGGTAGAGCTCGGCGATCCGATGCATCGACCAGGCCTGCATGCCGAACCACTGGTTCGACGGCGGGTCGTGGTAGACCGGCTTCTCGTCGTAGAACATGCCGTAGAAGGTCGGCGTGCCCGCGGGTGGCTGACCGTACCGGCCGCCCCAGCTGTTGGTCGCACCACCAGCGATCGCGCCCTCGGCGGACTGGAGCCAGGTATACAACTCCAGCTGCCGCTCCAGACTCTGGGCCCAGTCGGTGGTCGCGCTCGGCGACCTCGGCTCAAGTTCCGGCACGGTGGTCAGGGCCCAGGCGGCGAAGGGGTTCTGGTAGCCGAAGTGGTTGTGGCTGGAGCCGATCCGCCACGACCAGTTCTGACCCGGCTCGTACGCGCCGCCCCAGGCGTAGTACCAGGACAGTAGGTAGTGTGCGGACTCCCGACCACTGCCGGCGGGGCAGGTGGACGCCCCGACACAGTTGCCGATCTGCTTGAAGTACTTGTCGAACATCGCGTACCGCAGGTAGTCACCCAACCTGGCGGCCTTGGCCACGGTGGCCGCCACCTCCCCGGCCCGGCCCTGCTGCGTGGCCCAGGTCAGCGCCCAGTAGGCGGCCTGCACCGCCCGGGCGTCGGCGTCCGGCGCGTTGGTGTACTTCCACTGCTTCGCCGGCGCGTTCTGCTCCTGGACGGAGATGTCCAGGAAGCCGTACTGCCCACCGTGGGTGAAGGTCTCACAGGACGGCTGCGGGACGGTCTCCCAGACCGACTCCTGCTGCCCACGCTGGAAGGTGTTGATGTACGCCGGCCGGGTGGTGCCGTCGCCGCACCGGCCGAAGCCGTAGGTGTTGTCCACGTCGAGCAACCAGTGCATGCCATAGATGTCACCGGTGCCGTAGGTGGACTGGAGTTCGGCCCGCAACGGGTCCTGGCCGACCGGGACACTCGGTTGCAGCTGCGCCGGGTACTCGCTGGGCAGGTCGTACTCGGCGGCGTACTGCGCGGTGCCGGGGGCGCCCGCGGTCGGCTGGTCGGCGGAGGAAGGAATGATGTAGTTCTCCAGCACCGTCCAGGCGTTGTTGAACGGCGCCCAGTCCGCGGTCACCCGGCCGTACTGCGCCTCCAACCAGAGCCAGAAGCTGAACGCCTCACTCGTGGTCTCGTGGCCGTGGTCCGGCGCCTCGACGATCAGGGTCTCGATGGAGTGGTACGGTACCCCCTCGGGGCTGAAGTACCCAGAGTTCTTGATCTTGCCGTACTGGGTGAGGAACCGTGCGACGTACTCGTTGTCGCCGCCGGGAAGGTCGTTGTCAATCTCCGTCGCGGTAATCGTCAACGCGGCGAGGCCGGCGGCGGAGGCGGTGATCGTCGCGCTGCCCCCGGCGGTGTCGGCGTCCTCGGCCGCCGACACGGTCACGTCGACACCGGTGTTCCAGTTCCCGGTGGTCAACGTCAGCGAGGTGGGGGCGACGGTGAGGTCGGAGTCACCGGTACGGGCGAGGCCCACCTGGACGTTCGCGGCCGGTGCCGCACTCAACGTCAGGGTCACGGTGGCGTCGCCGCCCTCCGGCACGCCCACCGTGGCGGGGGTGGCGACCAGTTGTGGGCCGGCGGCGGGTGCGACGGTGAAGGACTGCTCCGCGATGGCGCTGAGCCCGGTGTCGTCGTACGCCCTCGCCTGCACGGTGTAGGAGCCGGCCGGCAGACCCGGCAGGGTGTACGCGTACGGGGCGGTGGTGTCGGTGTTGACCAGCAGACCGTTGCGATAGAAGTCGACCTTGCTGATGCTCCCGTCCGGGTCGCTGGCGGTGGCCGTCAGCGGCACGTCGGCCGGCGCCTCGAAGGGCCCGGCCGGCACGTTCAGCGAGACCGTCGGCGGCTGCTGCGCACCACCGCAGGGGACGCCGTTGACGGAGAACGAGGTCGGGTCGGCATTGGTACCGCTGTACGCGGCGTTGAAGCCGATCTGTGCGGTGCCGCCGGTGCCGAGACTGCCGTTCCAGGACTCGTTGGTGGCGGTGACGTCGTTGCCGCTCTGGCTCCACTGCGCCGACCAGCCGTGGGTGATGGTCTGGTTGCCGGCGAAGGCAAATCGCAGGGTCCAGCCCGTGATCGGGTCGCCGAGATTGGTAAGGGTGAGGTTCGCGGTGAAGCCGCTGCCCCAGTCGTTGGTCGTGTAGCTGACGTCGCAGGCCGGCGCGGCCGACGCGGCCTGCGCGGGTAGGGTCGCCCCGCCGGCTACCGCAAGCACCGCCGCGGTGGCTATCGCCCAGCCGCGGCGTCGGTTCATGGGTCTCATGCGCGGTGTCTCCTCGGACCAGGCCGGAGCCGAAACTCCGGCGGGGCGCCGGGCCGTTCCTCCTGCGGGCGAGGCACCCGGGTTAAGGACCCCCGGCCAAGGCCGGGGCCGGTGACGTGGCGTGGACGGGCGCCCGTCCACCTCGGGTGCCGCACCGGACTTCCCGGCTGCCCTCGGCCCCGCGCTTCCGCGACGGCGGCTCAACCATTAGCTTGCCACGCCTGGAAACGCTCCCACAAGGCAGGACGGAATCAATCCAGTCCCATGTTTCAATTTTGTTACGCCACTTTCACAAAGCAGTTACGAGACGTTACAGTCGCAACCAGAAAATTGGGAGCGCTTCCACCTCGACTCCCACTTCCAGAGTGGAAGGAGGTGCATCCACAAGCCACTCGCGTGACCCGGCTCCCACGTGACACGCACGGGCCAGACGCCCCCGTCCGACCCGGCATGTCCAGTACCGATGGGGGCGGGGGCTGCCCTCCCCCGCCCCCATCTCGCACCCCGGCAACAGTGCGATGGGGGCGCACCGCCCCACGCACCGCCCAGAATCCCCTCGCTCCCGGACTCCCGCCGGGAGGACCGGAGGCGTATTCTGTTCTTGGGAGCGCTCCCGGTCCGGTTCAGAACTAGCAGAGGAGACTCCCCCGATGTCGACACCCCCGCACACCGCGCAGCCCGACAGCTCGGAGCACCAGCCGGCGGACACCCTGCGCTTCCCACCCAACTTCGGCTGGGGAGCCGCCACCTCCGCCTACCAGATCGAGGGCGCGGCCAAGGAGGACGGCCGGGGCGAGTCGATCTGGGACACCTTCAGCCACACCCCCGGACGGACCCGTAACGGCGACACCGGTGACATCGCCGCGGACCACTACCACCGGTACGACGCGGACCTCGATCTCATGGCCGAGTTGGGCCTGCGCAGCTACCGGTTCTCCATCGCCTGGCCCCGCATCCAGGCCGACGGCACCGGTGCGCCCAACCAGCGCGGACTGGACTTCTACCGGCGGCTGCTCGACGGACTACACGACCGCGGCATCCAGCCGGTGGCGACGCTGTTCCACTGGGACCTCCCCCAAGCCCTCCAGGACCGGGGTGGCTGGGAGTCCCGGGAGGTCGCCCACCGCTTCGCCGACTACGCCGAACACGTCTTCCGGGCCCTCGGAGACCGGGTGCCGACCTGGCTGACCATCAACGAACCGAAGACCGTCGTGCAGAACGGCTACCTCTCCGGCCACCACGCCCCCGGCCACCAGGACCCACAGGCCGCGTATCTGGTCGCGCACCACCTGCAACTCGCGCACGGACTCGCCGTTCGGGCGTACCGGGCCGTCGGTGGGGCCGGGCGCATCGGCCCGGCGTTCAACCTGCACCCGTGCTACCCGGCCGACTCCTCCCCCGACGCGGCCGAGGCCGCCTGGCGCTACGACGGCTACGAGAACCGGCTCTATCTCGACTCGACGCTCACCGGCCGCTACCCCCAGGATGTGCTCGACGACCTCGGCCCCGACCACCGCATGGTCCGCGGCATCCACGACGGCGACCTCGGCATCATCTCCGCCCCCGTTGACCTACTGGCGGTGCAGTACTACACCCCGTACTACGTCACCGCCGCGGGCACCACCGTGCGACGCTGGCCCACCTCCGAGGCATCCTGGCAGCAGATCTACCCCGAGGGCATGTACGACATCCTCACCCGGATCACCCGGGACTACGGCCTGATCCCGCTGACCGTCACCGAGAACGGCCTGCCCACCCCCGACACCCTCGCCGCCGACGGGACGGTCGACGACGACGGGCGGATCCAGTTCCTCCGCGACCACCTGGCCGCCGCGCACCGCGCCATCGCCGCCGGGGTACCACTGGAGAGCTTCCATGTCTGGTCGCTACTGGACAACTTCGAGTGGGCCGAAGGCTACGACCAACGCTGGGGGCTGGTCTACGTGGACTACCCGACCCAGCGTCGAGTGCCCAAGCGCAGCGCGCACTGGTACCGCGAGGTGATCGCGGCGGGCGGGTTCTGACCACGGGGCGCGGCCCACGCCCCACTCCGGGAGCGGTTCACCGGCGTCGGTGGCGCGGAAGTTGGGAAGGAGTGGTCAGCTCGCCGGTCCGGTCCAGGTCGGCGACCACGGCCGCGTCGCCGATCCGACCGAGTGCCACCAACGCCGCGCCGGTCGCGCCGATCTCCGGGTTGCGCTGGTGCCAGACCGACCGGGGAGCGAGGGCCACGGCGAAGGCCCGACGCCACCACTCGGACGCCGCCATCGCTCCGCCGCCCAGGACCACCTCGACCGGCTGCGAGCCCAGCTCCGACTCCAGGGCGGCCAGGTCCACCGCGACCAGCTCGCTCAGTCCCCGCATCAGGCCGGCCAGGATCTCCACGGCGGTGGTGCCGAAGCCGAGCCCGGCCAACGCTCCGGAACCCGCCGGAGCCAGTCCGGGTGGCCGGTCGCCCCCGAAACAGACGTTCGCCGCCGGCCCCCCGCCGACGACGGGCACCCGGGCCAGGGCCGCGTTCAGCTCGGCGCCGTCGGGGAGCCGCAACTCCCGGTTGGCCCAGGCGAAGAGGTTGCCGCCGGCGGAGTACGCCTTCCCGGTGACGACGTGCCGCTGGTCAACCCGGTACCGCCAGAGGCTCGGTGCCAGCCGGGGCAGCGGCTCCCCCGGCCCGACCTCCCGCATCACCCGGACCGCCGCCGAGGTGCCCACCGTCACCGCCGCCCGTCCCGGATCAACACAGCCCGAGCCGATGTTCGACGCGGCCCCATCGCCGATCGGGGCCGTCCACCGTGCCCGGGCCAGCGGCGGCCAGCGGCGCGCGTACTCCGCGCGCAGCCGACCATGCCAGCCCACCGGCGCCAACTCCGGCAACTCCCCCGGGCCGGTGTCGGCCAGCGCACACGCCTCCGGGTCCCAGTCCATCGTGCCGAGGTCGAGCAGGCCGGTGCCGGAGGCCTGCGACACCGACATCGGGACCGGGTCCAGCAACACGCCGAGGGCGTACTCGGCCAGCCCGGCGAAGCGGGTGGCGTGGCCACCGACCCGGGCCCGCAGCCAGGGCAGCCGGACCGACCAGTAGCAGCGATGCCACCAGGTGCCGGTGCGCTGGTGGAAAGCCTCCGGGTCGGCCGGGCCGGGCTGCCCGGGCGCCGGCGCCGGTCGGGTATCCAGCCAGGTGAGCACCGGGCCGATCGGGGTGTCGCCGGCGTCGAGCGCGACCACCGAGTGCCACTGCGCGGAGGTCGCCACCAATTCGACGTCGTCCAGGTGCCCGCCGGCGGCCAACTCATCCAGGCACTGCCCCAGGCAGGCGAGGTAGCCCTGCGCATCCAGCGTGCCGGCGCCGTCCGCACCAACGGCGAGGCTCACCTGCCGCCGGGCCAACGCCCCGGGCAGCAGCCGGACTGCCTCGTCGAGCACCAGGCCACGTACCGAGGAGGTGCCCAGTTCCAGCGCGAGTGTGGTCATCGTCGGTCACGCTATCCGGCCCGGCGGGGTGAAGCTCTCGCTTCCGCCCTCGAGGACGACCGCGTAGGGTGGTGCGCATGCTCGCGCACCTGCACCGCTGGTGGCCCGCCGACCCGGCGGCCACCCTCCGCGCGTAGCTTCACGCGGCCGCCCGTCGAGGCGGCCGTCGGTCTCTGACCGGCACCGGACCGCCCCTCGGGTGGCACCGGACCGAGGAGACCCGATGACCCACCTCCCCCAGCTACTCGCCGCCGTCGCGGCCGGCACCGACCCCGGCCCGTTCGCGCTCGTCCGCCGCGAGGGCGCTGACCACCTCGACCTCTACACCGGGTCGGTACGGGTGGTAGAACGACTCGCCGACATCCCGCTGCCGACCGGGGCTGCGGGGCCGGCCACCCTCGCGCTGGTGCCCTACCGGCAGGTGGTCGAACGGGGCTTCGACTGCGTTGACGACGACGCCCCACTGGAGTGCCTGGTGATCGACCGGCACGAAGTGATTGACCTCCCGACGGCGCTGGCGGCGCTACCCGACGCCGCGGTGGTCACCCGGAACGCGGGCTTCGACAGCTCCGACGAGGAGTACGCGGCCACCGTTGACCGGGTCCTCACCGACGAGATCGGCCAGGGCGCCGGCGCCAACTTCGTCATCCACCGCACCCTGCACGCCACCGTGCAGGGTGCGCCGCTGCGGGCGGCGCTGGCGGCGCTGCGCTCGCTGTTGCTGCGCGAGCGCGGCGCCTACTGGACGTTCGTCGTGCACACCGGCGCCCGGACGCTCGTGGGGGCGAGCCCGGAGCGGCACGTCAGCGTGGACGACGGGCTGGTCCTGATGAACCCGATCAGCGGTACCTTCCGCCACACCGGCGCGACCGCCGACCGGGCTGACCTGCTGCGCTTCCTCGCCGACCCGAAGGAGGTCGAGGAGCTGTACATGGTCCTCGACGAGGAGCTGAAGATGATGGCCGCCGTGGCCGAGCGTGGAGGCCAGGTGGTCGGCCCGTATCTGAAGGAGATGTCCCACCTCGCCCACACCGAGTACCTGCTGGCGGGGCGGGGCTCGAAGGATGTCCGCGACGTACTGCGGGAGACGATGTTCGCCCCCACGGTGACCGGCAGCCCGATGGAGAACGCGTGCCGGGTCATCGCGCGGCACGAGCGCACCGGGCGCGGCTACTACGCTGGGGTGCTGGCGCTGCTCGGTCGGGACGCGACTGGCCGGCAGACCCTCGACGCCCCGATCCTGATCCGTACCGCCGAGCTCTCCCCCACCGGTGAGCTGCGGGTGCCGGTCGGGGCGACCCTGGTGCGGCACTCGGTCGCCGCCGGGGAGGTCGCGGAGACACACGCCAAGGCCGCCGCGGTGCTCGCCGCACTGGGTCTCGGCCCACAGGCGCCCGAAGCAGCCACGGGGGCGGTGCCCCGGCTCGCCGACGACCCGGAGGTACGCGCGGCGTTGGCCGCCCGCAACGCGCCGCTGGCCCGGTTCTGGCTGGACCAACGGCCGGAGGACAACCCGGGCCGTCCCGGTCTCACCGGCCGCCGCGCGTTGATCGTGGACGGGGAGGACACCTTCACCGGCATGCTCGCCCACCAGCTACGCGCGCTCGGCCTCACCGTTACCGTGCGGCCGTGGGACGCGCCCGGCCCACGGGACGGGTACGACCTGGTGGTGGTCGGCCCGGGGCCCGGCGACCCGTCGGAGCTGGACCAGCCGAAGATGGCGGCGCTGCGCCGGCTGCTCGCCGAACTTCTCACCACCGGCCAGCCAACCCTCGCGGTCTGCCTCGGCCACCAGCTCCTCTGCGGGCTGCTCGGGCTGTCCCTGCACCGACGGGACGCCCCGTACCAGGGGCTGCAGCGGGAGGTACCAGTTTTCGGCGTCCGGCGACGAGTTGGCTTCTACTCGACGTTCACCGCGCGAGCGGACACGAATCGCCTACACACCCCGTACGGCTCGATGGAGGTGGCCCGGGACGACACGAACGGCGCGGTACACGCGCTGCGCGGTGCCAGCGTGGTCGGGGTGCAGTTCCACCCCGAGTCGGTGCTCAGCCCGGACGGCGTGGATCTCCTCGCTGACCTGTTGGACGAGCTGCTGCTCGCGGGGAGCTGCCAGTGCGCCTGACCGGCGGCGACGGGGACACCCGCAATCCGGCGGGCCGCCGCGCCTCCTGCGCCGCGCGGGTTAGCCAACGCGCGAAAGGGAAGTCTATTCGCGCGTTCTGCCAGGATTCGGGGGTGCCAGTGCGGGACACAGAACCGACCGTCTCACCGGTCGTCGACGCATGGACCAAGTCTCGAACGTCATCGGCGCAGGATTGGCACATTGAGCGGCTGATGGAGGCGAAGGGGGAGAACCGGGTCAGCGTGGTGCTACCCGCCTACAACGAGGAGGCGACCACCGGGCCGATCGTCTCGACGATCCGCGAGCACCTGATGGAGCAGGTCCCCCTCGTGGATGAGCTGGTCGTGGTCGACTCCCGGTCCACCGACCGCACCGCGGAGGTGGCCCGGGCCGCCGGCGCGGAGGTGGTCAGCCAGGACGAGATCACCCAGGAGCTGCCCCGGCTGGCCGGCAAGGGCGACGCGCTCTGGGCCGGTCTGGCCGCCACCGACGGAAACCTCGTCGCCTTCGTCGACGCTGACCTGCGCGAATTCCGACCACACTTCGTACGTGGTCTGCTCGGCCCGTTGCTTACCGACCCGTCGATCGACTTCGTGAAGGGCTTCTACCACCGACCACTGGAAGACCAGTCCGGCCCTGAGGAGGACAACGAGGGCGGACGGGTGACGGAGCTGATGGTCCGGCCGCTGCTGAACCTGTTCTGGCCGGACCTGGCCGGCTTCGTGCAGCCCCTGGCCGGCGAGTACGCCGGTCGACGTCAGGTGCTGGAACAGCTGCCGTTCGTCACCGGCTACGGGGTGGAGACGGCGATGCTGGTTGACCTGCTGGAACTCGTCGGCCTGGACGCACTGTCCCAAGTTGACCTTGGTATTCGGAAACACCGCCACCAGGACACCGAGGCGTTGGGTCGGATGTCTGCGCAAATCATGCACACCGTCTGGGTACGGCTGCAGCAGCAGGGCTGGGCGGTCCCGGGCACCAGCCCCGCCACCCTGCTGGCCCAGTTCCGCCGCGGCGATTCGGAGGAGCTGCCCAACCTCGACCGGGAGATCGTCGTCAACGACGTGTCGGTGCAGGAACGGGCACCTTTGCGGGAGCTGCGGCACCTGGTGCCGCGCCGGTAGTGGCGGCACCAGACAGGTCTGTCAGGGAATCCGGACCAGCAGCAGCGCGGCCACGACGCTACCGGCCGCGACTGCCAGGAGAACCCGCATGATGCCGTCGGCGAGGTCGCCCTGCTCGATCAGCGTGCCGGCCGTCGCGATCGCGATACCCGAGCCGGCGGAGAGGATCGAGAGCGTGGTCCCGGATGCCTCGCCGGCCCGCTCAGCCGGGACCATGGCCTGCGTGCCCAGGTTGGTCAGGGTAAGCCCGGTCCGGTAGCCGAACCCAGCGACCGCCAACCCGAGCAGGTACGGCCCGATCTCACCGCCAAAGGACACCACGACCAGGCCGACCGCGCCGATCAGGGTGGCGGCGGCGATCAACCGACGCACCGCGACCCGTTGGCTGAGCCGACCCGCGAACGGACCGGCGATGCCACCGCTGATCGAGGCGGCGAGGACCGCCAGGCCCGCGACGAACGGCGAATAGCCCCGGACCTGTTGTAGGTGGATCGTGGTGGCGAAGATCGTGACCACGAAGGCGATGTTGGCGACCAGCCCCATCAGGGTCACCGCCACGAACTTGGCGTCGTGGAAGAGATCCAGCCGGACCAGTGGACTTTCGGTCGCCCGTTCCCGGAACACGAACGCGGCCAGCAGCACCAGCCCGCCGACAGCGAGGGCCGCGACCACCACCGGTCGCCAGGCGTTCATCCGGTCGGCGGCCACGGTGATCGCGAGGACCCCGAGCACCACCACGACCAGACCAGCCAGGTCAATCGCCCGCGACACCGTGGGATCCCGCGACTCCGGCAGCCAGGCGACACTGGCGACGATGGCGACAAGGCAGAGCGGCACGTTCACCAGGAGCACGCTGCGCCAACTGAGCAGCTCGGTGACCCCGCCGCCGAGCAGCGGCCCCAACGCCAGCGCCACCGCCCCGATGCCGTAGGCGTTGCCGATCGCCCGCTTCGCCCGCTTCCCCGGGAACGCCTCGGTGATCACCGCGAAGGCGAGTGGGTACACGATGCCCGAACCCATCCCCTGCACGGCCCGAAAGGCGATCACGATCGGCGGATCGGAGCCCAGACCGGCACCGAGCGAAGCCGACCCAAAGATCAGCAGGCCGACCAAGAGCATGCGGCGGCGACCGAGGATGTCGCCGAGCTTGCCACCAGGGATGAGAAACGCCGCCTGGGCCAGGATGTAGGCACTGACCACCCAGTGCAGATCGGTGGTGGTCGTCCCCAGCTCCGCCGCCATTGTCGGCAACGCGAGATTCAGCGCATAGAAGTCAAGCTGCACGAGGAAGATGCACGAAGCGGCCGCGAGCATGGTCAGCTCGCGGCGCGGCCGGTGCGCATCCCCCGCCGACGCGTCACCTTGGCCGTGGGGCCGGGGCAGACGCGGACGGAATGACACACCGAACCGTACCATTTATCCGAAAATATCTTCCTTGTTCCGCGACGCCGCACATCGCGCGCGGCCAGCACGACATGGACACCCTGGACACAAATAGTTAATAGTCTTAATAATGGAGCGGTGTGCTGACGTAGCTGCCGAGCGTTGCCTGTCCGCGCGTGGAGGGTCCCATGAAGCGTCCCAACTCCCTGATCCTGCCCCTGGTCACCATCCTGACCGTCACGCTCGGCGCGGCCTGGCTGGCGAGACCGGCGTACGCCGCCGGCCCGACCGCGACCTTCGCCAAGATTTCCGACTGGGGCACCGGGTGGGAGGGTAGGTACACGATCGCCAACGGGGGCAGCAGCAGCGTGACCGGCTGGAGCGTCGCCTTCGACCTGCCCGCCGGCACAACGGTCGGCACCTACTGGGAAGCGCTGCTGCACTCCTCCGGCCAGCGGTTCACCTTCAGCAACCAATCCTGGAATGGCACCATCGCGCCGGGCGCCTCGGTCTCCTTCGGCTTCATCAGCAACGGGCCCGGCTCGCCGACCAACTGCCAGCTCAACGGCGCGGAGTGCGGCGGCGCACCGCCGCCCACCACGCCACCACCGCCCACCACCGCGCCGCCCACCACCAGCCCACCGACCACGACCCCACCCCCCACCACCCCTCCCCCGGCTGACGATCTGCCCGCGCACATCCTCACCGGCTACTGGCACAACTTCGACAATCCAGCGGTCGAGCTGCGCCTGCGGGATGTCCCCGCCGAGTACGACGTGGTCGCCGTCGCCTTCGCCGAGGCGACCGCCACCCCCGGCGAGGTGACCTTCGCCGTCGACCCGGGCCTGGCGGCCGCACTGGGCGGCTACACCGACGCGGACTTCACGGCCGACGTCCAGACCCTCAAGGGCCAGGGCAGAAAGGTCATCGTCTCGGTCGGCGGCGAGACCGGACGGGTTACCGTCAACGACGCGACCTCCGCGGTCGCCTTCGCCGACTCCGTGTACGCGCTGATCCAGCAGTACGGCTTCGACGGGGTGGACATCGACCTGGAGAACGGCCTCAATCCGACCTACATGACGCAGGCCCTACGGTCCCTGCGGGCCCAGGTCGGTGCTGGCCTGATCATCGCGATGGCGCCGCAAACCATCGACATGCAGAACCCGACCACCAGCTACTTCAAGCTGGCGCTCGACATCCAGGACATCCTGACGGTGGTGAACACCCAGTTCTACAACTCCGGTGCGATGCTCGGCTGCGACCAGCAGTTCGCCTACAGCCAGGGAACGGTGAACTTCATCGTCGCGCTGGCCTGCATCCAGCTGGAGGCGGGGCTGCGGCCGGACCAGGTCGGGCTTGGCCTGCCGGCCGGCCCCGGGGCGGCCGGTGGGGGGATCGTCGCACCAAGCGTGGTCAACGCCGCGTTGGACTGCCTGACCAGGGGGACCAGCTGCGGCAGCTTCCAGCCACCCCGCACCTACCCGGGGCTGCGTGGCGCGATGACCTGGTCGGTGAACTGGGACGTGACCAACGGCAACAGCTTCGCGCAGACGGTCGGCCCGCACCTGGACACCCTGCCCTGACCGTACGCGGTCGGCGTCGCCTGAGTTCAGGCGACGCCGACCCGCCGAGCTTCCCGTACTGGCTCAGCCGAAGAAGCTGAGGTAGCCCATAAGGGCGCCGTAGCCGATGAAGGCGGCACCCATCACCCGGAGCCCCCGCGCTGACCCGCGCCCCTGTTCCGCCGGACGGAGCACCAGCTGAGGGATCCAGTAGTAGCTGATCCCGCGCAGGGTGAAGAAGACTCCCAGCAGAGTCACCAGCACCTCCGCCAGGCCACCCCACTCGAAGTGGGTGACCAGCACACCGAAGCCGACGAAGAGGTGCACCATGCCGGAGATGTTCACCGCCATCAGATCCGACCGGTCGGCCCGCTGGGTGAGTCGCAGATAGAACTGGGTGGCCACGATAAACGCGACTCCGGAGGTCAACAGATACAGCGAGAGGATTTTTCCGAGCGTCTGGGTCAGGTCCATGTTCGCCGCCTCAGGGGTGTGAGTAGCAATTTATCAGGTGCGATAGATCCCGTTACCGAGTAGCTCCGACGCGGCGCGCCCGTAGGTTGACTCCATCGCTGCCACACCATCGAGGTTGGTCAGGTCGACGCCGAGCAGCCGCTGCACATGTTCGTGGAGGGCGAGTGCACCCAGGGACCAGATCGCGAGGAGCGCCGCCCGTTCATAGGGATAGTCGGTCTCTCGGACCAGGCCCGACGCGACTCCTTCGGCGAGGTAGCCGACCGCGTCATTGACCATCTCGTCCACCAGCGCGGCCGTGTGCGGGGAGCCGTCGGCCAGCGTCCGGGCCAGGTATCGCAGCAGCGGCGGCCCGTCCTGCAGGTCACGCAGCGCCGCCGGGTCGAACCTCCCGGCCGACCTCATCACCTGCTGCTTGTGCTCCCGCACGAAGGCCGCGACATGCTTGTCACAGGCCACCCGTAGCCCGTCCTTCGTGCCGAAGTAATGAATGATCAATGATGGGTGGACGTCGGCGGCCGCCGCTATGGCACGGACTCCGGTGGCCGCCACGCCCTGATCGGCGAAGAGGGTGATAGCGGCAGCAAGGATGCGACTCTTTGTGGAGGACTTGTCGCCTCTCGGCCGCGACTCATCGGACACACCCGAAGCCTAAACGAACGTTCGATTAATGTCCAGCTATAACAATGATCGCCATGATCGTATCCAACTTACTCACGCCGGCTGGGGCCATCGAGTGTGGTTGACGTCGATCAACACGCGGTGGGTGTGCACCCACGCCACTCCATTCCACTCGGCGTCAACCAGGTGCGCGCGGTCGGCGTTGACGTCATGCTGGTGCCGGAACGCCTCGGGGAGGCCGACGGGCCAGAGCCGGCGGGCGGAGAGTCCCGCCACGAGCACCAAGCCCGTCAGGAGCGCCCACGCCGTGGTCAAGCCGACCCCCGCGCCAACCCAGCCGACGAGGGGGTAGGTAACCAGCCAGCAGAGGTGGGACAGGGAGAACTGGGCGGCGTACAACGCTGGTCGGTCGGCAGCCGCCGACGAGGCGCGCAGCACCCGATTGACCGTGACGACAATCAGGCCACCGGCGAAGCCGATGAGCAGCCAGACACCCATCGCCAACGGCCAGGACGGCACCATCGACAGCAGTAGCGCGCCGAAGAGGGCGAGCAGAGCCGTGCCAGCGCCGATGAACAGTACGCCTCGATCCCTACGCCGGCGCAGCAGCAGCGGCGCGCCGAGCGCCGCCGCGACACTGCCGAGGCCGGAGACGGTGAGCAGGAGTGGAACCTGCGCTTCGGCGGCGTTCAGCAGGTCACGCACCACATTGACGGTGCTGACCAGGGTGACGGCGCCGGAGCCGGCGACCACCATGTTCAGCGCCAGCACCGCCCGCAACCGTGGCGTGCCCGCGAACATGCGCATCCCGACCAAAAGGCGCTCGGAGAACCGGACCCGGCTACTACGTTGCGCCCGGGGCACCGTTGCCACGCTGACGAACAGCGCAGATACGAGAAACCCCACCGCCGTCCCCACAAACAAAACGTTGAATTTCACAACGAGCAACAACGCGGCGGCGACGACCGGGCTGACGATATTCTCCAGGGAGACCGCAAGCTGCGACGCGGAGAGCGCCTTCGTGTAGTCCCCCTCATCCGGGATGACATCCGGGAGCACGGACTGGAAGGTGGGCGTGAAAGTGGCGGACGCGGCCTGCAGCACCGCGATGAGCAGATAGACCTGCCAGATCGCCTCGACCCACGGCAGCAGCAGGACGACGCCGAGCCGGACCAGGTCGGCGCCCACCATCACCACACCCCGTGGCACCCGGTCCAGCACCGCCCCGACCAGGGGCGACACGCACACGTAGGCGACCATCTTGATCGTCAGCGCGGTGCCGAGGACCGCTCCGGCCCGCGCGCCCGCGAGGTCGTAGGCGAGCAGCCCGAGCGCCACCGTCGCCAGACCGCTGCCGAGGAGCGCGACTATCTGGGCAGCAAAAAGCCAACGATAGGTGCGATTACCCAGCAGCGCGCGCACAATTAGTCGACCCCTTTCCGGAGTTTCCGCTGCCGGGAAGATTACCGACGAAAACTGAATGCGACAATGCTGCTAATGCCAAAGGAGTGCAATAAACCGGGCCACTTCCGGTGCACCCCGATCAGGTGGATCGGGGCAGCCGGGCCAGCAGCACCGCGGCCACGGCACTACCAGCCGCTATCCCCAGGAGAACCCGCATGACGCCGGTGGCGAGGTCGCCCTGCTCGATCAGCGTGCCGGCCGCCGCGACGGCGACACCCGAGCCGGCGAAGAGAATCGACAACGTCACCCCAGATACCTCGCCGGCCCGCTCGGCCGGGACCATCGCCTGCGTGCCCAGAGTGGTCACGGTGAACCCGATCCGGTAGCCGAACCCCGCGACTGCCAGACTGATCAGGTACGGCCAAATGGCGCCACCGAAGGCCACCACGAGCAGGCCGAGGGCGCCGACCAGGATGGCGGCGACGATCAACCGACGCACCGCGACCCACTCACTGAGCCGACCCGCGAACGGACTGGCGCCGCCGCCGCTGATCGAGGCGATGCAGACGGCCAGGCCCGCGACGAACGGCGAGTAGCCCCGGACCTGCTGCAGATGAATTGTCGTGGCGAAAATCATGACCACCAAGGCGATGTTGGCGACCAGCCCCAGCAGGGTCACCGCCACGAACTTGGCGTCGTGGAAGAGATCCAGCCGGACCAGTGGACTTTCGGCTACCCGCTCCCGAAGCACGAACGCGGCCAGCAACACCAGCCCGCCGACAGCAACGGCAGCGGCCACCACCGGTCGCCAGGCGTTCATCCGGTCGGCGGCCACGGTGATCGCCACAATCCCGAGCACCACCACGACCAGACCCACCAGGTCGATCCGGCGCGACACCGTGGGGTCACTTGACTCAGGAAGCCAGACGACGGCGGCAACGATCGCCACGAGGCAGAGTGGCACATTCGCCAGGAGCACGCTGCGCCAGCTCACCAACTCGGTTAGCCCACCACCAAACAGGGGTCCCAACGCCAGCGCCACCGCCCCGATGCCGTAGGCATTGCCGATCGCCCGCTTCGCCCGCCTCCCCGGGAACGCCTCAGTGATCACCGCAAAGGCAAGCGGGTACACGATGCCCGAACCCATCCCCTGCACAACCCGAAAGGCGATCATGGTCGGCGGATCGGAGCCCAGACCCGCACCGAGCGACCCCATCCCAAAGATCGCCAAACCCCCGACCAGGATGCGCCGACGACCGAGGATGTCGCCGAGCTTGCCACCAGGGATGAGAAACGCCGCCTGGGCCAGGATGTAGCCGCTGATCACCCACTGCAGATCGGTGGTGGAGGAATGGAGCTCCGCCGCCATCGACGGCAACGCGAGACTCAACGCATAGAAGTCCAGCTGCACGATGAAGATGCATGCGGCGGCCGCGCCCAGCGTCAGCCCACGCGGCGGCCGACCGCCACCCGCCACCGACGCCACACCGCGGCCGGGCAGCCGAGGAAAGCGCGGGCTGAACGGCACAGCCAGACCGTACTATTCATATGGAAATGTCTTCTTTGTACTTCTTCATTCGGTAAACCCCAGTCGACAACCCGCGGTACGCGGCCAACCAGGCAAGTCGTACGGTGGTCACCGGAGGTGCCAAATGCGCGTATCGGTGTTTAGCACGAAACCATACGACCGCGAATTCCTTTCGGCGGCCAACTCGGCCGACGGCCACGAACTGGAATTCCTCGAGCCCCGACTGACCTCGCAGACCGCCAAGCTCGCCAGCGGCGCGGCGGCGGTCTGCGCGTTCGTCAACGACGACCTCGGCACCGAGGTGCTGGAGCGGCTGGCCGCGGACGGCGTCCGCCTGATCGCGCTCCGCTCCGCCGGCTTCAACCACGTGGACCTGGCCACCGCCCGCCGGCTCGGCCTCACCGTGGTCCGGGTGCCGGAGTACTCCCCGTACGCCGTGGCCGAGCACACGGTCGCCCTGATCCTCGCCCTCAACCGCAAGGTCTACCGGGCCTACAACCGGGTCCGGGAACACAACTTCGCCCTCACCGGGCTGCTCGGCTTCGACCTGCACGGTCGGACCGTCGGCATCGTCGGCACCGGGAAGATCGGGTTCTGTGTGGCCCGCATCCTGTCCGGATTCGGCTGCCGGGTAATCGCCAGTGACCCCTACCCGGACGACGCGGTGGCCGCGGCCGGGGTCGAGTACGTGCCGCTGCAGCGCCTGCTGAGCGACTCGGACGTGATCACCCTGCACTGCCCGCTGACCCCGGACACCGAGCACCTGATCAACCCCGAACGGATCGCCCAGATGCGCCGGGGCGCAATGCTGATCAACACCAGCCGCGGGGCGCTGGTGGACACCCGAGCGGTGATCGACGGGCTCAAGAACGGCCAGATCGGCTATCTCGGTCTCGACGTGTACGAGGAGGAGACCGACCTGTTCTTCGAGGACCTCTCCGACCGGGTCCTCGACGACGATGACTTCTCCCGGCTCAACACTTTCCCCAACGTGCTGATCACCGGTCACCAGGCCTTCTTTACCGAGGACGCGATGCGCAACATCGCCGCCACCACGGTCAACAACCTCACCACCATCGAGCGGGAAGGAGCGGACGCCGTCTCCCAGTCGGCCCGGGTCTGCTGAGCGCGGTAACCGCACACCGGCCCACTGTGAAATATTGACTGTCATGTCTACACTGCGCACTCCGGACAGCCGGTTCACCAACCTGCCCGACTTTCCCTACGAGCCCCACTACGTCGACCTGGACGGCCTACGGATGGCCTACGTCACGGCCGGCCCGGCGGATGGGGAACCGGTGCTGCTGTTGCACGGGGAACCCAGCTGGTCATTCCTGTATCGGAAGGTCATCCCGGTGCTCGCCGACGCCGGACTGCGGGCCATCGCACCGGATCTCATCGGCTTCGGCCGGTCCGACAAGCCGGCCGAGCGCAGCGAGCACAGCTACGCCCGACACGTCGAGTGGATCCGCAGCTTCGCCTTCGACAAGCTGGGCCTGACCGGGGTGACGTTGGTCGGGCAGGACTGGGGTGGCCTGATCGGGCTCCGCCTGGTCGGCGAGCACCCGGACCGCTTCGCCCGGGTGGTGGCCGCCAACACCGGGCTGCCCACCGGTGACCAGCCAATGCCGGAGCTCTGGTGGCAGTTCCGGCAGATGGTCGAGACGGCCCCCGAGCTGACGGTGTCCCGCCTGGTGCAGTCCGGCTGCCAGAGCGAGCTGACCGCGGCGGAGCTGGCGGCCTACGACGCGCCGTTCCCGGACCAGTCCTACCTCGCTGGCGTCCGCGCCATGCCCACCCTGGTGCCGACCGCACCAGACGATCCGGCCAGCACCGCCAACCGCGCCGCCTGGACCGAGCTCTCCCGGTGGGAGCGTCCGTTCCTGGTGTCGTTCAGCGACCGGGATCCGATCACCGGCGGGATGGCGCCGGTGCTGCGGCGCACCGTGCCGGGTGCGGCCGGGCTCGACCACCCGGTGATCGAGGGAGCCGGACACTTCCTCCAGGAGGACGCGGGAGAGCAGCTCGGCAAGGTGATCGCGGAGTTCGTCCGATCCGCCGCCGGGGCCGGATCCTAGCCGGACAACATCTCATCGAGTGAGCGAACAGTTACCCAGAGCGCGCCAGGTGGACTAGCCTTACCTGCGCGTTCGCCAGCGACGTCGACACGCCTCGGCCAACCCTGCCCGCCCGATCGGCCGGTTTTCCGGAGAACCCTCACCGTTGCGTCGCTGATTGGGCAGGATCATCCGCAACAAGGAGGTGCCGTTGTGCAGGACACCCGCGCTGTCGCCCTGACCGTCAAGGTGAGCGGCCTGCCACCGGTCAAAGCCGAGGCGCTGTCCATCTTCGCCGCCGGACATCGGCAGGCGACGAGGGTCCGCGCCCTACTTCAAGCAGCCTGCGCGGCGGCTCAGCACACCGGCTGGACCCCGTTGTCCGGGCCGATCGAAGTGGACCTCGTGCTGCGCTGCCCGCCGGGGCATCGCACATCCGACGCCAGCACGCTACTCGGCGGGGTGTGTGCGGTGCTCCAGGACAAGAAGCGGGTGGCCAGCATCGGCCTGGCCCACCTCGGCGTCCTGGTGGACGTCGCACTCTACGACGATGACCGGCAGATCAGAGCAATGACGTACCGGGAGGAACCGGCGGAGGACTACTCGTACGAGGTGCGGGTCGCCGCCGTGCCGACCGCGGTGTAACCGACGCCGACGGCGGGACCCGGTCGCCGAGGAAAGGGAGCGCCGATGTCAGATCCACACGTCACGCTGGAGCCCCGGGACGCGGTGCAGAAGAAGCTACGCGGCCCGTTGGAGGAGCAGCTGACCTCGGCGCTTCAGGCCGCCACCGACCGGGTCCGGGAAAGCTACGCCGGCGAGCCGGTCGAGCAGGTCTGCCAGCGGCTGCTGGACGAGACCCGCGCCGGTCTGCACCCCGACATCGCGACCGGGTTCCAGCCCGACATGGACGAGTTCTGCCGGGTGGCGGTGGCGATCGTCCGCGGCACGGACGTGTGAGCGCTCTTGTGCATCAGTTGCCGCTGAGCGCTCCACCATCAAGAGTGGAGCGCTCAGCGCATCAGAAGTGGTGCAGCAGGTCGGGGAAGGCGGTGAGGTGCAGCACCGCCGTGTCGTCGTGGTCCAGCACGTCGTGCTCCAACACCCAGGTGTTCTCGTTCGGAACGTAGACGGCGTTCATCCCGGCCGCCCGGGCCGGCAGAATGTCTGACTTCGGCGAGTTCCCGATCATCCAGGCACGAGACGGTACGAAGTCGTGCTTGTTGGCCAGCCACCGGTAGGTGGTCACGTCCTTCTCCGGCACAATGTGCACGGCCCGGAAATGGTGCAGCAGGTCCGAGGCGTCCAGCTTCCGCTGCTGCTCCTCCCGGTCGCCCTTGGTGAGCAGGAACAGCTCGTGCCGGCCGGCCAACTCGTCCAACGCCGCAGCCACCCCCGGCATCAGCTCCACCCGGTGCTCGACCAGAGCGACGGCCAACTCCTCGATTCCCCGCCGCTCGGCGGCCGTGGCCGGCCGCTCCCGCAGCCGCTCGAAACACTCACCGAGACTCCGCAGAAAGACCTTGCCACCGTAGCCGTGCACGACCGCGTTGGCCCGCTCGATGTCGTCGAGTATCGTACGGATCTCGGTGCGCTCCAGGGTCGGGTGCGCCACCCAGGTCAGAAAGTCCTCGATGACCCGCTCGAAGACGATGTTGTTCTCCCAGAGCGTGTCGTCGGCATCGAAGATCAACACCTGCCCGTGTCGGCGTACACCTGCCATGTCGCCCTCCCGTCAACAGTCGGCGCCACCGTAACGAGCCCACACCGACCCGGTCACCTGGTTTCTCACCCGCCGCCGGGAGAGCAGCGGCAGGGTCCGGGCAGCTCTGGGCGACACCGTCCCTTTCGGAGGACGGGTGTGCTCCCGGGCGGTACCGCCACTGCACTACAGTGACGTAGCTTCTGGGCGTCCGGGATCCGGGGAGGGTGAGCGGGCATGATGGGACCGTCGCACGCGCTGTCTGGCGCGGCGGTGTGGCTGGCCGGCTCCTTGGCGCTGGACCACTTCGCCGGCTACGAGCAGTCGCCGCTCGCACTCGCCGTCGGCACCGCGGTCTGCGCGGGGGGTGCGCTCTTTCCCGACCTCGACCTCTCCGGCAAGGTCACCCGAAACCAGGGTGGTGCCACGGTCGCCCGCACCTTCGGCGTCTTCTCCCTCTTCGTCGCCGAGGTGACCGAGAAGGTGTCGCTCGGCGTCTACTATGCGACGAAGTTGAGTCGCGACCCGCGCCGCACCAACGGGCACCGCACCCTCACCCACACCATCCCCTTCACCGTGCTGGTCGGCTGGGGCACCACCGCGCTCTGCGCCGCGTACGGCAAGTGGGCGGTGATCGGCATCCTCTTCTTCATGTTCGGTCTCGCCCTACGCGGCCTCTTCGACGACTGGGCCGAACGCGCCGGCTGGCTCGTGGTGACCCTCGCCTCGCTCGCCGCGGCGTGGTTCACCTTCGCCACCCTGCCGGGAGACCGCGGCTATCCGATGATCGGGCTGGCCGTCGGTGTCGGCTGCTTCATCCACATCCTCGGCGACATGATCACTCGGGCCGGGGTGCCGATCCTCTGGCCGATCCCGATCAAACGTCGGATGTGGCGGATGATCAGCCTGCCGGACTCGATCGCGCTCCGCGCGGGCGGCAAGACCGAAGTGGTCTTCGTCCGGACCGCGCTCACCATCGTCGCGGTGCTCTCCGCCATCGGGCTGGTCGCCCCGCAGTTGCTCAGTCGCTTCAACATCGAGGTCTGACGGCCGTGCCGATGGCCACCG
Source organism: Salinispora cortesiana (assembly GCF_000484695.1). Taxonomy (GTDB): domain Bacteria; phylum Actinomycetota; class Actinomycetes; order Mycobacteriales; family Micromonosporaceae; genus Micromonospora; species Micromonospora cortesiana. The sequence goes on along the minus strand of NZ_AXVR01000014.1, from coordinate 8,558 downwards.
ACGATGCCGATGACACCGGCGTCCCGGCGTTCTGGCAGGGGCTCGGCCTGCCCGGCCTCGCCGACGTACACGTGCACTTCCTCCCGCCCCGGCTGCTGCGTCGGGTGTGGGCGTACTTCGACGCGGCGGGTCCGCTCCTCGGCACCACCTGGCCCATCCGCTACCGATGGAGCGACGCGGAGCGGCTGGCGCACCTGCGCCGGATGGGCGTACGGGCGTTCAGTGCCCTGGCGTACGCGCACCGCCCCGCGATGGCCGCCGACCTGAACTCCTGGACCCTCGACTTCGCCCGCGCGAACCCGGACTGCCTCCCCTCGGCCACGTTCTTCCCCGAGCCGGCGGCACCCCGGTACGTCACCGAGGCGCTCACCGCCGGCGCCCGGGTGTTCAAGGTGCACGTGCAGGTCGGCGGGTTCGCACCGACCGATCCGCTGCTCGATCCGGTGTGGGGGCTGCTCGCCGACGCCGGGGTGCCGGTGGTGGTGCACGCCGGACACGCGCCGGCCGGCACCGCACACACCGGCCCCGGCCCCTTCGCCGACCTCCTCGCCCGGCACCCGCGGCTCGCCGCGGTGGTGGCGCACCTCGGCGCGCCGGACTATTCGGCCTTCCTCGACCTCGCCGACCGGTACGAGAACGTGCGGCTGGACACCACCATGGCCTTCACCCCGTTCTTCGACCGGGCCGTGCCCTTCCCCGCCGCGGAACTGCCCCGGCTACGTGAGCTGGGGCTGGCCGGCAAGGTGCTGCACGGCAGCGACTTTCCCAACCTCCCCTACGCGTACGCCGCGCAGCTCACCGCGCTGGCCCGACTCGACCTGGGCGACGCCTGGTTGCGGGCGGTGTGCTGGACCAACGCCGCTGACCTGTTTGATCTGCCGGGCTGACTACGCGCCGACCCGCTGCGGCGGGACGGTCAGCCCGTACAGGGCCATCAACTCCGGGCTGTCGACCCGGCTGCCGTCGGCGACGGTGTCACAGGAGATGTCGACGATCTGGTCCTTGTGCGCCAGCAGGTACGGACGGGCGCCGACATCCGCGCTGGCCAGCGTGGCGATGCCGGACCAGTGCCGGCGGCCGAACAGCATCGGGTAGCCGCGCAGACCCCCGTAGGTGGCGCAGACCAGCACGTCCGGGTACGGCAGTGCGGCGACCCGCTGGACCGCCGCGGCGGTCAGGCCCGGCATGTCCACCGGAACGACGACCACCGCCTCGATGTCATCGTCGTCGATGGCCGCGAGGCCGGCCTTGATCGAGGAGCCCACTCCGGTTCCCCAGGCCCGGTTCACCACGACGGTGGCTCGGGTGAGGTCAGCGGTCTCCTGCACCTGGTCGGCGGCGGCGCCGAGGACGACTACGATCTGCTCGCAGCCCGCCGCCGTCATCGTATCGATCATCGTGCTCACCAGTGGTTTCTCACCCTGGCACAGCAGCGCCTCGGGGCCACCGATCCGGCGCCCGCCACCCGCGGCGATGATCATTCCTGCGGTCCGGTTCAGCGGTGCCACCTCCGTCTTGGTAGCGGACCGGGCAGGCCACCCGCCCGGTCCGGAACGCACAACGGACCCAACGAGCAGTCAGCGCCCAGGTTCCGGGCATGAATCGGATATTCCGACCATCAGAGACAAAAGGCTAGAGTCCGGCGCACCGCCTGGACTGACGTCGGCCCACCGGACGCGGGGACGAGGAGCAGCTCAGGATGCGTCGGCGTAGCACTCAACGGTGGAGAGATCGAGCGGGAAACGTACCGGCGTCTGACCGAAGAGCAACGCGCTCGCCCGCTCCCCGCACCGGGTCACCGCCGCGGCCACCGCTGCGGCCCGCTCCGTGCGACAGTGCACGATCACCTCATCGTGTTGAAAGAAGACCAGCTCAGCGTCGCTGCCGGCCAGCCCCACGTCGCTACCGGCCCGGTTGGCGTCGCTACCGGCCAACTCCCCCCGGAGCGTGGCCAGCAACGTCGCGGCCCACTCGGCGGCGGTGGCCTGGATGACGAAGTTTCGGGTGAACCGGCCACGCGCGCGAGCCCGCGCCGACCGACCCTCCTCGCCCCCGGCGGGGACCGGGTCCGCCCCGGCAAGCTCGACCGAGCCGGGTGGGCAGGTACGGCCGAGCCAGGAGCGAACCAACTCGCCGGCCTCCCCGCTGCGCGCGGCCGTCTCCACGTAGCCGAAGGCCGCCGGATAGTTACGCCGCAGCACCTCCAGTGCCGGTGCCGCCGAACCGCCGGTCTGCCCGTACATGGCCCCGAGCAGGGCCACCTTGGCCCGCGCTCGGTCACCGCCGAACGCGTCGGCGGCCAGGGCGGCGTACAGGTCGCCGGCCCGGGCCGCGGCGGCGAGCTGGGTGTCACCGGAGACCGCCGCCAGGATCCGCGGCTCGAGCTGCCCCGCGTCGGCGACCACGAACGTCCAACCCGGGTCCGCCACCACCGCCCGCCGGACCACCTTCGGGATCTGTAGCGCCCCACCGCCTCTGGTCGCCCACCGGCCGGAGACCACGCCGCCGGGGACGTACTCCGGGCGGAATCGACCATCCCGCACCCAGGCTTCCTGCCAGGCCCAGCCGTGCGCCGTCCAGATCCGGTAGAGCTCCTTGTACTCCAGGACCAGCGGCGCCGCCGGGTGGTCAACGCCGCGCAGCACCCAGGACCGGGTATTCGGCACCTCCACCCCCGCCCGGGCGAACGCCCGCACCAGCTCCAGCGGCGAGTCGACGTGCAGCCGCGGAACGTTGAAGGTGGCCGCGATCCGAGCGGCCAACTCCGCCAGTCGACGCGGCGGCCCGCCCACCGGGGAGGGGCCGCCGAGCAGCTCACCGAGGAGAGCGTCGTGCACGTCCACCCGCCACGGCAGCCCCGCCGCCCCCAACTCGACGGCGATCAGCGCCCCCGCTGACTCGGCGGCGACCAACAGCCGGAATCGGCCCGGATGCTCGGTGGCGGCGATCCGAGCGAGTTGGTCGGCGTAGACCCGGGTCAGGGCCGCGATGCCGGGACCCGGCGGAGCCGGCGGTGACTCGAAGAGCGCACCCTGGCCGTGGCCCGGGGGCTCGGCCAACCGCGGCGGCGGATCGGGCGGCACCGACTCGCCGGTCAGGCGGGCCCAGGCGGCGGCGAAGGAACGTGGTTCACCCCACCGGCCCGCGTGACCGAGAAGCAACGCCTCGGTGAGCTCGATGTCGTGGCAACGGTCAACCCGGACGCCAGCTCGCAGCAACCCGGGGTAGAGCGCCGCGCCGGACGCCCAGACCCAGCGGGGGCGCTCCCTTCGCTCGCGATCGGCCACCGCGAGCGCCAGGTCGGCGACCTGCTCCGGCGGCCCGATCGGCACTCCGGCAGCGTCGAGCGGTTGCAGAACTCCCCCGCCGACCCCGGCGCCCGCCCCCGCAGCAGCGGGGAGTCGATGGTCCGCACCCGCCACCACCGCCGCCATGATCGCGATTCTGCCCGCCCGGTACGACAGAGCCCGGCAGCCCGGCAACAATCAGTCGCCTGGCTGGCCGGCGGCCGATCCGCCGGGCTGGCTGCCGGGGCGTGCGGCTGGCGGTGGGTGGCGGTGGGCTACTTGCTGATGCCCGCGGTCAAACCCGACTGCACCTGGCGCTGGAAGACGATGTACACGATCAACACCGGCAACATCGCCATGGTGACCCCGGCGAAGAGACCGGACCAGTCGGACTTGTACCCCTGATTGACCGACAGCTCGATCAGGCCCTGGGCGATGACCTGATTCTTCGGCCCACCATCCGCGGACTGCATCAGCAGCGTCGGCAGATACCACTGGTTCCACTGACCGAGCACATTGAAGATACCGATGCTGATCAGGCCAGGCTTCGCCATCGGCAGCATCACGCTGAAGAACAGCCGGGTGTGTGAGGCCCCGTCAACCAGGCCCGCCTCGGCGATCGCGTTCGGCAGGGTCCGGAAGAAGGAGTGCATGAAGAAGACCGTGAACGCCAGTGACCACGCCGCGTACACCAGGATCAGCATCAGGTGCTTGTTCGGCCCGAGCGGCGGGAAGAGCACCCCGGTGTTGTAGACGCCCTTGAACAGCGGTACGGCGGCGAGGTAGATCGGCAGCGTGAGGCCGGAGAGGAACATGTAGTAGATCAGTCGGTTACCGGGAAAGTCGTAGCGCGCCAACACGTACGCGGCCATCGAGCCGAGCAGCATGGTCAGCGTGACGCTGCCGGCCAGCACGAGCACGGTGTTGAGGAAGAAGTCGCCGAGTTGCCCCTCGGTCCAGGCTCGGCCGAAGTTCTCCCAACGCAGCGTCTCCGGGATCAACGACAGCGGCTGCCGGATAACCTCCGCGTCGCTCTTCAGGGCCGACATGAACACCCAGATCAGCGGGTAGACGACCATGATCGCCCAGACCAGCAGGAACAGGTGGGAGAAGCCGTTGAAGATCTGCGCGCCGGGCCGTCGGCCGCCGGACCCGAAGCGGCGGGCCGACGTGGTGCCGGCCGGCGGTGCGAGATCCGGCCCGACGGGACCGGGGTCGTGGGTCACCGTACTCATCGTCGACTCTCCTCAGTACTCAATCCGCTCGCGGCGGGTGATCTTCAGCTGCGCCGCGGCCAGGAGGATCGTGAAGATCGCCAAAGCCACACCCATCGCGCAGGCGTAGCCGAACTGACCCTTCTGGAAGGCGGTGAAGTTGAGCACCGACGCGAAAATCTCGCTGGCGTGGTTCGGGCCGCCCTGGCTGGGTGTCATCACGAAGACCAAGGCGTACATGTCCAGGGCGATGAAGCCCAGATAGATCCAGGCCACCGAGACGGTGTCCCGCAGCAGCGGCAGCGTGATCCGGAAGAAGGTGTGGAACCGCCCGGCGCCGTCCAGGATGGCCGCCTCGAAGACGTCCTTCGGAATCGACTGCATCGCCGCCGAGAAGAGCACCATGTAGAACCCGGCGCCGCTCCAGACCGCGATCAGCAGCAGCCACCAGAGCACCGCGGGGACGCCGAGGAAGGGCTCCGGGTCGAACATGAACAGGATCGGGTCCTCCGGGTCAACCAGCCCGATCTTCATCAACACACCGTTGATCAAACCCTGCCCGTCGGCCCGGTAGATCTGCTGCCACATGACGGCGACGACGACCAGGGACAGCACCTGCGGGAAGAAGAAAATGACCTTGTAAAGGCCGGAGCCGAAGACACCCCGGATGCCGGCCCTGTCCTCGCGCCCGCCCACGTTGAGCAGGAACGCGAGGAACAGGGCCAGCGCGATCGTGAACAGCGGCACGGTGATCAGGAAGAAGACGTTGTGCCAGAAGGCCTTTCTGATCAGCTCGTCGGAGAAGAGCCGGACGTAGTTCTCCAGCCCGACGAACTGCTGCCGGTCGGAGTATCCACCCCAGTCGGTCAACGAATAGCCGGCCGCCTGAGCGAACGGCCAGACCACATAGAAGAGGTAGAGCGCGACCGGCAGGGCCAGGAAGCCCATGACAAAGCGCGCGACACCATGCCGCATGGGACTCACTCTTTCCGTTCAGCTCAGGCGGAGCGGGTCTGCTTCTTGATCGACGAGTCACTGGCGACCTTGTCGGCGGCGCCCTGCATCCCGTCAACGAACTGCTGGGCGGTCAGCCGGCCCGCCATCAGCTCCGCGGAGAGGTTCTGGCTCTCCTTGTCCAGGTCGGCGTAGAAGTTCCAGAACTTGAACGAGACGAGATCCTGCGGAGCGTTGCTCATCAGCTCGTTGGCGCTGGCCAACGCCGAGTCCTGGACGTTGTCCCCGGAGCCCTTGGTGGAGGCGAGCGATTTGGTCAGCTCGGCGAACTTCGCCGATCCCTCCTTGGAGAGCACCGCCCGCAGGAACTCCTTGGCGGCGGCCTTGTTCGGCGCCTTCGACGGCACGACGATGCCCTCGCCCGCACCGGCGTAGACGTCGTTCGGCGCCTTGTCGCCCGCCCCCAGGCTCCAGTAGTCCGACAGCCTCATTTCGAAGCCCGGGGGAATGGTCTCCGCCATCTCGTTCTTGAGCCAGGTGCCAAGCTGGATGAAGGCGGCCTTGCCGTCGAGCCACGCCTGCTGCGACTGGGTGTGGTCGAGCTGGCCGGGGAGCAGCAGCTTGTCCTTGACCAGCTTCTCCCACGCCTCCAGGGCCGGCAGCACCCCGTCGGCCTTCCAGGCGTTCTCCTTGAGGTTGTCGATGTCGATCACGGCCTGCTTGCCGGCGGACTTCCAGATCGTTGCCATCAGCGCCCAGCGCGGGTAGTAGCCGTGCACCGCGTCGTAGACGTACGGGGCCATGCCCTTCGCCTTGATCTTCGGCGCGAGGGCGAAGAACTCGTCGAAGGTCTTCGGCGGCTGCCAACCCTCCTTCTCGAAGAGGGCGGCGTTGTACCAGTTCCCCCAGACCGTGTACGCGATGTTCACCACGTAGAACTTGCCCTGGAAGGTGCCGTCGTTGACGGTCCCCGGCAGCAGGGTGTCCGCCACCGTGCCCTCGCTGTCCCACGCCGGGGCGGCGAGCAGGTCCTCCAGCGGCTCGATCGCGCCCTCGTTGACCAGGGTGCTGATGTCCATCAAGTCGGCGCCGGAGTTCATGACGACGTCGCTGGGCTGGGTCGCCATCTTCGGCTGCTCTTCGGTCTTGATCTTCTGGGTCGAAGACATGTTGACCGTGACGTTCGGGCGCTTGGCCTTGAAGACAGCCTCGTCCTCCTTGGCCCACTGGTCGCCCAGACCACCGTTGAAGATGACCACCTTGACGGAGCTGCCGTCCTGGACGCCGAACGGGTTGTCCTTGCTCTTCTCGGCGCCGGAGCTCTGCTCCTGGGCCGGCTCGCTGCCGGCGCAGGCACTGAGCAGGCCGGCAGCCGGGACGGTCAGCAGACCCGCGGCGGCGGCACGACGCAGCAAGGTCCGGCGATTGAGATCGGGGGTAGCGGACATGCGACTCTCCTTAGCGGTCGATCGGGGGTACCACTGCGGACTGATGAATCCGTCGTACGGCCTCGGCGGTCAGCGGGACTGCTTCGGCGTACCGGCGTGCGCTGATCATGAGCTGGCCTCCTTCGCCGCCTTGTGCCCCTCAACAGCCTGGGCGGTACGCCGCAGGGCCGCGTGGGCTCGGTCATGGGTGCGCTGGGCAACCGCGATGTAGAGCAGGTCGAGCACGACCAGTTGGGGGTGCCGGGCGGACAGCGCGTCGGGGCGGAAGGTGGTGGCACCGCTGGCGGTGAGCAGCACGATGTCCGCCAGCTCGGCAAGCGGCGAGCGGGCGAAGCCGGTCACTGCGACGGTGGTCGCGCCCCGGCTGCCGGCCTCCGCCAACATCTCGATGGTTTCCCGGGTCCGGCCGCCGTACGAGACGCCGAGGGCGATGTCGCCGGCCCCCAACAGGGCCGCCGAGGCCAGCCCCTCGTGCACGTCGTTCCAGGCCCAGGCGGCGACTCCGATGCGGTGGAGCATGATCTGCATCTCCTCGCCGACCAGGGCGCTACCGCTGGCACCGAAGATGTTCACCCGGCCCGCTGCGGCGATCGCCGCAGCGGCCCGCTCCACCTCGGCGAGGTCAAGCAGGGCGGCGGTGTCGTGCATCGCCCGGGTGTCGGCGGCGATGATCTGTTCGAGCACCCGGCGCAGCGGATCGCCGGGCTGGATCTCGCGGCCGATGTCGGCGGTCCAGCCGGCCATGCGGGCCCGACCGCTCTCGGCGGCGATGCCAAGCCGAAGGTCCGCATACCCCTCGAAGCCCATCGCCCGGCAGAAGCGGGTGATGGTGGCCGGTGAGGTGCCACTGCCCTCGGCCAGCTCGACGATGGTGGCGCGGGTGACGGCCTCCGGGTCGCTGAGCACGTGTTCGGCGACCCGGCGCAGGGCCCCGGTCAGGTCGCCCACCCCGGCCCGGACCCGGGCCAGCACACCGTCGGCCGCATCAGCACGGACGCCACGGCGGTCGAACCCGTCGGCGTCGGCCACCGCGGTCTCCGCGGTAGTGCCCACCTCGTGATCAACCATCCGAGACTCTTTTCACAAAGAAGGTTTACTGTTGGTAAAAGTTCTTACTAAACCCCCTGCCATGTCAAGACCATGGATGAAGTTTTCAAAACGTTATCTAGGGCGCCGCTCCCGGCCGGGGCAGCGAAACCCACCCGGCAACCGGCGCTGACCAGTGCGAACGCACACCCGGACAGCGACCACGCAGTCGACCCGCCGGGCCCGCCGGCCCTCCCCGGACCGTGCCGACCAGGCATGGTCACGTCCGGGCGAATCAGCCGAGACGCGCCAATTGATCCGCTCCAGACACTGGACACAACATCGGGCGGTGTATGCCCATTTGGTGGTGTGGTCGGGGGCATGGTGGTGGTGGAATCTCGGGGGGCGTGGGGGTGTTACACCATGTGTACGGCCGAGCAGGCGCCTCGCTCAGGTGGGTGACGCCGGGTGCGGGTCGCCGGGAATGGTGGTGGCTGGTCGGTCGTTACATCTGGACCCGGCGCCGTGCGCGTCCCCCGTGAGACCCGCGGTCGCCGCCCTCTTTTTCTTGTGATCTTTTGAGCGCCGGACGGTGCTTGCACCCCTTTTGCCGCCTGACCCCCTGTGGG
>NZ_AXVR01000013.1 GCF_000484695.1 Salinispora cortesiana | reverse complement strand
GGTCAGGACCCGGCCCCGGTCGTGGACCGGCTGGAACCCGGGTTTGGCCAGTACCCTCGATATGCCCGCGGTCAGGCCGGTACGGTCGGCGAGCATCCGCAGGCCCGCCACCCCCACCATCGCCACCACCCCGTCACCGTCAGCCGTGACGCGCAGGCCCTTCGACCATCCGGTAAGCTCACGCACGTCGGAAGTGCCTCCTCGCAAGAGATCCTGGTAGATGTCGCAATCACCATTTTCCCTTGCCTGGCAGGCACTTTCGCCTTTCCGGACCTCACGAAACCGTTACAAGATCACCACCTGGTGAATGTCCCGGGTTCACGCTAGGAGCGGAAGAGATCGGCGTACGGATCGCTGTCGTGCCAGGGGTAGCCGTGCCGCCGGAACGCGGCGGCAACCGGTCTCGAGGTGGCGGGGAGCTGCTGGCCGCCCGATCAGCGCGGCGTCTTGTCGATGGGGAACTGTACTTCGGTGAGCAGCTCAGCGGGACTGACCGTTTGCGGGTCGTTGAGGTAGACCTCGCGCGGTGGGCCCGCTGGATGAATACCCTCCTGCTCGATCCAGCCGGTGACGACGTGGTAAGCGGGGCTGATCTCCTGGTATGGCCCTCGGTGGACGGTGGTGGCGACCGGGCCGCCGGGGAGCTCACGGTAGCGGACCGGGTCGCCGGGTAGGACGGTGCCGGCCGGGACCGGGATGCAGATCTCGATGTCGCCGTTGGTCTGTTCGTCGATGACGTCGTGGTAGATGACGAACGGCTTCCCGTTGGACTCGGCGCCGGCGTTGCCGATGGCGTCGACGACCGCGCCGAAGCCGCGGCCCATGTCGGCACCGATCGCATTGAGGCTGGTGTGCAGGGTGAGGCTGGCCACCGGAATGGTGGCGGCTTCCTTCACAATGACGTCGTAGGGCATGACACGTCCTCCTCTATCGATGAGTGCTTGGAGAAAACGCAGCATCTGCTCCTGCTCGGCGAGCCGGGCCCGCAACCGCTCCCGGTGCGCGACGAGGCGTTTGCCGGTCAGTTCCGGGTCGTCGTCGGTGAGTAGGTCACGGATGTCCGCGATCGGCATGTCGATTGCGCGTAGCATCCGGATCGCCTCGGCCCGCTCGGCCTGGGCCCGCCGGTAGTAGCGGTAGCCCGAGGACGGGTCGACCCAAGCGGGTGCGAGCAGGCCCTGCTCGTTGTAGAAGCGCAGGGCCTTGACTGACAGCCGGCTCATCCGGGAGAAACGCCCAATCGGGATCAGGTCGTCCATGCTCGGTTCCTCCGTTCCGCACCGATGCTCGAGTCTCCCCTGGCGGGAGAGTCAAGCCTGGGACGGCGGTTCGGCGGGTCGCCGGCCAATTCCCGCCACCACCCGCGCGGCCCTTACTTAAAGCCACCCATGACCGACAACACCGCCATTAGCACGACACCACCGCCGGCTGCTCGGCGGCGGTTCACCTGCGAACGGCCCGGCTGTACAGACGTCAACGGTCGGCCCGAACTGCTGCAACGGGACCTGGCGCAGGAGTTGGTCGACGTTGGCCAGGAGCCGCCCGCACCGGGCGCGGACCGAACATCAGGCCCGGCGCCGTTCTAGGCCCCCGGCGGGGAGCCCTCTGCCGCGGGGCCTCAACGTCCCCCAAATGAACCGTTGATCTAGCTAGCCGAGCGCCTGCATCATCGGGCTGTACCAGCGGCTGCGATCGCCCGGAAGAGACGGCGACCCTGAGATCATTAACGTGGTGCTGCTCCGCAAGGTTGCTCCGGCGTCCTGCACCCATTCGCGTAGCCGGCAGTCGTGGTCGAGCAGGTCGACCCGCACTGACCCGTCGGCACCGCTTGCCAGGTCGCCTATCAACGTTGCGGCGGCGTGGCGATCCGTGGCCAGCACCGGCCCGATCATCAGTTGATCGAGGTTGCGCCACACCGCGCCGTACCCGACGATGTCGTTGTCGTGTTGCAGAACCTGCAGTTGGGTGGCAAACAAAAACAGCCGTTGCAGTAGCGCCTCACGCGGGGCGCCGACAATCGCGGCATCGAGTGCCCTAATTGCCGTGATGTCCTCGGGCAAGGCTGGGCGGGAGCGTGGCTCCGGGTGGCCGGAAATAGTTCCGATATAGGTGTGCAGCGCCTCGACAGCGGTGAAGCCGAGCTTTTCGTACAAGGGACGGCCCGATTCGGTGGCAAACAGCGCCACAGTCCTGGTTCGGGCGCCAGCGAGGGCGTGTGTCACGAGCCGCCGGCCCAGTCCCTGGCCGCCATGGCGCGCCGCGACCAGCACCATGCTGAGCACCGACAGCGAGTTGCCGTAACGGGTCAGAACCGCCGTTCCCACCAGTTCACCCCTCGTATTCCGGGCACCGAACACGGTGCCCAGCTCGAACAGCAGGCGCCACTTGCCGTCCTCGGCAGGCCATCCCCGGTCCTGCGCCAGAGCGAGACACCCGGGAAGGTCGTCAACGGTCAGCACACCGATTCCCCACGTCACGTGCTAACTATTGCAGCGCTGAACCTGGTTGGTCAGACGGCCCACGGACGCTGGCGGAGCGCCAGTTAGGTTGGGCACGAGGTCCTTGCCGGCCGAGATGCCGTCAAGGCTTTCCGAGGGGCGGAGGGTGTGGGATTCGAACCCACGAAGACATCACTGCCTTACCGGTTTTCAAGACCAGCGCCATCGGCCACTAGGCGAACCCTCCCGGCGCGCCGCCCACGGGGCGGCGACCGTGCCCAGTCTGCCACGCCGGCCCCGCCGATGGGCAGGCACGCCCACCCACATGCCGTCCACAGTGCGTGTTAGCAGTACGGGCTCCCGGGCGCGGACCGGCTTCGGGTAGACAGGAAGCATGCAGGCGATCACGATCCAGGAGTTCGGCGGGCCCGAGGCGTTGGTCTGGTCCGAGGTGCCCGATCCGGTGCCCGGCCCCGGCGAGGTGATCGTTGACGTACGGGCCAGCGCGGTCAACCGGGCTGACGTGCTGCAACGGAAGGGCCACTACCCGCCGCCCCCGGGTGCGCCCCCGTACCCGGGTCTGGAGTGCTCCGGACTGATCAGCGCGATCGCCGACGACGTCTCCGGTTGGGCGGTCGGTCAGCCGGTCTGTGCGCTGCTGGCCGGCGGCGGGTACGCGGAGCGGGTGGCGGTGCCGGCCGGTCAGCTGCTACCGGTGCCCGACGGCGTGGACCTGGTGGAGGCGGCGGCGCTACCGGAGGTGGCCTGCACGGTCTGGTCGAACGTGGTGCAGCGGGCGGGGTTGACGGCCAGGGAGACGCTGCTGGTGCATGGCGGCGGCAGTGGGATCGGCACCTTCGCGATCCAGCTCGGCTCTGCCCTCGGGGCGACGGTGCTGGTGACCGCGCGGTTGGCCAAGCACGACCGGCTGCGGGCCCTCGGTGCCGCCCACCTGATCGACTATCGGGAGCAGGACTTCGCCGCGGAGGTTCGCCAGTTCACCAACGGCCGGGGTGCGGACGTGATCCTCGACATCATGGGCGCGTCCTACCTGGGGCGAAACGTCGCCGCGCTCGCCACTGACGGCCGGCTGATGCTGATCGGCCTGTTGGGCGGCCGGAAGGGGGAGCTGGACCTTGGTGCGCTGCTGGCGAAGCGGGCGACGGTGGCCGCGACCACCCTGCGTTCCCTCCCGCTGGGCCAGAAGGCGGAGATCGTCGAGGGCGTACGCGAGCAGGTGTGGCCGCTGATCGCGGCCGGGAAGGTCCGCCCGGTCGTGGACCGTCGGCTGCCGATCACCGACGCGGCCGAGGCCCACCGTCTCGTCGAGTCGAATGAGCACGTCGGCAAGGTCCTGCTGACCGTCGGCTAGCGCGGGATCGCCAGGCGGGCACCGGGGCCCTCGTCGGCCACCTGGTCGCCCGGGTTGCTGAGGGTGCAGCGGCGCAACGACAGGCACCCGCAGCCGATGCACCCCTCGAGGTCGTCCCGGAGCCGGGTCAGCAGCGTGATCTTCTCGTCCAGCCGGTTGCGCCACAGTTGGGAGAGCTGGGTCCAGTCCTCCGGGGTCGGGGTCCGGGCGGCGGGCAGGGATTCGAGCGCCTCGCGGATCTCGTCCAACGAGATGCCGACCTGTTGTGAGATCCGGATGAACGCCACCCGGCGTAGTTCACTGCGCGCGTACCGGCGCTGGTTGCCACCGGTGCGGTCAGCTCGGAGCAGCCCCATCCGCTCGTAGTAGCGCAGCGCGGACGACGCCACCCCGCTGCGGATGGAGAGCTGGCCGATAGTTAATGACTCCTGCATCACGTCACCTTGAGTTGAAGCGGGCTTCAAGTTGCAGGCTAGCCGCATGACAGCCACCACGACCACCGCGACGATCGCCGAGGCCGCCGCGCCGATCGACGGCCGACAGCCGGTCGCCCCCCTGCTGGAGCGGATCCGGGCCGGCCGGGAGTTCGGCACGAACGTCTACTCCACCATCGACGTGCTCCAGGTGCTCTACCACCGTGTCCTGCGGATTCACCCGACGCGCGTTGACGACCCGGACCGGGACCGGTTCCTGCTCTCCAAGGGGCACGCGGTCGCCGGGTACTACGCGGTGCTCGCCGCCGCGGAGTTCTTCCCCGCCGACTGGCTCGACGACCAGGGTGGGCCGGCCAGCCGGCTCGGCGACCACCCCGACCGGATGCTCGTGCCCGGAGTGGAGATCGGCTCCGGATCGCTCGGCCACGGCCTGGGCCTCGGCGTCGGAACCGCGCTCGGGCTACGGGCCCAGGGCCGGCTCGAACCCCGGGTGTACGTGCTGCTCGGCGACGCCGAACTGGACGAGGGTTCTAACCACGAGGCGATCACCTACGCCGGGACGACCGGCCTGGCCAACCTCACCGCGATCGTGATCGACAACGCCTCCGCCACCCACGGCTGGCCGGGCGGACCGGCAGCCCGGTTCATCGTAGACGGCTGGACCTCAGCGACGGTTGACGGGAACGACCACGACGCCCTGCACACCGCCCTGACCGGGCATGACGGCAACCGGCCCCACGTCGTCGTGGCGGTCGTCGCACCCAAGGAGGCCTAATGCGCGACACCTTCGTCGACACCACCACCGCGCTGCTCGCCGACGACCCGCGCACCGCGTTGGTCCTGGCCGATATCTCCGCCGCCCTCTTCGCCCCGGCAGCGGCCCGGCACCCGGACCGGGTCCTGAACGTCGGAATCCGGGAACAGCTGATGGTCGGGGTGGCTGGCGGGCTGGCGTTGACCGGCCTGCGGCCGATCGTGCACACCTATGCGCCGTTCCTCGTCGAGCGGGCGTACGAGCAGCTCAAGCTCGACCTGGACCACCAGGATGCGAGCGCGGTGCTGGTCAGCGTGGGCGCCTCGTACGACCGCCCGGAGGCGGGCCGGACCCACCTGTCGCCGGCGGATGTCTCGCTGATCGACACCCTGCACGGCTGGACGGTGCACGTACCCGGCCACCCCGGCGAGGTGGCGCCGCTGCTACGGACGGCGGTAGCTGCGGAGACCTCGGCGTACCTGCGGTTGTCGGTGCTCAGCAACGACCGGCCGCTGGGCGGCGATGGAGCGTTGCAGGTGGTGCGGGACGCCGGACCGGGAGCACCCCTGGTGGTGGCCGTCGGGCCGACCCTGGACGCGGCCACTGCGGCGTTGGCCGACCTGCCTGTCACGGTGGCGTACACCAACCGGCCGCGCCCGTTCGACACCGCCGGGCTCCGCGATCGGGCCGGCACCGACGTGATCCTGGTCGAGCCCTACCTCGCCGGGACCTCCAGCCGGGTGGTCTCGGCGGCGCTGGCGGACCGCCCACACCGGCTACTGGCACTCGGCGTCGGGCGCGAAGAACTCCGACGGTACGGGTCGGCCGACGACCACACCCGCTGGCACGGCCTGGACGCGTCGGGGCTGCGGCGATCGGTGCTGGACTTCGTCTCACCGGCGCTGCGCTGACCTTCCGGCACCGCGCTGGCCCTCCGGCGCAGCGGTCAACGGGGGCGCTCGGCGGGGCAGCGGAAGAGGGTGGCGGCGAGGTGGCGAGGGAGGGTGGACCTGGAGGATCAGCGGGGGGCGGTGTCCGAAGGACGACGACGGGCCCGCTCCCGGCCGAGAATCCAGACCGCCTCGACCCCGTCCCGCCAGGTGATCTTCTTGCCCTCCTCGCGGCCACGGGCCCGGTAGCTGATCGGCACCTCGTACGGGCGGATCCGACGGCGCAGCAGCTTGCCGGTCACCTCCGCCTCCATGCCGAAGCCGCGAGAGTGAATCTCCAGGGAGCGATACAACTCGATCGGCATCAGCTTGAAGCAGGTCTCCAGGTCGCCGATGTAGGAGTTGAACAGCACGTTGGCCACCATCGTGACGCCCCGGTTGCCCATCACGTACCAGAAGCTGTAGGCGCTGTGGCTGCCGAAGGTGCGATTACCGTAGACGACCGTGGCCCGCCCATCGAGGACCGGCGCGAGCAGCTTGGCGATGTCCTGCGGGTCGTACTCCAGGTCGGCGTCGAGGATCACCATGTACTCACCCTCGGCGTTGTCGACCGCCGTCCGGATGGCCGCGCCCTTACCGGAGTTACGCGGGTGGGTGATCACGCGGACCCGGGCGTCATCGGCCCGGTCCAGGATCTCGCCGGTGCCGTCCCGACTCCCGTCGTCGACCACGACGAGCTCGATCTCGCACGGATAGTCCACCGCGAGCGCCTGCTTCAAGGCGTCCGCGATGCGTTCTTCCTCGTTGTAGACCGGCATGAGGATCGAGAGCTTCACGGACGTTTCCCCCGGTGGGCGCACCATTGGACGCCATAGCGTACCTCGTCCAGCCGCGATCTTGATGTAGCAGCGGCGGTCCGGCAGCATCGCGCCGAACCGCCGCCGCCAGAGGCGAACTACTCGCTCTTGGGCAGCACGATCAATCGGGCCTCGCCGTTCTCGCCGTCCTTCGCGCCGGCAACGCCGAGCACCCGGCCAACCTCGACCGCCTCCGGCTGGACCGTCTGGCGACGCTCCACCACCCGAAACTCCGGCCCGAAGGTCCAGGTCATCTCAAAGCCGTCCGATGACCGGACGGTCATCTCCTGCCCATCGATCGCGGTTACCTCACCGCGTTGGACGGCCACCGTCCTCGGACCGTCCTCTTTCGTCTGCACCACGACCTCGCCGTGCATGGTGTTCTTCCGCAGCAGCACCCGGGCCGGCCGCCGCTTGCGCCACTGTTCCGCCCGGTCCCCCCGGCCCGGCTCCGCCTCGGGGGCCGGTGAATCCGACCCGACGACGGGTACCACGTCCATCTCGACGGGGTCCAGACCGAGCGCGGCCAGCGCCTGGCCCTCCACGCCCAACGCCGCGGCGACCTCGACGGCCTGCTCTCCGGCCGGCCCGGCCACCTGGGCCGCGCCGCAGCCGCTGAGCCCGAGCGTGACCGCCGCGAACAGCGTGGTGGCGGCGACTCCCCAACGTGCCATGACTCTCCCTCTCATCCCTGTGGGTGGGAGTCCAGCCTGGTCGGTCTCGGCGAGCGGGGCGTCAGGCCAAGGTTCGGGTCTGGTAAGGATCCGGCGGCAGCGAGACAACGAACGCGGCCCCGCCCTCGGCCGCGTGCCCCGCGCTGATCTCCCCACCGAGCCGCCGGACCAGGCCGGCGGCGAGGGCCAGGCCCAGCCCACTACCGACCTTGCGCACCCCCCGGTACCGCTGGTGCAGGGCACCGCGTTCGAAGACCACCGCCAGGTCGTCGTCGGTCAGACCGGGGCCGCCGTCCCGGACCTCGATCACCCCGCCGGCCGCCGGGTACGTGCCGGCCCACCGGGTCGCGAGCACCACCGGCGCCCCCGGCGGCACCACCCGCAACGCGTTCTCCAGCAGCCCATCCACCACCTGCCGAATCCGCCCCGGATCGGTGTACACCGGCACCGCCGAATCCGGCGCCTCGACCCGGAACGCCACCGAGACGGCCGCGCACCGCGCCGCCCACGTCCGCTCCGCCTCCGCCGCCAGCCGAACCAGGTCGACCCGGACCGGCTCCAGCGGAAAGTCCACGGCCTCCAGCCGAGCCAGGGCCAGCAGGTCCCGTACCAGCCGATCCAGGTGCTCCGCCTCGGCCAGCACGGTGCGCCCGGTCCCGGCCACCTCCGCCGAGTCGATCACCCCGTCCGCCAACGCCTCCGCGTACCCGCGGATGGCGGTCAGCGGGGTCCGCAGCTCGTGCGAGACGGAGAGCAGGAACTCTCGCTGCCGTCCCTCGCTGGTGGCGAGCGCGGCGGCCAGGCCGTTGAGAGCCTCCGCCAGGTCCGCCACCTCGTGCGGGGGCTCCACCGGGACGCGGACCGCACGCTCACCGGACCGCAGCCGCGCGGCGGCGTCCGCCGCCCGCCGGATCGGCCGGGCCAGGCGACGGGCGAGCAGCAGACCGGCGACCACCCCGGCCGCCAGCCCGGCAAGCAGGGGAAGCCAGAGGCTCTGGGCGACCTGCCGCCACATGCTGCCGGGAGAACCGGCCCGCGCAAGCACTACCCCGTCGCCGCCGGACAGCGCCCGCCCCTGCACCAGCGCCGGCCGTCCGGCGACCGAACGCCGGCCGGCGACGTGCCGGCCCTCGGCGATCCGCTGCACGACCTGGACCGGCAGTCCCGGCCGGTCCACCACCCCATTCCGCACCAGGTACGCCTCGATGCCCTGCGCCCGCAGTTGCCGCAGCAGCCGGTCCTCGTCCACGGTGCGCGGGGTGTCCAGCCGGCTGCGCAGCGCCTCGGCGGCGAGTCGGGACTGGGCGGCCAGCGCCTGCTGCTCGCGGTGTTCCACTCCGCGGACCGCGAGCGGCACCGCGACGATCGCGGTGACCACGACCGAGACCAGGGCGACCGCGCAGGTGACCAGCACCGCCCGGACGGTCAGGGTCGGCCCGCGCCGGATGCGTGCGGGCCGCCGGGCGCCCGCCGTCGGCCCGGTCGGCGGGTCGATCCGGTGCTCACGCATCAACGGCGTACCCCACCCCCCGATGGGTACGGATCACACTCGCCGCGCCGAGCTTCGCGCGGACCTGAGCCACGTGC
Organism: Salinispora cortesiana; assembly: GCF_000484695.1. Classification (GTDB taxonomy): domain Bacteria; phylum Actinomycetota; class Actinomycetes; order Mycobacteriales; family Micromonosporaceae; genus Micromonospora; species Micromonospora cortesiana. Next base: position 89,444 of record NZ_AXVR01000013.1, on the reverse strand, counting down.
ACGTCAACGGTTCGGGTGCCCGCGGGAACGGCGTACCCCCACACCCCGGCGAGCAACTCCTCCCGGGTGAACACCCGGCCGGGGCGGGCCATCAGGTGGGCGAGCAGGTCAAACTCGGTAAACGTCAGCTGCACCGGATCCCCCGCGGCGGTCACCGTACGACGGTCGGGGTCCAGCGTGACCGCGCCGACGATCCGCGGCTGGTCCGGTGGCGGCCCGGCGACCCGGCGCAGCACCGCCCGCACCCGGGCCACCAGTTCACGCGGGCTGAACGGCTTGGTCACGTAGTCGTCGGCGCCGAGTTCGAGCCCGACAATGCGGTCCACCTCGTCGTCGCGCGCGGTGAGGAAGATGACCGGCGTCCAGTCTCCGGACTCGCGTAACCGGCGGCAAATCTCGGTGCCGGGGAGACCGGGCAGCGCGATGTCGAGAACGCAGGCCACCGGCCGGAGCCGACGGGCGGCGGCGAGGCCGGCGTCGCCATCCCGCTCCAGCTGTACGCCGAACCCGTCCCGGGCCAGATAGAGCCGGACCAGATCGGCGATGGCTGGTTCGTCCTCGACGAGGAGGACAAGCCCGCGATGCGGCGCGTCAACGGTCACCGGCTCATGATGGCCGATCGGGACGGTGCGGCTTTGCTCGGTACATGTTCGGGTTCAGTAAGGAAACGGTCAGCGGACGGTGGCGGGTCGGAAGGCAGCCGGCCGGACCGGGGCCGGGCCGGGCTCGCCGATCGTGGCGACGAGCCGCTCGCGCGCGATCCGTACGCGGGTGCGGAAGGCGTGGTTGAGCAGCTCGTCGAGCTGCCACACCTGCTTCGGGTGCCGAGTCCGGATGACGAACCGCTCCCGGACGCCGTCGATGGCGGTAGCGGCCAGCTCCAGGCAGTGCAGCCGCGGGTCCGGCCCCCAGGTGACGTTGCTCAGCTCGCGCAGTTCGGTATTGAGGTGCAGGCGGAGCCGGTGCAACACCCGGGTCTGCCGGGTGATGACCAGCCGTCGGTGGGTCAGCAGCAGGAGGTACTCACCGGCGGTGGAGCGGTTCGGGCGGCTGCACCGGGTGACCAGGATGGGGGCGTCGCCCGAGCCGACGCAGCGCCGGAAGACCGGCATGTGCCGGCTGGCGGTCTGGGTCGCTATACCAGCCTCGGCAGCAGCGGGAAGGAACGTTCGGGAGAAGACGTCCATGCCCTGCCCAACGACGCCCCAGCGTGAGGTGATATGGGTGGGACGGCCGAACCTTGCATCTTCCACGCCCCGCCCGGGCGGGTCATGCCCACTGACACGGACATGACGCTCCCGGGCGGGGTGGTTCAGAGCAGTTCGACGATGGTCGCGTTGGCCATGCCGCCGCCCTCACACATGGTCTGCAGGCCGTACCGGATGTTCTCGTCTCGCATGTGCGCCAACATGGTGGTCATGATCCGGGCCCCGGATCCGCCGAGCGGATGCCCGAGGGCGATGGCGCCGCCGCGCGGGTTCAGCCGGTGCGGGTCGGCCTCGGTCTCCGCGAGCCAGGCCAGCGGCACCGGGGCGAACGCCTCGTTGACCTCGTACACCCCGATTTCCTCGATGCCCAGCCCCGCCCGGCGCAGCGCCTTGGCGGTGGCCGGAATGGGCGCGGTCAACATGGCGACCGGGTCGTCGGCGCAGACCACGGCGGTGTGGATGCGGGCGAGCGGGCGCAGGCCGTGCCGGCCGGCCCACTCGGCGGTGGTGACCGCGAGCGCCGCCGCGCCGTCGGAGATCTGGGACGCGGAGCCGGCGGTCACCACGCCGTCGGCCCGGAACGGGGTGGCCAGCTCGGCCAGCTTCGCCAGGGACGTGTCCCGACGGATGCCCTCGTCGGCGGAGACCCTGCCCCCGTCGGCGAGGGGGACCGGTGCCAGCTCGGCGTCGAATGCGCCGGCATCCTGCGCCGCGCCCGCCTTCTCATGGCTGGCGAGGGCGAACTCGTCGAGCTGGGTGCGGGTCAGTCGCCACCGGCGGGCAATCAGCTCCGCCCCGACGCCCTGGCTGAACGGGAGTGGGTCGTCCTGCGCCACCCCCTCCACACCCCGATAGCGGTCCAGGATCGCCGCGCTGAACGGCGCGCCCCCGGCCACACTGGAGCCCATCGGCACCCGGGTCATCGACTCGACCCCGCCCGCCACCACCAAGTCGGCCTGCCCGGAGAGCACGGTCGCGGCGGCGAAGTGCAGCGCCTGCTGGCTGGACCCGCACTGCCGGTCGAGGGTGGTGCCGGGAACCGTCTCGGGCCAGCCGGCCGCGAGGACGGCGTTGCGGGCGACGTTCCACGACTGCTCGCCGACCTGCGAGACGCAGCCCCAGAACACGTCATCCACCTGACCCGGATCAATGCCGGTCCGTTCGGTGAGGGCGCGCAGCACGTGCGCCGACAAGTCGACCGGGTGTACGTCGGCGAGGCTTCCCTTGCGTCGCCCGACGGGGGTGCGTACGGCGCCGACGATGACTGCGTCACTCATGACTACTCCCCGGTAACTTGGCTTGGCGTCGATGGTACGCGGCCCACCCGGCTTCCCGCCGCACTGGCATGCTGGGCGATATGGATACGACATCGCCCGGGACCCGGCAGTGGCGGGTCCCGAAAGCCCTGCCGGCGATCAAGATCGGCGGGGCTGGGGCACTGGTCGCGCTCGGTCTCCTGCTGGCCGACGGTGACCCGGTCCGGCTCATGCTGACCGTGCTGGCCGCCGCCGCGCTCCTGGTCTGGGCCGCGCGGGACCTGCTGGCACCGGTCCGGCTCGCGGTCGATCCGGACGGGCTGACGGTGGTCAGCGGCTTCGCCGGCCGTCGGCGGCTGCCGTGGTCGCAGGTGGCGGAGATCCGGGTGGACCAGCGAGCCCGGCTCGGCCGGTCGAACGCGGCCCTGGAGGTGGATACCGGGGAGACACTGCACCTGTTCGGCCGGTTCGACCTGGACGCCGACCCGGTTGATGTCGCGGCGCAGCTACGAGCGGCCCGCCCGGCGTAACCGTCAGGCGAGCAGGGTCGCGGTCCGGAGCAGGGTCAGGCCGAGCAGTGCCACCACAAGCACCGCCCCGCCGCCCGCCTGCACCATCGTGCGCCGCGACCGCGGGGCGTGGGCGAGGACGAAGGCCATCAGGCCACCGACCACCAGACCGCCCAGGTGACCAGGGATCGAAATCCCCGGCACGGTGAGCGTGAAGACCAGATTGATCACCAGGATCGGGAGCACCTGGGAGACGTCCCGCCCCAACCGCCGGCCGACGACGAACAGGGCCGCGAAGAGCCCGAAGACGGCCGTGGACGCGCCCGCGGTGGCCGCATTCGGCGCGCTGAACAGGTAGGCCGCGACGTTCCCGCCGAGGCCGGCGATCAGATAGAGGGCCAAAAACCGGGCCGGGCCGAGACTCGCCTCCAGGGTGCGGCCGAGGATCCACAACGCGTACATGTTCAGCAGCAGGTGGATTACGCCGTAGTGCAGGAACATCGCGGTGACCAGGCGGTACCACTCGCCATCGGCGACGCCACCCACGGTGCCGTTGGGAAAGACCGCGAGCCCGATCACGGCTCCCCACTCGGTCAACGGGGTGCTGCCGCCGAGCAGGCCGCCGAAGCCGGAGCCCCCCGCCACCGCGTCGCCGCCCCGGTCGGTGCCGATGGAGAGCAGCATCACCAGGGCGTTGAACGCGATCAACGCCTTGGTGACATAGCCGTGTTGGCCGGCGAGACCACCACCGAAGGCGGTACGCGCCGGCCGCACACTGCGGCGCCCTTCGTTGACGCACTCCGGGCACTGGAAGCCCACCGAGGCCTCGCGCATGCAGTCCGGGCAGATGACCCGGTCGCAGCGGTTGCACCGGATGTAGGCCTCCCGACCGGGGTGGCGGTAGCAGACCGGGGTGGTCGGTGGTGATTCGCTCACCGGACAGCCCAGGTACCCGAGCGCTCAGTCATGCGAGCAAAGGTACCTTGTCCGCCTTCAGGAGCCGGTGCGCTCGATCTCGACCCGCTCGATGACGACGTCGCGCAGCGGACGATCGGCGGGGTTCGTCGGGGTGTTGGCGATCGCGTCAACAACCTTCACCGACTCCTCGTCGGCGACCTGCCCGAAGATGGTGTGCCGGTTGTTCAGGTGCGGCGTCGGCGCCACCGTGATGAAGAACTGCGAACCGTTGGTGCCCGGCCCGGCGTTCGCCATCGCCAGCAGGTACGGCCGGTCGAACCGCAGCTCGGGGTGGAACTCGTCGGCGAACGTGTAACCCGGGCCGCCCCGGCCGGTGCCGGTCGGGTCACCCATCTGGATCATGAAGCCGCTGATCACGCGGTGCGAGATCGTGCCGTCGAAGTATGGTCCGCTGCCCGGCTGGCCGGTCCGCGGGTCGGTGTACTGCTTGGTGCCGTCGGCCAACTCCACGAAGTTGCGAACGGTCTTCGGCGCGTGGTTCGGAAAGAGCTGCAGCCGAATCGGGCCGGCGTTGGTGTGCAGGGTGGCGTAGAGATCCTCGGCCACGGGTACTCCTCACTAGGTGTTCAGTTCCATGCGGATCCTCCCATGTGCCCGATCTGGCCATGCGGAGGCATCCAAAGGTGGAGGATGACGAAGGGACAACTCCAAGGAGGTGGGACCGTGTTTGGAAACGGGCGGCGTAAGACCCAGAGCCAGCTTGCCAAGATCGAACTTGGTCGAAGCTTCGGTCATCTGAAGCGGGCGGCGGGGCACGCAACGAACGGCACCGGTGCCACGGTCGGCCCACGGGTGCGGGCGGCCCGCAGCGCTGTTGCGCCGACCGCGCTGGTGATGCGGGACCGGGCGGCGAGCGGCTACGTGTCGACCGTGGCCGCGCTGGCACCGCTGGCCATCGCCGTCCGCGAGGCCCAGGCGGAGGCGACCGGCCGGGCCGCCGCCGGACGGCGGGTCGGCGCTGACAAGTCGACCGCCGCCAGCAAGAAGGGGCAGGCGAAGAAGGTGCGAGCGACACGCGCGAAGAAGCGGTCCGGTCGGGGCAGGACAGCCGGCCTGCTGGCGGCCAGCGCCGTGGTGGGGCTGGTCGGCGCGATGGCGTTACGACGCCGCTACGAACGGCGAGAGTGGGTCGAGTACGACCCGGTCCCCAGCCTGGAGCCGATGCAGGCCGAGATGGACATGATCGAGGTCACCACCCGGGCCCCGGCCGAGCAGACCGCCCCGGCGCCGACCACGACCGGGGATGCCGCCAAACCGGCAGGCCCGGCGACCGGTGGCGCAAGCGGCAAGGCGGGGGGCGGTGGCACGGCGACGGGCGGTGCCAGCGGTGGAGCGGCCGGCAGCACCGCCAAGGCCAACCCCGGCCGGCGGTCCACCGCGACGCCGGGCGACAAGGCTCCGGCAACGCCGGCCGACAAGGTCCCCGCGACAGCGGCCGACAAGGCTCCCGCGACACCGACCGAGAAGGTCCCCGCGACGACCGAGGGCAAGAGCACCACCGGCCGATCCACCAACGACCTCTCCAAGGCCATGAAGAACGGTCGCCACTGATCCCGGGTCAGAGCCAGCCGTGCCGGCGGAACCAGCGGTACAGCGCCAAGCTGACCCCGAGCATCAGGGCCAGCACCGTGGGGTAGCCGTAGATCCACCCCAACTCCGGCATGAACTCGAAGTTCATCCCGTAGATACCGGCGATGGCGGTCCAGACCGCCGCGATGGCCGCCCAGGCCGCGATCTTGCGCATATCGTTGTTCTGGTCGACGGTGACCTGGGCCAGCCGCGTCTGGAGGATTGAGTTGAGCAGGTCGTCATAGGAGTTGACCTGCTCGACGGTACGGCTGAGGTGGTCCTGCACGTCCCCGAAGTACCGGCGGATCTCCATCGGCACCTCGCGGTTGCGCTCAGCGGTGATCCGCAGGAGCGGACGCTGGAGCGGCATCACCGCCCGCTTGAACTCGACCAGTTCCCGCTTCACCTGGTAGATCCGCTGGATCCGATCGCCGCCCTGCCGGCGGTCGAATACGTCGGCCTCGAGCGTGTCCAGGTCGTCCTCCAGCCGGTCGGCGACCTCCAGATAGTGGTCAACCACCCGGTCGGTCACCGCGTACGCCACCGCCCACGGGCCGTGCGGCAACAACTCCCCCTTCGCCTCCAGGTCGGCGCGCACCGGCGCCAGCCGGCAGGCGTCCCCGTGCCGGACACTGACCAGGAAGTCCGGGCCGATGAAGAGCAGTACCTGGCCGGTCTCGACGACCTCGGAGTGCTCGGTCAACTCGGCCTGGTCGCGGTAGTGGGCGGTTCGTAGCACCAGGAAGCTCACCGCACCGAACTGCTCCAGCTTGGGCCGCTGCTGGGCTTTGACCGCATCCTCGACGGCCAGTTCGTGCAGGCCGTAGGTGGCCGCGATCTCGGTCATCTGGGCCAGGTCGGGCTCGTGCAGGCCGAGCCAGACGAAGCCGTTGCCCACCCGGCGCGCCGCCGCCAGCGCCTCGGCGTGGTGCCAGTGGCCGGGTTGCCGCTCCCCGTCCAGGTAGAGCGCGCAGTCAACGACCGCATCATGGGGCACGGCCGGCACCGGCGGCCCGGCGGCACTGTCGGAGCTGAGCCGGCGGGTCATCGCCCGCACCGGGGCTGCCCAGTCGCGCGGTCGGATCACCCGACCACCCGCCCGGGTGCCCCTGGGCCCGCGCCACGACCGGTCCGCCATCGCACCTCCCCGCTCGGCGACGCGTTGCAGCGTACGCCGTCAACCGGGTCGACCACTCGACCCACGCCCCGCCGCCGGGCCGGCAACCTCGAACCAGCCCGGCGCGGGTGGGGAGGTCAGCCGCGTACGGCCGCCATCGCCGCCGCGAGGCGACGCGCACCCTCGTCGATCTGGTCCACGGTCACCGCCGAGTACGCCAGCCGCAGCGCGTGCTGCCCACCATCGAGCACGAAGTCGCTGCCCTTCACGACGGCGACTCCGCGCTCCGCCGCAGCCGGAGCCAGCCGGTCCACCTCGACGTCCTCCGGCAGCTCCACCCAGAGGAAGTAGCCGCCGTCCGGCTCGACGAACCGGGCCTCCGGGAGGTGCCGCCGCAACGCCTCGGCCAGCGTCTGGGCCCGCTCGCCGAGGGCCCGGCGCACCGTCGCGATCGAGCGGTCGATGTCCCCGGAGACGCAGAACTGGTGCACGGTCGCCTCGGAGACCATGCCCGGCGAGATGTAGAGGTTGGTCGCCTTCTTCGCGATGTCGGCGATCAGGTCCGCCGGCCCGACCAGGTAGCCGACCCGTACGCCCGGGCAGACCGTCTTGGTGAAGCTGGAGGCGTGCACCACCCGGTTCTGGGTGTCCAGCGAAAGCATCGAGGGCAGCGCCTCGCCGCGGAACCGGACGTCGGCGTACGGGTCGTCCTCAAAGATCGTGAACTCGAACTCGACGGCGAGGTCGAGTAGTTCCCGCCGCTTGTCGAGGCTCAGCGTCACGCCGGCCGGGTTCTGGTAGTTCGGAATGATGTGCGCCAGCCGTGGGCGCACCCCGGACTCCAGCAGCTTACGCAGCTCGGAGGTGTCCAGACCGTCCGGCTGGATGGTGATCCCGTGCAGTTCACTGCCCATCCGCCGCAGGTTCAGCAGGGTCCGGTCATAGGTCGGGCGTTCCACCACCACCGCGTCGCCGGGCCGGACCAGATGGTCGAAGAGGAACGCGTCGGCCTGCAACGAACCGTTGGTCACCAGGACCTGGTCCGCCCCGACTCCGTGCTTCTGCGCAATCCACTCGCGCAACGGAAGGTAACCGGCGGAGGGGCCGTACGCCGTCACACCAGTGGGATCGGTGTCGAACGCACGGACGGCGGCGGCCTTCAGCCCCTCGATATCGACGATGTCCAACGAGGGAGCGCCACGGGCGAAGGAGATCAACTGCTCGGCGGTCATGGCTGTTCAGCGTACGGAAGACGATGGAGGATGCGCCGACGGCACGACGAGTGCTGTTGCGGTGCCACCGGATGGGTGACCGACCTCACCCGGGGACGACCCGTTCGGTCGCCCAGACCCGGACGACGTCACGGAGCGAGATCACCCCGGCCACCTCGCGCCCGTCGAGCACCACCAGGTGCCGAAACCCGCCCCGGGCCATCGCGGTCGCCGCCTCCTCGACCGTCCACTCCGGCCCCGCGTACACCACGTCCCAGGTCAGGTGGGCTCCAGTCCGCTCGTTGTCACAGTCCAGCCCGCGCCCGATCGCGTTGAGCAGGTCGCGCTCGGTCATGATCCCGACCCCCTCGGAATCCGGATCGATCACGACCGCCGACCCGATGCCCCGCTCCGACATCATCTGCGCCGCCTGCCGGAGCGTGTGCTCCGGGCCGACCACCAAAACCTGGCTGGACATCACTTCCCGAACCTGCATCACACACCAACCCCTGCGGGACGTTGCACTCGGTAAAAACATGGTGCACCCAGTGTGTTACCGGGACAAGCCTGCCGCACGCGATCCGACCAGCCCGCTCCGGTCGAGCGGCTCCGGCGGCCCCACGCGCCCCCACCCACCAGCCGGTCCGGTTGCCCCCAGGGGCCCCATTCGACGGCGCTATCCTCCTCCGGTGACAGCCGAACGAACGCAGAACGATGCCGGAATGGTCGGGATGGTGCTGGCAGCTGGCGCCGGACGCCGCCTGCGCCCACACACCGACACGCTGCCGAAGGCGCTGGTACCGGTTGATGGCGCGACCACGATCCTCGACATCGCGCTGCGCAACCTGGCCGAGGTCGGACTCACCGAGATCGTCGTCGTGGTCGGCTACGCCGCCGACGCGGTTCGGGAACGCCAGACGGACCTGGAACAGAAGTACGGCGTCACGCTCACCCTGGTGCCCAACGACCGGGCCGAAAAGTGGAACAACGCGTACTCGCTCTGGCTGGCCCGCAGCTGGTTCGCCCGCGGGGTCCTGCTGGTCAACGGGGACACCGTCCACCCGGTCAGCGTGGAGAAGACCCTGTTGGCCGAGCGCGGGCCGGGGATCCTGCTGGCGATCGACACGATCAAGCCGCTGGCCGAGGAGGAGATGAAGACCACCTTCGACGCCGACGGCCAGCTCACCCGGATCACCAAGCTGATGGACCCGCACGAGGCCCGCGGGGAGTACATCGGTGCGACGCTGATCGAGCCGCACGTCGCCGAGGCGCTCGCCGACGCGCTGGAGGCGACCTGGCGACACGACCCAAACCGCTACTACGAGGACGGCTACCAGGAGTTCGCCGACCGCGGTGGGGAGGTGCGTGGGGCGCCGATCGGCGACGTCGCCTGGGTCGAGGTCGACAACCACGACGACCTCGCGCGGGCTCGGGAGATCGCGTGCCGCTACTAGCCCGTACCGTCGCCACCCCGCTGGCCATCGAGGTCCGCCGGGGCGCGGTCGCCAACCTCGGCGAGCTCCTCGCCGACCGGCGGATCTCCGCCGGCGGCGACGTGGCCGTGGTGGTGGGGCCCGGGCAGGGGGAGAAGATCGTCGAGCTGTGCCGGCCGACGCTGGGCTCAGCCGACGTCTTCACGGTGGCCGGCGGCAGCGTCGACGCCGCCAATGAGTTGGGCGACCGGCTCCGCCGCCGGCACTACGATGCGGTGGTCGGGATCGGCGGCGGCCGGACGATCGACACCGCGAAGTACGCCGCCACCCGCTACGGCATCCCAATGGTCACGGTCGCCACCAGCCTCGCCAACGACGGCATCGCCTCCCCCGTGGCGTCGCTGACCCACGACGGCGGGAAGGGCTCGTACGGCGTACACATCCCGATCGCCGTCCTGGTGGACCTGGACTTCGTCGAGCACGGCCCGGACCGGCAGACCCAGGCCGGAATCGGTGACGCGGTGAGCAACCTCAACGCCTGCGCCGACTGGGAGCTCGCCCACGAGCTGCGCGGCGAGCCGATCGACGGACTCGCGGTGACGCTGGCCCGCACCGGGGCCGAAGCGCTGCTGAACCACCCCGGCAAGATCACCGAGGACGCCTTCCTCACCACGCTGGCGGAGGCGTTGATCCTCGGTGGCATCGCCATGTCGATCTCCGGTTCGAGCCGGCCGGCCAGCGGCGGCGACCACGAGATCTCACACGCGATCGACCACCTCTGGCCCGGCACCAGCGCCCACGGCGAGCAGGTCGGGCTCGGGGCCCTCTTCTGCACCTGGCTGCACGGCGACCGGGACCGGTTCGGCCAGCTCGCCCGTTGCCTGCACCGGCACGGCCTGGCCACCCGCCCAACCGACCTGGGCCTCACCGACGAGCAGTTCGTCGAGGCGGTGCACTTCGCGCCCCGGACCCGACCGGACCGCTACACGATCCTCGAACACCTCGCCCTGTCCACCGACGAGCTCCGGGCTCGGTTGGGAGACTGTCTTGACGCCCTCGGTGAGCACCTTGACTGAACCGTCCCGGCCGACCCGGGCCGACTTCTACCGGACCAACCGGGGCGGCGGACTGTTCAGCGAGGCGGCCAGCCAGTGGATCGGGGCCGCCTTCGCCGGCGGCGCCCACCGGCTCGGGCTGCGACCCACCACCCTGACCATCACCAACCTGGTCCTCGGCCTGCTCACCTCGGTGACCGTGGCGGCGCTGGCCGAGCCGGTCGCCGCCGGCCGGGTGCCGGCCTGGCTGGTCGGGCTGGTGGCGTTGGTCGGCTGGCAGGTGGCGTACGCGCTGGACTGCGCGGACGGGCAACTCGCCCGGGTCACCGGTCAGGGCAGCGCGGCCGGGGCGCGGGTGGATGTACTCAGCGACGTGGCGGCCCAGATCGCTCTGGTCGCCGCACTCGGTGCGACCGCGGTCGCGCAGTCACCGTCGATCCCCGCCTGGCTGATCGCCGCCTTCGCCGGCACCTGGATGGTCAACCTGGTCACCTCGGTGATGCAGGCCGGGCCGAACGCGACCAGCATGGTCACCTCGACCTCGCTGCCGGTGCGGCTGGTGAAGCTGATCCGCGACTACGGCGCGGTGATCTTCGTTGCCGCGCTGGTGCTGCTCTTCGCGCCCGGCCTGACCAGCTGGGTGATCGTCGCCTTCACCGTGATCAACGGCGGTTTCCTACTCGCCAGCATCGCCTTCGCCGCTCGGGCCTCACTGCGCTGACCGGCGGCCCGCCTCGGCCGTACGGGCGGTTTCGGCGTAGATGTCGAGCAGCTGGCGGGTGACCACCTCCGGGTGGAAGGTGCGCTCGTAGCGGGCCCGAGCCGCCGGTGCCCGGCTGGCGGCGTCGGCGGCTGCCGCCGGCAGCGCGTCGGCCAGCGCGGTCGGGTCCGGCGGCACCACCCAGCCGGCGGGTTCCGGGGTGTCGGCGCCGACCAGGAACGGGATACCGCCGAGGGCGGTGCCGAGCACCGGCCGACCGGCGGCCAGCGCCTCGATGATCACCGTCGGCAGCACGTCGTGCCAGGTGGAGGTGGCCAGCACCACCGCGCTCGCCACCAGGGCGGCGTGCACCCCGTCCCGGTCCAGCGGACCGAGGAAGGTCACATCCGCCCGCTGGGCCGCCGCCTCCTCCACCAGGGGTCGCAGCTCACCGTCACCGGCGACGCGGAGCGGGCCGAGCGCACCGTCCGGATGCCGACGCCAGGCCTCCAACAGCAGGTCCAGCCCCTTCTCCGGGCTGAGCCGGCCGAGGAAGAGGAAGCCGGTGCCTAGCGGCGCCGGGGCCCCCGGGTCGGGGATCGCGTTCGGCTTCACCACGATCCGTTGCTCCGGGATCCCGTAGTCCCGAAGGTGCTCCGCGATCGAGGTGGTCAGCGCGATGAACCGGTCCACCGAGCGCCAGGTGCCCCGGTGCACGGCGAGCGTCGTCGCCATCAACGCGCTCTGCGCCCGCGACCCCCGGTAGCAGCGGTGCACGATCGCCGGTACGCCCAGCACCCGCCCCCGGCAGTCCTGACAGATCGCCCCGTCCCGGAAGTACAGCCCGGACGAGCAGACCTGCCGGTAGTTGTGCACCGTCTGCACCACCGGCACGCCGTACCGGTGCGCGGTCCGCACCACCCAGGGCGAGAGCAGGGGGTACGGGTTGTGCAGGTGCAGCACGTCCGGCCGGTGCTCGTCGAGCAGGCGACCCAGCTCCCGCTGGGCTCGCGGGGCGTAGATCGGGGAGATCGGCAGCAGCGCCTTCGCGGGCCCGGACATCGACGCGATCTCGTCGGAGCTACGCAGGAACGGCAGCACCTCGACCCCGGCCGCGGCCAGCTGGGCGATCTCCACGTCGACGATGGTGTTCTCGCCGGACGGCTGAGCCTCCCGGTACCGGTTGTGCGCCACCACGATTTTCATGGAATTGGAGGCTACCGTTGACGGGTGCCCGAACTACCAGAGGTGGAGGCGCTCGCCGACTACCTGCGCCAACGCGCCGTCGGCCGACAGGTTGACCGGCTGGAGATCTCCGCGATCAACGCCCTGAAGACGTACGACCCGGCGATCACGGCCGCGGCCGGCCGCCCGGTCACCGACGTCCAGCGCCACGGCAAGTTCCTCGACCTGGTGCTCGGCGCTGACCTGCACCTGGTCGTTCACCTGGCCCGCGCCGGCTGGCTGCACTTCCGAGAGGACTTCTCGTCCCGCGCCCCGCTGCGCCCGGGCAAGGGCCCGGTGGCGCTGCGGGCCCGCCTCGACGACGGCTCCGGGTTCGACCTGACCGAGGCCGGCACCCAGAAGAGTCTCGCCGTCTATCTGGTGACCGATCCGACGGCGGTGCCCGGGGTGGCCCGGCTTGGTCCGGATGCGCTCGCGGTGGACCCGGCGACCTTCGCCGACCGGCTCCGCAGCCGCAAGGGCCAGGTCAAGGGGGTGCTCACCGAGCAGACGGTGCTCGCCGGGGTGGGTAACGCGTACTCCGATGAGATCCTGCACACGGCGCGGCTGTCACCGTTCGCGCTGACCACCCGGCTGACCGACGAACAGCTCGCCACCCTGCACGCGGCGACCCGGGACGTGCTCGGTGACGCGGTGACCCGGTCGGTGGGGCAACGGGCCGCCGAGCTCAAGGGCGAGAAGCGCTCTGGTCTGCGGGTTCACGCCCGCACCGGGTTGCCCTGCCCAGTCTGCGGCGACACCGTACGGGAGGTCTCGTTCGCTGACTCCAGCCTCCAGTACTGCCCCGGTTGCCAGACCGGCGGGAAGCCGCTCGCCGACCGACGGTTGTCGCGAATTGTACGTTGAGTGAGGGTGCTCACGTCTAACCGTGAATATTCCGCCCGCGCGCGACGAACGTCGGGATTGGGGTTCTACTCGAACGGCCATCCATCGGTATAGTGGCCCGGTCCCGGCTTCTGTAAAGGTCCGGAGCCGGCCAGCTGCCAACCGGCACAGCCCGAAGCGAGGTCCTACCGGTCCACGCTCGGGTCCGGGTGACGCATGGGAGACTGAAGCGGTGGGCGACACGGGCCCTCACTCCGAGTGAGCAGTCCGCGTCCTGCGGGAGGACATGGATGAGGTGACGACAAGCCTCCAGCGCCCGGTAACCAACGGAGGCCGGAGCAGAACCGTGCGGCACGTCGACAGCTTCGAGATCCAGCCGCCGCCACCGCCGTCCCACAACGGCGTGCCTCGGCTGGCCTGGGCCCGTAGCCACCGCCGGGTCTCCCGTTGGCACCGCCCCTACACCGCGATCCTGGTTCTGCTGGACTTCGCCGCCGCCGCCTTCGCGAGCTTCACCGCCATCCGCGCCTTCGACCAGTCGCGGGCCGGGTTCTACAACGACCCGACCTGGTTCTACACCGTGGCCTGCGTGCTGCTGCCGCTCGGCTGGGTGGCGATCCTCTGGTTCAACGGCTCCTACGATCGGCGCTACCTGGGCCTCGGCCCGGATGAGTTCAAGCGGGTTCTCCGCGCCGGCGTGGCGGTCTGCGCGACGGTCTCCTTCCTGGCGTTCGCCACCAAGACCGATCTGTCCCGCTATTCGGTCGGCACCGCGCTGCTCCTCGCCCTGCTGCTGATCCTGCTGGTCCGGATCCTGGTCCGATTCGTGCTGCACGTGATCCGGCGCAACGCCGGCCGGGCCGGCCACCGGATGGTCCTGGTGGGCACTCTGCCCGAGTGCCTGGAGGTCCACCGCCAGGTCACCCGCAGTCCCGCTGCCGGCCTGGTGCCGGTCGCCATCCATCTCACCGATGGCTACGCGGCTGCCCGGGGGGTGGAAACCCCGGTCCCGGTCTACGCGGGGCGGGACCTCCTCGCCCTGGTTCGCGAGGTCGGCGGCGACACGATCGCGGTCTGCGGGTCGGCCAGCGCCGAGCCCGGCGAGCTGCGCCGCATGGCCTGGCAGCTCGAAGGCTCCGGGGTCGACCTGGCGGTGGTCCCGCAGTTGACCGACATCGCCGGGCCCCGGGTGCACATCCGGCCGATCGAGGGACTGCCGCTGCTGCACGTGGAGGAGCCGACCCTCTCCGGTCCCGCCCTGCTGGCGAAGAACCTGCTCGACCGGGTGGCCGCCGGGCTCGGCCTGCTGATCCTGCTACCGGTCTTTCTCGCGATCGCGATCGCGATCCGGATCTCCGACCCAGGTCCGGTCTTCTTCCGGCAACCCCGGGTGGGCCACGAGGGGCGGACCTTCCGGGTCTGGAAGTTCCGCACCATGTACGTGGATGCCGAGGAGCGGCTGGCCAGCCTGGTTGACCAGAACGAGACCGACGGCATGCTGTTCAAGATGAAGCGAGACCCGAGGGTCTTCCCGGTGGGCCGCTTCCTACGCGCCTCGTCCCTGGACGAGCTGCCCCAGCTGATCAACGTGCTCAAGGGGGAGATGTCGTTGGTCGGGCCCCGACCGCTGCCCGCCGACGACGGTGACTTCCTCGGCGACGTACGCCGCCGGCTGCTGGTCAAGCCCGGCATCACCGGCCTCTGGCAGGTCTCCGGCCGCTCCGACCTCTCCTGGGACGAGGCGGTCCGCCTCGACCTCTACTACGTCGACAACTGGTCGCTGGCGTACGACCTGAGCATCCTATGGCGCACGGTCGGAGTGGTGCTCGCCCGGAAGGGCGCATACTAGCCCCAATGCCGTGTTTGGTCCGCGAGCCGGGTACTTGCCGTGCGCGCGTTTGATCATGTGGGTTCTCACCGGTTCGCCGGTGGGGGGTAACAGGTGGGACACCGGGCTGGCTGTCGGTGGCGTCGGTCAGGGCGGTGCGCTGGATCTGGGGACGACGAGCAGGGCGTAAAGCTTCTGCTGGATGCCGTCGGGGTGCGGGCGCGTAGGACGCGACCACCGAGGATGCTGGATGGAGTTCAAGGGTGGGCGGCGGCCGTTCTTGCCGTGGATCACCAGGTCCGCGCAGGTCGCGGCCAGGGTGGTGAACAGGCTGGCGGCGGCCGCCGCTACCGTCAACGTCCGAGTTATGGCAGCCTGGGCGGCCAGCGGAGCTCCCGGTGTTCAGGTCGCCTTGGAATGACCACCCGCTATACCGGAGCTCCGCTGCTTCGCGTCTCAGACACGCTTTGACACGCCGACCCCCCGCCCTGACTCAACGGCGTTGGGCCCAGACCGGGAGGAAGCCTAGACCATGACTTAGCCCGTCGCACCGCCGCTGATCTTGGAGCCAATGGCGCGGTCCATCACGTCCAGGCCCACGGTGTTGAACGGCTTGTTGAGGCTGCGCATCAGGGAGTCCTGCGACGGCCGGTAGACGCCGTACTCGTGGTAGTGACCGCCCTCGTAGGCGCCGATAGCACCGCCATCGGGAGTAGCGCGGCCAAGGTAGGAGGCCCATTTGCGGCCGGTGGAGTCGGTGGTGACGTTGAGTGCCAGCAGCTCGCCGCTGCTGTAGGTGGTACCGGGGGTGTAGTACTCGTCGGCGAGGCCGCCGACCGAGTGGCCGAGTTCGTGGAGCGCGATCTGGCCGGACAGGATGTTGGCGCCGGAAACCGTGGACAGGTCGCGGTACCCGGCGCCACCGTACTTGGCGGTGTTGCCGACAGCGACGATCGCGTCGACGCCAGGGGCCTGGTTGGCGTACTGCCGGGCCTTGGCCTCGTTCAGGCAGAGCAGGCGTTCGGTGTTGTTACACCAGAGGTGCATGTCCAGCGCAGTGTCGCGGTTGACGCCCGGGGATGGGTCGTTGTCGACGCCGGACTCGTTGGAGATGATGTTGACCAACCACACATTGATGAAGCTCTTGTACTTGTTCCACGGGGCGCTGGCGGCGATCTCGTCCCATTTCGCCTGCGCGTGCTTGCGCAAAGTGCCCATTTCGGCGGCGGTGTAGCCATCGCCGATGAACACCATGTCGAAGCGCTGGCTGGACGGTCCACTGTACTGGATCGTGACCACGTCCGCCTGGGCGACGACATCGGCTGGGGCGAGCTGGGTCGCGGTTTTCTCCTGGGGCAGATACATCTTGGTGATCGTGCCGTCGGGCGAGAAGACCTCTCGCCACTGCATCGGCGTGCCCGAGTCGGGCATGGCGGCTGTCGGGGTGGACAGGGTGAGGCTCACCGCGGTGACGAGTAGGGCCAAGCCGATCCGCTGGATCGATCGTCGGCGCATGGGGGCGTCCTTTCGGGGGGTCGGCACCGTTGCAGGACGATCCCGCCCGGTTCGCCTGTTGAGGGAATCCCGTCCGGGCATAGTAGAAGTACGGACAAGGTCAAACCAAGGACCGCCATGGATTGATTTTGTGGGATATTTTGCTAAGTGTATTCACCCAGATGGGTGGCCGATCAGTCACTCGCCGACGCCGCGGGTGCGGCGGACCGTAGCCTTCCAGGGCGCGGTCGCGAATGTACTAGAATTCTATCCTGGACAGTGTGGCCAGCACGGTGCGCACCGTCCCAGACGGTCGTCGCCGAGCCCACGCCGGCAAAGATGGACAGCCATCGAGCCCGACTCGACCATCCAGGACCACGGCGCTACCGTCACCTTGTGCGGCTCCGGGCGGTCCACCTACGGCACCGTGGCGGTGGGACGCGACGAGCCGCCGGCTACCTGGTGGCGCCGCCAGCAACGAGGGTCCTCACCTCACTCCAGTGAGGAAAGTACCCAACTCGTCAAAGATCCATAGTGGAATCAGACGAAGTGGCCGTGTTCTAATTTGGCAGGTTCATCCGTATCCGGCCGGAGCCTCCGGCCGGAGTGGCAAAGGAGTGCGCATGCCCGTCACCGCCGACCTCGGCAAGCTGGTTGACAAGGCATACCAGGACAAGACCCTCACCGAGATCGTCGACGCCCCGGTGTCCGCCCTCTCCGGGGTCAGCGACGGCGACGCCAAGCTGCTCAAGGAAGCCTTCAACATCACCACCGTCGGCGACCTCGGCCGCAACCCGTACTTCCGGACCGCGAACGCCCTGGTCGCCCTTACCGGCACGAAGTAACACCATCGTCGATATCCAGTGCCACGTCGTGCCAGGCGGGCACTGATCAGACGCGGGATGACCACCGTCCGCTTCCGACCCGTCACCAGACGGTGGTCACCCGCAGCCAGCCCGCCTACACCGCGCGACCTCGCGGTACGCAAAGAAACCGTGCTGTTCACCCGCGCTGACCCCGATACGTGTTCGGCCCCACCCGGCTGGAATCACCGTCCAGCCGGTCGAGCAGGGCCGAGCCCCGTCGCGAACCATCGACAGCACATCCGACGCTCACGCAGCGTAGTCCGGTAGCAGGGCTGGCCTCAACCAATAAGCGGTCAAACGCCGGAGCCCTTGGCACTCCGGCCGGCACCGGCCAGGATGCACTCCGTGAGTGGCAGCCTCTCCGCCGTCCTCGGTGTCGTCGCACTGGCGACCGCGCTGACGGCGACCCTCGTCGCGGTGCTGCGCCCGCGTGGCCACCGCACCATCGCCACCGCCACCCAGCGGGCCACCTACGAGGTGCTGCACACCGCCGGACTCGCCGCTGAGCCGCTCCGCGCCGGGCTAACCGCCGCGAATGCCGCCAAGGCCGTACGCCACCTCCGGGCCCTGGTCGGGGCGGTCGGGCTGGCGCTGACCGACACCACGGCGCTACTCGCCCTCGACGGGCGCGGCGCACACCACCAGAAGCAGCTCGTCGTGGCGGCCCGCCGGGTCGCGGCAGCCGGCCGGTCGACCGTGCTGGGGGAGGCGGAGCTGCCCTGTGACCGGGTGGACTGCCCGGTCCGGGGTGCCGTCGTCGCACCGTTGACCGGCGCGGACCGGCGGGTTGTCGGCGTACTGCTGGCCATCGCGGAGGGGGTCCCCGCGCCTGGCCTGGTTCAGGCGACGCTGGAGACCGCGCACTGGGCCGGTACCCAACTCGCCCTCGCCGATCTGGACTCCTCCCGCGAGCGGCTGGCCCGCGCCGAGGTCCGCGCGCTGCGGGCACAGATCAGCCCACACTTCATCTACAACGCGCTGACGGCGATCGGATCCTTCGTCCGCACCGACCCGGACCGAGCCCGGGAGTTGATCCTCGAGTTCGCCGAATTCACCCGTTACTCGTTCCGGGCGCACGGCGAGTTCACCACCCTCGCCGAGGAGCTCCGGTCGATCGATCACTACCTGACGATCGAACGGGCCCGGTTCGGCGACCGGCTCCAGGTGCGGCTCCAGGTCGCCCCCGAGGTGCTGCCGGTGACCCTGCCCTTCCTCTGCCTGCAACCACTGGTCGAGAACGCGGTGCGACACGGGTTGTCCGGCAAGCCCGGTACGGGCATGGTGAGCATCGAGGCCCGGGACGCGGGCACCGAGTGCCACATCACGGTGGAGGACGACGGGGTGGGGATGGACCCGGCCACGCTGACCGCCGGCATCGCCGAACTGGCCGCCGCCGGGAGCGCCCCGGTGGGGGCGCCGGGCGGGCATGTGGGCCTGTCCAATGTTGATGAACGACTTCGGGCGGTTTTTGGGGACGAGTTCGGCCTGGTGGTGGAGACCGGCCTCGGCTTGGGCACGCGGGTGAGCATGCGGGTGCCGAAATTCCATCCCGGCGTACGGGCCGGCACGTGACCGGGTTCCTCCGGGTGCTGGCGGTGGACGACGAGCCACCGGCCCTCGACGAGCTGGCGTACCACCTGCGGGTCGATCCACGAGTCGCCCGGCTACACACCGCCGGTGACGCCACCGAGGCGCTGCGGGTGCTTCGCGACGGCGACGTGGACGTGGTTTTCCTGGACATCCGGATGCCGGGGCTGGACGGTGTGGAGCTGGCCCGGGTGCTCCGCCGCTTCGCCCGGCCGCCGGCCATCGTCTTCGTCACCGCCTACGACGACGGCGCGGTGGACGCGTTCGACCTGGGTGCGACGGATTATGTCCGCAAACCGGTCCGGGCGCAACGGTTGGCCGAGTCGCTGCGCCGGGTGATCGGATCGCGGCGGGTGCCCCTGCAGCCGGCGGCGCCGGCACGGGAAGCGGACCCGACGATCCCGGTCGAGCTGGCCGGGACGACCCGGATGCTGCCCCGGTCGGCGGTGCGCTGGGTGGAGGCGCAGGGTGACTACGTGCGGCTGCACACCGCCGACGGTTCCCACCTGGTCCGGGTCTCCTTGGCGACCCTCGCCGAGCGGTGGGCTGACGCTGGCTTCGTGCGAGTCCACCGCTCCTACCTGGTCCAGTTGCGGCTCATCGCCGAGCTGCGGCTGGTGAACTCCGGCTACGTGGTGGTAGTCGACTCGACCGAGCTGCCGGTGAGTCGGCGACACACCCGGGAGCTGAAGGAGAAGCTGATCCGGGCGGCCAAGCAGGACTGGGCCCGCTGACCCGGCTAGCACACCATGGCGGTGGTCGCCGCCCCGAGCATCGCCGGCCCGTACGGGATGGGGGTTTGTCGGCCGGCACGGCCGGTCGCCAGAAGGACGACGACCAACGGAAGGTTGACCAGCGGAGCGAGCAGAACCCCGGTGACCACGGTCGGCCATCCCAGCCAGCCGAGGTAGAGCCCAAGCGCTGCGCCGAGCTTCACGTCGCCGAAGCCGAGTTGGGACCGGGGCAGCAGGGTGAGCGTCAGGTAGCCAACCCCGCAGAGCACGGCGGCGAGCAGGGCCCGGCCCAGTGCCGGGAACGCCGGGGCGGCCACCGCGGCGAGCAGCAGTAGCACCACTCCACCGCCGACGACGCCCCCCACCAACGGGTCGGGCAGCCGCAGTACCCGCAGGTCGACCACGGCCAGCGGCACCCCGAGGGCAGCGAGCAGTAGAAACGCCGGCAGCGCCCAACTGGCTCCGACGCCGGCCCCCACGATGCCGGTGGCGGCGGCGGTGAGGGGCACGGTGACCGCCCATCCCGGAGTCAGCGGGCGACGACAGTCCGGGCACCGCCGGGGTGCCCGCCACCAGGGTGGCCGCGCACCGGCGCAGTCCGGGCAGGTGCTCCGCCAGGCCGGCCGGGGCCGACCGGTCGGCCAGCCGACCGCGTATCGGTCGATCAGCCCGGGCAGCAACATCCCCCAGCCGGCACCGGCGACGGCGGCAACGAGGGGAAGCAACACGGCGGGAGCCTAGCGCCCGCCCGCCCCGCCCCGGTCTCTTCGCCCGCGCCGGTCCACACCTTCCGTCGCAGCTCAGACCGGTTGTGGGTCGCAGTTATCCACAGCAAGGACCACTTGTCCACAAGTTATCCACAGGGCGATGCGGTACCCCACCGGCCAGCAGGGCAGCGCTTGACTTTCCCTGGAATCGAGCGAGACTGCCGAAGTGGTCGCCGCCGATGACCGCGTTTCCGCGCGGACCCGCATCGTGCTGGCCGATGTGGTCCGTCGCGAGTCCCGAGGCGAGCAGCTCCGCACCGAGCACCCCCACACCGAGCTCACCGAGCAGACCCGGGTCGGCGAGGCGCTCGTCCGCGGCCTGGTCCGGGCACAGCTCTCCCTGGCGTTGCGGCTCTGGCTGGTGGTGGCCGTCGGGCTCGGCGGCCTGCCGTGGCTGTTCGCCATCGCGCCGTCGGTCAGCCGGGTCACCGTGCTCGGGGTGCACCTGCCGTGGGTGCTGCTCGGCGGGCTCTCCTTCCCGTTCCTGGTCCTGGTCGGCTGGGCATACGTGCGCCTGGCCGAACGCAACGAGCAGGACTTCACCGACCTGATCCAGCGGCCGGAGCGCTGAGTGTGGGCAACGGCTATGTAGTTCCGGCCCTCGTCGCGGTCACCCTGATCACCGTCGGCATTGGCTTCTACGGTCTACGCCTCGCCCGCACCACCTCGGACTTCCTGGTGGCGTCCCGGGCGGTCAGCCCGACCTGGAACGCCGCCGCGATCGGTGGGGAGTACCTGTCGGCGGCGAGCTTCCTCGGCGTCGCCGGTCTGATCCTCAAGCACGGCGTGGATGTGCTCTGGTACCCGGTCGGCTTCGCCGCCGGGTACCTGGCGCTACTTCTCTTCGTCGCCGCACCGCTGCGCCGCTCCGGGGCGTTCACCCTGCCCGACTTCTGCGAGCTCCGGCTGGGCTCCCGGCGGCTACGCACCCTCGCCACCACCTTCGTGATCTTCATCGGTTGGCTCTACCTCGTCCCCCAGCTGCAGGGTGCCGGGCTGACCATGGCCACGTTGACCGGCTCGCCCTACCCGCTGGGAGCCCTCCTGGTCGCGGCGGTGGTAACCGCGAACGTGGCGCTCGGCGGCATGCGCGCGATTACCTTTGTCCAGGCGTTCCAGTACTGGCTCAAGCTGACCGCTCTCGCCGTACCGGCGATCTTCCTGGTGTTGCAGTGGCAGGCCGACTCCCGCCCGGCGGTGACCCCACCGGAGGGTCCAACCTTCCGCACCGCGACCACCGTCGTGGTCGAACATCCCGCCACCCTCACCCTCCCCGACGGCCAGCAACAGCAGATACGCCCCGGCGACGAGCTGACCTTCGCCGCCGGACAACCGGTGCCCCAGGTCGCCGGGACCGCCACCGACCCGGCCGACTGGTTGCTGCCCAGCACCGGCGCCGACGAGCAGGGCCTGTTCACCACCTACTCGCTGATCCTCGCCACCTTCCTCGGCACCATGGGCCTACCGCACGTGCTGGCGCGCTTCTACACCAACCCGGACGGTGCCGCCGCCCGCCATACCACGCTGGTGGTACTGGCCCTCGTCGGCGCCTTCTACCTGCTGCCAACCGTCTACGGGGCACTCGGCCGGATCTATACCCCACACCTGCTGCTCACCGGGGAGACCGACGCGGTGGTGCTGCTCCTGCCCGGTGCGGCGCTGGGTACGGGGACCACCGGCCGGCTCCTCGCCGCGCTGGTCGCCGCCGGCGCGTTCGCGGCGTTTCTCTCCACCTCCTCCGGCCTGCTCACCAGCGTTGCCGGAGTGATCTCCACCGACCTGCTGGGCCGCGGCTCGGTACGCGGGTTCCGACTCGCCACCGTGCTCGCCGGAAGCGTGCCCATGGTGCTTGCGCTCAACGTCTCCGGGCTGGAGGTGTCACAGGTGGTGGGGCTGGCGTTCGCGGTGGCCGCGTCGAGCTTCTGCCCGCTGCTGGTGCTGGGCATCTGGTGGCGGGGGTTGACCGCCCGCGGCGCCGCCGTCGGGGTGCTCGTCGGTGGGGGCGCCGCGGCCGGGGCGGTACTGGTGACCGTGCTCGGCCCCCCGCTGACCGGATGGCCGGCCGCCCTCCTCGCGCAGCCAGCCGCCTGGACGGTCCCGCTCGCCTTCACCGTAATGGTGGCGGTGTCAGGGGCCACGCGCCGCCACGTCCCGACCGATGTCGGTGCCACGATGCTCCGTCTGCACGCCCCCGAAGCCCTGCGGTAGAGCGCCGTAAACCGCATCCGCCCGCACTGGGCCGAAACGCGGGTGTGCTGGCTGTCATCCAGAGTGGCCAGCAGGCAAGGTTGCGCCACCGCACCTGATCTCGTCCGGGATCGGAGCCGTCCGGCCAGGGCCACTCCGCGAGGGAGAGGCCCGGGACCGGAAAGCATCATTCAGCAGGCGTCCGTACCGGCGCAGAGCCGGGCGGCTGTGCGCTCCGCAATACGCTGGTCCTCGGCCGGATCAACGCCCTTGAGCCACACCTGGGCCACCAGTTCACCCTGTCGCACGAAGAGCCAGCGGGACGTCGCCTTCTCGCCGATCCGACCCACCAGCAACGACTCGTCACCCGCGAGGCCGGAGGCGAAGACCTCCATCCCCTTGCTGCTGTCCGGGTTCAGGGGCTTACAGCCGTCCACCTCCCGCCGAACGTTTCCCATCGTGGTCTTCGCGCCTTCCTCCGAATGCCGCTCCACGCGCTCGATCACCGTGCTCTCGGTCCCCCTGCGAAAGACAGCTCCCCGGAACGCCTTCTCCCCTGGCCAGCTCTGTCCGTCTTCCTCGCAGGTGTAGCTGGTCCCCGCATGAAAAGACCAGTCGCCATCCAAATCGTCGCCCGCTGCCCGGAAGCCGGTCGGGAGATCTTCGGTACGAAGCATGGCCGCGGCTGGAACATCCGGTGACGACGGGCCGAGGGTCGGCTCTTGGCTAGCCTCCAGCGACGCGCTCGGCGGGGCCACGCTCGGCGGGGCCGCGCTCTGCCGGACCGTGGTCGGCGGGGCCGTGGTCGGCGAGGGCGACGGGGAGGGTGACACCGATTGCGTCGGGGTGCCGCTGGGGCTGGGTGAGGGGCTGTTCGTCGCGGGTGGTGCCGGTGGTGCCGGTTCCCGGACTTCGGCCAGGGCCACCGCACCAGTAGCGGCCACGGCGACAGCGACCGCACTCGCCAAACCAGCAACAAGACGAGTCCGCTGGGTCCGCCGCCGGGCACGCGCACGCACCTGATCAACCGGATCCCAGTTCAAAGCTTCAGTATCGCGATACAACTCGGCAAAAAACGAATCAGACATGATTGACCTCCTCCGGAAACGAGGTGTCAAGAAGGACAGCAAGGGCCTTACGCCCACGAGCAAGACGAGCCTTAACAGTGCCCGTCGGCGCACCCGTCTGATCAGCAATCTCAGCAACAGACAGATCCACCAGATGATGCAAGACAACCGCCTCCCGCTGCTCACTTGGCAACTGCCGCAACGCAGCTACCAACGCCACAGTGTTCTCCGACGGAGGCCCAGCAGCCACACCAACACCATGCCGGCGATACGCAGAAATACCATTACGAACCTTGCGCCAACGATTCACCAACCGCCGATGCCCAACAGTCCGCACCCACGCCTCCGGATCGTCGTACGTGCTGATCTTCGACCAACGCTGACAAGCCCGCACATACGCCTCCTGCGCAGCATCCTGCGCCTCACCCAGATCACCACCCAGCGCATAAAGCACCGTGACAACCCGATGACGCGTGCTACGGTAAAACTCCGCAAAACCGTCTTCCGCATCCACTGCGCTCCGCCCCTCTCAACTTCGCCACTATCACCCGCCACGAAGCAGAACGGTTGCCAAAGACATCCAGCGATCGACATCACAGTGAAGAACCAGCTGGTCCCGGCCGACTACGGTTCTACGCATGACAGCAGAGCACCCTGCCCTCGCGCTGCACGGTCTGGTGAAGCGCTTCGACGCGAAGGTGGCCGTGGCCGGCGTCGACCTGACCGTGCCGGCCGGCTCGTTCTACGGGCTCCTCGGACCCAACGGCGCCGGCAAGACCACCACGCTGTCGATGGCTGTGGGGCTGCTCCGGCCAGATGCCGGCGGCGCCCGGGTGCTCGGCCACGATGTCTGGGCCGACCCGGTACGGGCGAAGCAACTCCTCGGCGTCATGCCCGACGGCGTACGCCTCTTCGACCGGCTCAGTGGCGCCGAGTTGCTCGCGTACCACGGCCTGCTGCGCGGCATGGATCCGGCGGTGGTCAGCCAGCGTGCGGCGGAGCTGCTGGACGTGCTCGCGCTCGCCGACGCCGGGCGAACCCTGGTGGTGGACTACTCGGCCGGGATGAAGAAGAAGATCGGCCTGGCCTGTGCGCTGCTGCACGGGCCCCGGCTGCTGGTGCTGGACGAGCCGTTCGAGGCGGTCGACCCGGTGTCGGCGGCGCTGATTCGAGACATCCTCGGGCGGTACGTCGCCGGTGGTGGCACGGTCGTCTTCTCCAGTCACGTGATGGAGGTCGTGGAGCGACTCTGCTCGCACGTGGCGATCCTCGCCGACGGCGCCATCAAACGGGTCGGCACGCTGGACGAGGTCCGCGGAGAGCAGACGCTGGAGCAGGTCTTCGTGACGGTTGTCGGCGGGCGCACCGCGACCGGTGAGGAGCTGGCGTGGCTGTCGCGGTGACCGAGGCGGTAGCCGACGTGGGGGCGGGTCGCCGGGTCTCGGCCCGGCACTTCGTCCGGCTCAAGCTGCGGGTGATGGGCAACAACTTCCGGGGCCAGGGCTGGCGGATCGGCCTCTTCGCGCTCGGCGCATTCGCTGGGCTCTGGTTCGCCGCCTTCGGCCTCTTCCTCTTCGCCGTCCCGGGACTGGCCGGCAACGACCAGTACGCGACGCTGCTGGCGGCCTTCGGTGGCGGCCTGGTGGTGCTGGGGTGGCTCCTACTGCCGCTGATCTTCTTCGGGGTCGACGAGACACTGGACCCGGCCCGCTTCGCGCTGCTTCCGCTGCCCCGTCGAACCCTGGTCACCGGTCTCTTCGCGGCGGCGCTGGTCAGCGTTCCGGCGGTCGCCGTGCTGCTGGCCGCCAGCGGTTTGATCCTCACCGCGGGCATCTTCGGCGGATGGTCGGCCGCCCTCACACAGGCGGTCGGGGTGCTGGCTGGCCTGCTGCTCTGCGTCGCCGGGGCCCGCGCCGTCACCAGCGCCTTCGCCACGATGCTGCGTTCGCGTCGGGTCCGCGACCTGGCCGCGGTCCTGCTGGCCGGGGCTGCCGCCCTGATCGCGCCGGTGCAGCTGGCCGCCGCCGCCGCGCTACAGGACGCGGACTGGGACCGGCTCGCCGAGGTGGCGGCCGTGGTCGGCTGGACGCCATTCGGCGCGCCGTGGACGATCGGCATCGAGGTCGCGCAGGGGCGGGTCTGGGCCGCACCGGTGAAGCTGCTGATCACGGCAGTGACCGTGGTGGCGCTGCTGGCCTGGTGGTCTCGCTCGCTGGAGTCGGCGATGGTCGGCACCACGAGCAGCAGCCGGGCGTCAACCCGGCCGAGGGCCACCGGCACCGCCGTCACGCAGCTCTTCCCCCGGCTGCTGGGCTGGCTCCCCCGGGGCCGCTTCGGGGCGTTGGTGGCGCGGGAGGCGCGGTACTGGTGGCGAGACGCCCGCCGACGGGCAAACCTGATCACGCTGGCCGTGGTCGGCCTCTTCGTCCCGGTCATGCTCAATCTCGGCGGCGCCGGGGACACCGGCGGCGGCGCCCTGGACACCTCGTCCCCGGTCCTGGTCACTCTCTCCATGGTGTTCGTCGGGGTGCTCGCCGCCGCAACCCTGGCCAACCAGTTCGGCTTCGACGGCAGCGCGTACGCGGCGCACGTGGTTGTGGGGGTGCCGGGCGCGGTGGAGCTACGGGCCCGGATGGCAGCGTTCTCGCTCTACCTGCTGCCGCTGGTTCTGATCATCTCCGGGGTGCTCGCCCTCCTGGTGCTGGGGCAGCCGGGGTGGATCGGCCTGACGGCGGGGAGCCTGCTCGCCACCTTCGGCGCCGGGCTCGCGGTCAACACCCTGCTGTCCGTACTCGGGGCGTACTCCCTGCCGGAGACGAGCAACCCGTTCGCGCTGAACAGCGGCGCCGGGGTGGCCCGCAGCTTCCTGGCCGTTCTGTCCATGCTCGCCTCGGCGGTCGCGGTGATCCCGATGGTGGTGGCCGCCGCGCTGCTCGGCGACGTCTGGCTCTGGCTGGCCCTACCGATCGGCGCGGCGTACGGGCTGGGGGCGGCGCTGCTCGGCGCCTACCTGGCCGGCGACGTGCTGGACCGGCGTCAGCCCGAACTGCTGGCGACCATCACCCCCCGCCGCTGAAAGTCTCGACCCGGTTGAACCGCAACCAGCGATGGTGTCAGGGAGTCTGCTGAGTAGAGCCGCGATCAGACGGCCAGCCAGCAGGGGAGGCGCCAACGTGATGGTAAGGATGCACGGCCCGGGGGATACCCGGGAGGAACCGCCACCCGCGGTCACGGAGGGCGCGGGTGGTGTGAGTGGTGTGAGTGGCAGCTTCGAGGAGTTCTACGCCGCCACTTTCCAACCACTGATGCTCCAGCTCTACGCCTACACAGCTGACATCGACCATGCCCGCGACGCAGTCCAGGAGGCATTCAGCCGGGCCTGGCCCCGCTGGAACAAACTGGTCCACTACGACCATCCAGCAGCCTGGATCCGCACCGTCGCCATGAATGTCGCCCGCTCCCGCTGGCGTCGGCTCCGCGCCGCCCGCGCCCACGCCCGGTTTCGCCGGGACGACATAGTCGAAGGGCCAAGCCCAGACCGGGTGGCGCTGGCCCGCGCACTCGCCACCCTGCCCGAAAAGCAGCGACGGGCACTAGTCCTCTTCCACGTGGCCGACCTCAGCATCACCGAGATCGCTGACCAGGAAGGGGCCGCTACCGGCACCGTGAAGTCCTGGCTACACCGAGGCCGCGCCGCACTAGCCGCCGCACTCTCCGACCCGGGGACGGAGGAAACCGATGCCTGAGAACGACGACACCCAAAACCTCGATGACATCTTCGCCGCATTCACCTCCAGTGGACCGCTGGCGACCCCAGCCGGCGCCGCGGCCGCACAACACGTCGCCCGTCGGCGCCGTACCACCCGGTTCGTCGCCGCCGGCGTCCTAGCCGTGGCAATACTCGCCGCAACCCCAGCGATCGCGTCAACCTGGACCAACCAGGATCCACCCGTACTACCAGCGAACACGCCAACGCCGACCCTGACGACTCCGGCACCATCCAGTTCCCCCACCCCATCCGCCTCCCCAACCCCGTCGGCCACGCCCAGCACACCACCACCAGACGGCCAGATCGGCAAGACAGAGCTCGGCGACGCCACGCTGGAGCTTCCCGCCTGGCCCGACTACCTGAAAGAACACTGCCCAGCAGGACGGGTGAAGTTCTCCGACGGCACCGCCCAGCTCGCGCCCAACTCGGAACTCCGGATCAAAATCACCGAGGTAATCCACGCTGATTTCGATCGTGACGGAGCGAAGGAGACGGCCGCACTGATCAACTGCAGCGGAATCGAGATGGGCGAGTCGCGGGTCCTCGCCTTTGACCGGGACTCCTCCGACAACATCGTCACGATGGGTCTGGTCACCGGGCATACCGACGACATCGCCTGGGTTAGCAAGATCCGCGCGAAGGGCACCGCCGTCGACGTGGAGGTCGTGGACGCGGTCGGCGAAGGAATCGTGGAGGGGTTCGCGCAGTCGCAGTGGCGGACCTACTCCTGGTCGGGCAAGGGCTTCGTCCAGTCGGGCGGGCCGAGCGCGTTCCCGCCGAACCCGCGAGTCACCGACCTCTCCATCAGCGGGGATGACGTTCAGCTCGTACCGGACGGCGCGGACACGGCGTCCGGCACGCTGAGCCTGACCGTCAGCAACCAGGGGCCGCAACGGGCCACCGACCCCTATCTGACGGTGGATCTGCCGGGCGAGGTCACGATCACCTCGCTACCCGCGAAGTGCGCGACGTCGAAAACCCCGAGCGGTACGCGCTACCAATGCTGGCTACCGGCACTGGCGGTGAATGCCGACTCCGTTGTTGATCTTCCGTTGTCCGCGCCGAAATCCATATTCGATGGCGCGCAGCCCGGTCAGTGGGAGGCCAAAATCGTCTGGGGCTTCACCGGAACAGATATCGGAGACGGCGAAGGCTGGCCCTACCCCGAGCCCGACGGCGCCGAGGACGACAACTCAGCGAACGGGAACGTCCTGCTTGCCCCCTGATCAACGCACGAAGCCGCCCAGCGACTGCCACGTCGGTCGCTGGGCGGCCGCCGTTCTCCGGCCGCTGCCAAGTCGGAAGCAGCCGGTAGGCGCGCTGCCGGTCAGCGGAGGCGGGTAGCGGCGACGAACGTGCGCCAGGACTCGGGACCGAACGTCAGCGCGGGGCCGAGCCGGTCCTTGCTGTCGCGCACCAACACCACCCCGGCCAGGTTGTCCGCCACCTCGACACAGTTGCCCCCGGTATCCCCAGAACGGGTTGACGTGCGCCAGTGCGGTTCAACAGCAGTCATGACGTCACCTTCAGCTTTCGAATCATGTCAAGCGAAGTGCCTGTGGACAACGCCTCGCCCAGCACGCTATCCCACTTGCGGTTGATGAAGCGGACGGTCTCAGGGTCGTTGACCACGTGCCCCCGGGCAGCGTTTTCCAGATAGATCGCTTGTTCACCGTCGGTCAGCTCGACCAACACGAAGCCGCCGGATAGACCGACGTGCTCACCGACGCTGAGTGGCACAACATGCAGCCGGAGTTGCGGTAGCTCGGCCACCTCCAGCAGCCGGTCAAGCTGCGCGTCAAGCACAGCCTGACCACCGACCGGTCAACGAATTGCCATCTCGTCCATCAGGAAGACCACCTGCGACAACGGGGGATCCCGGTACACCAATCGCTGGCGCTCCATGCGGATAGCAACCAACTCGTCTACTGCGGCAGCTTGCTGTAGCCCGCCAGCCGAAATCACCGCGCGGGCGTACTCCTCGGTCTGGAGCAAGCCCGGCACCAGACACGGTTCAAAGGCGCGCAACCGGGTCGACTGCTGTTCGTAGCCCCGCCACGCCACGAACCAGGAGGGACCCCGCTCCTGGTCTGCCTCCTTGAGTAGCTCGGCGAGGAGGCCACCGGTGCCCAGCACATCATCTGCGGCGACCGCCAACTCCATGGTCGGACGGCGTCGACCAGTCTCGATGGCAGCGATCAGGGACGGGCTCCATTTGATCATCGCTGCCAACCCCTCTTGCGAAACGTTGGCAGCGGCACGGGCGGCCTTCAGCGCCCGGATCCACATCTCGAACTTCATCGCTCACCTACCAGGTAAGTACGTGACCGCGCTCTGTAGTAAGCACTGGCATCCTCCCCTGCCCCAGCCACTGAGTCCAGGGTGGAAGCTGCGCGGCCCGGCTGGTGGAGGCGACGCCCGGCAGTCGGTTCTGCGTCGGGTCGCCCCGAGCACTCCCGGTCGGGGCGACCCACTAGCTGGAGGAGGCAGCGATGCTCAGACTGTTCCGACGAAACAGCGCGTTGCGGTGGTACCGGCGCAGGGTCCGGCCGGCGGCGACGAGTCCGCGGGGAGCGACGACGGTGGGGCGGGTGCCGGCCCCGCCGCAGCAGCCACCAGCGTGGGCCAGCTGGCCGACGGTGGAGTCACCCCGACCGGGTCGAGTGGGCTGGCTGACCCCGGCGCAGACCTGGCGGGCCAACGGCGGCCGCTGGTGAGCGGAGTACGACCGCCAGCGGGCCGCCCAGCCGCGGGCCGAGGGGTGCCACACGTACCGATGCGCCCGCTCTGGCGGTGTCGGGCTTGTGGCGCCCCATGGCCGTGCCAGCCGGCACGGCTCGCGCTATCGGTGGAGTACCGACACGATCAAGCCGCGCTCCTCGTCTACCTGGGAACGTTGCTGTCGGAGGCGGCGGCGCAGCTCGCGCCGCTGCACTGCAATGAGCTGTCGGGCGGGCTACACGAACGCTTCGTCGGCTGGGCCCGGTCCGGGGACGGCAGAATGTTCCACGTGAATCATGAGCCGGGTGCCGACATCCACCACACCGACCCGTTCGCCGTTCCCGCCGGCCAGCGGTCCCCCGTACGCCGGTTGCGCGGTCGGCTGGCGACGCCGGTGACGCTCTGGACGGCACCCGGACCGGCCGGGCTGACGGTGTCGTCGACGCTGGTGGCAGAGGGTGAGCCGGACCGGCTACTCGGGTTGGTCGACCCGGAGTCGGAGCTGTGGGCGGCGGCCGAGGCGGCCGGGCGCTTCGCGGTGGCGCCACTTCGCCCGGCACACCGGCAGCTCGCCGACCGGTTCGCCGGGCTCTTTCCCTCGCCCGGTGGCCTCTTCGCCACCGACGACTGGACCGACACCGAGTACGGCCCGGTGCCGTCGGACGCCGGCGGCTGGACAGGCTGCCGCCTCGACACCGCTCGGGAGTACGGCTGGGCGCTGCTGGTGGAGGCCACCATCGTCGCCGTCGAGCTGGTCGAGGAGGCGGAGCCGCTGCTGCACTACCGCGGCCGGTACCACGAGATCACCGGAGGCGGTCGCCGGTCAACGGAGTGAGCCAGGTCACTCGGCGCAGCTACGGTGCCGTTCGGCGCAGCTGACGACCGACGACGATCGCCGCCTTCCGGGTCGGTAGCGAATCCCCTACCGTGCGCGAAACCCCCGGATACCTGTGAAGGTGGTGAGCCACGGATGTCCACGGACACACCCGCGTCCGCCCCGGCCGAGTCGGCGGCGGAGCGCTATCTGGCCGTGCAATGGTCGGCCGAGTTCGCCGGGTTGCGGTGCGCGTTGCGCGGCTTCGTCTTCCCGATGACCGTCGCGTTCTTTCTCTGGTACGCGCTCTACGTGATCCTGTCCGCGTACGCGCGGGGCTTCATGGGCACGAAGATCGTCGGCAACATCAATGTGGCGCTGGTCTTCGGTCTGCTCCAGTTCGCCTCCACCTTCCTGATCGCCTGGCTCTACTCCCGGTACGCCGCCCGCCGGATCGATCCGGTCGCGGACCGGATCCGCGCGGAGATCGGGGAGGTGACCCATGACCACGGTCCTCGCGGCTGAGGCGGGCGACAGCACCGCCCGGAACCTGACCCTCACACTCTTTCTCGTCTTCGTGGCGGTGACGCTGGCGATCACGGTGTGGGCCAGCCGGCAGACCAAGACCGCCACCGACTTCTACGCGGGTGGTCGTTCCTTCTCCGGCTTCCAGAACGGGATGGCGATCGGCGGCGACTACATGTCGGCGGCGTCGTTCCTCGGCATCGCCGGCCTGATCGCTCTCTACGGCTACGACGGCTTCCTCTACTCGATCGGCTTCCTGGTCGCCTGGCTGGTGGCGCTGCTGCTCGTCGCCGAGCTGCTGCGCAACTCCGGCCGCTACACGATGGCCGACGTGCTCGCCTTCCGGATGCGGCAGCGTCCGGTGCGGACGGCCGCCGCGGCCTCCACCATCACGGTCTCGATCTTCTATCTGCTCGCCCAGATGGTCGGTGCGGGGGCACTGGTCGCCCTACTGCTCGGCATCAAGCCGGGTACGACCTTCCTGGGTCTGGACGCGGACGCCGCCAAGATCGCCACGATCATCATGGTCGGTGCGCTGATGGTCACCTACGTGACGGTGGGCGGCATGAAGGGCACCACCTATGTGCAGATCGTCAAGGCGTTCCTGCTGATGGGCGGCGCCGTCGTGATGACCCTGCTGGTGTTGGCGAAGTACAAGTTCAACCTCTCCGACCTGCTCGGCGACGCGGCGGACGCCTCCGGCAAGGGTGCCGCCTTCCTCGAACCGGGGCTACGGTACGGCGTCGAGACACCCGGCGACGCCCTGAAAACCTTCTACAGCAAGCTGGATCTGCTCTCCCTCGGCGTCGCGCTGGTGCTCGGCACGGCCGGCCTGCCACACATCCTCATCCGCTTCTACACCGTGCCGACGGCGAAGGCCGCCCGGAAGAGCGTCCTCTGGGCGATTGGCATCATCGGCAGCTTCTACCTGCTCACGCTCGCCCTCGGCTTCGGTGCGGCGGCGCTGGTGGGAAGCGAGGCGATCACCGCGCAGGACCGGGCCGGGAACACAGCCGCGCCGCAGCTCGCCGAGGCGTTGGGGATGGACTTCCTCGGTGGAGAACTGGGCGGGGCGACCCTGCTGGCGGTCATCGCGGCGGTCGCCTTCGCGACGATCCTGGCGGTCGTCGCCGGCCTGACCCTGGCCTCCTCCTCCAGTCTGGCACACGACTTCTACGCCAACGTGGTCAAGAACGGCACCGCATCCGAGCGGCAGGAGGTGGCCGTGGCGCGGATCTCCGCCCTGGTGATCGGGGCGATCTCGATCGTCCTCGCCATCTTCGCGCAGAACCTGAACGTCGCCTTCCTGGTCGCCCTCGCCTTCGCGGTGGCCGCGTCGGGCAACCTGCCGGCGATCCTCTACAGCCTCTTCTGGCGGCGCTTCAACACCAGCGGCGCGGTCTGGGCCATCTACGGCGGCCTCTTCGCCGCGGTCTTCCTGGTCTTCTTCTCCCCGGTCGTCTCCGGTTCACCGACCGCGATGTTCCCCGACCAGGACTGGCAGTGGTTCCCCCTGTCCAACCCGGGCCTGCTCTCCATCCCGTTCGGCTTCCTCTGCGGCTGGTTCGGGACGGTGATCTCCAAGGAGCGCGACGATCAGCGCTACGCCGAGCTGGAGGTTCGCTCCCTCACCGGCGCGGGCGCGCACTGACCGTTCGGGCGGGCCGAGCCGGCGAGATCCGGATGGGCCGGGTCGGGGCGACGGCGCCCCGGCCCGCCCTTCCGCGCCGGGCGGCGAACCGACCGCTCGGTAGGGTGGCCGCCATGAAGGTTGTGCAACGCTTCGGCCCCGGTCACCGCATCCTCGTCACCGGCGGGGCGGGCTTTGTCCCCTCCCACCTGGTTGACGCCCTCCTCGCCCGTGGCTGCACGGTCGTGGCGGTGGACAACTTCGTGACCGGCTCCAAGGAGAACGTCGCCCACCTGGCGGAGACGTCGACCTTCACGCTCGTCGAGGCGGACATCTCCGACGGGCTTCCCGAGCACCACCCCGCCCTCGCCGAACGGTTCGACGCCATTCTGCACATGGCGTCGCCGGCCAGCCCCACCGACTTCGAGAAGCTGCCGGTGGAGATCCTCCGGGTCGGCTCCATCGCCACCCTGCACCTGCTGGACCGGGCAGTCGCCGACGGTGCCCGGTTCCTGCTGGCCTCCACCTCCGAGGCGTACGGGGACCCGTTGGAGCACCCCCAGCGGGAGACGTACTGGGGCAACGTCAACCCAATCGGGATCCGGAGCGTCTACGACGAGGCGAAGCGGTTCGGCGAGGCGGCGACGATGGCATACCACCGGAGCCGGGGGGCCGATGTCGCCATTGTCCGAATCTTCAACACCTACGGCCCACGGATGCGGCCGGACGACGGCCGGGCGATCCCGACGTTCATCGCCCAGTCCCTGCGCGGTGAGCCGATCACCGTGCATGGCACCGGGGATCAGACCCGTTCCATCTGCTACGTCGATGATCTGGTGCGGGGCATCCTGCTGCTGCTGGATTCGCCCGAAACCGGGCCGGTGAACTGTGGGACCGAGCACGAGATGAGCATGCGTCGACTGGCAGAGTCGATCGTGTCGCTCTGCGGGAGCAGCTCCGAGGTGACCTATGTCACCCGCGCCTCGGATGACCCGAAGATGCGTCGACCGGATCTCACTCGCGCCCGGGAACTCCTCGACTTCGAGCCCGAAGTTACGCCCGAGGAGGGCCTGCGTCGCACGATTGCGTACTTCCGCGACCGGCTCGGGTAGCCGCCCACGACGACTCGTCGCCAATTCGGCGTGCCACCGGCTGACAGCTTCCCGACGTACCCTGACTCGCATGTCAGCGACCACCACCGCCGCCGCTTACCCGTTCCCGCACCTGAGCCGGAGCTCCGGGCGGGCGCGGGTGGCCGGCCCCACCACCACCGGACGTGCCCGCCCCACGCCGACAGGCTGGAACCCCGCGCCGATCGGACCGACCGGCGGCCGACCCCTCGGCCCCGGTGGTCCGGGTGGCCCCGGCGGCCCCGGTGGCCCCGGCGGTCCGGGTGGCCCCGGCGGCCCCGGCGGTCCGGGTGGGCCCGGCGGCCGCCCCGGTCCGGGCCGACCGGAGCGGCGTGGCCCACGCCCTCGCTGGGGTCGGATCGCGCTGGTGGCTGGAGTCGCCGTACTGGTGTTCGCGCTGCTCGCCGCCACCGGGGCCTGGGTCTACGCCCGCGGCCTCGACAATGACCTGGCCCGGACCAATCCGTTCCCGCCGGGGGAAGCCCAGGACCGACCGGTCAAGACGGTTGATGGCGCGCTGAACATCCTCCTCGTCGGCACGGACTCACGGGATCCGGACGCGCCGATGGACCAGCGCGGCGAGTGGCGCGCCGACACGATCATCGTGATGCACATTCCCAGCAACCACCAGGAGGCGTACCTGGTGTCGATCCCCCGTGACCTGTACGTGCCGATTCCGGAGAGCGCAAGCGCCGACTGCGACTCGGGGCAGCGCAGGAAGATCAACGCCGCTTTCGCATTCGGTGGTCTCCCGTTGGCGGTCCGCACCGTGGAGTGCTTCACCGATGTCCGCCTCGACCATGTCATGGCGATCGACTTCGGCGGGTTCCAGGAGGTCACGGATGCGCTCGACGGCGTTGATCTCACGGTGGAGAAGACGATCACCTCGATCCACAAGCCCTACCGGACCTTCACCGAGGGCGTCAACCACATGGACGGCGCCGAGGCGCTGGACTGGATCCGGCAGCGCAAGCAGTTCCCCCGGGGCGACTTCGACCGGATGCGGCATCAGCAGGAGTTCCTCCGCGCACTGATGAACAAGGCGGCCAGCAGCGGAACGCTCACCAACCCGATCAAGATGAACGACTTCCTCAAGGCGGTGACCGCCGCGGTCACCGTTGACGAGGACTTCTCCCTCATCGACATGGCCTTCCAGTTCCGCAACCTGCGTGGGGAGAACCTGGCCTTCGTGACCAGCCCGCACAACGGCAGCCAGACCATCAACGGCGAATCAGTCGTGGTCTCCGACCGGGAGCAGGCGCTCGCGATGTACCAGGCGATCTCCGCGGACAGCATGGCCGACTGGGTTGCGGCGAACGAGAGCGACGCCGACAGCTGATCCCACGCGACGCCGCCGGCGTCGAGCTGGCGGGCCCCGTGGGCCCGCCAACTCGCGCCGACCAGGTTGGGATCCGGCGAACAGACCCGGCGGTGGCCCGACGAACCGTAGCCTGACGTGAGGACTAATCACAGACGGTGGCGGGGAGGAAACACGTCCAGGTCGAAGGGCGGACGGGAGCGGGCCGACGCGGGCGTCCGGCGCGGACGGCCACGTTGGGCCCGCCTCCTACTCGGCGTCGGCCTCACGCTGGTGATCCTGGCCGGCCTCGCCGCGGTCGGCCTCCACCGACTCGCCCAGCGGTACGACCAGACAGTGGCCCGGGAAGAACTGCTCGACCCGGACGCCCGGCGAAGCCGGACGGACCTGGACGGTCCGCTGAACTACCTGCTCGTCGGCACGGACCGCTGGCGGAGCAGCAGCACCACCGCCGACCGAAGATCAGACACCATCCTCATCGTGCACGTCCCGGCGGGCGGGCGTGAGGCGTTCCTGATGTCCGTACCCCGAGACCTTCGGGTCACCATCCCCGCCGCCCCCGGATTCAGTGGCGGAGAAGACAAGATCAACGCCGCGTACCACCACGGTGGTGGCGGAGAGTCCGGCACCCAACTCCTCTCCGCCGCCCTGGCTCAGCTCACCGGCATCCGCTTCGACGGCGCCGCCAAGATTGACTTCTCCGGCCTCCGCGACGTCATCGACCACCTTGGCGGCGTACGCATGTGCGTCGACACCGAGTTCCGCTCGATCCACACCGACCGGGTCTTCACCCCCGGCTGCCAGGAGATGGACGGCGGCACCGCGCTGGACTTCGTCCGCCAGCGCTACGACCTGCCCAACGGCGACTACGACCGACAGACCCACCAGCAACAGCTACTCCGGGCGATACTGCAGCGCGCCTCCGAGACCTCGATCCGAAACAACCCGGTCCGCCTGGACCAGGTGCTCCGCGCGGTCGGCAACTCGCTGACCGTGGACACCAACGGCGTACCCCTGGCGGATCTGGTTCTCGCGCTGCGGGACCTGCCGGCGGACGCCCTACGCGGGATCCGGATGCCGTCCTACCCGCAGACCATCGACCAGGTCTCCTACGTCATCCTCCAGGAAGGCGGAGGCGGGCTCTTCACCGCCGTTCAGAACCAGCGGGTGCCGCAGTGGGCCCAGGCCAACCCCCGGTGGGTCACCCAGCTCTGACCAACCGGCAACACCCACCCGGAGAGCGCGGCCCCTAAGCTGGAAGCCGTGTTCGGACCCCGCGTACCCACCGTGACCGTGACCGAGATAAACGACGACGCGTACCTGCTCGACGTCCGTGAGGATGACGAGTGGCTCGCCGGTCACGCACCCGGTGCCCACCACCTGCCGATGACCCAGCTGCCCACCCGGCTGGCCGAAGTGCCCGACAACCGGGAGGTGGCCGTCATCTGCCGATCTGGCGGGCGCTCCGCGCAGGTCGTCACCTACCTCCTGCGCAACGGCTGGGAGCAGGTCCGCAACGTCGAAGGCGGGATGGGCGAATGGGCCGCCGCCGGACGGCCGGTGGTCGGCGGCGACGGACAGCCAGGCCGGGTCCTGTAGCCGCACGCCGTGGGGAGCCCCCTGGTCTTCGCCCACCGCGGGTCGTCGTACGACCTGCCGGAACACACGCTGGCCGCGTACCTGCGCGCCCTCGACGAGGGCGCCGACGGGGTGGAGTGCGATGTTCGGTTGACCCGCGACGGGCACCTCGTCTGCGTGCACGACCGTCGCCTGGACCGCACCAGCAACGGGCACGGCCCGGTCAGCACGCGGACGCTCGCCGAACTGGAACGGCTCGACTTCGGGTCCTGGCACCCAGGGCCCGCGCTGACCGACGGCGACGAGGGGCTGGACGAGTCGTACCTGCGGCTCCTCACCCTAGACCGACTCCTGGAAGCCGTCCGCGCCGCCGGCCGACCGGTCCGGCTGCTGATCGAGACCAAACACCCGTCCCGGTACGGGCGACACGTCGAGGGCCGGCTGGTCAGACTGCTCGACCGGCACGGGCTGACCGTACCGAGGCCCGACCACCCACTCCAGGTCACCGTCATGTCCTTCTCGCTGCTGGCGGTGCGGCGACTCCGTGCGCTGGCCCCCGCGCTGCCGACCGTGCTGCTGTTGGACCGGTTGCCGCGCGGGCTTCGGCTGAGCCGGTTGCCCTTCGGCATCCAGGTCGCCGGCCCCGGCCTCGCGCTGGTGCGCTCCCGCCCCGCCCTGGTCCCCGCGCTGCGGGCAGCCGGCAACCGGGTGTACGTCTGGACCGTCAACGACCCCAGTGATCTGGAGCTGGTGCTGGCCACCGGGGTGGACGGCATCATCACCGATCGGCCGGCCCCCACGCTCGCCCGGCTCCACGGCTGAGCGCGGGACCTACCGGCCTGTCCCCGGATCCGGTCGTCGGGGCACACTCGAAGCATGCCGAGACGCACGGACTTCTCTGCTCTGATCAACGGCCACACCGCGGTGATCGAGATGATCAACTCTGGTGAGGCCGGCGTGCCGGCACTCAACCAGCTCCTCCGGGTGGTCCAGCAGGCGCTGGGGGCCGCCGGGATGGCCTTCATCGAGTTCGCCCCCGCCGGCGGACGGGTGATCGCCGCCACCGGCACCGTCGAATGGGCCCTCGACCATCCCCTGCCGGCAGACGACCCGGACGCCATCTGTCTGCTCTCCGGGCCCCGGGTCCACCAGCTCGACACCGGCCACCTCACCGGCCGGCTCGGGACGAAACTCACCGGCCCGGCGCGGTCCCAGATGCTGGCGTCCCGGGCCGAGATCGGTGGACGCACCGTGGGCAGCCTGCACGCCCTCTACCCCGCCGAGGACCAGCCGTGCCCGGACCACCAGTGCGTCATCGCCTACGTCGCCTCCTGCATCGCCCACCTCTACGGCGACCAGCGCGGCCTGCCGGCGCACGTGGACGGTCCGATCGTGGCGGCGCTCGCCGACGGCCTGGCCGTGGTGGACCGCGAGGCCCACGTCCGACTCTGGAATCCGGCCGCCGCCCAGATCACCGGCCACGCGGTCACCGACGTACTCAACCAGCCCGTGCCGTTCCCCCTCCCCCCGCCGGGGCAGGCGCTCGACCACCGGCTGCCGGACGGTCGCTGGCTGCGGGTCACCTCCGGAGAGCTGCCGGGGCCGGGAACGCTCCGCGTGGTCACCTTCCGCGATATCACCGACCAGCAGCAGAACATCGCCGACCACGACCTCTTCGTCGCGGTGACCAGCCACGAGCTGCGCACACCGGTGACCGTCATCAAGGGGTACGCGGACACTCTCACCGATCACTGGGAGGCGCTGAGCGACGCCGACCGGCAGTGGGCCGCCCAGAAGATCGGGCAGCGTGCCAACGAGCTGGCCCGCCTCGTTGACCGGCTCCTCTCCTCCACCGCCGAGGCGGGCTCCGGCGGAACGCCGCCCGCCCCGTACGACCTGGGCGACGCCCTGCGGGCAGCGGTGATCGAGCTCCCCGCCGAGCTGCGGCGCCGAATCACCCTCACCGCGCCGGTCGGCCTGCCCCGGGCGCTCGGTCACCGGGCCAGCCTGGCGACGGTCCTCACCGAGCTGTGCACGAACGCCGGCAAGTACTCACCCCCCGCCAGCCCAATCACCGTCACCGCCGGTACCGACGGACAAACCGTCTCCGTCCGCGTCACCGACCAGGGCAGCGGCATCCGACCAGAGCACGTGGAGCGTGCCTTCGACCAGTACTGGCAGGGCGATTCCGGCGACCGCCGTCGCTCTCCCGGAGCCGGGCTCGGCCTCTTCCTCGTCCGCCGAATCGTGGAACAACAAAATGGACGAGTATCCCTCCGGCCGCTAGCCGGTGGCGGTACGGTCGCAGAGGTACGGCTGCCCCACGGATAACCAAGGGCGGCGGGGGTGTGAAGGGGCGACGGTGTTGACGGAGAGTCCCGAACAGACGTGGTGTGTGGTGGTCCCCAACGACGGGGCGGGAGCCCGGCAGGCGCGGCACTGGCTCGCGAACGAGCTGGGGACCGCCGTGCCGCCAGCGCTGCTCGCGGATCTCGTGGCGGTCCTCGCGGAGCTGGTGGGCAACGCCGTACGGCACGCCGACCCACTGCCCGGCAGGGTGATCCGGGTGGGTTGGCGGTTGCGCCCCACCCCGGCGGGCCCCCGGATCCGGTTGCAGGTGACTGACGGTGGAGCCCCCGTCGAACCGCGGATCCGGGCAGTCGATCCGGACGCACCGGATGGCCGTGGCCTGCACATCGTCGCCGCGTTATCCAGCCGCTGGGGCATAGACCGGGATGGCCTCGGGCAAAGCGTCTGGGCTGAGTTCGAGCCGGCTGGCCAGCAGGCCGAGCTGGTTGGCACCGACGCTTTCGACGAACCGGGTCTGGTGGTCGCCTGACCGGCGGGGCCGGATGGGTCCGACCCCCACCAGTGCACGCGGCCCTCTAGGCTGTCCGACCGTGAGCAAGCGTCGAAAGAGTCAACGGGCCGGGGACACCAGCGGGAAGCGGGAGAAGGTCCGGGATGTCTTCGTGCCCCGCCCCTTCGAGGGCCTGACCGACGAGCCGGAGTGGATCGCCCTACGCGAGCTCGTGCCGGCCGCCACCGCGCCACTGCGCCTCGCCCCCGACCTGGTAGCCGAGTTCGGCGAGCGGGAGGTCCTGCTGGCCACCGTCCTGCCGGTGGCGGCACCGGCGATGGTGCAGCCAACCGGCCGGGTCCTGCTCGGCCTCCAGCGGCATCAGCAGTCCGGCGACGTCGCCCGGGACCTGGCCGAGGCGTTGCTCTGCGCACTGCGCACCGAGCCCGGCCACCAGGTCAGCGTGCCGCCGCTGCCCGGCCCGGGGCCCCGACTGCTGGACGTGCTGGTTGATGCTCCACTGGAGATCACCCTGCACGAGAGCTTCCAGTTCTGGCTCGACCCGGACTCGGCCGACAATCCGACCGTGCAGGCGTCGCTGGAGCGGGCCAACGCCGCGATCTACCCGACGGTGCGGCTCACCGCGGCCCGCGCCGCCTACTGGTGCCAGGTCCCGGAGAAGGCACACGTCCGGTGGGTGCTCCCCGACGATGAGGACGCCGCCCTGGACGCGCTGGCCCGCCTCAGCGTGGCCGGCACGTTGACGTTGGGCGAGGAGACGAAGTTCGCCGGGATGTTCCGCGCGCACGGCCGCCTCGTACCGGTCTGGGATCTTCCTGAGGAGACTCCGGCGGGCCACTGGGAGCAGCCGGTGGCAGAGTTCGCCGAACGCTACGCCGCGGCTTTGGCAGCCGCCGCCCCACTGGACGCGGCGGCCCGGCGCGCGCGGCACGGGCTCCTCGGCCGCCAGCTCACTCTCCGCTGAGTCCACGCGGCCGGCGGAGGTGAGCGGCCGGGTCGGCCTCCTGGCCGAGGGGGGCGCGGAGGAGCGGGCAGGACATGCACCGGGGGCCGCCCCGCCCGGAGCCCAGCTCTGAGCCGGCGATCGAGAGGACCTCGATGCCGGCTCGCTCGAGCTGCGCGTTGGTCTCCGTGTTCCGCTCGTAGCTGACGCAGAGCCGGGGTGCCAGGGCAAGGGTGTTGTTGCCGTCGTCCCACTGTTCTCGCTCGGCGGTCACCGGATCCAGGCCGGTGTCGATCACCCGCAGCTGGTCCAGGTTCATCGCGTCCGCGGCGGCCCGCAGGAACGGCACCGGCCCTTCCACAAGCGGATCCTCGCCGTCCGTCCCGGCGGTCACCGTGTACGCCACGAGCGTGCTGGCGATGTTCGGGTACATCAGCACAGCGTCGATGTCCACCATCGTGCAGACGGTGTCGAGATGCATGGTGGCCCGCTCCTGGGCGATCGGCACGACCAGGATGCTGTGGGCCAGGTCTGCGGCGAAGACCTGGCGGGCGAGACGCTCGGCACCCGCCGGCGTGGTCCGTTCGCCGACGCCGACCGCCAGCACTCCGGGGGCGAGTAGCAGCACGTCCCCACCCTCCAGATGCTCCATCCCCGGGTGGTACGCGAACTCCGTTCCGGCGAAACGCGGATGGTGACGGTAGATGGCGTCGGTCAGTGTGCTCTCCCGCCGACGGGCGGGCATGGCCAGGCTGGTGACGGCGACCCGACCACCGATCCAGACCGAGGAGTCGCGGGTGAAGAGCAGGTTCGGCAGCGGGTCGATGACGAAGTCGTGCCGGTCCATTAGCTGGTAGACCAGGCCGCCGGGGCGCTCCCGGCTGACCCGCAGTTCCTCGTGGGCCAGGCCAGCGATGAGGACACTGGCCAACGTGGCCGGGTCGAGGTAGGCGAGGTGGGCGGCGACCCGGGCGCGTAGCTGGTCGCCGAGCCGGGGCGAGCGCAGCACCTGCTCGGTCAGCTCGGCCCGAGCGTCGTCGCCGGCGAGGGTCTCGGTAAGCAACTCTGCCAAGTGGAGCACCTCCACGCCCCGCTCGCGCAACGCGGCGGCGAAGGCGTCATGTTCCTCCTGCGCGCGGCTGACCCAGGGGATGGCGTCGAAGAGCAGTGAGCCACTGTTCCGGGGGGTGAGCCGGGCCAGCTCGGGCCCGGGGCGGTGCAGCATGACCGTACCGAGGCGACCAACCTCACTGTCCACGTAGTGGCTCACCTTCGCAGCCTAGAGCCTGAGTTCTCGGCATCCGGCAAAACAGCGATGGATGAACGCGGCATTCATCCGTACTCACTCCGGCGCTCCAACTTGCCCCCTCGGGGTAGTAGCGACGTAGGGTAGCGGGGACATAACTTCGAGGGACCTTTTGCCGGAGGTCGCGATGACTGTCTACCCTGCTCGCCGAGCCGCACCCTCCGCCCAGGCGTTGCCGCCCATGGCGGTACCGCATCCCCGGGTGGAAAGCCCGGGGACTCTCGCCCCACCCCGCTCCTCCCCCCTCGAATGGGCCCGTCGCCGACGGGCCGAGCGAGGAGCACGGCGGTTGGAGGCAGCCGGAGCACGGGCCCTGGGCCGCCTGGACCAGCTCGGTCCGGCCTGGCACGTGATCGAATGGCCGCGCACCGACTCGATCGACCTTCTCCGCGACGACGCCGACAGTGAACGCGCCGGCTTCCTCGCGATCGGCCCGAGTGGGCTCTACGCGGTCACCATCGTTGACCACGGCCGGGCCCGGGTACTGGTGGCCGGTGAGGTCGTGCAGATCAACGGCAAGCGTCCGGCCTACGTGGCAGAGGCACGTAAGGACGCCAAGCGGGCGAGCAAGGCCCTCAGCAGCGCGGTTGGGCTACCAATCCCGGTGACGCCGGTGCTGACCTTCGTCGGCTCCGGCGTGATCAGTGTGTACGGCCTCCCGGAGGACTGTCTGATGGCCACTCATCGGGAACTGGATCGGCTCCTCGTCGCTGCCGGAAACCGAATCAGCCCGGAAACCGCGGCCAAGCTGTCCCGGGTCGCGCAGCACCCGGGCACCTGGCGCAGCGGCGGCTATCACCCGGCGGCCGACTACCGGTGGTATGGCGACGGCAGCTGACAAGCCGGTGCGCCGACGGTACCGTCGGTGGGGACGTAGCGCGGCCCGGGTGCGATCGACGCCCGTCAGCCGCGCCGCCGCCGGCCCGACCCTCCGCCGCCTTCCCACCAGGTAGGTACGGCCCAGATCGCC
Source organism: Salinispora cortesiana (assembly GCF_000484695.1). Lineage (GTDB taxonomy): Bacteria > Actinomycetota > Actinomycetes > Mycobacteriales > Micromonosporaceae > Micromonospora > Micromonospora cortesiana. Next base: position 46,283 of record NZ_AXVR01000013.1, on the reverse strand, counting down.
GCGGTCAGCGGAGATACGTTGGGTCACGCTAGCGTGGACAGACCGTCCGGGTTTATAGAGGAGGTGCGGTGGCCCACGTCGAGCTCTCACTCTCAGAAGTCCGCGTGCCGGCGGTAGGGGCACCGGCAGAGCAGGAGTACGACAACGTCACCTCCTGGTCGGTGACCGTCTCCCGGGCAGACGAGCCCTGTGTGCTCATCGCTGCCGACACGCGCGTGGTCGCCGTCTCCGCCTCCGGGTCCCAGCTGCTTTTTCTCGGCGGCCGCCGGGACATGATCGGGCAGCCGCTACTCGACGGTAGCCTGCGGTTACTCGACTTCACCGCCAACCGGGGCGAGCTGACCGAGCCGGAGCTCGACAAGATCCCGCCGCTCCTCGCCATCACCTCCGGCCGCCTGGCCCGCGGGCTGCTCCGGATCAAAAGGGTGTCGGCCCGCGCGCCGGACGCCACCGTTGACGCCATCTCCACCCCGGTTCACCGCGCCGGTGCGGTCGTCGGCTCACTCACATTCTTCTCCGAGGTCTGACCCGCGCACGGCATGTGGCACGCGCCGCACGCGGTGTGCTGGGTAGGAACCGTTCAAGGCCGTAAGGTGCCCTCATGCTGGATATCGCTCTGCTGCCGGGTGATTACGCTGTCTGCCGCCTGGCAGCCGGCTCTGCCCTGCCACCCGGCCTGTCGGGCGGGTTGAGCGACAATGACGTAGTCACGGTGAGCTGGACCACCGACGGCGTGTCCGTGATCTGTCCCGCAGCACGCGCACCGGCACAGACCGAGACCACCTGGCGTTGCCTACGTATGGTCGGCCCCTCTGACCTCGCGCTCTCCACCGGCCTGGCCGCTCTCATCGACCCACTGGCCGAGGCCCGTGTCTCCGTGGTTACCTTCTCCACCCACGACACCGACTACCTGCTGGTCCCGGCGGTCCGCCTCGATCAGGCCGTCACCGCGCTCGGCCAAGCCGGGCACCGGGTCCGCACCTAGCCAAACCCGGTGTCGCGTTGCCTCGGTCGAGACGAGACCCGGCCGAGGCTTCACCAGAGCAGCAGACCCTCCTACGATGGGTTCCCATCCGCCTGCGCTCATTCATGTCGATTTGAGGATCGTCCGTGCCGTCCGGCCCACCCCGCCTCGCTGCTCCCGCTCCGCCCACCCACCGGTCCCGGGCTGGGTCGCCGGCCCGGCGTGGTCGGTCAAAGACCCCGGCCACGACCGTGGTCGGGGTTGTGGCGCTCCTGGCGGCGCTGCTCACGTCGGGCTGTGGCACCCCGCCCGAGCTGCGGGATGCCCAGCCAGGCCAATCAGCCCGGTCCGCATCGCCCACCCCGACCGACACCGCGCCCACCACCACGGCGCCGCCAACCGGGGCGCCGACCCCCACGGCCAGCAGCACGCCGGTCGCCGTCCGGTGCCCCGCCGGCCCGTCCGGCCAGCAGGTGACCGCCCTGGTACGCGGCGAGGACCTGCTCCCCACCGACGCCCAGGTACGGGTGCTGACCGGGCCGCTCTGCGCCGACGACTGGCACTACACCCTCCTCGCCGTCACCGGCCACGAACCACTCCAGGTCGTCAGCCGTGGTTCCGGCACCGCACCGCGCCTGGTCACCGCCGGCACCGATGTCTGCACAGCGGAGGTACGCGTCATCTCCCCGACCGGCATCCAGACCCTGGCCTGCGACGCCGGCTCGGGTACGTAGGCTGTCGCCATGCCGGGAACACCGCCGACCCGCTTTGTCTTCCTCGGGCCCGAGGGAACCTTCGCCGAGCAGGCGCTGCGGACCATCCCCGCCGCCGAGCGGGCCAGCCGGATACCCGCCCGCAGCGTCGGCGAGGCGCTGGAGAGCGTACGTGTCGGTGCCGCCGACGCGGCGCTGGTGCCGCTGGAGAACTCCATCGGCGGCGCGGTCGGGGTGACGCTGGACGAGTTGGCCGAGGGCGAGCCGTTGGTGATCACACGAGAGGTGATCCTGCCGGTGGAGTTCGTGCTCGCCGCCCGCGCCGGCGGGCACCTCGGTGCGGTGCGTAGTGTGGCCGCCCATCCCCAGGCGTCGACCCAGTGCCGGGCATGGCTGCACGCTCACCTTCCCGACGCGGCGGTGGTTGACGTGCTCTCCAACGGCGCGGCGGCGGTCGGGGCCGCGGCTGGCGACTTCGACGCGGCGATCTGCGCTCCGATCGGCGCGTCCCGACACCGGCTCGCCGTACTGGCCGACAAGATCGCCGACCACCCCGACGCGGTGACCCGATTCGCGCTCTTCTCCCGGCCGGGGCCGCCCCCGCCGCCCACCGGGGACGACGTGACGTCGCTGGCGGTCTACATCGCCCACGACCGGGTGGGCGCGCTGCTCTCCGTGCTGATGGAGCTGGCCGTGCGTGGGGTCAACCTGACCCGGATCGAGTCCCGGCCGACCGGCGAGGCGCTCGGCCGGTACGTGTTCTTCCTGGACTGCACCGGTCACCTGGCCGATGCCCGGCTCGGCGAGGCACTGCAGGGACTACGTCGGGTCTGCGCCCAGGTGCGCTTCCTCGGGTCGTACCCCCGGCACCGCTGGGCCGGCGGCGAAGGTGGACGGCCGGCCCCAGCCCCATCGGGGCCCGTTGACGCCGACTATGTTGACGCCGCCGCCTGGCTGGCCCGGCTGCGTGGCGGGGATCTCAGCTGAGACGGGTCGTCGCGGCGGCCCGGCGACTCAACCCCAGCCCAACTCGTGCAGGCGCTCGTCGTCGATGCCGAAGTGGTGGGCGATCTCGTGCACGACCGTGATCGCCACCTCCTCCACCACCTCCTCCTCGGTGTCGCAGATGCGCAGGATCGGGTTGCGGTAGATCAGGATGCGGTCGGGCAGCACGCCCGAGTAGTCCCAACCGCGGTCGGTCAGGGCGTGCCCCTCGTACAGGCCGAGTAGCTCCTCACCGGGGGGTGGGACGTCCTCGACCAAGATGACCACGTTGCTCATCAGGCGGAGCAACTCCTCGGGCACCTCGTCGAGCGCGTCGCCGACCAGTTCCTCGAACCGCTCCCGGTTCATCTCCATGGCCACTGCCCCATTCTGCCGGTACCCGAGGTTCCGGAGGGGGCCGGCGGGCGCGATTCGGTCCGGCCCACCCCTGGTCGGTTGTGCCATGATGCGGATCAGACTCGTCGATCCGAGAGGTTTCCGATGGATCCGGAGCAGCCCATCCCCCGACAGGAAGACCGGTCCGACGGCATCGTCGGCGAGCAGCGGGGCGGAGCCGCTCCTCGGCTGTCGGGCCGTCGGCGCGGCCTCACCCGGATCCTCCGCGACCGGCGCCCACCCCTCGTTCTCGCCGGGCTCGGGGCCGCCGCCGGGTTGGCCTCGCTGGTGGGCGAGTGGGTGGTGCTGCACCTGCCGACCGGCGGTCCGGCCGGCGGTCCGATCCAGATCCCGGAGACGGTCGACGAGGTGGGCGGTTTTGGCAACGCCTACCTGGTCGGCCTCCTCGGTCTGGCCGTAGCGGTCGCTCTCGCCCTGCGCGGCACCGGAGCCACCCGGTCAAACGCCCGCATCGCCGGCCTGGCCCTGGCGGCTGCTCTGCTCGCCGTGCTGGTCGCCGGGGCCACCACGATCGGCGACGCGGACGTACGCGCCATCTACTACCGCGGCCAAGAGGGCTTCGACATCGCATACGGGCGGGGGATGGTCACCGCCTTCCTGACCTGCGCACTACTCGGCGCTGCTCTGCTGCTCGCCCCGGCCGCCGGCAGGCCCGATCCGGCGCCGGAGGCCGGGGCGGCAACGCCGGCCCGACCACTGCGTTCCCGCCGCAGCGCCGCAGTGGACGACCTGCCGCCCCCCGCCGACCTCACCGTCGGCCCGACGACACCGTTCGTTCGCCCGGACTGATCGAGCCGAGCCGGGCCACCGGGCACCACCCTCCGGCTTGCCCGACCACTGGCCGCAACGCTGCCGCCATGCCACCCGTTGGCACCAGATTCACCGGTTAGCCATGGTTACGACTGCCTCCGCGAGGTACGGTTGCTGCCCGCCGTAACGCCGGGTCACACACAACTGTGACGACTGGCCGCGACGGCGGCGGGCGAAGGAGGAGCCATGGTCCGCCCGGGATTACCGAAGTTGATCGCCACCGACCTGGACGGGACGCTCGTCCGCAGCGACAACACCGTCTCCGCGTACACGCACGAGGTGCTCGACCGGATGCGCACCGCCGGCATTCCGATGGTCGGTGCCACCGGTCGCGGACCACGGCTGACCGAGCTGACCCGCAACGACATCCGCGCCGCCGACTTCCTGGTAATGGCCAACGGCGGCCGGGTGGTGGACCAGAGCGACCCGGACGGGCCGTTGGTGCTCCGCGACGAGTGGCTCTCCGGTGCGGTGCTGGCGGAGCTGCTGACCGAGCTGGAGGCAGCGGTCGGCCCGCTGACCGTCATGGTGGAGTCGTCCGACGAACCCAACGCGCCGCTGTGGGGGGACTACCACGCGAGTTGGCCGTACCCGGACCTGTTCGAGGCGCGCAGCCGGGCCGAATGCCTCTCCGGCAACGTGATCAAGGCCTTCGCCCGGACCGCCGACCACCACACGGACGAGCTGTTGACGGCGGCCCAGCGAATCATCCCACCGCACGCCGCCTCGCTCACCCAGGCGGGCCTGGGCTTCATCGAGATCTGCCCGCCCGGCGTGGACAAGGCGACCGGGCTCCGGGTGGTCGCCGAGCGGCTCGGCGTGGACCCGGCGGAGGTTCTGGTCTTCGGTGACCAGCCGAACGACCTGCCGATGTTCTCCTGGGCAGGGTGGGCCCGGGTGGCGGTTGCGAACGCGCACCCGGCGGTGCACGCTGCTGCCGACGAAGCTACCCTCCGCAACGACGACGATGGGGTCGCCGTCTACCTTGACCGGCTGCTGACCCGCTGACAGCGGCCCGGGCCGCACCGGTCAGAGGTACTGACCGGTGCTGTGCCCCTCGCTGCCCGCCGACTGCGCCATCCCGGGCATGCCGGGCGCGATTCCACCCGCCCCGCTGGGGAGGGCCTGCCGACCGGAGCGCATCTGCTCCAGCTGCACCCGGGCCGCCATCTGCTGGGCGACCAAGGCCGCCTGGATACCGTGGAAGAGCCCTTCCAGCCAGCCAACAAGCTGCGCGTGCGCGATCCGCAACTCGCTCTCGCTGGGTGCCTTCTCCTCGGTGAAGGGCAGGGCGAGGCGCTCCAGCTCTTCCCGCAGCTCGGGGGCGAGCCCCTCCTTAAGCTCCACGATGGACCGCTCGTGGATCTCCCGCATCCGGTGCCGGCTGGCGTCGTCCAGCGGGGCAGCCTTGACCTCCTCCAACAGCTGCTTGATCATGCTGCCGATCCGCATCACCTTGGCCGGCTGCTCAACCAGGCGGGCCGGGTCCTCCTGGCTCTCTTCGGTCTGCACCGTGCCGACTGGACGGCCGTCCGGTCCCACCACCACCACCGTGCCGGTCCGAGCAGTATCGTCTTGGCCCTGCTCGTCAGCCTGGTCCTGCACGTCGTTCTGTCCTGCGGACTGCGCTTCGGTCATGGCACCCATCTTTCCCCAGCCGCCGGCGGCGTTGCCCCCCGGGAGCAACGATCAGCGCCGATCGGGGCAACCCGCTACCGTCACCGGCATGTCCAGCGACCCGCGTTCCGTACTCACCCGTCCCGCGCCGGCCCCGGACGTCACCGTCGCCTACGGCCCCCATCCGGACCAGGTCGCGGATCTGCGCCGGCCAACCGGTGCCGGGCCGGCCCAGCGGCTGGTGATCGTCGTGCACGGCGGCTTCTGGCGGGCGGAGTACGACCGCCGGCACACCGCGCCGCTGGCGACCGCGCTGGCCGGGCTCGGCTACCCGGTGGCGCAGGTCGAGTACCGCCGGACCGGGCAGCCCGGTGGTGGCTGGCCGGGAACCATGGCCGACGTTCGGACCGGGGTGTCCGAGCTGCCCCGGCTGGCGGCCGAGGCGTTCCCCGGCGCGGTGGCGGCCGGCCCGCCGCTCCTCATTGGTCACTCGGCAGGGGGGCAGTTGGCGCTCTACGTAGCTGCTGCCCTACCTGCCATGGTCGGCGGGGTCCTCGCCCTGGCCCCGGTGGCGAACCTGGCCGAGGCCTACCGACTGGATCTGGACACGGGTGCGGTGGCCGCACTGCTCGGCGGCGGCCCGACCGAGGTGCCGGACCGCTACGCGGCCTGTGATCCGCGTTCGCTACCACCGCCAAAGTCACGGACAGTAGTTATGCACGGCGCCCTCGACCAGCAGGTGCCGGTAGCGATGAGCCGAGAGTTCGTCACGGCCGGGCACGCCGCCGGCGGCAACATCCACCTGGTTGAGCTGCCCCATTGCGAGCACTTTGGCCTCATCGACCCAAAATCGACGGCTTGGCCGGAGGTGGTCCTCGCGTTACGCTCCCTCACCAAACCTAGGAGCTAGTTGACGCAGCGTTGCCGAGCGGGATAGCACGCCGGATGGGCAGGATTCGCCCGGCCACGACGCTGGAAAGGGACCCGGTGACACAGGTGAACCGCAGGCGTGCCCTACAGCTGTTGGCGGCGCTGGGCACGGCCGGACTCGTGACGGGATGCAACAACAGCAGTGCGTCCGACGCCGCGGCTCCGCTGAGTCCCATCAAGATCGGCATGCTCATACCGCAGACCGGTGATCTCGTCGACGTCGGGACCGAGGTGGCCAACGGCTTCCAACTCTTCCTGGATCTCAACGAGGAGCAGCTCGGCGGACACCCGACCGAGTTGGTCACCGCCGATGAGGGCAACGATGCGAAGTCCGGCCAGGCCGCGGTTGAGAAGCTGCTCAAGCAGGGAGTGCTGGCCCTCACCGGCGTGGTCGGCTCGGCCGTCATGCTCGGCATCCGGGACACGGTGGAGCAGGCCCAGGTGCCGCTGATCGGTTCCAACGCCTCCCCCAGCAGCCTGCAGAGCGTCGTCTACATCTGGCGCACGTCGTACGTGCTGGACGAGGCCGGTCGGGCCCTCGGCCGCCACCTGAAGAAGGCGCTCGATCCGTCGGAGCGGCTGTCGATCATCATGCCGGACTCCCCGGCCAGCAAGGACGTACTCCGGGGCTTCCAGCAGGAGTTCGGTAAGTCCGATCCCCGGATCGAAGATCCGGTTACCTGGACGCAGGAGATCTCCGGCACCCCGGGCAAGAACGCCTACCGGCGTGATATCGCCACCGCGCTCAAGCGTGAGCCGGACGGCGTCTTCTGCTTCTTCGCCGGCACCGCCGCCGTGGAGTTCCTCAAACAGCTCCGCGCGGAGGGGTACACCGGCCCCATCTACGCCCCGGGCTTCCTGACCGAGGGCAACGTCCTGGCGAGCTTCAAGGACAAGACCGATGTTCTCGGCATCCAGACCGCCCTGAACTACTCCCCCGACCTCAACAACGCCGCCAACCGGCTCTTCGCCTCGGCGTACCGCAAGAAGCACGGCACCTCGCCGACCGCGTACGCGACGGCGTCCTACGATGCGGCGCACGTCCTCAACCAGGCGATCCGGCGTGCTGGCGCGTCACCCACCCCGTCGGAGGTGAACCTCGCGCTCGGCAAGATCGGCCGGGTTGACAGCCCCCGCGGGGTGTGGCAGTTCAACCAGCCGCGCACCCCGCAGCAACGGTGGTACCTCCGAGAGGTCCAGCTCGACGGCCAGCTCCTCTCCAATGTGCTCTTGACCGAGCTGGCCACGCTCGGCTGAGCGGGGCGGCGCCGATCCACTCTCGCCACCGGGCCGGCGCCACGCCGCTCGACAACGGGCGCTAGTGGCGCAACTCGGCGATGCAGCACTTCACGCTGCCGCCACCCTTGCGTAACTCGGCCAGCGCCACGGGCACCGGCTGGTAACCGGCGGCTGCCAGCTTGTCGGCGAGGCCGGTCGCCTCGCTGTTCAGGACGACGTTGCGCCCATCGCTGACCAGATTCAGACCGAACGCGAGGGCGTCGGCGTCATCGGCGACGACAGCTGCTGGAAAGAGCTGCGCCAGAACCTTCTGGCTGGCGGCGGAGAAGGCGCCCGGGTAGTAGGCGATGTTGCTGTCGTCGATCGAGGCCAGTGCCACGTCCAGGTGATAGAAGCGGGGATCGACCAACCGCACCGAGACCACCGGTCGGCCCAACGCCTCCTGCGCCTCGGCGTGGGCGGCGGGCTCGGTCCGGAAGCCGTAACCAGCCAGGACGAGACCACCGTGCGCCGCCGGCAGGTACGCGAAGTCACCCTCGCCCTCATTGGTGGCGGTCGGGGCGATGAAGTGCCAGCCGTGGGACTGGTAGAAGGCGCGATGGGCCGCGGCCTCGGCGCTCCGCTGCGCATGCTTGTACTGCGCGCCGTAGACGGTGCCATCGACGACGAAGGCGCCGTTGGCCGCGTAGACCATGTCGGGTAGCCCCGGCTCGGGGGTCAGCAGGCGCACGTTGTGGCCGAGCCCAACCAGCGTCTCCCGCAGCCGGTCCCACTGCTTGACCGCCAACTCCACGTCAACCGCGGCGGTGACATCCATCCACGGGTTGATCGCGTACTCGACCGTGAAGTGTTTGGGCGGGCACATGAGATATGTCCGCTTTCGCGGCACTCGCTGCTGGTTCACGATTACCAAGGTAGGTATCGTTTTACAGCGGTTCCAGCCGCAAATATTGCTTCCAGGAGGCAGAACATTGCAGATAGACGCAGTGGATCAGCGAATCATTGCGCTGCTCGTCGCCGACGCCCGTGCGTCGTACGCCGAGATCGGACAGCGGGTTTCCCTGTCCGCCCCGGCGGTGAAGCGACGGGTTGACCGACTTCGCGCGACCGGGGTCATCCGCGGATTCACCGCCGTCGTTGACCCGGCCGCGGTCGGCTGGACCACCGAGGCGTTCGTCGAGCTGTTCTGCGCCGGTCGGACCACGCCACCGCAGATCGGTGTCGCCGCCCGGCGGCACCCCGAGGTCGTCGGGGCCTACACCGTCTCGGGCGAGGCGGACGCCCTCGTCCACCTGCGCGCGGCCGACATCGCCCACCTCGAGGCCGCACTGGAACGCCTACGAGCCGAATCCTTTGTTACCTCCACCCGCAGCACCATCGTGCTCTCCCGGCTGGTCGAGTCCCCCGGCGTCGGCCCCTCCGACTGATCACCGTCGCCGCTGCTCCCAGCCGTCCCGGGACCGCCACCCCGCGGGAGAGCCACGACAGCGAGCCGCACGGGAACCACGGGCCGGCTGGCGGCGTCGGAAGGGGCATGACATCACGCCGTCCCACTCTTGTCGCGGGTGGGCTGCTCGCGCTCCTCCTGCTCGCGGGCAGCGTCGCCGCGACCCGGTCACCGGCGCCGAAGACGCCACCAGCCGGACCCGAGTCGCCACTACAGCTGGTCTCCTTCGACTCCTGCGCCGACGCGCTGACCGAACTGCGCGCCGCGACCGCGGCCGAGGTCCACCCGTGGGGGCTCGCCAACAGCGCGCCCCAGCAACGAGTCGGACTGGAATTACTAGACGCCGCCAGCGCCACCGCCGAGTCGAAGCCGGCCGGGGAACACTCGCTCACCAATGGGTACGAGCCCGGCGTTGACGAACCGGACCTGGTCAAGACCGACGGGCAGCGGATCGTCACCATCAGCCAGGGCGTGCTCCGGGTCGTCGACCCCACCACCAACCGCTTCACCGGGCGACTGGACCTCAACGATGGCCCCGACCAGCGCCACTGGGCCCAGCACGACCTGCTCCTGTACGGCGATCACGCGGTGGTCCTCACCGACGCGGCACCGATGGTCCTCCCCGCGTTCGGCCCCGGTCGCGAGGACATCGCTCCGCCACCCGGATCGAGCCCGCCCACCGCGACCCGGTTCCGCCTGGTCGACCTGAGCGGCCCACCCCGGCTGCTCAGCACGTACGAAATCAACGGTCGCACCCTTGACGCCCGACAGACCGGGAGCACGGTCCGGGTGGTGGTCCAGTCCCACCCCCAGGTGACCTTCCCGGAGCTGCCCGCCACCGCCGACGATGCGACCCGTGAGGAGGCGAACCGGGCCGCGGTGGCCGACGCGGGCATTGAGGCGTGGCTGCCGGCCTACGAGTGGTCAGCCGGAGCGGAGCACGGAAGCGGTCGGGTTGACTGCGACCGACTCAGCCGCCCACAGACCGGCACCGGCTCCGCCGTGCTGACCGTGCTCAGCTTCGACCTCACCGCTGACCGACTCACCGACGGCGACCCGGTCAGCGTGGCCGCCGCCGCGGACACCGTCTACAGCACCGGCGACAGCCTCTACCTGGCCGGCCAGCGACAGCTGGCGGCACCGCCCACTCCGGGCCGGTGGCCCGACCAGACCGGCACGTCGGTCACCGACATCTACCAGTTCGACACCACCGCCGCCGGCCGCCCGCGGTACGTCGCCGCCGGCACGGTGCCCGGCCGGCTGATCAACCAGTACGCCCTGTCCCAGTGGCAGGGCCACCTACGCGTCGCCACCACCACCACGGGCCAGCTCACCGCCACCACGGGCCAGGACGCCACCACCACGAGCCGGGAGGCCACCACCATCCCGCGCCAGGACGAGCGCAGCTCGGAGTCCGGCGTCCACGTGCTGCGTCGACAGGGCGAGGTGCTGACCCGGACCGGTTCGGTCACTGGCCTGGGCCCGGGGGAGCGAATCTATTCGGTGCGCTACCTCGGTGACACCGCGTACGTGGTGACGTTCCGGCAGACCGACCCGCTCTACGCGCTCGACCTGAGCGACCACGCCGCCCCCCGGGTCACCGGGGAGCTGAAGATCACCGGCTACTCGGCGTACCTACACCCGGTCGCGGACGGCCGGCTGCTCGGTATCGGGCAGGAGGCCGACCTCGACGGACGTGCGGAGGGGGTCCAGGTCTCGCTCTTCGATGTCCGGGAACCGGCCCAACCGCTCCGGTTGGATCGCTGGCACCGCCCGGACGCCTGGTCCGCCGCCGAGCACGACCCGCACGCTTTCCGGTACGACCCGAGCACCGGGCTACTCGCCGTCCCGGTCAATGCCGGCCTGCGTCTGTTGCGGGTCTCCGGGGACACCCTCACCGACCAGGGCGAGGTGACCCACCCGGGTGGGTTCATCACCCGTTCGCTACTCGTCGGTGACACCCTCTGGACGGTGTCGGACGCGGGCCTGCGGGCCATCAACCCGACGACCGGGCAGAGCCTGGCCTGGCTGCCAAACAGCTGATCAGCTCTGGCCCGGCGGGTGGGCCTGGTCGTTCGGAGTTCCGGGCTCACCCGCCACACCCAGCTCGATCGGCCAGTCGGCGGCCAACTGTTGGATCCGGGCCGCGGCGACGCTCGGCTCCGCGCCCCCGCCGACCGCGACCCCCACCAGGTAGGCGGCGACCGGCGCGCCGGGGCGCAACACCTGATGCGCCACCTCCCGGGTCAGGTCGAGCACCGCTGGCACCGGCACCCGAGCCGGGTCAAGGCCGAGCTCGGTGCAGACCGCCGTCACCCAGTCGTCCATCGAAGTCATCGCACCCACTCCTCTGCCCGGCGTAAGTCCTCGTCAGTGTCACAGTCAAACCATGGTGGGGGGCCTTCTCCACGCCACGGCATCTCGCGTACGGCCAACCCGTGCAGCAGCGCCCGCAGTGACGCCCCGGCCAGGGGACGCTGGGTGACCAGCCGGGTGAACGCGGCCCGCAGCGGGGCGACCCGCCACACCCCGCAGAGTGGCTGCCGCCGCCCGGCGTCATCCACAAAACACACCCCGTCCATCCCGCCGGGACCCACCGCCGGCTGGCCCCCGCCCTGCTCACCGTCGAGCTGGTCCAGTAGTGCTCGGACCGCGTCCCGGGTGAGCAGCGGCAGGTCGGCGGCGAGGAGGGCGAGGAGGTCCACATCGGCGGGTAGCCGGTCCAACCCGGCCGCCGCAGCGGCGACCGGCCCCCCACCCGGCGGCGACTCTCGGGTGATCAGCACGTCGGCCGGCGCGCCGGCCGCCGGGCCCACCAGGATCCGCGGTGCGGCGTCGGCGACCGCGGCCAGGACCCGGTCCCGCATCGGACGGCCTCCGACCGGCCGGGCTGGCTTGTCCACGCCATCCATCCGTCGGGCCGCACCCCCGGCCAGCACCACTGCCGCGTACCTGCGCACCTGGCTACGGTACCGGCCGAGCCCGCTCGGCCCCGCGCCCACCTGCGAGTACAGCGGCTGCCGAGGGCCGAGCCCGCCGGCCGGTCAGCGGGCACCCCGCCCGCCCCGCCGGGGGCGGGGATGAACCACGCCGGGCAGCGCAATGGCTGGCCACCCGGCCAGCCTGGTCGGGGGCACCCCACGCCGAAGCAGGTCGTCCACCAGGAGTGCGAGCGAATAGTCGGGATGTAGGGCGAGCACCCGTTCCAACGCCACCGCCGCCAGCGCCCCCTCCCCGGCCCGCCAGGCCGCGAAGGCCAGCAGCGAGCCGGGGGCGGCGATCAGCTCCGGCTCGGCCCGGCGGAGCAGGTCGGCCCAGAGCGCGATGTCGGCTTCCCGCCCGTCGGTGCGCTCCCAGGCAAGGTCTCGCACCGTCTGGTCAGTCAGCAGCAAACTCAGCCAGGCCACCTCGTCGTCGTCGAGCCGCTCGCCCCGTCGGTGCCGACGCTGAGCGGCCCGGATCGTGATGCTCCCCGCCGCCCGCACCGACCGCCCACCAGACCGGTCGCTGGGCCTGTCGCCAGACCGGTCGCCGGACCGCTCGGCCCCGGGGGCCCGGGTCACCAGGTCGGCGAAGCGCTGCCCCGCCCGCTGCGCGGCCCGCCGCAGCTGAGCTCGCTCCTCGCCCTCGACCGACGCCACCTGGGCGACGAGCGCCGCCCGGTCGGGCAGAGCGACCTGACCGGCGAGGACCGCGGCGGCGGCCACCTGACTCGTGCTCGAGTCGTACGCGGTGCCGTCGGGCGGACAGCACTCCGGCTCCGGGCAGAGGTATGACCAGTAGCGGCCATCGGTGACTCGGAGCGCGTCGAGCACCGCGATCCCGACCTCGGCAAGGGCCTGCCGGACGGCGTCAACCGCGGGGGTGACCCGGGAGGCGGACCCGTAGCCGAGCACCGTCGCGCGGTCGGTGGGCTGCTGCGCGACCACTGCCGCCAGATGTCGGGCCGCCGCGGTGGAGCCGGCCAGGTCCGCAAGGTCTGCCCGTGCGGCGAAGGTGACCCGTGGGCCACTCATCCCCACCACGACCACGCTGTCCGTTGGATGGAACCCGAGCAGATAGGGCACGGCGGCGATCAGGTCCACGCCGGAGCGAACGGAGAACCGGGGGAGGTCAGTCGAGGCCATCTCGGCAGCCTGTACTCCGCCCCCGACCGTCGTCCGCCCCTGTGGACGACACGCGGTCTATCCACAGCTACGGTGGGTAATTGCGCTGGTAGCGGCGACTTCTCGGCCTCCGGCGCCCCTCGACCCGCCCCCACCCACTACCGTCCGACCCATGGATCTGGCGTATCTGCGGGCCCACCCGGAGCACCTGCCGACCTTCCGGACCCACCAGCGGATCCGGGAGACGCCGGTCGCTGGCGGCAGTAGCTGCACCGCCGCCCGGCTCACCCTCGACGACGGACATTCGATCTTCGCGAAGACCTGGCCCGAATCGGCCACCGGAGAACAGCCGGGGCACTTCTTCGCCAGCGAGGCGGCCGGGCTGCGCTGGCTACGAGAGGCGGACGCGGTCGCCGTACCGGAGGTGATCGTGGCACTGCCCAACCTGCTGGTGCTGGAGTGGGTCGAGCCCGGCGAGCCCGACCCGGGGACAGCCGAGCGGTTCGGCCGGGAACTGGCGGCCCTGCACCGGGCCGGCGCCCCGGCCTTCGGCGCCGAGTGGCCGGGCTTCATCGGCACGCTACCGGCGGACAACACCCGGGACGAGGGCCCGTGGTCGCGGTGGTTCGTCGAGCGCCGGCTCCTGCCGTACCTGCGGATGTCGGTCGACAACGGTGCGCTCGGCCCGGCGGAGCGGAAGCTGGTCGAGCAGGTCGCCGACCGGGCCGCCACCTTCGACGGCGACGAACCACCGGCCCGGCTGCACGGTGACCTCTGGCCGGGCAACCTGCTCTGGGGCCGCGACGACCGGGCCTGGCTGGTCGATCCGGCAGCACACGGTGGCCACCGGGAGACCGACCTCGCGCAGCTCGCGCTCTTCGGTGGCGCACCGCACCTGGACCGGATCCGCGCCGCCTACGACGAGGCGTGGCCGCTGGCCGACGGCTGGCCGGAGCGGATCCCACTGCACCAGCTTCACCTGCTGCTGGTACACACCGCGCTCTTCGGTGCGACCTACCGCGAAGCGGTTGCCCAGACCGCCCGGAGCGCCCTGCTCGGCTCGGGCGCGCTACCGTCATAAGGTGAGCGCCGCCCGACCGACCGCTGGCGTCCTCGTTGACCGGCACGGCCGCGTCGCCCGAAGCCTGCGCGTCTCCCTGACCGACAAGTGCAACCTGCGTTGCACCTACTGCATGCCGGCCGAGGGGCTGCCCTGGCTCGCCGGGCCGCAGCTCCTCGACGACGACGAGGTGGTCCGGTTGATCCGGATCGCCGTGCAGCGGCTCGGTGTGACCGAGGTGCGGTTCACCGGCGGTGAGCCGCTGATCCGGCCCGGCCTGGTCGGCATCGTCACGGCGGTCGCGGCGCTGGCCCCTCGGCCGCGCATCTCGCTGACCACCAACGGCATCGGTCTGGACCGGCTGGCGCCGGCCCTGCGCACCGCCGGCCTGGACCGGGTGAACGTCTCGCTGGACACCCTCGACCGGGAGCGGTTTGTTCGGCTGACCCGACGGGACCGACTGGATGCCGTGTTAGCCGGGTTGACCGGCGCGGCCAAGGCCGGGCTGACCCCAGTCAAGATCAATACAGTCCTGATCCGCGGCATCAACGAGGACGAGGCGCCCGCCCTGCTGCGCTTCGCCCTCGACAACCACTACGAGCTGCGCTTCATCGAGCAGATGCCGCTGGATGCCCAGCGTGGCTGGGACCGGTCGACCATGGTCACCGCGGACGAGATCCTCACCCTGCTGCGGGCCGGACACACCCTGGTGCCGGACCCGTCCCACCGGGGCGCGGCACCGGCCGAGACCTGGCTGGTCGATGGCGGCCCGGCCCGGGTCGGCGTGATCGCCAGCGTCACCCGCCCCTTCTGCGGAGAGTGCGACCGCACCCGGCTCACCACCGACGGCCAGGTCCGCGACTGCCTCTTCGCCACGACCGAGTCCGACCTGCGCGGAGCGCTCCGCGCCGGGGCCGACGACGACGAGATCGCCCGCCGCTGGCAGACCGCGATGTGGGGTAAACGGGCCGGCCATGGCATCGACGACCCGGGGTTCCTACAACCCGCCCGCTCGATGTCCGCGATTGGAGGCTGACATGTCTGATCTGCGGGGGCCAGCGACCGACGCCCGGCCCGACCGGATCACCGCGACCCTCACGATCCGCTACTTCGCCGGGGCCCGGGCGGCGGCCGGATGCGCCGAGGAGCACCTGCCCGCCGGCCGGTCGCTGGACACGATCCTGACCGACATCGCCGACCGACACGGCGAGCGGCTCCACGCGGTACTCGACGTCGCCAGTTTCCTGGTTGACGGGGTGAACTGGCACGATCGGCAAGCACCGCTGCCCGCGGGCACCACGATCGACGTTCTGCCCCCCTTCGCGGGCGGCTGAGGGAGGCACAGCCTTGTTCGCGGTACTGGGGTTCGTCGCCGTTCTGGCCCTCCTCACCGGCCTGGTCCACCTCTACCTGTGGAAGCGGCTGGTACGCGACACCACTCGACCGGGGCTCCCGCGACGCATCGGTGGCGTCACCATGCTGGTGCTCACGGTGCTCGTCCCGGCCACGCTGGTCGGCACCCAAGCCGGGGTGCACTGGCTCGCCTGGCCGGGCTACCTCTGGCTCGCGGTCCTGTTCTACCTGCTGGTCCTGCTGGTGGCCCTGGAGCTGCCAATGTTGGTCGCCCGGCTGGTGCTACGCCGCCGGGTAGCCGCCGCCACGCCCACCGCCCCGGCACCAGAACCCGTCCTGGTGGCAGCCGGCGGGTCGGCCGAACCGCCGGCCACCGCCCCGCCCGCCGGCGGACAGCCGGACCACGATCCGTCCCGCCGGTTACTCCTCGCCCGGGGGGCGGCGATCTTCGCCGGGCTCACCGCCACCGGCCTGACCGGCTACGGCGTGCGCACCGCCCTCGGCCCACCCCAGCTGGACCGGGTACAGGTCCCCCTGGCCCGGCTACCCCGAAGCATGGACGGCCTCCGCATCGCCACCGTCTCCGACATCCACATCGGCCCGCTGCTCGGACGCGCGCACACCGAACGGATCGTGGCCACCATCAACCGGCTGGACGCCGACCTCGTCGCGGTCGTCGGCGACCTGGTGGACGGCTCCGTCGCCGAGCTGGGCGAGGCGGCAGCACCGCTGCGCGACCTGCGATCCCGACACGGCAGCTACTTCGTCACCGGCAACCACGAGTACTACTCCGGCGTGGAGGAGTGGGTGCAGGAGGTGGACCGCCTGGGCCTGCGGGTCCTGCAGAACCACCGGGTGGAGATCAAGGCCCGGGGCGGGGCACTCGACCTGGCCGGGGTCAACGACGCCGAGGCGGCCGGCACCGGAGTGGCCGGCCCGCCGGACTACGCCGCCGCCCTCGGCGACCGGGACCCGAACCGACCGGTGGTGCTCCTCGCCCACCAGCCGGTCGCGGCCTTCGAGGCCGCCAGATTCGGTGTTGACCTGCAGCTCTCCGGGCACACCCACGGTGGGCAGATCGCACCCTTCAACTACCTGGTGCAGCTCGAGCAGCCGGTGGTCTCCGGCCTCGGCGAGATCAACGGCACCAAGGTGTATGTGACCAACGGCGCCGGCTTCTGGGGACCCCCGGTCCGGGTCGGCGCCGAGCCACAGATCACCCTCGTCGAGCTGCGTTCGGCATAGTGCAGCTCACGTGAGCGCGTGGCGGCGAGCGTAGGGCGCGGGCTTCATGGCAGGATGCCTCGTGCCTCCGATCAACGCCGCACCCCCCGGTGGCCTCCCGTCCTTCGTCGCGGACCTGCACATCCACTCGAAGTACTCGCGGGCGTGCAGCCGTGATCTCACCCTGCCGAACCTCGCCTGGTGGGCTCGGCGTAAGGGCGTCGCCGTCCTCGGCACTGGCGATTTCACCCACCCCGCCTGGTATGACCACCTCCGGGAGACCCTGCACCCGGCGGAGCCGGGCCTGTACCGGCTCGCTCCGGAGGCCGAGCGGGAGATCGCGCGCCAGCTACCGCCGCGACTCGCCGACGAGGCGGAGAGCGCCCCGGTACGGTTCATGCTCAGCGTCGAGATCTCCACGATCTACAAACGCGACGACCGGACGCGCAAGGTGCACCACCTGGTCTACCTACCGGACCTGGCGGCGGTGGCCCGGTTCAACACGGCGCTCGGGCGGATCGGCAACCTCGGCTCGGACGGCCGGCCGATCCTCGGTCTGGACTCCCGCGACCTGCTGGAGATCACCCTTACGGCGAGCCCGGACGGCTACCTCGTACCGGCGCACATCTGGACACCGTGGTTCTCCGCCCTCGGCTCCAAGTCCGGCTTCGACGCGATCGCCGACTGCTACGCCGACCTCGCCGAGCACATCTTCGCGGTGGAGACCGGCCTCTCCTCCGACCCGGAGATGAACTGGCGGGTCGGCAGCCTCGACCGCTATCAGCTGGTGTCGAACTCCGACGCCCACTCCCCGCCCGCGCTGGCCCGAGAGGCGACGGTCTTCAGCTCCGCCCGCGACTACTTCGCTATCCGGGAGGCGCTGCGGACCGGCGACGGCCTGGCCGGGACGATCGAGTTCTTCCCGGAAGAGGGGAAGTATCATGCGGACGGCCACCGACTCTGCGGCGTCAACTGGGCACCGGAGCAGACCCGGGCGGCCGGCGGGCGCTGCCCGGAGTGCGGCAAGCCGCTGACCATCGGAGTCCTCAACCGGGTGGAGGAGTTGGCCGACCGACCCGCGGGACACCGACCGGCGCACGCCCGTGACGTCACCCACCTGGTGCCGCTGGCCGAACTCCTCGGTGAGATCAACACGGTGGGGGCGCGATCCAAGAAGGTCGCGGGCAAGCTCAACGACCTGATCGCCGCGCTCGGTCCGGAGCTGGAGATCCTCACCCGGACGCCGCTCACGGAGATCGACCGGGTCGGCGGCGAACTCCTCGCCGAGGGCATCGGCCGGCTTCGCCGGGGTGAGGTCCGCCGGGTGTCGGGCTTCGACGGCGAGTACGGCGTCATCACCCTCTTCGACCCGACCGAAATCCGCCCCGGGGGTGCGGCGGCGCAGGAGACGCTCTTCGACGTACCCGCCGTGCCGGCGCCGCGCCGCCCCGCGGAGCCGACCCCGAAGCCGAAGGCCCGTCGCCCGGCGACGAAGCCCGAGCCGAGGCGGGTCAACCCACCCTCGCCGCCGATCGCGCCACCCCCCTCGCCGCACGAGCCCTTCGAGCCGATGCTGTCCGGGATGGAGGAGGTCGGCACCGGCCTGCTCGACCGGCTGGACGCGATGCAGCGAGTGGCCGCGTCCGCGCCCGGCGGGCCGCTGCTGATCGTGGCCGGTCCGGGCACCGGCAAGACCCGTACGCTGACGCACCGGATCGCGTACCTCTGCGCGGAGCTGAACGTCTTCCCGGAGCGCTGCCTGGCGATCACCTTCACCCGGCGCGCCGCCGAGGAGTTGCGGCACCGACTCGACGGGCTACTCGGGCCGGTCGCCGAGGACGTCACCGTCGGCACGTTCCACTCCGTCGGCCTGCAGCTCCTGCGGGAAAACCACGCGGCCGCCGGTCTGCCGGCGAACTTCCGGATCGCCGACGACGCGGACCGCGCCGCCGCTCGAGCCGAGGCCGGCGACGACCACGACGCCTACCTGGCGCTGCTGCGCAAGCAGGACCTGATCGACCTTGACGAGTTGCTCACCCTGCCGCTGGCCCTGCTGCGAGCCGATCCGCGGTTGGCCGACTCCTATCGCGAACGGTGGCAGTGGATCTTCGTTGACGAGTACCAGGACGTTGATGAGGTGCAGTACGAGCTCCTCCGGTTGCTCAGCCCCGCCGACGGGAGCCTCTGCGCGATCGGTGACCCGGACCAGGCGATCTACTCCTTCCGAGGTGCCGATGTCCGCTACTTCCTGCGCTTCTCGCAGGACTTCACCGATGCCCGGCTGGTCCGGCTGAACCGCAACTACCGTTCGTCGGCACCGATCCTGGCCGCCGCGGTACAGGCGATCGCCCCCTCGTCGCTGGTCCGGGGCCGCCGGCTGGACCCGGCCCGACTCGACCCGGAGGCCCCACTACTCGGCCGGTACGCGGCCACCTCCGTCGCCGACGAGGCCACCTTCGTCGCCCGCACGGTGGACGAGTTGGTCGGCGGGCTGTCGCACCGCTCGCTGGATTCGGGGCGGATCGACGGCGCCATGACAACGCTCTCGTTCTCCGACATCGCGGTGCTCTACCGCACTGACGCGCAGGCCGCGCCGATCGTTGACGCCTTGTCCCGGGCGAACATCCCGGTGCAGAAGCGCTCTCATGATCGGCTTCGCGACCGCCCCGGCGTCACCGAGATCGCCCGGGAGCTGCGGCACACCGGCGGCGTTGACGGCGGCCTGCCGGCCCGGGTTCGGCTCGCCGGGCAGGTGGTCGCGCAACGGTTCGCCACCCCCACCCTCGACGGCTCGGCGGGCACCGCCGGGCCGACCGACGTACGGGTGGCGGTCGACCTGCTCACCCCACTGGCGCAGCGCTGCGGTGACGACCTGGATCTGTTCCTGTCCCAGCTGGCGACGGGGGCGGAGGTGGACGCGCTCGATCCACGCGCGCAGGCGGTCACCCTGCTCACTCTGCATGCCGCCAAGGGGCTGGAGTTCCCGGTGGTCTTCCTGGTCGGCGCCGAGGACGGGCTGTTGCCACTGCGCTGGCCGGGTAGCGAGCCGGACGACGACGCGATTGCCGAGGAGCGACGGCTCTTCTTCGTGGGGGTGACCCGCGCGCAGGATCGGCTCTACCTCAGCCACGCCGCCCGGCGATTCCGGCACGGAACCGAGTACGATTGTCGACCCTCTCCATTTTTGTCCACAATAGATCCGGGGCTCTTCGAACGCCTCGGGGAACCGGAGTCCCGCCGCCCCAAGGACCGCCAGCTCCGCCTGATCTGAAAATCGCACCCGCCACACCACGGTGGCAACGGCGGCGGGATCCCGAGTGTCCGGCCGCTCACACTCCCGCAGGAGGATGCGCATGCCGGACTTCGAACCACCGGCCGGTCAGGGCGACGGGCCGCCTCCCTCTCGGGGCCGCGGACCGCTGGTCGCGGTACTCAGCGTCGTCGCGTTCTTGACCCTCGGGGCCGGGGTGGGGATCCTCTGGTTCCGCACCGGGGGCGATGAGGGTCCGGCGACGTCGGGACCGGACCCAGCCCCCAACGCCGCAGCCTCGCTCTCCTCGGCCGGGCCAGCTACGTCGGCGAGCCCCGCGCCCAGCGTCGCGGCCCCAGACTCGTCGACCAACCCCCGCTTCGTCGAGGTCGGCCAGTGCGTCCGCAACGACGGACCGGCCGACGGCAAACCGGAGTTGCTGATCACCGAGTGCGGCCCGCAGACGTACGAGGTGCTGCTCCGCGTTGACGGCCCAACCACCGGCGAGGAGGACGCCGCGGCGAAGTGCGCCGCTGTCGGCGGCTACACCAACTGGTTCTTTTTCGACAGTGACCTGGACACCCTCGACTTCGTGCTCTGCCTGAAGCAACGCTGAGCACCGAACCCCCGGGGGACGGCAACCAACGAGACACTGGACGAAGGCTTTGATTTCCCAATCTAGGGCTTTCTACCGTGGGAGCTAGATAGCCCTAGATCTGACTCGATACCGGAGCGCGCGACACGCCGGTAGCCCCATCTACCGAGGTCTAGCCCGATTGCTAGACAGCCCGATACTCTCCGATGCGTGGATCCAATCCGCAATCCCTACGCTCCGGGCGCCGGGCAACGCCCGCCCGAGTTGGCCGGGCGGGGGCGTGAGCTGGACGTCTTCGACATCGTGCTGGAGCGGATCTCGCGCGGCCGACCCGAGCGCAGCCTGATGCTCACCGGCCTACGCGGCGTGGGCAAGACGGTGCTGCTCAACACGCTACGGTCGCAGGCGATCAACCGGCTCTGGGGCAGCGGCAAGATCGAAATCCGGCCAGACCAGTCGCTGCGCCGCCCGATCTCGGCCGCCCTCCACATGGCCGTGCGCGAGCTAGCCCCCCGGCACCGCGCTCCGGACCGCATCGACGCCTTCCTCGGCGTACTGAAGGCCTTCGCGCAACGGTCCGCCCCGAGCGGTCGGGGCGGGGCCGCCCCCCGGTTGCGGGACCGGTGGCAGCCCGGCATCGATGTCCCCGCCGCGAGCGGGCGGGCCGACTCCGGCGACATCGAGATCGACCTGGTGGAGCTGCTGACCGACGCCGCCGCGGTGGCCGCCGATGTCGGCACCGGCATCGCCGTCTTCATCGACGAGATGCAGGACCTCGCCCCGGAGGAGGTCTCCGCGCTCTGCGCCGCCTGCCATGAGCTGTCCCAACTCGGCGCGCCACTGATCGTGGTCGGTGC
Source organism: Salinispora cortesiana (assembly GCF_000484695.1). Classification (GTDB taxonomy): domain Bacteria; phylum Actinomycetota; class Actinomycetes; order Mycobacteriales; family Micromonosporaceae; genus Micromonospora; species Micromonospora cortesiana. The sequence goes on along the minus strand of NZ_AXVR01000013.1, from coordinate 24,717 downwards.
CGGCCTGCCGCACCTACCGGCCGTACTCAGCGCAGCGAAGTCGTACTCCGAACGGCTCTTTCGCTACCAGCGCATCGATCGACTCGACCGGATCGCCGCCGACCAGGCGCTCTGCGCGCCCGCTGAGCGCGAGGAGATCGAGTACGAGCAGAAGGCGCTCGACCTGCTCTACGAGAAGTCCGGCGGCTATCCCTACTTCGTCCAGGCGTACGGGAAGGCGACCTGGGACCACGCCCCCCGCTCACCGATCGCCGCCGCCGATGTCCGGGTGGCGGCGCCGGACGCCGAGGCCGAGCTGGCGGTGGGCTTCTTCGGCTCCCGGTTCGAGCGGGCTACTCCGGCCGAACGCGAATACATGCGGGCGATGGCGACCCTCCCCCTGGTTGACGGTGCGGACGACCGGGCCCGAGACGACATGGACGCCGCCGTGCCGACCGCCGAGATCGCCCACGCGCTGGGACGCAAGCCCGCAAGCCTCTCCCCGGCTCGGGACGCGCTGATCAAAAAGGGGCTTATCTACTCCGGCGAACGCGGCACGGTGGCGTTCACGGTGCCCCACTTCGGCCGCTACCTCCGCACCCAGCCGACCTAGCCCGGTCGAGCCAGCCGACGTAGCCCGGTCGACTCACACCTTCGACCACGGTGGAGGAAAGATCACCTCGCCGGGTGGGGGCGGTCCCGTGCCACCGCCGACCGAGGGCAACACTAGGGCCTGCCAGGGCTCGCCGAGCCCGGACCAGGGGCTGGTGAGACCGAGCCGGTCGGCCCGGCCGAACCCGAACCGCCGGTAGAAGGCCGGATCACCCAACACCACCACGAGGCGCTCGCCCAGCTCGGCGGCCGCGTCCAGGGCCGCCTGCACCACCGCGCTGCCCAGCCCGATGCGCTGCCGGTGCGGTGCCACCGCCACCGGTCCGAGCACGAGCGCGGCCACATCGTCGCGGTCGGAGCGAACCCGCACCCGGGTGAGCAGCGCGTAGCCGACGACCTCACCGCCGTACTCGGCCAGCATGGCCAGCTCCGGCACCCACTCCGCGCTGCCGCGCAGCTCGTCAACGAGGCCGACCTCCGGCGGGGTGGTGACATCGGGACGGGCGAACGCGCCGGCGAGGACCCGACGAACCGCACCGGTATCTGCCGATTCCTCGGGCCGTAGCCGCATGGTGGTCACGCCGGGGACCTTACCCTCCGACGCGGGCCCGTCCGGGACAGTCCCGCGATTCGGCGTGGCAGGCGAGCTGCGGCAACCGATTCGGATCGGTCCGTTGCCGGGGTGACGGCGGATCCGACAGGGTATGACTGACCCATGACACCCGTACGCTCCCTCGCCCGAGTCATGCTCAGTGGCATCCTCGTGGTCGAGGGGGCCCGTAGCCTCACCGCCCCGAGCCGGCTCGCCCCCGCCGCCAAACCGATGACCGACCGGGTCGAACCCCTGCTGCGACGAGCTGTTCCCGGCATCCCCACCGATACCGAAACCCTGATCCGCGCCAATGGAGCCGTACAGTTCGGTGCCGGCCTAATGCTCGCCACCGGACGGCTCACCCGACCGGCGGCCTTGGTACTGGCCGGCACTCTGGTTCCCGGTACTATCGCTGGGCATCCTTTCTGGACTGACGCGGATCCGGCGGTGCGGGTCAACAACCAACTCCATTTCCTGAAGAACCTCGGGCTCTTCGGTGGGCTCCTACTGGCTGCCGCGGACACCGAAGGGAAGCCGGGGCTACGCTGGCGGGCCGGTCAGCGGCTCGGCCACTCCCAGCGTCGGGCAACCCGGGCTGTCCGGACCGCCCGCCGGCAGGCCCGGATCGCCGTACGATCGGCAGCGACGGCTCGACGCTTCCCTGGCTGACCTGCGTCGATCCCCCTCCCGTCGTACTCCGTCGGACCAAACGGCGAATCCGATGTACCGCCCACCCGGCGTTAACCCGGTGGAAATGTCAAAACCAGTGTGGGATCCGACACGGTCCCACAACGCGGGAGGCGAAACGTGAGGGACCGTTCTAGGCTCCGTACCGGACCAGGACGGCTAGGACGATATTGGTACGGGGGTGGCCACTCAATGCCGACGACCCTTCGTCGGCGGGTGCGTCGCCTCACCCCGGTTCGCCGCGTCCCGCGGTGGCTCGACCACAGGACCGTCCTCCGGATCGGAGTCGTGGCCGTCGCCGCATACGCCGCCTGGCTCGCCGTCGGCGCGTTCGGGCGACCGTACAACTTCTTCGACATGAAGATCTACCACGGTGCGGCGGTGTGGTGGGCGAACGGCCACGAGCTGTACGAGTTCATCGCACCCGACACGACCCTTGGGTTCACCTACCCACCCTTCGCCGGGCTCGCCATGCTCCCGATGGCGCATCTTCCGGTCGGGCTGGCCGGGCTGGTAAACGCGGTGGCGAGCGTCGCCGCGCTGGCCGTGGTCCTCGCCGCGCTACTCCGCCCGATCGCCGACCGGCTCAACTATCCCCTGTGGTACGCGGTCGCCCTCGCAACGGTGCTCGCCGCCGCCCTCGAGCCATCCCGGGAAACCCTCGGCTACGGGCAGGTCAATCTGCTGCTGTTCGCACTGGTCATGGCCGACCTGATCGGACTGCGCTGGCGATCCCGCCGGAGCACCCACGTCGCTCCCACCGACGGACCGCTGCTGCGCTTCGTCTACAGCGGCGCCTGGGCGGGCGTCGGGATCGGCCTCGCCACCGCGGTGAAACTGACTCCCGCCCTCTTCATCGCCTACCTCGTGCTCACCCGTCAGTGGCGGGCGGCGACCACCGCCGTCGGCACCGTCCTGGCCGTGACGATCGGGTCGTTCGCCGTCGTCGGCCCCGAGTCCCGGGCCTACTTCGGTGGGGTGCTCTGGCAGACCGAGCGGGTCGGTGCCGCCGACATGACCCCAAACCAGTCGCTCGCCGGCCTACTCGCCCGCCTCCACGACTCGATCGAGACCCCGGGGCTGCTCTGGTTCACGTTCGCGATCCTGGTGCTCGCGCTCGGTCTGTCCCGGGCCGCCAACGCACGGGCAGACGGTGACGAGCTGACGGCATTCACCCTGGTCGGGCTCACCACCAGTGTGATCAGCCCGATCTCCTGGACGCACCATCTCGTCTGGGTGATCCCCGCGATCATCGTGCTCGCCGACGCCGCCGTCCGCCGCCGGGACGCCAGCCGGGCGCTCGCCGCCCGGGCCGGCCTGGAGGGCCTACCCGGAGTGAACGGTCTGCGCCCCCCGATCTGGTACCCGACGCTGACCGGGCTCCGGCACGGTGCCGCCGCCCTGGCCCTCTATCTCCTCTTTCTCGTCTCGCCGATCTGGCCGTACGAGCACCAACTGCCCGAGGTGTCGCACTATCAGGACGGTCTCTTCGGTGCCCTGATGGAGAATTCGCTGGCCCTGGCGCTGATCGTGCTGGTCGCCGCGCTGCCCTGGCGCCCCGGGGCCGAGCCGGCCTTCTACGGCGAGCGTCCAGGCCGTCCCGTCCCGCTGGTCAGCCGCCGCTGACCGGCGATCGCTGGCCGAAGACGGGCGACCGCGGCACCGGCGTCCGGCAGCCACCGACCGCGGTCCTCGCGCGCGGACGGCGGCGTCAGGGGCAGTTCACCCACTCCTCGGTGCCGTCCGCGAACACCTGCCGCTTCCAAATCGGCAGCCGCGCCTTCACCTCGTCAACCAACCGGGCACAGGCGGCGAAAGCGGCGGCTCGGTGGGCGGTGCTGACCGCCGCCACCAGCGCCGCTTCGCCGATCTCCAGCGGTCCGACCCGGTGCGAGACAGCCACCGCGTACACGTCGGGGTCGGCAGCGACCTCGGCAGCGACCTCGCGCAGCACCCGCTCGGCACTCGGGTGCCCCTCATAGGTCAGCGCGACCACCGCCCGGCCGTGGTCGTGATCCCGGACGACACCCTGGAACGACACCACCGCGCCAGCAGCCCGGTCCGCCACCGCGCCCTCGTGTGCGGCGAGATCCAGCGATCGCTCGGTCACCTCGCCGAACACCACGGTCGGGGCGGTCACGACGCGCGCTCCCCGGGCAGCAACGGCAGCGGCACGACCGACACCCGGTCGCCCGGCTCGCCGGACGCGCCGGGGCGGATCACCGCGAACCCGTCGGCGCCGGCCAGGCCGCGCAGCATCGCCGAGCCGACGTGTCGGAGCGGATAGGCGGTCCCGGTGACTTGATCCAGCCGGACCAACGCAAGGTGGGTGAAGGCGCCTCGCCCGGGGATTGGCTCGGCGAGCACCGCCTGCGGGAGCTCCGGCATCGACCGGCCCGCGAGGCCGGTCAGCAGCGGTGCGACCAGCGACGCCAGGGCGAGAATCGCGGACTGCGGGTTACCGGGCAGCCCGGCGACGAAGCGTACCCGGCCGTCGGTGCCGACCACCCGGGCCAGCAGCATCGGGAAGCCGGGCCGAACGGCGACGGTGTTGACCACGTACTCCGCCCCCAACGCCTCGAGTGCGGGGTGCAGGTGGTCCACCGGGCCGTGCATAGTGCCGCCGGTCGTGCAGACCAGGTCGGCGTGGGTGAGCGCATCGCTGAGCGCCGCCACATGCGCCGAGAGGGTGTCCGCCACCGGCCCGACCACGTCGGCGGGGCGCACCGCACACCCGTACCGGCGCAGCCACGCCGGTACGGCGGGACCGAGTGCGTCCCGGACCCGCCCCGCCCCGGGCGGCCCGGCCGTCAACAGTTCGTCCCCGAAGACCAGCAGCGCCGCGCGCGGCTGCCGCCGTACGCGCAGGGTGTCGTGTCCGCAGGAGGCGGCCAACCCGATCACCGCCGGGTCCACGGGCGTCCCGGCCGGAAACAGCTCCTCTCCGGCAGCGGCCTCCTCACCCGGCAGCCGCCACTCGGGCATCGGACGTGGGGTGCCGGCCACCAGTCCGTCCGAAGTACGGCTCGACTCCTCCACCCGCAGCACAGCGGTGGCGCCGTCGGGAACCATCGCACCGGTGGCGATCTCGACGGTGGTGCCGTCCTGGGTCAGCGGCGCCGGGACCCCGCCGGCCAGGACCCGACCCACGATCCGCCACGGGCCGGCACCACGCACCGCCCAGCCGTCCACACTGGTCGTACGGAACGCCGGTAGGGGGGTCCGGGTGGCCAACGGCTCGGCCAGGGTGTGCCCGTCGACGTCAACGAGCGGCCGGCTCACCACCGGCAGCGCGGCGGCTCGCCCCACCGCGTACGCCCGGGAACGCGCCTCCTCCCAGCCCGCGGGTGGCGGCGGAGCGACGGGGTCGGCGGCTGCGGCTTCCATGCTCACCCGACGAGAGTATCGGGGCAGCCACGGGACCGTTGGTTCGCGAACCGATCAGTGGTCCCCGCCACGGAGCTGGTCGACAGCGTGGGCGAGGATCGGTCCGAGCACGGCCAGCCCGTCGCGGGCGCCCCCGGTCGAGCCAGGGAGGTTCACCACCAGCGTCTGACCCAGGACACCGGCGACTCCCCGGGACAGCACCGCGGTGGGCACGCGGTCCCGGCTGTACGCGCGGACGGCCTCCGCGATGCCCGGGATCTCGTGGTCGAGCAGTTCCCGGGTCACCTCCGGGGTACGGTCCGTCGGGTTGATGCCGGTGCCGCCACTGGTCACCACGACATCCACCCCCTCGGCGGCGGCAGCACTCAGCGCCGCGCCGACCGGGTCTCCGTCCGGGACCACGATGACCGGCTCGTCCACCGTGCAGCCCAGCTCCCGCAGGCCGGCAACGAGCAGCGGGCCGCTGGTGTCCGAGTAGACACCGGCGAAGGCCCGGTTGGAGGCGACGACCACTCGCGCCCGGATCACGGCCGGTCCTCGGGACGGACCCACTCACCGCTCGCCCCGCCCTCCTTGCGCAGGACTCGGACCGCGTCCACCGTGGCCGCCGGGTCGACCGCCTTGACCATGTCCACGAGGGCCAGGCCGGCGACCGCGACGGCGGTGAGCGCCTCCATCTCGACGCCGGTGCGGTCGGCCGTCCGGGCGGTCGCGGTGATCTCGACGGTGTCGTCGGTGAGGATCAGGTCAACGGCGACCCCGTGCAGGGCGATCGGGTGGCAGAGCGGAATCAGGTCCGGGGTCCGTTTCGCGCCCATGATCCCGGCAAGCCGGCCGACGGCGAGCGCATCCCCCTTGGGGAGCCCGTCGCGGCGCAGGAGGTCAACGACCGCACGGGTGGTGCGGAGCCGGCCGGCGGCGACGGCCAGCCGCCCGGTCACCGCCTTGGCGGAGACGTCAACCATCCGGGCTGCGCCTACCGCATCAACGTGGGTGAGCTGCGCGGAATCCGTCACAACGGCGAGTCTAGCCACTGCGGCGCCCGGCCCGGCCGCCGGTTGGCGCGGCTGCCAGCACGGCGCCGCGCAGGGGGTTTTCGGTACGGTCGTCCGCCTTCCCACCGCCGCCGGCCGGTTACCGCCGCGGTCGTTCCCAGCCCGCCTGACCCGCCGCCGCCGATCTGCAAAACTGACCGCGTGACCAGCGCCGTTCCGGGGGTACGCCGCGGGTGGCCCGCCCTGGACAACGCCGCCGGTGGCCTCGCCGTCGACCTGGCCCTCTACGCCGCCTCGGCCGGATTCGCCGCAGTCACCACCCTGACCTCCACCATCGCCCCGCACCGCGCGTGGGGCGGTGTCGCCACCGCCGGTTACCTCGTCGCCGCCGTCGCCGCCACCGCCCAGCTGCTGATCTGGCGACGCCGCCCCGGCTCCCCGCTGACCGGGCTCTCCACCCGCTGGATGGTCGCCGGGCTCGCCGCCACCACCACCGTGCTGCTACCGGTGCTCTGGCAGAGCATCGAACGGGCCCTCGGCCGCACCGACCGGGCGCAGGAGGAGGTCATCGTCATTGAGGATTCTGGGCGGCGGCTGATCGAGACCGGCACCCCTTATCTCAGCCGCGAGGCGATCGCCGCGCTCCCCACCAGCGAGCAGCTCTTCGGCTACACCCCGTACCAACCGGGCATGGCGCTGTTCGGTCTGCCCCGCGCCATCGTCGACACCGCCTTGACCGACGCCCGGGTGTGGTTCGCGCTCGCCACCGTCGTCATCCTCGCGCTCGCCGGGCGGACGCTCTGGCGAGCCGGGGCCCGCGACCCACACCGGCCCGGCGACGCCATCCTGCGCGGCGTACAGGCCGCCACGATCCTGCCGGTCAGCGCGCTCACCCTCGCCACCGGCGGCGACGACCTGCCCGTTCTCGCGCTCTGCCTGCTTGCGCTGACCCTCGCCGCCGCCGGCCGGCCGGGCCGAGCCGGAGCGGCCGTTGGGTTGGCTGCCGCCCTGAAGCTCTTCGCCTGGCCGGTCGCGGTGGTCTTGGCCGTCTGGGGTGCCACCCGATCGTCCGGCCGGCGGGTCCTCGTCGGCGCCCTGGGGCTGCCGGTCATCGCCCTGCTGCCGGTCCTGCTGATCGACCCCGACGCGTTGATCGAGAACGTGCTCCGCTTCCCGCTCGGCCAGGGCCTGGTCACCAGCCCAGCCCAGTCCCCGCTCCCCGGCCACCTGATCTCCACCGGGCTGCCCGCCGGGCGGATACTCGCCGGCGGACTGCTGCTCGCCGTCGGGCTGGCCTTCGCCCTGCGGCTCACCCGCCGCCCACCGCGTACAGCCGCCGCCGCGTCACTCATCTGCGGGTACGGGCTCCTCGTCGCGCTCCTGCTCATGCCCGCCAGCCGGTTCGGCTACCTGCTCTATCCCCTGGCCTTCCTGATCTGGGCCCCCGCCCTCGCCCGCCGGAATCCAGCAACCCGCCACGGAGCCGGCTCACACGGCGTACACCTGAGAGGTGACCACCTTTCGTGACCGCGGCGACGCGGGTCAGGCGCTCGCCGACCGGCTGACCGCGCTCGTCGGCGAACCCGATGTCATCGTGCTTGCTCTGGTCCGCGGCGGAGTGCCGGTGGCCGAGGTGATCGCCCGCCGGCTCGAGGCCCCGCTCGATGTGATCACCGTCCGCAAGCTCGGCCTTCCCGGAGCGCCCGAGGTCGCGTTCGGCGCGATCGGTCCCGGCGGGGCCCAGGTGCTCAACGAGCGGATCGCCAGCCGGCTCAGCCCAACGGAGATCGCCGAGGTGGACCGCCAGGAGCGGGCCGAATTGGATCGCCGGGAGCGGCTCTACCGGGCCGACCGGCCGCCACTGGACCTCACCGACCGCACCGCCCTGATCGTGGACGACGGCCTCGCCACCGGCGCCACCGCCCGCGCCGCGGTCCAGGTCGCCCGCCACCTCGGTGCCCGGCGGGTGGTGGCGGCTGCCCCGGTCGGCTCGCAGGAGGCGTACGAGTTGCTCTCCGCCGAGGCCGATCAGGTTGTCTGCCCGCAGCATCCGGCCGAGTTCACCGCGGTCAGCGCCTACTACGACGACTTCCACGAGGTCTCCGACGACGAAGTGACCGCCACGTTGACCGCGACCGCCTAGGTCAACCAGGTACGGTCGGATGATGAGCCTCACCTGTCCCAAGTGTCACGGCGAGATGCGCCAGTACGAGCGCAGTGGCGTCGTCATCGATCAGTGCAGCGAGTGCCGGGGGATCTTCCTCGACCGCGGCGAGTTGGAGAAGCTGTTCGAGGCGGAGGCTAACTGGAACCGGCAGCAGCAGGCCGCTCCGGCACCCGCCCAGCCCAGCCAGCCCGGCGGGTACCCGCCGCCCTCGCCGCAGCAGCCCGGCTACGGCACCGTGCCGCCCCCACCGCCGCCCGCGCACGGCTACCCCCCGGCTCCGGCCCCGGCCTACGGCAGCCACGGTCAGCACTACGGCTACCACGGGCACTACCGGCGGAAGCGGCACAAGGGTTTCCTGGGCGACCTGCTCGGCTGAGCGCCGGTACGGCACGTCCGGAAGGACCCCACCGCGGCAGCGCGGGGCGGGTCCTTCCGGACGCTCATCGTCCTGCCGGCCGGCTCACCCGGTCGCAGGTTCACTCACCCGGTCACCGGGTCCTCACCCGGCCGCCGGGTCCACTCACACGATCGCCATGTCCACGAAGCGAGACAGGTGGAGCTGCGCCGCCACCGTCACCGTGTCGGTCGGCCCGTTCCGGTGCTTGGCCACGACGAAGTCCGCCTCCCCGGCCCGCGGCGACTCCTTGTCGTAGTAGTCGTCGCGGTGCAGCAGGATGACGACGTCGGCGTCCTGCTCGATGGAGCCGGACTCCCGCAGGTCGGAGAGCTGGGGCCGCTTGTCGGTCCGCTGTTCGGGGCCGCGGTTCAGCTGGCTGACCGCGATGACCGGGCACTCGACCTCCTTCGCGAGGAGTTTGAGGCCACGGGACAGGTCGGCGACCTCCTGCTGCCGGCTCTCCGTACGCTTCGGCGAGGTCATCAGCTGGAGGTAGTCGACGACGATGAGCTTCAGGTCGTGTCGCTGTTTGAGGCGCCGCGCCTTGGCCCGGATCTCCATCAGGTTCATGCTCGGCGTGTCGTCCACGAAGAGCGGCGCCTCGCTGATCTCGCCCATACAGCGGGCGAGCTTCGTCCAGTCGTCGTCGGAGAGCTGACCGCTGCGCAGCACGTGCAGGGGCACCCGGGCCTCGGCCGAGAGAAGTCGCATGACGATTTCGACCTTGCTCATTTCCAGCGAGAAGATCGCCGAGGCCTGGTTGGCGCGAATCGCGGCATTCCGCGCGAAGTCCATGCTCGCCGTGGACTTCCCCAGGCCGGGCCGCCCGGCGACGATGATGAGCTGGCCGGCCTGCAGACCGTTGAGGAGGCGGTCGAGGTCGGTGAAGCCGGTCGGAACGCCGGTCATCATGCCGTGCTGGGCGCCGACCGCCTCGATCTCGTCGAGCGTGGGCTGGAGCATGTCGGCGAGGATGGCGAAGTCCTCGCTGACCCGCCGCTCGGTGACGTCGTAGACGGCCTGCTGGGCGAGGTCAACGACGTCATCCACGTCCCGGCTGCCGCTGGCGGCGGTGCCGAACCCGAGTTGCACGATCCGCGTGCCGGCCTCGACCAGCCGCCGGAGCACGGCCCGCTCGCTGACGATCCGGGCGTAGTAGGCGGCGTTGGCCGCGGTGGGCACGCTGGCGATCAGGGTGTGCAGGTATGGTGCGCCCCCGATCCGGACCAGGTCGCCGGAGTCGGCCAGGGCCGCCGCAACCGTGATCGAGTCAGCGGGCTCGCCCCGGCCGTAGATCTCGAGGATCGTGTCGAAGACGGTGGCGTGGACGGGTCGGTAGAAGTCGTTGCTCTTGAGAATCTCGACTACGTCGGCGATCGCGTCCTTGGAGAGGAGCATCCCGCCCAGCACACACTGCTCAGCGGCGATGTCCTGTGGTGGGGTCTTCTCGAACTGGCCGTCCCGCTGCACCGGCACCGATGTCGGCCCGCCAGCGCGCGGTTCGGCTGGCATCTCGTCGGCGACCGACACGGCTCCCCCTTCACACCGTCAACTCATCGTCCTAGCTTCACCGCGGAGTCACGGCCTTCTCGACCCGCAGGGCGATCGGGGGCCATCGTGCGGCGGGTCGGGTGGCAACCATACGGAAGACCAGGAGGGTGCCTCAACAGCAGCGGTGGACGAGTCTCGGGACAACCTGTGGATAGCAGGGGGCAGGCATGTGCGCAGCTTGTGCACAGCCTGTGGATAACTGTGGAAGGCTTCCCTCCGACACCGGGCTGAGCTGGAATGATGGCGTCCACACCCTGTGGATAAAAGAAACCGGATGGCCGACTGGCCGACCACCGGCGGCCGGATCAGGCCGGGTCCGGACACAGGTCGGGGCCGAGCCCCGGGCCGGACACAGAGTTAGGTCCAGACACAGATCGGGCCCGCGCCGTACGGCGCGGGCCCGACCGGTGGTGCAGGTGGGTGTCAGCCCTGAACGACACTCAGGTCGAACGCGGCGGTCACCTCGGGGTGCAGCTTGATCCGCACCGGGTAGGAGCCGAGCGACTTGATCTGCGCGGGCAGCTCAAGCCGGCGACGGTCCAGCGTCGGGCCACCAGCGGCCTTGACGGCCGCGACGATCTCGGTCGCGGTGACCGAACCGAAGAGCCGACCGCCCTCGCCAGCGCGGGCCTTCAGGGCCACCTTCAGCCCTTCGAGCTGGCCCTTGACCTCGTTGGCATGGCCGAGGTCACGAATCTCGCGGGCCGACCGGGCCCGCTTGATGAGCGTGACCTGCTTCTCCGCGCCCTTGGTCCAGGCAATCGCGAAGCCCTGCGGCAGCAGGTAGTTACGGCCGTAGCCGTTCTTGACCTCCACGATGTCCCCTGGGGCACCGAGGCCGGATACCTCCTGGGTCAGGATGATCTTCATGTCGGCGCCTCCTCTCAGCGAGCCGTCGCCGTGTATGGCAAGAGCGCCATCTCGCGGGCGTTCTTGACCGCGCGGGCGATCTGCCGCTGCTGCTGCGAGGTCACGCCAGTCACTCGCCGGGCACGGATCTTGCCACGGTCGGAGATGAACTTGCGCAGCAGCGCAGTGTCCTTGTAATCGATATAGGTGATCCCGTCCTTATCAAGCGGGTTCACTTTCTTCTTCGGCTTGCGAAGTGCCGCAGCCTTGGCCATTGACCTTGCTCCTGGTTTGCGATTGCGGGCGCTCGGCGCCATCAGAACGGAGGCTCCTCGTCGAAGTTGCCACCGCCGGACCCGCCACGCGAGGGAGCAGGAGCAGGAGCGGCCGAGGCCCACGGGTCGTCGAAGTTGCCTCCGCCGCCCTGGCCACCACCGCCGCCAAAACCACCACCGCCCGAGCGGGACATCTTCTGCACCTTCGCCGTGGCGTAGCGCAGCGACGGGCCGATCTCGTCGACCTCCAGCTCGATAACCGTGCGCTTCTCACCCTCGCGGGTCTCGTACGACCGCTGCCGGAGCCGACCGGACACGATCACGCGGGTGCCGCGCTGCAGCGACTCCGCGACGTGCTCGGCGGCCTGCCGCCACACGGTGCACGAGAGGAACAGCGGCTCGCCGTCCTTCCACTCGCTGGACGACTTGTCGAAGAACCGGGGCGTCGAGGCGACCCGGAACTTGGCGACCGCCGCACCGGAGGGGGTGAATCGCAACTCGGGGTCATCGGTCAGATTGCCGATGACCGTGATGATGGTTTCTCCTGCCATGACCATCTCCTCGCGCACTCATCGTCTCGCCGTACAGGCTGACAGAGCCGTCCGACAATGCCGACGAGGCTGATCCGGGGGTGTCGGGGTCGGGTGGTCGGGGTGCGCCTCAGCGCACTTCCGGCCGAATAACCTTGGTACGCAGCACCGACTCGTTGAGCCGCAGCTGACGGTCCAGCTCGGCCACCGCTGCTGGCGTCGCCTGCAGGTCGATGACGGCGTAGATCCCCTCGGTCTTCTTGTTGATCTCGTACGCGAGGCGCCGGCGGCCCCACACGTCGGTCTTCTCGACCGAGCCACCCGCGGTCCGAATCACGTTCAGGTACGTGTCGAGCGACGGGGCGACGGTGCGCTCCTCAAGGCTGGAGTCGAGGATCACCATGATCTCGTAATGACGCAAGACGTGCTCACCTCCTATGGGCTAGGCGGCCACGGTCCTTCCGTGACAGGAGGTCGTGCGTCGTGGCCCACTCCGGAACGGGGGGACCCGGCCGGACGCGGACAACCGGACCAGGATACCCGGTCCGAAGGATCATGCCCGGGGCGGTGGAACAGTCGCCGGACATGGTTCACGGGGGGCCCAGCCAGGACGTCGATGTCCAGGCGGGTCCCCCCGTGACCAGAGACCGCGGGGTGTCGCGTCCGCATTCCTTGGGTGGGACCTGGGGAGGAACGACCACACCGATGAGGTTGGACCGGCGACACCCCGCGGGGCTTCTTCATGTTGTTTCCCGACCATATCCTTGATTCACAGGACTTGTCGGAGAATTTGGTAAATCTCAGACAATCTACTAATCCAAGGCTACAGAACCGTCCATCCCACCTCGTTCAACGACCACTGATCGCTGCGGTGACGCACCACTGACCGCTCCGGTTGCGCGCGTCGCCGCACTGCGGTCGCCATCGGTCGGTGAACTCGACGTAGGCTCCCCGCATGCGTATCGGAGCCCACGTCGATTCGTCCGACCCACTGGCGGAGGCGACCGCAAGAGCCGCCGACACCGTGCAGTTCTTCCTCTCCGACCCGCAGGGCTGGAAGGCACCGAAGCCACGTGCGGACGCCGACCGGCTGCGCAGCGCCGAGGTGGACCTCTACGTGCACGCGCCGTACGTGATCAACCTGGCCACGTTGAACAACCGCATCCGGATCCCCAGCCGCAAGCTCCTGCTCGCGCACGCCCGAGCCGCCGCCGCTGTCGGAGCCCGTGGCCTGATCGTGCACGGGGGCCACGTCAACGCGGGCGACGACCTCGCCACCGGTTTCGACAACTGGCGCAAGGCCTTCGCGTACGCGGCGGAATCCGGCGGCTTCGGCGTACCGGTGCTGATCGAGAACACCGCCGGCGGGACGAACGCCTGCGCCCGCCGGCTGGACGCGCTCGCCCGCCTCTGGGACACGATCGGCGACCACGAGGTGGGCTTCTGCCTGGACACCTGCCACGCCTACGCCGGCGGTGAGGAGTTGCTCGGGCTGGTTGACCGGATCAAGGCGATCACCGGGCGGATCGACCTGATCCACGCCAACAACTCCAAGGGCGCCTTCAACTCGGGCCAGGACCGACACGACAACCTGACCGGCGGCACGATCGACCCGGAGCAGCTGGTGGCGGTGATCCGCGCCGCGGGCGCCCCGGTGGTGGTCGAAACGCCCGGCGGGGCGGACGGCCAGGCAGCCGACATCACCTTCCTGCGGGAGCAGCTCGGCGTGCCAGCCCCGACCGCATGACCACCGGACGCTCCGGCGACACACCGTCGCCGAATCCCGAGGCGGCCAGCACCGCCGGCGACCGAAAGCCCAAAACCACCATGGACAAGCTCGACACCGACCCGGGTGACGCCAGGTCGCCCAAGGATGGCTCCACGACCGCCGGCACCGAGAGCACCACCGCGGGCAGCGCCGACACCGCCACCAAGACCACCACCAGCGCCGAAAGCACCGCCGAGAAGGATGAGAAGGACGGGAAGGACGGGAAGGAGAAGCGGGACCCGTTCGCCTCCTTCGGCCCCGCTCCGCCGCCGGTGCCGACCCACGTGGGCCGGGCAACCCGCGCCGTCGGCCGGTTTCTGGCGCACGAGTGGACACTCGCGGCGCTCGGGTCGCTGGCCCTGGCCGTCGCGATGACCTGGCCGACGCTGCGCTACCCGCGCTACACCCTGCCCCAGGACTACTGGGATCCGAGCCTGCAGGCGTGGCAGATGGCCTGGTCCGGGCACGCGCTGTTGACCGACCCGGGCCGGCTGTTGCACTCCAACGCGTTCTTCCCGGAACGGTGGAGCTTCGCCTTCTCTGACACCCTGCTGGGGTACGCCCCAGCAGGGATGATCGGGACCGGTCCCGAAGCGGCCCTGCTCCGATACAACATCATGTTTGTGCTGGCCCACGCCCTCGCCACGTTCGGGGCGTACGCGCTGGCGCGGCAGTTGGGGTCGGGCCGGATCGGCGCCGCGGTCGCCGGAGTGACCTACACGTACGCACCCTGGCTGCTCGCCCAGGCCGGGCACCTGCACGTCGTCTCCAACGGTGGTATCCCGCTGGCGCTGGCGATGCTCGCCCGAGGGCACGGCTGGTCACTGCGGCACGGTTACCGACCGGAGAAGCGACGGGTCGGTTGGGTCTACACCGGCTGGCTGGTCGCCGCCTGGCAGCTGAGCCTCGGCTTCGGCATCGGGCTGCCGTTCGCGTACGTCCTCGCCGGGATCGGGCTGGTCGCCACGGTGACCTGGTTCCTGCGGCGCTGGGTCGTCCGCCCGGTGCGACGCCCCTTCGGTCGACGGCTGTTCACCGCCGACGTAGTCGGCGGGCTGATCTTCGCCGCGGTCGGCGTGCTCCTCGCGCTCCCCTACTTCACCGTCGCCGAGCTGCATCCGCAGGCGGAGCGAACCGCCGCCGACCTCGCCTGGTTCTCCCCACCCGCGCGGGGCTTCCTCACCGCGCCGGCCGAGTCACGGATCTGGGGTGACCTACACGAGGGGGCTCGGGCGACGCTGCCCTGGCAGCCGGAGATGACGTTGCTACCCGGGTACGTGCTCTACGCGCTCGCCCTGGGCGGCCTCTTCTTCTCGGTGTGGCGGGTCCGGCACCGGCTCCTGCTGCTGGCGGGGGTCGTGGTCAGCATGGTGCTGGCGATGGGCACCGCACTCTTCGACGGGCAGTACACCTTCGTGCCGCTCTTCGAGCACCTACCCGGCTGGAACGGCCTGCGTACGCCGGGCCGACTGATGCTCTGGGCGACGCTGCTGCTCGGGCTACTCGCGGCCGGCGCGGTGAGCGCCTTCGCCGGGCGGGTCCGGAAGATCTCCGCCGCGCGGATCCCTTCCTGGCCGAGCCCGTGGCTGCGGTTGGCCACGCTGCTACCGCTGCTGTTGGTGACCGTCGAGGGGCTGAACCGCACCCCGCACCCGGTCGTCCCGGTGCAGCCCGCGGCGATGCGCACGGTGGACGGCCCGCTGCTGGTGCTACCGAGCGACCAGGGTCATGACCAGTCGGTCATGCTCTGGTCAACCACCCACTTCCAGGACATCGTCAACGGTGGGAGTGGCTTCACCCCGACCCTGCTCGAGGAGGTACGTCGGGTAACAGTCACATTCCCCGACCAGGCCAGCGTCGACTACCTGCGCGCCCTGGGCGTTCGCAACGTCCTGATCCCTCGGAGTCAGGTGGCCGGCACGCCGTGGGAGTTCAGCATCGACGAGCCGGTCGACGCGCTCGACATCACCCGGGAGGAGATCGGCGACGTGGTCGTCTACCGCCTGTGACCGCATCCCGCGCCGGTCAGGTCGCCGCCGGCAGGGACGCTCGCTGTCTGGCCACCCAGGGGGCGTCCGGTGCGCCGTCGATCACCCCGCCGTCCGGGTCGTCGGGGTAGCTGGCCCGTACCGCGTCCTGCTCCGGCCGGAGAATCTCCCGGACGACCAGCACGCAGAGCACCACGACGGTGGTCAGCCGGAACGTGGCGGCCAGCACGAAGACGCCTTCGGGAAAGACCGGCGTACCGGTCGAGGCGCCCAGCAGTTCGCCGTAGAAGGCCAGGAAGTAGCCGACCTCGGCGAGTTGCCAGGCCAGGAAGGCACCCCACTTGGGGCGGGCGAGCACGGCGAGAGGCAGCAGCCAGAGCACGAACTGCTGCGACCAGACCTTGCTGAAGATCAGGAAGGCGGCGACCACGAGGAAGGCGAGCTGGGCGAGGCGCGGCCGGCGCGGGGCCCGCAGGGCCAGCACGGCGATGCCGATGCAGGCCAGGAAGAACAGCGCGTACGCCAGGTTGTTCAGCACCGGAATGTTGTTGCTCAGCCACTCGAACGGGCCGGCGCCGGGCTCGCCAATCTTGCCGTCGAGGTAGCGGCCGATATACCAGAGGGTGCCCCAGTCGATCGGCCGCTCCGTGTTGAGTTCCAGGAAGCGTCCCCAGTTCGTGGGGTAGCGCAGCGCGGTGTAGATGTTCACCAGGACCAGCGCCACCGCGCCGGTAGCGATCGCGGTTAGCGCGGCCCGCAGCCGGCTACTCCGAATGGCCAGCAGCAGGATCGGCCAGAAGAGGAAGAGCGGCCAGAGTTTCGCCGCGCCGCCCAGGCCGAGTAGCAGGCCGGCCAGCACGGGTCTGCGGCGCGCCCAGGCGAACAGGCCGAAGGCGGCCAGTCCGATGGCGAGAAAATCCCAGTTGACGGTGGCGGTGAGCAGCAGCGCGGGGGCGAGCGCGAAGAGCGCCGCGTCCCAGGGTCGTCGACGCCGCAGCGCCAGGATCACCGCGACGGTGGCCACCGCCAGCGCCCCGAGCACCAGCGCGTTCAGGTTGTAGAACCACTTGGCCTGGTTCAGGCCGGGGTCCGCGCTGCCGAGCGCGTGCACCGGCAGGCCGAGGGCACCCATAAAGTAGCCGGTGAGCACCGGATACTCCACCGGGTGGTCCCGGTAGGGAACCTTGCCCTCGTTGAGCCCCTCGGCGTAGTAGAGGGCGAGCACGTCGGTGTAGCAGAAGCGGGTGTACTGGACGTTGTTCGTCCAGGCACCGTCCTGGCAGGGCGACTTCTGCACCCAGTGCAGGGCCAGCGTCAAACAGACTAGGGCCAGGACGATCCGCACCGCGGTCCAGAACCGACGCTCCCCACCGACCGGCCGGTCCAGCGCGGTGGCATGGTCACCCAACGGGCCGCCGATCAGGCCGGAGACGCCACGGACGAAGCCGTCGGAGCGGGACGGGTGGTCCGGCGCGGCGGAGTTGTCGGTACCGCCCGTCGTCTGCGTGCTCATGACGTGCATCCTGCACTAGATCCGCGTTGCCGTCGTGCACCTGGATGGCGTGGAGACAGTCGACCCCTACCGCACGGTCGGACTGGGCGTCGCCGACACCGCACCGCCGCGCCTCACCCGGTGGGGTGGAAGGCGCGGCGGTGGGTACGACATTCGCCAGCCCGGCTAGCCCCGCCCGGGTCGGTCGTTTCCTCCGTTCGGCGGTGGCGGGAACCCGATATCCCCACCGTTGTCGCCGTTGTTGTCGCCGTTGTTGTCGCCGTTGTTGTCGCCGTTGTTGTCGCCGTTGTCGTCATCGGGGCAGAACAGGCCGAGCGGTCCACAGTCCGGCTCCTCGGGCTTCGGCAGCTCGCCGTTGCCGGCCTTGTCGTCCCCGACACCGGTGATACGCGGCAGGTCAGACTCGGGCGCGCCCTTCAGCGCATCGTCCATGAACTTCTTCCACACATCCGCCGGCATTGTACTGCCGCCGATGTCATTCTTGTTCTTGTCAAGAATCGCGCGCTTCTTGGTGTCCTTGCTACCGATCCAGATCGCGGTCGCCAGGTTGTCGTCGTAGCCGACCATCCAGGCATTCGAGTTATGTTCGGTGTCCTGCAACTCCCAGGTGCCGGTCTTCCCGGCCGCCTGCCGCCCACCGGAGAGGGCGTCGCCGTTCGCCTTCGGGATCTGCTTGAGCACCGCGGTCACCTCATCGGTGACCTCCTTGCGGATCCGTTGCTGCCCGTCCAGCTTCTCGCCGGTCCCGCGGACGACCTTCCACTCGCCGGTGTCCTTGTCCTTCTGCTCGACCTTGAGCACGAAGTGCGCCTGGTGGAAGACGCCGTCGTTCGCCAGCGTCGCGAGACCATTGGCGTGATCGAGGACAGTGATCGGGTACTGGCCATATCCCACCACCCGGTCGAAATGCTTCGGCGCCAGGTCCTCCGGCTTCTCCGCCAACAGGTTGTACGGCGTGACCGTCTCGTCACTCTCGTTCCACATGGTGGTGATACCCGCCTGCCGGGCCATGCTGACCACCTTGTCCGGGCCGATCTGCTCCGCCACGTGGAAAAACGGAACGTTGTACGACTTGACCGTCGACTCGTCCAGGGTGCAGGACTTGCCGCAAGTCTTACTGACGTCTCGGCCCGCGTTATAGATGCGGCTCTCATAGCCCTCCGGCGTGAAGGGCATGGCGTCCCACCGCGAGTTGACGGAGATGCCAGCTTCGATGGCAGCCGCTAGCGTGTAGACCTTGAAGGACGAGGCGGGCGGATGACCGCCATAGAGCGTGCCGTTCTGATCGGTGTTCTTGCCGGCCCAGTCGGTATCGGCGCCACTCTCCCCACCGTAGTAGGCGAGCACCCGGCCGGTCTTGGGGTCCACGGCGACCCCGGCGGCCATCAGGTTATCCGGCTGGCCGTTGAGGACCGAGCCCTTCACCTCCACCCGGGCCGCATTCTCCATCGCGGTCTGCATCTTGTCGTCGATGGTGGTGGTGATCCGGTAACCACCCTTACGCAGCTCGTCCGTGCAGGAGGGCTTGCCCTCGGCCCCCGTGTTGGTGCAGAGCCCCCACTGCTCCATCTCCGCCCGCACATAGTTGATGACGTTGCCGCGGGGAGTCGCCACACCGAAGCCGTTGCCCCCCTCGGCCAGCGGCTTCACCTCCGGAAATTCGGTCGGCCGCTCCGCCGCGGCGAGCCAGCCCTCGGCCACCATCCCGTCGAGGACGTAGTCCCAGCGCAACTTCGCGTCCTCCGGGCTCACCGCCGGGTCGTACCCGTTGTGGGTGGCGGTCTTCTCCGGCTGCTTGATGAGCCCGGCCAGCACCGCGCCCTCGCCGACGGTCAACTCGCTGGCAGGCTTGCCGAAGAAGGTCTGCGCCGCGGCCTCAACCCCGTAGGCACCGCGGCCGAAGTAGATCACGTTGAGATAGTTCTCCATGATCTCGTCCTTGCTGAACTCGTCGTTCAGCTTGGAGGCGAAGATCGCCTCCCGCACCTTTCGGGCGTAGGTGTCGTCCTCAAGGCTCTCGTAGGCGTTACGCGCGTACTGCTGGGTGATCGTTGACGCGCCCTGCCGGCTACCACCGGTGAAGTTGTTCCAGGCGGCCCGGGCGATGCCCTTGTAGTCCACGCCCGAGTGCCGATAGAAGTTCCGGTCCTCCGCTGCGGCGACCGCGTCCCGCACGTGCTGCGGCATCTGACCTTTGGTGATCAGCGTCCGATTCTCGTTACCGAGCTTCGCGACCAGACCCTTGCCGTCACTCGTGTAGACCGTCGTTGACTGCGGAAGCGGGATCTGGTCCGGCAGGACGACGCCGGTAGAGAAGTAGGTGAAGCCGACGACGCCCAGGCCGGCGAGCATGATGAAGACCGCGAACGAGGCGATCAGCATGTTCGCCCGCTTCCGCTTCTTCGCCCGCGCGACGGCGTTCGGGTCACGGCCACCATTGCGGGATCGGCCCGACCCACCGGGGCCGCCCGGGCCACCGGGACCACCGGCGGCCGACGCGACGCTGGCCCGCGCCACCGAGGCCCGGCCCCCGGCCGCTGCGCCGGCTCGGGCCCGTCCCGCGGACGCCGAACCAACAGAGGCTGAACCAACGGACGCCGAGCCAACCGAGGCCGAGCCGCTCGGGGCGCCGACGCTTGCGCGCCCGGCGGAACCACCCGGTGCCGGGGATACCGGCACGGAGGCACGGCCGGGCGCGGATGGCACCGACACCGAGGCGCGACCCGGCCCACCGGACGCCGGCACCGAGGCGCGACCTGCCCGACCGACCGAGGCCGAGCCGGCGGTGCTCTGGGCGGGGACGGACGCTGAGCCACCAACCGAGGCCCGGCCGCTGGAGGCGCCACCCCGGGGTGTCACCGAGGCACGGCCCGCGGTTCCCTCCGGTGCGGCCGACTGGCCGCGCGCCGCACCGTCGGGGGCACGGTACGCGTCGTCGGCCCGCCCGGGAACGCCGTGCTGGCCCGGTATCTGGGCCCGCCCGCGCGAGGAGCTGGGGTCGCCGTACGAGTTCATTCTTCACACCCTGCCGGTCGCGGTGGAGCGCTGCCGCGCCACCACCGGTTTGCCGTGAGTTGCGGCACCCGGTGACACGACGCGGTCACGTCGCCCACAAAGATGCCTATTTGCCAATCAAGCGGGCTAATCGGACTATCAGGCCATCGATCGATCCGGGGAACGGCCTGCTGGGCCGACGCGACCGATCGTGCTGACGTCACCGTTGCGCCTCTCGCCTCCGTTGCCCGTCCGGGGCGTCCGTGGTGGGCACCCCGCCCACTGCGACCTGCTCCGACCCGTTCTCCGCCAGCCCGTCCCGCCCGAGCAGGAACTGCTCGATGAGGTGGTTCCAGTCGCAGCCGAGGCACACTTCTACCACGAAGACCTGAAACTCACGCAGCGTCATCGCCAGTGCGGGCAACTCCGCCAACCTCCGGGCCTGACCGGCGGACTGTCGGAGCTCGTCGCCGTAAATGTAGTGCACGCGCGTCAGGTTCTCACTCCGACAGATCGGGCACCGCTCGTCCGTCGGCTCACCGTGGAACCGGGCCGCGTTCTTCAGGTAGGGCGAGGCATCACAGAGGTCATCCGGGTCGACCCGGTTGGTCAGGAGGTCCCGCAGCGCCGCCCGCTTCCGGAGCGAGTAGTCGACCACCTGACGCTGCGTACGCATGAGCACGAGAGTACGCGGTGCCGCCCCACCCGGCGAGCGGGGTAACTACCTGTAATCGAGACACGGCGGTGCGGGGTTTGCCCCACCTGCGGCGATCCGCTAGCGTGACGATGTATCGGTCCGATACATCGTCGTGGTTAGTGCTCGGCTGAGCAGGGTAAGGAGGAGGGCAGTGCTCGAATTCGCCATCCTCGGTCTCCTGCAGGAGGCTCCGATGCACGGTTACGAGCTGCGTAAGGAGCTGACCGCGAAACTCGGCGCCATCCGGGCGGCCATCAGCTACGGAACCCTCTACCCAACCCTGCGCCGCCTACAGGCGGCAGGATGGATCACCGAGGCCAACGAGACACCCACCGCCTCGGACGTTCCCGCGCTGACCAGCCGACGAGGCCGCGTGGTCTACGAGATCACCGCGGAGGGCAAGGAACGCTTCGCCCAGCTCATCGCCCAAGCCGGGCCCGAGACGTATGACGACACTGGTTTCGGCGTGCACTTCGCGTTCTTCGCCCGAACCGACCAGGCAACCCGACTTCGCATCCTGGAGGGTCGCCGCCGCAAGATCGAGGAGCGCCGCGAAGGGCTCCGTGACGTGCTTGGCCGCGCCGCCGAGCGGCTCGACGCGTACACCATGGAACTGCAGCGCCACGGCCTGGAGGCCTGTGAGCGTGAAGTCCGCTGGCTGGAGGAGCTCATCGCCAACGAGCGCTCCGGCCGTGCCCCGACAGCCCCGACCACCGGGGCGACCGGCGGTCGACCAGAAGACAACAGCCCGCCTCCACCTGGCGAATCCAGGAAAGAGCGGCCGTGATGAAGGAGAAGGAGGCAGACGCTATGGGCTCCGTCCGCGTCGCCATCGTCGGTGTGGGTAACTGCGCCTCGTCCCTCGTGCAGGGCGTGGAGTACTACCGGAACGCCGACCCGAACGACCGCGTCCCGGGTCTCATGCACGTCACCTTCGGCGACTACCACGTCTCGGACGTGGAGTTCGTCGCGGCGTTCGATGTGGACGCCAAGAAGGTGGGCATGGACCTCGCTGAGGCGATCGTCGCCAGCGAGAACAACACCATCAAGCTGTGCGACGTGCCCCCGACCGGGGTGACCGTGCAGCGCGGTCCGACGTTCGACGGTCTCGGCCAGTACTACCGCGAGATCATCGAGGAGTCCGACACCCAGCCGGTGGACGTGGCCGAGGCGCTGCGCGCGGCCAAGGTCGACGTGGTCGTGGCCTACCTGCCGGTGGGCTCCGAGGAGGCCGACAAGTTCTACGCGCAGGCCGCGATCGACGCCGGCTGCGCCTTCGTCAACGCCCTCCCGGTCTTCATCGCCTCCGACCCGGTCTGGGCGAAGAAGTTCGAGGACGCGGGCCTGCCGATCGTCGGCGACGACATCAAGAGCCAGGTCGGCGCCACCATCGTGCACCGCGCGCTGGCGAAGCTGTTCGAGGACCGCGGCGTCGAACTGCTGCGCACGTACCAGCTCAACTTCGGCGGCAACATGGACTTCATGAACATGTTGGAGCGCAACCGCCTGGTCTCCAAGAAGATCTCGAAGACCCAGTCGGTGACCTCCCAGGTGCCGCACGAGATGGCCAAGAGCGACGTGCACATCGGTCCGTCGGACCACGTGCCGTGGCTGGACGACCGCAAGTGGGCCTACATCCGCCTGGAGGGCCGCTCCTTCGGCGACACCCCGCTGAACGCAGAGCTGAAGCTCGAGGTGTGGGACTCGCCGAACTCCGCCGGCGTCATCATCGACGCGGTCCGGGCCGCGAAGATCGCCATGGACCGGAAGATCGGCGGCCCGATCCTGTCGGCATCGTCGTACTTCATGAAGTCCCCGCCGGTGCAGTACGCCGACTCCGACGCGCACGCCGCCGTCGAGGAGTTCATCGCCGGCGAGATCGCTCGCTGACGTTCTGACACACGCGAGGGGGTGGGGCCAAGTGGCCCACCCCCTCGCCGTCGTTTACGGAGCCCGACAGCGCGGAGTCCCACCGGCGCCGGGCAGCGCACCACCCCCACTCGTGGCAGCATGACGCCGGTGCGCCTACAACCGCTGCTTCTCGGCACTGCGGCCGTACTGGCCGCCACCCACTTGCTCGGCGTCCTGTTTGGTAATCCCCCGCTGCGCCATGCGGAGGTCCTGGCCCTGCTGGCGCTCGGGGCCTACGCACTGCTCGGTGAGCTGCCGAAGCCCCGCTGGGTCGTACCGGCCGCACTCCTCGTGCTCGTCGTGGAGGCGTACCGCACCGCTCCGGCCGCCATCAACCATGACCATGACCTGCAGCTGCTGCTCCCCGCGCCCGAAGGCCCCTCTCCGTCGCCGGTCATGCTCACCGACGGTCTCGCCCTGACCTGGGCGCCCCTGGCTGTTTCCCTGCTGCTGCTCGGAGCCGGACGTCGCTGGCCGATCGCCCACCAGCCGGCCGCGCGTCGGAGACCGGTCGTTGTGGGCACCGTACTCGCCACTCTGCTGTTCGTGGCATATCCAGCCGTCCGGCTCAGTGAGTTGGCCCTCGACCTGTCCGCGCGAGAGCAATCGAATTCCACTTCGACCGACCCGGCTTGGACGACCGTGGTCAGCACCGGTTCGGTACTGCTGGCGCCACTCGTACTCGGGCTGGCCGCTATCTGTCTCACCGCCGTACTGTTCCGGCGGGGTCGGGTGATCGCCGCCGTAGGTGCCGCGCTCCTCGCTGTCGCCGCCCTGCCACAGGTGGACCTGGCGCTTGCCACGGTGGACCTGCCGTTTGGCACCGGGCGAAACTTCACCCCGGTCAGTTCGTTCGTCATCACACCGCCGTCGCTGACGGTGGCACCGCTTCCCGCGTTGGCCGCCGCCATCGGGTTGATCGCGTATGCACTGCTCGCCGTCGGCCTGACTCGCGCCGGGCGCCGCGGGCAGACCGTCACCAACAGTCCGCAGTGACAACCCGAGAACGCAGCGCTTTCCAGCGGCAGCCGTTGGCCGACACCCGAACCGGGTGCCGGCCAACACCGTGTTCCCCCCTGCGGGTGAGATATGTGGCGGCGGGTATCAGAGCTCCTGGTACATCACGTGCAGACCGACCCGACCAAACGTCGGGTGAGCGAACGCACCCGGCACCGTACCGACGATACGGAAGCCGAGCCGCTCGTACACCTACACCGCAGTCCGGTTCGACGCGGCAACGGCGTTGAACTGCATGCCGGCGTACCCGCGCTGGTGAGCCCAGTCCAGCGCGAAGCGGCACAACGCGGTGCCGACCCCCTGCCCGCGGGCACCGGCGGCCACGATGAAGCTGGCCGTGCAGACATGCGACCCAGGTCCTGTCCGATTCGTACCTATTTTGGCGCTGCCCAGGACCCGCTCACTCCTAACCGCGACGACGGTCAAACCGGGTGCTGGCTCGATCCACACCTCACGCGCCTCGTCAGGGGAGAGGTTCGGGTCGTACGTGAACGTCTCCTGAGCCCGTACGACTTCCCGGAGGATCGGCCAGACCTGCGGCCAGTCGGCTTCCTGGAACTCACGAACCGTCATCGGGCGTTGGTCACCTCCTCCTGAAACCGGCAGAGCGCTCCAGAGACAGCTGTTGGCCGACACCCGAACCGGGCGCCGGCCAACAGGGTCTTTCTCCTCGTGGGTTAGGTTTACGGGTTTTGGGTCAGCTGGTCCAGTGCTCGGCGACGAGGTCGGCGGCCTGGGTCTCCCACTGGGCGTAGTGGAACGGGTACGCCGACACCTGCACCGTCTGCGCGGCCTCGGTCAACGGCAT
>NZ_AXVR01000012.1 GCF_000484695.1 Salinispora cortesiana | reverse complement strand
GTAACTAATCAGGTTGTTGGTTGGGTGCTGGTTTGATCTTGTTGGGGTGGTCGGGCAGGATGTTCGGGTGCCGGAGACGTCGTCCATCGTGGAGCTGTTGGAGCGGCTCGTCGCGTTGGAGAAGGCTGTAGCGGCGCGTGATGTGCGGATCGGGGTCCTGGAAGCGGAGAACGCCGAGTTGCGGCGTCGGTTGGGTCAGACTCCGCGGAACTCGAACATGCCGCCTTCGGCGCAGGGGTTGGACAAGCCCGCGCCGAGGTCGTTGCGGGGTCGTTCGGGGCGCCGTGCGGGTGGCCAGGGTGGGCATGAGGGACGCACGTTGCGGCAGGTCGACGTCCCGGATGAGATCGTGCGGCATGAGCCGGTCGTGTGTGGCGGGTGTGGTGACGGGCTCGCCGACGGCACGGTCGTGGCGGTGACGCGTCGTCAGGTGTTCGAGATTCCCCAGGTGAAGGCCCGTGTGGTCGAGCATCGTCTGGTGGCTCGCCGGTGCGGATGCGCGGCGGTGACCTGCGGTAGTGCCCCGCCGGGTGTGGACGCGCCGGTGCAGTACGGGCCTCGCCTGACCGCGGTGGTGGTGTATCTGCTGGTGGCGCAGTTCGGGGCGCAGAAACGCGTCGCGCAGGCGGTCGCGGACCTGTTCGGGGTGCCGATCTCGCAGGGCAGCGTCGCCGCGATGACCGCCCGGACGGCCCGCCGGCTCGACGGTGACTTCCTCGCCGCTCTGCGGACCGCTCTGGCCAGGGCGAAGGTGGTGCATTTCGACGAGACCGGGTTCCGGGTCGCGGGCCGGCTGCACTGGGTCCACTCCGCGTCGACCGGTAAGTACAGCCTGCTGCATGTGCACCCGAAACGAGGTCGGGAGGCCATGGACGCCGGCGGGGTCCTGCCGGTGTTCACCGGGATCGCCGTGCACGACGCGTGGGCGCCGTATGACTGCTATCCGAACGTGACTCACGCGTTGTGCTGCGCGCATCTGCTGCGTGAACTCGTCGCCGCAGGTGAACTCGACCCGGCAGCGACCTGGGCCGAGCAGGGCATCCGGGCCTTGCTGGCCCTCAAAACCGCCGCCGAGACCACCATCGCCGCCGGGCAGGACCACCTCCCCGCCGACGTTCTCGCCGCCGGTGTCGCCTCGTTCCGGCACGCCGCCCTGATCGGGGTCAAAGACCACGCCGGCCAACGAACCCCGATCGGCAAGAAGCTACACGCCCTGGCCCGAAGGATGCACGACCGCATCGACGACTACCTGCGCTTCGCCCACGACCCTCAGCGATGTCCGTTCGACAACAACGCCGCCGAACGCGAAGTCCGCATGGTCAAAGTCCGGCAGAAGATCTCCGGCACCATGCGCACCCTCACCGGCGCGCAACACTTCAGCCACCTGCGTTCCTACCTCGCCACCGCCAGCGAACACGGCATCAACCAACTCGACGCCCTCATCCAACTGGCATCCGGCCGACCATGGATACCCGCAGTCAACTGACCTGATTAGTTACGGGAGTTTAAGGTCTGGACCGGAAGCGAAGAAATGCACTCCGATGCAGGAAGACTTCCCAAAACCCATTTGAACGGTTTTCAGGACGGGCCGTAGACCCGGAATGTCTCCAGTTTGGTCACGGTGCGTAGTACCGCGGGGAATTCCTCCAGGGACCGCCGGAAGCCCGTTCTGAGGACTTTCCAGTGTTTCAGGTGTGCGATGGCCCGCTCAACCGCCGCCCGTAGCCGGTTCAGGGCGGTGTTGCATCGCTTGCGGACGTCGGTCAACTCCCGGCCGGGTGGCTTCTTGTGCGGGATGCGGATCCCCGTCCCCTGATACCCTTTGTCACCAGCCATGCCCATTCCGCCCGGTTGGTAGTGGGCCGCCCACCGCTCGGCGATCCCGGACTCACCGAACGCTCGGCTGTCGTGCATCCCGCCAGGACATGGGTCACCCACATCCGCCAGCCGCCCGGACAGGGTCGCCACCACCTGAACGTTCTGTCCGCAGTACTTTTTTTTGTTCGAGAACAGTCCATCGCTGTCGTCTCGCTCGCCGACCGGCGCCACCAGCCCGTCCACCAACACCGCGTCCCGCCGCGTCCGCTCCCGCACCTGTTCGTACAGCGGCGTCAGCACCATGTCGATCAATATTTCCAGCTCATCCTGGTAGCGCTCCACGGTGGTCGATCCGCAGCCGAAAATTTCGGCCAGCACATCAGACGCCATATTCTGCCGCAATCCGAACAACACCATCACCAACGCGGTGTACAGCGACAGCACCCGGGGCCGCACCGTCGGCGCGTCCCACTCCGCCAGACAGGACAGTTGCCCGTACAGCCGGTCGACTTTGCTCTTGATCCAACCCGGTCATACGCTCACAACGCGGCGGCCGGCCATCGATCGTTTTGATCCACACAATCCAAATGATCAACCACCCGGCCGCCGCCTCCGGGTTCGACACCCCAGCCCCGCCGCAACCCTCCCCGATGTCACCCAGTTGCGTCCCCAGCGTGGACCGCGACGTTGCGGGTCACCAACTCGTCGGCAGCGGCATCCCCTCGGTGTAGCCGGCCGCGCTCTGCACCCCGACCAGCGCCCGCTCGTGGAACTCGGTGAGGTTGTGCGCCCCCGCATAGGTGAAGGCGCTGCGTACCCCGGAGATGATCTCGTCGACGAGGTCCTCCACGCCCGGCCGGTCCGGGTCCAGGTACATCCGCGCCGACGAGATGCCCTCCTCGAAGATCGCCTTCCGGGCGCGGTCGTACGCGGAGTCCTCCGCCGTCCGAGCGCTGACCGCCCGGGCCGAGGCCATGCCGAAGCTCTCCTTGTAGCGGCGGCCGTCGGCGTCGGCGTAGAGATCGCCCGGGGACTCGTAGGTGCCGGCGAACCAGGAGCCGATCATGACGTTCGCGGCCCCGGCGGCCAGCGCCAGCGCCACATCGCGGGGGTACCGGACCCCGCCGTCCGCCCACACGTGCCGGCCCAACGCCCGCGCCGCCGCGGCACAGTCCAGGACCGCCGAGAACTGGGGCCGGCCCACCCCGGTCATCATTCGGGTGGTGCACATCGCCCCCGGCCCCACGCCGACCTTCACGATGTCCGCACCCGCCGCAACGAGATCGCGTACGCCGTCGGCGGTGACCACGTTGCCGGCCGCGACCGGAACGGCCGGATCGAGCGCGCGTACCGCCCGCAGGGCGGAGAGCATCCGTTCCTGGTGGCCGTGCGCGGTATCCACGACCAGGGTGTCCACCCCGGCCTCCAGCAGGGCTCGCGCCTTGCCGGTGACGTCGCCGTTGATGCCCACCGCCGCGGCGATGCGCAGCCGGCCCCGGTCGTCGAGTGCCGGTCGGTACAGCGTGGCGCGCAGCGCACCCGACCGGGTCAGCACGCCGACCAGCCGTCCCTGCTCGTCCACCACCGGTGCCAGCCGACGCCGGCCGGCCGAGAGCCGGTCGAAGCCGCTCCGCGGGTCGGCGTCCGCCGACACCGTGTGTAGCTCCACCGACATCACGTGCCGTAGCTGCGCGAACCGGTCCACGCCCTCCGTGTCCGCCTCGGTGACCACCCCGACCGGCCGCTCGGACTCGTCCACCACGACCACCGCGCCGTGCGACCGCTTCGGCAGCAGGTGGATGGCGTCGCCGACCGTGTCGGTCGGTCCCAGGGTGATCGGGGTGTCGTACACCAGGTGCCGCTGCTTGACCCAGGCGACGACGTCCGCGACCACCTCGATCGGGATGTCCTGCGGGATGACCGCGATGCCGCCCCTCCGGGCCACGGTCTCGGCCATCCGGCGGCCCGCCACCGCGGTCATGTTCGACACCACCAACGGGATGGTGGTGCCGGTGCCGTCACCGGTCGACAGGTCCACGTCGAGCCGGGACGCCACCTCGGAGCGGGCCGGGGCCATGAAGACGTCGTTGTAGGTCAGGTCGTGCGCGGGGACCGCGCCGTGAAGGAACCGCACCTGGTCATCATGACTGGCTGTCCGGGCTCGCGCCTCCCGGGTCGGACAACATCCCGCCGGCTGGCCCGCCTCGGCGCCCGTAGCGCCGGGGCGAGTGCGGCCGGGTCGTCGGTGTCCGCCTTCCGAACCGTGGCAGCTGGCGCCCTCAGGCGATGGTGCAGATCGCGCCGCCAGCGGTGATGACCGCGCCGATCTCGGCGGCGAGGCTGCTGACCGTGCCCGCCTGGTGCGCGTGCAGCGGCTGTTCCATCTTCATCGCCTCCAAGACCACGATCAGGTCACCCTCGGCCACGATGTCTCCCTCCGCGACCGCGATCTTCACGATCGTGCCCTGCATGGGGGAGGCGAGAGTGTCGCCGCCGACCGCGGCCCCGGCCTTCGCCCCGCCGCGCCGACGGGCCGGCTTCTTCGCCGTGGGCGCGGCGGCGGCCGTACCGGCGCCGAAGCCGGCCGGGAGGCTGACCTCCAGCCGCTTGCCGCCCACCTCCACCACCACGGTGTCGCGCTCCGCCGGGCCCTCGGCGGGGTCCGCGGTGGCGGTGAAGGCCGGCACGGTGTTGTCGAACTCGGTCTCGATCCACCGGGTGTGCACCGTGAACGGCTCGGCGGTGAAGGCCTTGTCCCGGACCACCAGCCGGTGGAACGGCAGCGCGGTGGCCATGCCCTCGACCACCATCTCGTCCAGCACGCGACGGGCCCGCTCCAGGGCCTCGGTACGCGTCTCGCCGGTCACGATCACCTTGGCCAGGAGCGAGTCGAAGTTGCCGCCGATCACATCGCCGGCGGTGACCCCCGTGTCGACCCGTACTCCCGGACCGGTCGGCAGGCGCAGCGCGGTGATCGTGCCCGGGGCGGGCAGGAAGCTTCGGCCCGGGTCCTCACCGTTGATCCGGAACTCGATGGAGTGCCCGCGGGGCGTCGGGTCCTCGGTGAACCGCAGCTTCTCCCCGTCCGCGATGCGGAACTGCTCCCGGACCAGGTCGACCCCGGCCGTCTCCTCGGTCACCGGATGCTCCACCTGAAGTCGGGTGTTGACCTCCAGGAAGGAGATGGTGCCGTCGGCGCCGACCAGATACTCGACGGTGCCGGCACCGTGGTAGCCGGCTTCCCGACAGATGGCCTTGGCCGAGTCGTGGATCTGCTGTCGCTGCGCGTCGGTGAGGAACGGCGCCGGCGCCTCCTCGACCAGCTTCTGGTGCCGGCGCTGGAGGGAGCAGTCCCGGGTGCCCACCACGATGACGTTGCCGTGCTGGTCGGCGAGGACCTGAGCCTCGACATGCCGGGGCTGGTCCAGGTACCGCTCGACGAAGCACTCACCCCGGCCGAAGGCGGCGACCGCTTCCCGGGTGGCCGACTCGAACAGGTGGGGGATCTCCTCCATCGTCCGGGCGACCTTGAGGCCGCGACCGCCGCCGCCGAAGGCCGCCTTGATGGCGACCGGCAGGCCGTGGTCGGCGGCGAAGGTCAACACCTCGTCGGCGCTGCCGACCGGGTCCGGGGTGCCGGGTACCAGCGGTGCGCCCGCGCGTTGCGCGATGTGTCGGGCGGTCACCTTGTCGCCCAGGTCGCGGATCGCCTGTGGGCTCGGCCCGATCCAGGTCAGCCCGGCGTCGATCACCGCCTGGGCGAAGTCGGCGTTCTCGGAGAGAAAGCCGTAGCCCGGGTGCACCGCGTCAGCACCCGATCGCGCCGCGACATCGATCAGCTTGTCCATGCGTAGGTAGCTGTCGGCGGCGGTGTCGCCGTCCAGCGCGTACGCCTCGTCGGCCAGGGTGGCGTGCAGGGCGTCGCGGTCCGAGTCCGCGTAGACGGCGACGCTGGCCAGGCCGGCGTCGCGGCACGCGCGGATGACGCGGACAGCGATCTCGCCGCGGTTGGCGATGAGTACCTTGCGCACCTTGGGGGCTCCTCCCGGGGAGTTCGTTGACCGGGAGTGTAACGGCCGCGCCGATGCCCCCTAACGAGCGCTAAGTGTGGGATGCCGCACTGCCCGTTCGCCGACTGCCCCGCAGCGCGTCGCGGCGGGCGGGCAGCCATCAGCCCAACGCCCCTGCTGGTCGTGGTGCCCCGGCTCGGGCACCACGACCAGCGGGGAGACGAAACGGACGGTCAGCGCACCCGGGCTAGGGTCAGCCCGTCGGCGATTGGCAGCATCACCGGGTCGACCCGAGGGTCGGCCAGCACCTCGTCGTTGAATGCGGCGATGGCCCGGTCGCTGGCGTCCTGCGGGGCGAGCACTCGGCCGTCGCGGAGGACGTTGTCAACGGCGATCACCCCACCGGGCCGCATCCGGGGCACCAACTCCGCCCAGTAGGCCGAATAGCCGACCTTGTCCGCGTCGATGAAAGCGAAGTCGAGGTGGCGGTCGGCCGGTAGTTCCCGCAGCGTCTCCGCGGCGGGGCCGATCCGTAGCTGCACCCGGTCGGCTACGCCGGCCCGGGTCCAGAAGCGCCGAGCGATCCCGGTGAACTCCTCCGAAACGTCAAAGCAGGTCAGCTGCCCGTCCTCGGTCAGCCCGCGGGCGATCGCCAGCGCGGAGAGGCCGGTGAAGGTGCCGACCTCGACCGCCCGCTGCGTCCCCAGCAGCCGGGTGAGAAAGGTCAGGAATGCGGCCTGCTCTGGCGCCACCTGCATCTGCGCGTCCTCAGGCAGGTGCGTCCGGGTCTCCTCGATCAGGTCGAGCATGACCTCATCCGGTGGGCCACCGTGGGCGACCAGGTACGCGTGCAGCTCCGACGTCAACGGGATGGATTTGGTGGTCAACGTTGCTCCTTCGTACTCACGCCGGCGAGACTCGCCGGTCAGGCTCCAGGGTTCGGCTTCGGGGCAGCCGGGGCGCCTGACTACGGGGCGCTCGGCGTACCCCTGCTCCACAGGTCGGTGATCTGCAGTTCCAGCTCGGCCAGGAGGCGGCGTAGCAGCGGCAGGGAGAGGCCCACCACCGTGCCGGGGTCGCCCTCGATTCGCTCCACGAACGGTCCACCCAACCCATCGATCGTGAACGCACCCGCCACTGCCAGGGGTTCCCCCGTCTTGACGTACGTGGCGATCTCGTCGTCACTCACCGCGGCGAAGTGCACGGTCGTGGAGGCGACGGCCTCCGCCCGCCGGCCGGCCGCCACGTCAACGAGGCAGTGCCCGCTGTGCAGGACTCCACTGCGCCCCCGCATCCGCTCCCACCGGCGGACGGCGTCGGCCGAATCGGCGGGCTTGCCGAAGATCTGGCCGTCGAATTCCAGCACCGAGTCGCACCCGATCACCAGGGTGCGTTGGTCCTCGGCAGGGTGCAGCCGGGTCAGGACCGCCTGCGCCTTCAACCGGGCGAGCTCAAGGCAGAGTTCATCCGCGCGATCGTTGACCACGACGGACTCGTCAACGCCGCTGACCAACACCTCCGGCTCGATCCCCGCTGCCTGGAGGGTCTTGCGGCGGGCAGGGCTCGCGGAGGCGAGTACGAGGCGGAGCGGTAGAGATCCAGACACGACGCCGACGCTACCCGCTCATCGCCCGGCACTTGGGAGGCTGCTGCCACGGCCAGTGGGATCACCGCGACGAGACCCGGGCCGGCGGTCAGCGACGTCAATTGGCGCCGGGCGGGATGGTGGGCCCGGTTGGGAAGCCCTTGCCGCCCCCCGGGCGTGAGCCGGCTCCGCCGGTCGGTGCGGTGCCCGCACCACCACCGCCCAGTATTCCACCGAGGGGACGGCGTGGGGGGCCGTCGGCGCTCTGGGACTTGGACGGCGTCGGCGTCGGCCTTGGCTTGGGGGAGGCTCCCGGCGCCGTTGGTGACGGGGGTGACTGGGGCTCGGGAACCGACGACGTCGGGTCTACCCCGGCGGACTCGTGCGACTGCTCTGGTTGGAGCTTCGCCCGGTGCTTCTCCGACAATTCCAGAACAGGATCGCGGGGGCTGTCGATGGCCTTGGCGGTGACATCTAGCGCGGCGGGGCTTGCGGCGGTGGCGTCGTGGGTCTGCCGTACCCGGTCGATCAGGGCGTCCAATCGCTGGAGGTAGGCGCGCGCCGTCACGTTGGTCTCCGGGGACCACATCTCGGCGAGGCCGCGACGATAGGTCTGGAGCCGTTCAAGGTGTTCCCGGGCCTCGTCGGAGGTGGCCTGCTGCACTTCCCAATGTGTACGTAGGAAGTGGGTGAGTTCGAGGAGGATGCCAGCTGGGTTCGGGACGGTGGCGGTCGTCGCTGCTTCAGCAGGCGGAAGCTGTGCGGTGTCGTCGCCCGCAGTGGTGGCCTGGAGTTGGTCGGCGAGATCCTGTAGCTGGCGGATGTCGGTCGCAATGCCGTTGAGGCTGGGAAACTGGGCCGCTGGACGACCCTCACCCTCCTCGATCATCATCCCTCCCTGTCTGTCACCGCGCCGTTTCCACGAGTGAGGGTAGCGGGTGCGATGTGGGAGTTGCAGCCCCGGAATGGTGCATTTCGGATGAGTCGACCAGGTGCGTGGCTCATTATGCGGCAATTCGCTCGCGTTGCAGTAGAACGCGATCCACCGCGGGAATCGGTAGCCAGCACCACCGGGCTTCGGGGTGCGGCCGTGGCGTGGGCCGCGTCAGCGGGGCAGGCCGGAGGTGCGCCAGGCGTTCGGGCCGGCGGTGTGGCCGTTGTTGGCGGGGCGGGCGCCCCGTGCCCAAGCAGAAACCGGAAGTGGGGCGGGGGCCGCCGCCGGCTTGGACCGAACGACGATCGCGCCCACCAAGGCGGCCAGTTCCTCAGCGGTCGGCGTGCCACGAACGACGCGGAATAGTGGCTCCTCGGCAGACATGGCGTCAGCCTACGCGGGGAGTTTGGATCTTCATTGTGCGGTGGCGTGCCGCCCGAGTGACCGCCGTCGCCGCCGGGTACCGTTTCAGCGATGTCGAACGCACTTCCGGAACTTGTCGCTGGCCGATACCGGCTTTTGTCGCCGCTTGGCCAAGGCGGCATGGGTCGGGTGTGGAAGGCGCAAGACGAGGTGCTGCACCGGACCGTGGCGATCAAAGAACTGGTCCCGCCGCCCAGCCTCACTGACGAGGAGCGCCGCGAGATGCGGGAGCGTTCGCTGCGCGAGGCGCGGGCGATCGCTCGACTCAATCATGTCAACGTCGTTCGCATCTTCGACGTGCTGCGCACTGACGGCGACCCGTGGATCGTGATGGAGTACGTGCCGTCGAAGTCCCTCCAGGACACGCTCGCCGAGCAGGGGCCGGTGTCGCTGGCCCAGGCAGTGCAGATTGGCCTCGGGGTGCTTGGTGCGCTGAGGGCGGCGCACAAGGCGGGTGTGATGCACCGTGACGTCAAGCCCGGCAACGTCCTGCTCGGCGACGACGGGCGGGTGGTGTTGACCGACTTCGGTCTCGCTACCGTTCCGGGCGACCCCAATGTCACCCGCACCGGCATGGTGCTCGGCTCGCCCGCGTACATCGCTCCCGAGCGGGCGCGGGATGGCACCGCTGGGCCGGAGGGGGACCTCTGGTCGTTGGGCGCGACCCTGTACGCGGCGGTTGAGGGCAAGTCGCCGTACGCGCGTCCCACGGCGATTGCCACCCTCGCGGCGCTGGCCACCGAGCCGCCGCCACCACCGAAGAACGCCGGCTCGCTGCGACCGGTACTCAACGGCCTGTTGCGTAAGGATCCGACCGATCGGATCACCGCCGACGTGGCGGAGCGGCTACTGCGCCGAGCCGGCGGCAAGCGTTCGCAGCTCATCCCGCTGCTGTCCGGCGTACGCCGGCCTGGGCCGAACCGTCGCGGGGGGCGGACCCCAGCGTTTGTGCCGGCGCCGCGGCCGGCGTCGGAGCTGCCCGAATCCCCGGCGTCGGCCCCACCGGCATCCCCGCCGGCGCAACCGGCGGTCGAGCCGCCGGCCGATGCCGCCCCCACCGCGAAGGTGACTGGTACCGGCCCGACCGCGCCGGTCGACCCTCCGGTGGACCGGGTCGCCGCCGACCCGACGGCGAAGCTCGGTGGGCTGTCGGCTGCCCCGGCATCGTCGGTGCCCCCGCCCGGTGGGCCCGCCGCCGGTACGAAGCGTTACGCCACCCGTCGCAACCTGGTGATCGGTGCCGTGGTGGTTCTGCTCCTGCTTGGTCTCGTGGTGGTCTATCCCCAGCTCACCACGGAGGACGACGAAGTGGATCCGGGTGCCGTCGCGACCGGTGCCGGACCCACCACGGCTCCGGCCAGCTCTGCTCCGAGCGTTACGGCGTCGGTGAGCCCCCCGCCGACCAGCGCCAGCCCGACCCCGAGTGGTACGGCGGGCGCGGCGCTGCCGGCTGGCTGGAAGCTACATGAGGACGCCACGGGATTCGTGGTGCCGGTGCCGCCGGGGTTCAAGTTGAACTATCGCCGGCCATGGGGTCGGGGACCGGAGGACTATCGGGTCCGGTTCTCCGACGATCAGGGGCGGGCCCTGCTGATCGACCAGACGACGACGCCACTGGACGATGCCGAGGCCGACTGGCGTCGGCAGGAGGCTGCCCGACGCGGCAACTACCGCGGCTACCAGCACGTCAGGATTGTTTCAGTGGACTACTGGGATGAGGCCGCCGACTGGGAGTGGATCTTCAATGACGACTACGGACGTCGGATCCACGTCCGCAATCGGGGCTTCGTGACCGCCCCCGACAAGGGGTACGCGATCCGCTGGGACTGCCCGGAGAGCGACTGGGCGGCGAACGAGTCGATCTTTGAGGTCATCGCCGCCGGGTTTGTGCCGGTACGTAGCTGATCCTGCCCCGGGCGGCCGAGGGCGGCCAGATCGGGCCGGGAGCCGGCCGGTACGAGGGCGGTAGGCTCCCCGCCCATGGTGTCGATCGACGGTCTGACCGGTGTCTGGGACACACTGCTCGGCGCGCAACCCGACCCGCCTCCACTGCTGGTGCTGCTCACCGGGGTGGGGGCGCTGGTCGTGGTCAGCGCCGGCCGACCCTGGCGGATCGCCCGCAACGCGGTGACCATCGCCCACGAGGGCGGGCACGCCCTGGCCGCTCTGCTCACCGGCCGTCGCCTGCACGGTATCCGGCTGCACTCGGACACCTCCGGGCTGACCCTCTCCGCCGGCCGGCCCACCGGTCCCGGCATGGTGATCACCCTGCTCGCCGGCTATCTGGCCCCACCGCTGGTTGGGCTCGCCGGCGCCGGGATCCTTGGTGGAAACCGGATCACCCTGCTGCTGTGGATCGCCGTGGCGCTGCTGCTGGCCATGTTGGTCCTGATCCGCAACGTCTTCGGAGCGCTGTCGTTGTTGGTCACCGGGGGGCTCGTCCTCGCCGTCTCCTGGTATGCCGCACCGCAGGTGCAGGCGGCGTTCGCGTACACCGGGGTCTGGTTCCTGCTGCTCGGCGGTGTCCGCCCGGTGGTCGAGCTGCAACGGCTACGCGCCTGCGGCCGGATGCCCGGCTCCGACGCCGACCAGCTCGCCGGCATCACCCCCTTCCCCGCGTTCTTCTGGGTCACGGTGTTCGCCCTGGTCAACCTGGCCGTGTTGGGCTTCGGCGCGGCTCTGCTGGCCGGCCCGGTCCTGGCCGGGTACGGGCTGACCGGCTGAGCCGGACCGTTTGAAGCGGCCCCGGTCGGGGCGGAAAAGCCGGGGCTGCCGGCAACCCGGGGCCGGTGCTGGTGCGTGTCCCCTGAGACCGTCGCGGGAGGTAGCCAGTTGCCGGATGTCGAGGGGTTCGACGAGTTCTATCGGGGGAGCCGGCAGCGGCTGCTCGGCTTCGTGTACGTGCTCACCGGTGATCTCACCGAGGCCCAGGATGCGGTGCAGGAGGCGTATATCCGGGCCTGGCAGCGCTGGTCAACGGTGAGCGGGTACGACGACCCGGAGGCGTGGGTGCGGGTGGTGGCGAGCCGGATCGCGGTCAGCCGATGGCGCAGCCTGCGCAGCCGCGCTCGGGCGTACCTGCGGCACGGCGCCACCGAGAGCGTCCCGGCACCAAGCACCGACACGGTGGCGGTGGTCGCCGCGCTGCGCCGGCTGCCCGAGGAGCAGCGCATCGCGATCGCGCTCTACTACCTGGTGGGAATGCCCGTCGTCGACGTCGCCCGGGAGACCAACGCCCCGGTCGGCACCGTCAAGGCCCGGCTGTCTCGCGGCCGGGTCGCCCTCGCCGGGCTACTCGCCGTCGTCGATCTGAAGGAGGCCGTCGATGCGTGATGAGATGAGAGTCGTCGAGCCCATGCAACGTGCCCTGCGCGACATCCGTTGGCCGGAGGCGGCGGAGATCCGTGCTCGGGCCCGCCGTCGCAGCCGGCGTACCGCCCTGCTGGCGGGGGTTGTCCTGGTGGGGACCCTGGCGGTTGCCGCCGTCGCGGTGGTCAACCGTCCCACGGGCTACCACCCCCCCAATACACCGCCGGTGCAGGCTGTGGCGGGCAGCACCCCGGCGTCGCGCGCCGGGCAGGTCGCGCCGACCCGCTCCGACCTCCCGCCCGAGCTCTTCGTCCAACAGTCGGACCTGGTGGTACGCACCGAACTGCACCTCAACGAGGCCGTTGTGGGCGGGACCGTCCCGTTGGGGCTCGGGCGCGACCAATGTGGTCCGGGCCCGGAGGCGGAGGCCTGGATGAGCCGGTCGCAGACGCTGCTGCGGTGGTCGGCCGGCGGCCCCGACCGGCTCGGTGACATCCTGGTCGTGCAGGATCTGTACCGGTTCCGCGACGACGGCGCGGCACGCTTCTTCGCCGAGGTCCGGCAGACGATCGTTGCCTGCCCCCAGCAGGGGGAGGTCTGGACGGCCGAATACGAAGGCACCGCGGTCAACGTGCGGGCGGTGCACCGCTGGGACACCCCGCGGGTGGACTTCGCCGGTGACGAGTCGCTCCTGCTGCGGCACTCGAGCTCGTTGCTCCCCAACCCTGCCCTGGGCGAGCTGCAGACCGTGGTGAACTCACCGGAGCTGCGGGTCGTGCTGCGCGTCGGTGACCTGGTGACGGTGCTCTTCGTCAGCATGGCCGGCGAGGCGGAACTGGTCCGCCTCGCCGACGTGGCAGCCCGTCGGATGTGCATCGCTGCCAGCCCGCCCTGCTGAGCCTGGCTGACCGCACACCTACAGCGGGATGTTGCCGTGCTTCTTCGGGGGAAGGGTCTCGCGCTTGGTACGCAGCACCCGCAGCGCGCGGACGATCTGTGCCCGGGTTTCGTGCGGCGGGATGACCGAGTCGATATACCCGCGCTCGGCGGCAATGTACGGGTTGGCGAGGGTGTCCTCGTATTCGGTGATCAGTTCGGCGCGCCGCGCCGCCGGGTCGGCGGCGCCGGCCAACTCCTGCCGGTGCAGGATGTTGACCGCCCCCTGCGCCCCCATCACCGCGATCTGGGCGGTCGGCCAGGCGAAGTTCAGGTCCGCGCCGAGGTGCTTGGAGCCCATGACGTCGTACGCGCCGCCGTATGCCTTGCGGGTGATGACGGTGACCTTGCCGACGGTGGCCTCGGCGTACGCGTAGATGAGCTTCGCACCCCGGCGGATGATGCCTTCCCACTCCTGGCTGGTGCCGGGGAGGAAGCCGGGTACGTCCACGAAGGTGAGTACCGGAATGTTGAACGCGTCGCAGGTGCGGACGAAGCGCGCGGCCTTCTCCGACGCGGCGATGTCCAGCGTGCCGGCGAAGTGCATGGGCTGGTTCGCGACCACGCCGACCGGCCGGCCCTCGACCCGGCCGTAGCCGACGATCAGGTTCTGTGCGTACAGCGGCTGCACCTCGAGGAACTCGCCCTCGTCGAGGACGTGCTCGATGACCCGGTGCATGTCGTATGGCTGGTTCGCCGAGTCCGGGATGAGGGTGTCCAGCTCCCGGTCCTCGTCACTGATCTCGAGGTCCACGTCGACCGGGTACGTGACCGGCTCGTCCAGGTTGTTCGACGGCAGGTACGACAGCAGCGCCCGGACGTACTCGATCGCGTCTTCCTCGTCGGTGGCGAGGTAGTGCGCGTTGCCGCTACGCGAGTTGTGGGTACGGGCGCCGCCCAGCTCCTCCATGGCGACGTCCTCACCGGTGACGGTCTTGATCACGTCCGGGCCGGTGATGAACATGTGTGAGGTCTGGTCGACCATCACGGTGAAGTCGGTGACCGCCGGTGAGTAGACGGCGCCGCCCGCGCACGGGCCGAGAATGAGCGAGATCTGTGGGATGACGCCACTGGCCCGTACGTTGCGGAAGAAGATCTCGCCGTAGAGGCCGAGCGAGGCGACGCCCTCCTGAATTCGGGCGCCGCCGGAGTCATTGATTCCGATGACCGGGCACCCGATCTTCATGGCCAGGTCCATCACCTTGACGATCTTCTCGCCGAAGACCTCGCCGAGGGAGCCGCCGAAGACCGTGAAGTCCTGCGCGAAGACGCAGACCTGGCGGCCGTCGATGGTCCCGTAGCCGGTGATGACGCCGTCGCCGTAGGGGCGGGTCTTCGCCAGTCCGAAGTTGGTGGACCGGTGTCGGGCCAGCTCGTCCAGTTCGACGAAGGAGCCGGGGTCGAGGAGGAGCTCGATCCGCTCCCGCGCGGTCTTCTTGCCCCGTGCGTGCTGTTTGTCCACGGCGCGCGCCGATCCGGCGTGCACCGCCTCGTCGATCCGACGCTCCAGGTCCGCCAGCTTGCCCGCGGTGCTGTGGATGTTGGTCCCGGTCTCGGTAGTCACCAAGGGAATATAACGATGGTTCAGCTCGGCGCCGCTGTGCAGTACGCCTCACCACCTGTCATCGGGCGGGCCGTAGGCTGGCGGGATGCTGGGTTCCCCGTACACCGACCTGGATCGCCCGCCGCTGTCGGCGGTGCGGCTGCGCCGCGCGTTGGTCGCGCCGCATGGTCCGTGGGCCCGGTTGGAGCTTCTCGGCGAGACCGGTTCGACCAACGCGGACGTGGCCGAGTACGCCCGCTCCGGTGAGCCGGAGGGCCTGGTACTGGTCGCGGAGCGGCAGCGTGCGGGGCGGGGCCGGCGGGGCCGCGACTGGCAGTCGCCGGCTCGGGCGGGCATCGCAACCAGCGTCCTGCTACGGCCGGGGGAGGCGGTGCCCGAGCGGGGCTGGGCGCCGGTGCCACCATCGGCGTACGGGTGGCTGCCGCTGCTCGCCGGAGTGGCACTGGTGGAGGCGGTGACCCGGCTGGCCGAGCTGGAGGCCACCCTGAAGTGGCCGAACGATCTGCTCGTCGGGGCGGCGAAGTGCGGCGGGATCCTGGCCGAGGGGGTGCCGGCGGCGGGCGCGGCTGCTCCTCCCGCGATCGTTCTCGGCATCGGTCTGAACGTGACTCTTCGCGCTGACGAGTTGCCGGCGAACCCGACCGGTCTGCCGGCGACCTCGCTGCAGTTGGCCGGTGCCGCGGCGACCGATCGGGATCCGTTGCTGCGGGCGCTGCTCCGGTCGCTGGGCGACTGGTATGGGCGTTGGCGGGCTGCTGACGGCAGTGCGGCGGCGAGTGGCCTGCGAGCGGCGTACCTGGCCGTCTGTGCCACCGTGGACCGTCCGCTCCGGGTGCTGCTGCCAGATGGTGGCGAGCTGACCGGCACGGCGACCGGCGTTGACTCCGACGGCCAGCTGATGGTGGCCACCCCGGAAGCCACCCGGCACCTCTCCGCCGGCGACATCCTGCACCTGCGCTGAACGGTCACGGCTGAACCGGCGGGGTCGTGCTCGGCAGCGCCGTCGTCGCCCGGCCCGCGCGGCAGATGTCGTGGGGTGGTGTGAGCGGTTACGGTCTGCGCGTCCGATCTGCGCTGGAGGTACCCGTGGCGTTTCCTGAGGACGTGCTCACCGAGGACGAGCACGTCGTGCTGCACCTACATCCGCACTGGAAGGCCCTGGTCCGGCCGGTCGCGGTGACGGTTCTCGCCGTCGCGGTGGTGGTGGCAGCGCTGGTACTGGCTCCCGATGGCGCTGGCCGGGCGGTGGTGTTGGTGGTGCTCGGCGGGTTGGCGCTGGTGGGGGTGCTCTGGTTCGCGCTCTGGCCGATGCTGGTCTGGCGGGCGACCCACTACCTGTTCACCAACGAGCGGGTGCTTATCCAGCAGGGTGTGCTCTCCCGGGATCGGCGGGACATCCCGCTCACCCGGGTTACCGACCATGCGATGCAGCAGCGCTTGGGCGAGCGACTGTTCGGCTGCGGCACCCTGACCATCGACTCCGCTGGGGAACGTGGGCGGTCGGTGTTGGGTGACGTGCCGCAGGTGGGGCGGGTCCAGACCACCCTCTACGAGCTGGTGGAGGCGCAGTACGACCGGCAGCCGTCCAGCGACCCCGAGCTTCGGGAGGAGCTGACCGAGGTTCAGGACGGCAGACCGTTACGGGAACCGGGCTGAGCGGGCTCGTCGCGGGGTGGGCCGGATCCGGAGCCGGTGCGGTCAGGGGCGATGGGTGCGGTCAGGGGCGACGGGACCGGCGGGTGCTCGCCTGGAGTTCCGCGGCGAGCTCGGCCGCCAGCTCCCGGTCCAGGTCGAGGCGGGCGTCCAGCGGGATGGTCAGGCCTTGGATCGGTGTGCGGTGCGGGTGGTGGGTGCCCGGTGGCGGAGCGGTTTCCTCCAGCTCCGAGACCGACTCCGCCAGCTCGGCGACCGGGTCCATCTCGGCCATCGTGTCCCACTCGTCGCGGGGGATGCTGTGCCAGTTGTTCGTGGCCGGTGCCGGCGCCGGCTGGAAGACGAACGTCCGGTAGGACCAGAACCGGAACAGCGTCGCCAGCACGATACCCATCGTCTTGGCGAGGTTGAGGGCGAGCAGGCTGGTCACGCCGAGGCCGTATTTGGCCGCGGCCAGCACGCCCAGTTCGATGAGGAGCCCCGCGCCGTTAAAGAGGAAGAAAAGGGCATACTCGCGCTGAACTGCTGTTTTCGGACGATCACGGTACGTCCAGTGGCGATTCATGAGGTACGACGAGATTGTCGCCGTGATGGTGGCGACGACCGTCGCCTTCAGCGCGCCGCCCTGGAAGACGGTGAGTGCGAGGGCGTTGAACACCGCGTAGTTGATGACGGTGTTGACGCCCCCGACGACGCCGAATTTGAGCGCCTCGTGGACGAACTTCTGCCAGCGCTCGGGCAGGAGACGGACAAGACGCATGCGGAACACCTTAGGCGAGTGGACTGGGCCGGGACCGTCCCGGCCTGGCGAGATGGGCGCCAGGTCACGCCCGGTATCGGTCGTGTTTCGCTTCCGGTGCGGTGGGAGTTCCCGCTGGTACGAAGACGAACCGTCGATAGGACCAGAACCGGAAGAGGGTCGCCAGCCCGGTGCCGACGAGATAGCTGGCGATGTTGTCCGCCAGTGGGGTCTGGAAGACCTCCGGCCAGATCTGGCCCAGGCCGTAGCGGCTGATCGCCAGGACCGCCACGGTGATACCGAGGCCCACCGTGTTGAAGATGAAGAAGAGCGCGTACTCGCGGGCTGGGTTGCCGCCCCGGCGGTGTCGCCACGTCCAGAACCGGTTGCCGAGGAAGGCGAAGGTTGCCGCCACCACCGTGGAGATGGTCTTCGCGGTGACCTGCTCGACCCCCTGCGCCGAGGTCAGGAAGTTGAAGAGGGCGAAGTCAACGAGGAAGGCGACGCCGCCCACAGTGGCGAACTTGCTCAACTCGTGGACGAGGTGACCGAATCGGTCCAGCAGGGAGTGGATCAGACCCGGCCGGGTCCGCCGGGAGCCGGGCTCCCCGGTCATCGTCGCTGCCACCGAGCGAGCGTACCGGGTGTGGGCCCGTGGCACGGGTAGCGCCGGCCGGAATGGCTGATCCGGGCAGTGGTGATGAGCGAAGCGTAACCGCGCCGAGCGGGGCTCCCGAGCGGTCCGCCAAGTGCGGGCCGGGTCACAGTCGGCGTACCGGACGACGGCGGGCCAGATGTTTCGTCACTGGATTTGCGTGAAACTGCGCGTGAAAGCGGGTATTAGCTCGCGATGCCGCAGCCGGGCCGTACCTTGTGCAGTTCTTCACAACCAGTCCCACTGACTGGTGGCGCAAGCCGGTTTACGCTGAGGCCAATCCCAGGTTTCACGTAGGCGACGCACCGCGCCGTCAAGCCTCGTGCATCCCATAGACCGGTCAGCGTCGACCACAAGGAGATGTGTCATGGTTGCTCCGGCGACTGTTCGGGGTATCGATCAGGCCCCGACATCCCACCCCAAACTGCTTGCCTGGGTCCGTGAGATCGCGGAACTGACCACCCCGGACCGTGTGGTCTGGGCGGACGGGTCAGAAGAAGAGTGGCGTCGTCTCACCGACGAGCTCGTCGAGGCCGGCACCCTGGTCCGACTCAATCCGGAGAAGAAGCCCAACTCGTTTTACGCGCGGACCGACCCGACGGATGTGGCGCGGGTCGAGGAGCGCACCTACATCTGCTCGGTGGACGAGGCAGACGCCGGCCCGACCAACAACTGGATGGCGCCGGCCGAGATGAAGCGGACGATGACGGAGTTGTACCGCGGCTGCATGCGCGGGCGCACGATGTACGTCATCCCCTTCTGCATGGGCCCGGTTGAGGCCGAGAAGCCGATGTTCGGCATCGAGATCACTGACAGTCCGTACGTGGTCGTCTCGATGCGGATCATGACCCGGATGGGCGCGAAGATCCTGGCGGCGATGGGCGACGACGCAGACTTCGTACACGCGCTGCATTCGATCGGCGCGCCGCTTGCGCCGGGTCAGCAGGACGTGTCTTGGCCGTGCAGCGAGACGAAGTACATCTCGCACTTCCCGGAGACCCGGGAGATCTGGTCCTACGGCTCCGGCTACGGCGGCAACTCACTGCTCGGCAAGAAGTGCTACTCGCTGCGGATCGCCAGTGTGATGGGGCGGGACGAGGGCTGGCTCGCCGAACACATGCTGATCCTCAAGATCACCTCGCCGGAGGGGAAGGTCTACCACATCGCCGGGGCCTTCCCGTCGGCCTGCGGCAAGACCAACCTCGCCATGCTGGAGCCGACCATCCCGGGCTGGAAGGTCGAGACCATCGGCGACGACATCGCCTGGATGCGGTTCGGCCCGGACGGACGCCTCTACGCGGTCAACCCGGAGTACGGCCTCTTCGGGGTCGCCCCCGGTACCGACTGGAAGACCAACGCCAACGCGATGCGGACGTTGGACCGCGGTAACTCCGTCTTCACCAACGTGGCCCTCACCGACGACGGTGACATCTGGTGGGAGGGCATGGGCGAGCCCCCGGCGCACCTCATCGACTGGAAGGGCAATGACTGGACGCCGGAGAGCGAACAGCTCTCCTCGCACGCCAATAGCCGGTTCTGCACCCCGATCACCCAGTGCCCGATCCTCGCCGAGGACTACTACGACCCTAACGGTGTACCGATCGACGCGATCCTCTTCGGGGGTCGGCGTCGGGACACCGTTCCGCTGGTCACCGAGGCGCGGGACTGGGTGCACGGCGTCTACCTGGGTGCGACGCTCTCCTCGGAGACCACCGCCGCGGCCTCGGGGGCGGTCGGTGTCGTGCGTCGGGACCCGATGGCGATGCTGCCCTTCATCGGCTACCACGCCGGTGACTACTTCCGGCACTGGATCGAGATGGGTAAGGGTGCCGACGGCGATGAGTCGAAGCTGCCCAGCGTCTACTACGTCAACTGGTTCCGCAAGGACGCCGAGGGCAGCTTCCTCTGGCCGGGATTCGGCGAGAACTCCCGGGTCCTGAAGTGGATCGTCGAGCGGCTCGAGGGCCGGGCCGACGCCGTGGAGACCCCGATTGGCATGGTTCCCGCCGAGGACGCGCTGGATGTCGAGGGTCTGGACATGACCTCGGAAGACATTCGGATCGCGCTGAAGGTCGACGTGAACGAGTGGCAGGCCGAACTGCCGTTGGTCACCGAGTGGTTTGAGAAGTTCGGGGACAAGCTGCCCGGGGTCCTCTGGGCCGAGTTGGACGCGCTGCGGGCTCGGCTCGACGCGGAGCCGCAGAAGTAGCGGAAGTAGCTGGGCCGGCGCCACGGGCGATGGATGATCCCTACGACGGCTGCCGAGCGCAGTAGCTCGGCGCCGGAGAGGGGGCGCGACGTGGCGACCGGGCCGGCCGATGGGGGCGACGAGTTCGATGTCGTGGTGGTGGGGGCGGGGCCGGCGGGTTCGGCCGCCGCCATCGCCGCCCGCCGGACAGGAGCCCGAGTACTCCTGCTGGATCG
Organism: Salinispora cortesiana; assembly: GCF_000484695.1. Lineage (GTDB taxonomy): Bacteria > Actinomycetota > Actinomycetes > Mycobacteriales > Micromonosporaceae > Micromonospora > Micromonospora cortesiana. The sequence continues at coordinate 85,474 of NZ_AXVR01000012.1, read as the reverse complement.
GGCCGACTTCCCTCGGGACAAGGCCTGCGGGGACGGGATCGCCGCGCATGCGCTGGATGTCCTGGCCGGGCTGGGCGTACCCGACCCGGTAGTCGGGTACGCCCCGCTACCCGCGCTCCGCCTGGTCGCCCCGGGCGGCCCGGCGGTGGCGCGGGCGCTACCCCGCCCGGCGTACACGGTGCCCCGAACCGTCTTTGATGCTCGGTTGGTCGCGGCAGCGGTCGCGGCCGGCGCCGAGCTGCGCCGGCACGTGGTACGTCGGGTCGAGGTGCGGGCGGACCGGGTCGTGCTGGACGGACGGATCGCCGGGCGAGCCGTGGTGGGTGCCGACGGCGCGGGCTCAGTCGTGCGCCGGGCACTGGGGTACCCCCCGAACCCGGACCGCCACCTGGCCCTGGCGATCCGGGGCTATGCGCCCGCGCCGCCCGGCCCACCGGAACAGCTCATCGTCACGTCGGCCGCCCGCTGGCCGGCATACGCCTGGTCCTTCCCGATCGGCGATGGACGGGCGAACATCGGGTACGGGGAGGTGCTCCGTGGTGAGTCGCTGACCCGGGAACACCTCGTTGCGCGGATTCCAGCGTTGCTGCCCGGGGTCGATCCGGCGGCGGTTACCGCCCTGCGGGCCCATCACCTGCCGCTCTCCACCCACCGACCGGTGCCGGGGCGCGGCCGGGCGGTGTTGGCGGGTGACGCGCTCTCGTTGATCAACCCGTTCACCGGGGAGGGGATCTTCTACGCGCTGCTCTCCGGAGCGCTCGCCGGCACTGCGGCGGGCCGCACGCCGGAGCAGGTCGCTCGGCGCTACACCGCGGCGCTTCGTCGTCGACTCGGTGGTCATCTGCGGCACAGTTCGGTTGCGGCCTGGCTCGCCCGGCGGCGGTCGGTGGTCGACGCAGCGGTGTGGGCGGCCAACCGCGATGAGCAGGTGTATCGGGCGGTGGTGGAGTTGGGGCTCGGCGACGGCCGGTTGGACCTTCGCACGTTGGCCATGATCGGGCGTGGCCTGGCCGTCGGGGATCGGCATCCCGAGCCGTGAGGCGTCGTCCCGGTCGCTACCCTGGCAGGTGATGACTCTGCGGGACGTTGTCTATTCGGTGTACGAACGCCGGCTCACGGCCAAGCTGGCGGGCAAGCCGGTGCCTCAGCATGTCGGCGTGATGTGCGACGGTAACCGCAGGTGGGCGCGGGAGATGGGGTTCGTTGACCCCAACGACGGCCACCGGGTCGGCGCCGAGCGGATCAAGGAACTGCTGCGGTGGTGTGACGCGGCCGGCGTCGGGCATGTGACGCTCTGGCTGCTCTCCACCGACAATCTCACTCGCCCGGCCGCTCAGCTTGATCCGTTGTTGCAGATCATCGAGGACCTGACGAGCGAGCTGGCCGAGGAGGGCAACCCCTGGCGGCTGCGGATGGTCGGGGCGCTCGACGTGTTGCCGGCGCAGCACGCGGCGGCGCTCAAGGCAGCGGCGGAGCGGACCCGGGACCGAGTCGGTGGCGCACAGGTCAACATCGCCGTGGGCTACGGCGGCCGGCGCGAGATCGCCGACGCGGTGCGGTCGTTCCTGCACGAGCACGCGAAGGCCGGCACCAGCATCGAGCAGCTGGCCGAGACGTTCGATGTCGAGCACATCACCGAGCACCTCTACACCCGGGGGCTGCCGGACCCCGATCTGATCATCCGGACCAGCGGCGAACAGCGCATGTCCGGTTTCCTGCTCTGGCAGTCCGTCCACTCGGAGTTCTACTTCTGCGAGTTGAACTGGCCGGATTTCCGCCGGGTTGACTTTCTTCGCGCGCTGCGTTCCTACGCCACCCGTCAGCGTCGCTTCGGCATCTGATCCCCCCGGGGACCGCCTTCGCCGACCGGCCCCCCGGGCGACCGCGCACATGATCAGCGGCGGGTCAGCCCCGGGGCGAGGTGGGCTCCGACCGCTGGGTGCGTCGGAGTGTGGGAGTCAGGCCAGCCGGCGCGCGGCGGCGGTCAGGAAGTCGCCGAGGTCGGTGGGTGAGTCGATGGTCAGGTCCGCGGCGGCGGCGACCTCTTCGCCGGTCTCCGGGTTGGCGACGGCGACGCAGACGCCGAAGAAGTGCGGGTCGGCGGCGGTACGGGCGCGCAGCGCCGCGAAGGCCTTGATGTCCGACACGTCGTCGCCGAAGTACCAGGCGGCCTCCGCGTCTCGCACCACCTCGTCGATGACCATGCCCTTGTCCCGGTCGACCGGAGGCTTCAGCTCCAGGACCATCCGTCCGGCCTGGACTCGGAGGCCGAGCTGCTCGGCCTGGGCGCGACCCCACTGGGTTACCGCCGAGCCGAGCTGCGGGGCGGTTCGCCAGTGCAGCGCCACCGAGAGCCGCTTGTACTCCACCAGGGTGCCCTCGGGCAGCTCGGTGCGCGCCCTGTCGGTCAGCTCTGCCATGGTCGGTACCCAGGGCAGCGCCGCCGGTTCGGTGACGGTTTCGCCGTCGGAGTGGCTGTGCTCCAGGCCGTAGAGGCCGTAGAGGTCAACGCCGGCGAGATCGCCGAGTCGCTCGCGGAGGAAATCGACCGGGCGTGCGGAGACGATCGCGATCCGACGGACGACGGGAGCGAGCGCCTCGATGGCGGTGAGCACTTTTGGTGCGGGGTGCACCGCCGTCGGGTCGTCCCGGACCGGCGCGAGGGTGCCATCGAAGTCGAAGAAGAGGACGGTTCCGGCCGCCCGGGCAGCGGTTGTCTGCCAGGCGAGGTCGGCGGTGAACGGGGTTCTCGGCGGCTGCTTGCCCAGATTCAACGGCGGCACGCGCGACAGCGTACCCCGCTCGGAGCGGCTCAATCGTGGCCGTGAGGTACCCGGCCACCGGGTCGGGTGGCGGGTGGAGGACGGGCTTTGGCGGCGGCGTTCAGCGTTCGGCGGCTTCCCGTCTCCGACGCCCGATCGGGACGACGGTGGCTTCCCGACTGTGACTGAGCAGGTAGCCCTCGACGAAGCCGGAGTTTCGGTCACCGGTGTTGGATTCGATCTCGTTGAGCCGGGCCACCAGGAACTCGGTGAGCGCGCTGATTCGGTCGTTGAGTCGGTCGTTCAGTTCGGCGAGCACGGCCAGGACGACGGCGGTGCCGGTGGCGGTGAGCGCGACGAGGTTGACGAGCAGGGGAAGCTGCCCGCCGTTGACCGCCAGGGTCACCGCGTTCCCGGTCACACACAGCGTCAGGGACACGGTGCCGACCACGACTGCCAACCACTTCAGGGTCATGGACAGACCCCTCCTTCTGTCCCGCAGGGCTGGGTTCGGCCTTCCCGTCCCCCCGCCGACGACGAGCCCAAGCAGTACGAGTACGGACGCTAGCGTGCCGATCCGGGCCCGGGAGCGAAACGAATGAGTCTGACCTGCTGTTCTTTCGCCATCTGAGGATCAGCCAACCTGTTTGCCCCGGTTTGGTGCTGTTGTTGGGAGAGTCGGACGATACGCGAGGTAACGAATTGTTTCTCGAATGTGGAACTTCTCCGCGTCCGACACCTCGGGATCAACCAGTCGACGTAGCAGCGCCTCGACATCGGGATCCATCGGCGGCGGGATCGTCCCGGCCCGGTGGGGGGTGCTCCGCCGGTCCCAGCCCAGGGTGGTGAAGGCGGCTGCCGGATCCAGCCCGAGTCCCTCACAGAACGCCACGACGCGTTCCGCCTCGGGGTCGCTGGCCCAGTCGCCCCGGACCCATCGGTTGATCGTCTGCCGGGAGACGCCGGTGCGTCGGGAGACCTCAGTGCCGCTCCACGCTCGGGTGGCCCGGGCCTCGTCGAGCGCGCGACGGACGAAGGTGGCGAAGGCGATCTTCCGTGCGTTGGCCGTCTCGGTCACCTGGTGACCGTACGGCCACGGAGCCCTCGAATGGGCTCCTGGCACGCGGTTGTCACGCGAATGTGACGACATGCTCAGCTTTTCACTGTCCGGGTGGGTGCTACATCCCCCGGCCTTCACCTGGGGCGAATAGGTGGGCGAGCGGTTGGGGGGAATCAGACGAAAAGCTGATACTGTCACGCTCGTGGGACACTTTACCGTGTGTCCGTGCAGGAGACGATGACTGCTTGCTTCCATGCGTGATATCTCCGGCACGAGGGGGACCTGGTGACCGAACTCGCCACCCGAGCGCAGGCCTTCGGCCTGATCGCCGCCGGGGTAGCCACTGGTTTGAGCGCGCCCTGGCGCCTCTACCTCGCCCGGGGTTCCCGTTACCTCTCCCTCAGCGTCGGGGACCGGGCGGAGTGGCACGCCTGGCGTACCCACCTCGGTTGTCCGGAGCTCAGCGTCCGCGTCTACGACGCGGGCGGCGAGATCCGCCGCTCGTCGGTGGCCGAGGTTGTCCTGGACGGGTGCCGGATCAGCGTCGAGCTGGTCGAACAGGTCGGTACAGCTGACCTCGACCAGCTACTCGTCGTGGATCCCACCCCGGTTGAGCCGGAGGAACGATGAGTCCACACTGCCCACCGTCCGGAGTGGCCGGATGAGCCCACTCCTCGCCCTGCTCCTCGTCTGCGTCCTGACCGCCACCAGCTACGCCGCAGGTCGCCTGCATGGTCAGCTCAGCTACCGGATCGGTTACCGGTTCGGCTATCGGCAGGGCTACTTCGATGGTGACCGCGGCGCCTGGAACCGGCGTCGGCGCGACGCCCAGGCGGCGATCGCGTCCGCGCTCGCCGGCCCGCCACCGGTGGATCCGGTTCGCAAGCGCATCGTGCCACCGATGGCCCGGCCCGGCACTACCTACACCGGCTCGGCGGCGGCTCCGACCGTTGGCCGACCCCCGACCGGCTCGGCGGCGGCGCCTGCCGGTGGTCGACACCCGACCGGCACGCTGGTTCGGCGAAGCGGGTGACCGGGCTTGCGGACGCAGAATACGAAACTCACCGTGTCGGCCGGTCGGCCCACGCGACATCGTCGACAGCGAGGAACGGCGCGATCGCAACGGCGGCAGGCGTCACCCCGGCGAAGGCCACGATGTCCCGATGGAGGTGGGACTGGTCGGCGTAACCGCTGTCTGCCGCCACCACAGCGGTGCTGTGACCTGCGGCGAGGCGGTGGGCTGCATGGTCAAAGCGGACCAGCTGGGCGGCGCGCTTGGGGGTGAGGCCGATCTGCGATCGGAACCGGGACCACAGACGCTGGCGGCTCCATCCGACCTCAGTCGCCAGCCACTCGACCCGCACGCGTCCCCGACTGGCCACCATCTGCCGCCAGCAGTAGACGACTTCCGGGTCAACCACACGGCCGCTGTCGAGACGTCGACCCAACACCACCTCCGCGATCGCGAACCGTTCATCCCACGACGTGGCAGCGCGCAATTGTTCTTGGATCCGCGCGGCATCGTGCCCCCAGAGGTCATCGAGGGCGACTACCGCTCTGCCCAACTCCGATGCGGTGCCCAGGACCGTGTGCGCGACCACCGGTGACAACCGCACCTGTAGGCACTCGAAGCTTCCGGCTAGCCCCTGCCCCCGAACGCCGTGGGGTGCGAGTCCGGTGACGATTCGTTCCCGCCGTTGCCGACCAGTACCGTCGTTGACAACGATTGGTTGGTCGCCGAGGCTGATGACCACCACGACAGCAGGGGGCGGGATCGCGTCGACCTCGATGAGGCCGTTCGCGCGGTCGCTGAAACCTGCCATGGTCACCCCCGCCAGCCGGCTCGGCCGTGATGGGACCGCGATGTCCCAGGTAGGTACGCCGGCTGGAAGCGGCTCGGCAGGTCGCATGTCGCCATGGTACGAGCGACATCGGGCGTTGCTCGGAGCGAGGTGGTTCCCTGAACACCAGGGTGGTCCGGTTAGCCGGGGAGAGCCTGATCCAGCTGGCCGCGCAGGAAGGCGAGGATCTCGCGGCGTGCGGGTCGGGCGGCGGGAACCAGCCCCGGTGTGCTGAGGAAGGAGTGGGTGGCCCGCGGGTAACAGGACAGGCTGGCCTCGGTGCCGTCCTCGCGGAGCCGTTCGACGTACCGGCGACCGTGGTCGGCCACCGGATCCAGTGCGGCGATGACGACCAGCGTCGGTGGTAGACCAGCCAGGCTGTCGAACTTCAGCGGAGACACGCTGCGGGGGTCGAGGGCCGAGGGCAAGCTCAGCTTGCGTCCCGCGCGCAATCGCGACAGTGGCAGCGCGGGGTTGTCGGCATTTTCCACCATTGAGGGATAGTCGGTCATGGTCTCGGTCCAGTCCGTAGTCGGATAGTTCAGCACCTGGGCGCCTAGCAGTGGGCCGTCCTTGCGGGCACGCAACGCAACGAGCGCGGCGATCATGCCGCCGGCGCTTTCGCCCATGACCGCGATCGCCGTGGGGTCGATGCCCTGGCCGACGGCTCCGTCGACAAGCCGGAGGAGTGTGTCGTAGCCGTCGTCAACCGGCCGGGGCAGTGGATGCTCCGGAGCGAGCCGGTACTCCACTGAGACGACCACGGCTGGACAGCGGGCCGCGAGGTGACTGTTGAGCCAGTCGTTCTGCGCGGCCGTGCCCGAGATGAAACCTCCTCCGTGGAACGAGACGATCAGTGGTAGCCGCCGGTCGGTGCTCTTCGGGCGGTACGTCCGTAGCATCAGTCGGCGGCCCGGAAGGTTGATGGTGGTCTCCTCGATCCGGGCGCGACGATCCGGCAGCCCGGTGACGATCCGTCCGACCCGTGACGATGCCTTGCGGTTGGCTCTTTCCCGGGCGGCGATCACCTGATCGTCGGTCATAGCCTCCCAGTCAAGGGTGTCGCGCAGGATGCGAGTGCCCAATGGAGCCTTGCCCCTCATGTTGCCCTCCCGGACTCGAGGTGGTGATTGGTTCGTCTGCTGTCGTGCGGACAGGCCGCAAGCGTTGCAAGCGCAATGCTGTGGGGTCTTGGACAAATGTTCCGCTCCTTCATCGAGCGGATCCGAGTCGGAGCCCGCTCGTCGGCTGTCCCGTCGTGTGGCTCAGATCTGGCCTGCGCGAACAGACTCTGGCCGTGACTGTGAGTGATCGAGGGCCAGCACTGGGAGTGGCGCAGGTCACAATCGGGGTGGATGGTTTCCCATCCGCACTGCCGTGCGCGATCGTGTCCCCGAGCGCTCGCGCATCCGGCGGATCGCCGGTGATCGTTCGCCCGGGTCCCCGTTGGCGGAGCTGTCGGGGGACTCGCGCGGTCGGAGCGCTCGCGGTGTGACCGCACCCCACCCGGGTGTGGTCTGCACCGTGTCCGTGCCCCGAAAGGAAGGGACCGCCTCGTGAATCGGCTGTGGAGCCGGTTGGGTGCCCGGACGGCCGCGGTGGCGCTGCTCTCCGCGGGCGTCGTCAGTGGCTTCCAACTGGGCGACAACCGGGATCAGGGCCAGCGCCTGCCGGACACCGCCGGAGTCGAGCAGGTTGCGCTGCAAGCACCGCAGGTGCATCCGGCGAAGGAGCAGGCTACCGAATACCGGGAGAAGTTGCGCGACGCCGCGGTCGCCGAGGCGGCGGCGGAGCGGAAGCGCCGGGAAGAGGCCGCTGCGGCGTCGCGGAAGACGGTCCGCGAGGCGGCGGCGGAGCTCGCCAAGGCCAGGGCCAAGGCCAAGGCGGCGGAGAAGCCGTACGACGGCCCGGTTCCGGACTCGTGTGCGGAGTTCACCGGCAACCGGCAGATCGGCTGCGCGGAGATGCTCAACGCCGGCTTCGAAATCGACCAGTTCCCCTGTCTGGACAAGCTCTTCACCAAGGAGAGCGGCTGGAACCACAAGGCCCGCAACCCATCAACCGGAGCCTACGGAATTCCGCAGGCGCTACCCGGTAGCAAGATGGCCTCGAAGGGCGACGACTGGGAGACGAACCCGAAGACCCAGATCCTGTGGGGGCTTGGCTATATCGAGGGTCGGTACAAAACGCCCTGCAAGGCCTGGGCCTACATGCAGAACGTCGGCTGGTATTGATCTCCAACGTGGGCTGGTGCTGATCGTCGGGTAACGGGGTGTGTTTGGTCACACCCCGTCGCCGTCGGTTCGAACTTGACCGCCAGCCCAGGTGGCGGCTGTCGCCGCTACCTGATAGCTGTTGACGGGTGAGCCTGCTACCGGAGGGCAGTGACCCGCACCGGTTCGGCACCGAGGCGTTCTACGCCGCGATCGGCCGGGCCTTCGTCGCTATGTGCGCGGTGGTGCCGTTCCTCTTCCTTATCGAGGCCGTTGACCAGGGCCTGGCGTTCGGGCTCGATCCGGCGGCCGGCATCATCCCGCAGCGCCTCGACGGCCTGGATGGTGTCTTCTTCTCACCCTTTCTGCACCACGGCTTCGATCACCTCTACAGCAACAGCATCCCGCTGATCCTGCTGGGTACCTTCGTGCTCGCGGCCAGCGTGCGTCGCTTCCTCTGGTCCACGCTGATCATCATTTTGGTCAGCGGACTCGGCGTCTGGTTCACCGGTTCCCCAAACTCGATCGTCGTCGGCGCGAGCGGCGTTATCTTCGGCTACCTCGGCATCCTGCTCACCCGGGGCATCGTCGAGCGGAGCTGGTGGAACTTCGCGGTCGTTCTCCTGGTCGGCCTCCTCTATGGCTGGCAACTCGTCGGCATACTCCCCACCGACGAGCGGATCTCCTGGCAGGGGCACCTCTTCGGGCTGCTGGGCGGGGTGGTTGCCGCGATCATCTTCCGGCGGCGTCGACCGGACCTGGGCGGCTCGCACTACTCCGACTCGACCCGCATCTTCGGCTGACCGCAGCGGCGACGATCGGCTGTCGGACATCCTTGCCCGGCGGCTCCGGCCCCTCTACCGTCAGGGATCAGCGTCGGTTGTTGCCGGGAGCGGAAAGCGACGGTGCGCCCATGCACGAGGTCGATGTCGCGGTAGTCGGGGCCGGGCCCGCCGGTCTCTTCGCCGCTTACTACGCCGGTTTTCGCGGGCTCTCGGTAGCAGTGGTGGACGCGTTGCCCGAGCCCGGTGGCCAGATCACGGCGATGTACCCAGAGAAGTTGATTCACGATGTCGCCGGCTTCCCGGCCATCAAGGGCCGGGATCTGGTGGCCAACCTGGTTGCGCAGGCCGCCCCGTTTGACCCGCGGTACCGGCTTGGCACGCGGGCGGAGAAGCTGTCCTACGCCGATGGTCGGCCGGTGCTCGGCCTGGCCGGGGGAGAGCAGCTCCGCTGCGGCGCGGTAGTGATCACCGGCGGGCTGGGCAGCTTCACCCCCCGCCCACTGCCGGCCGCGGAGCGCTTCGTCGGCACCGGGATCGTCTACTTCGTGCCGCAGCCGGTGGAGCTCACCGGGCAGGATGTGCTCATCGTGGGTGGTGGGGACTCTGCCTTCGACTGGGCGTCGACCCTTCAGCCGCTGGCCCGTTCGGTGACCCTCGTGCATCGTCGGGAGAAGTTCCGAGCCCACGCCGCCACCGTCGCCCGGGTCCGCGCCCTGCCGGTGCGGGTTGTGGTGAACGCGGAGGTGACGAGGCTGCACGGGGGCGGCGCGGTGACCGGTGCCGAGATCACCGTCCGGGGCGGCGCGGCGGAGTTGTTGCCGGTCAACACCGTCGTCGCGGCGCTCGGCTTCACCGCCGACCTCGGCCCGCTGGCGGAGTGGGGCCTGCGCCTGGACCGCCGGCACCTCGTGGTGGACAGCACCATGGCGACCAACCTGCCGCGGGTCTTCGCCGCCGGGGATATCACCGAGTACCCGGGCAAGGTTCGCCTGATCGCCACCGGCTTCGGTGAGGCCGCGACCGCGGTGAACAACGCCGCCGTGGTGCTCGATCCGACAGCGCACCTCTTCCCCGGGCACTCCTCCGACGGGACCTGACCCTCTGAGGACCGGCCTACCGGGGTAGGCCGACGAGGTCGGCCATCAACGCGATCTGGTGGTCGAAGTAGTCGTCGCGGTGCGGCAGACCCCCTTTGATTCGGCCGAAGAGCTCGAAGCTGATCAGCCCGAAGAGCTGGGTCCACCCCGCCATCCCCCGGGCGAGCAGCGCTGCCGGCATCCCCGGGGAGAGGCTCGCCGCGATGTCGGCGAGGTCGTCTCGGACGGGTTGGGGGAGGTCGGCGGCGGGGGGTGGGGTGAGCTGTCCGGCGGCAAGCCCGTCGCGAACGATGCCGATCAGTGTCAATGGTGGGCGCATAGCCGGCTCGACAGTGTCGTCGGGCGCCGCGTAGCCGGGAACCGGGCTGCCGTAGAGCAGCGCGTACTCGGCGGGGTTGGCGAGGGCCCAGGCGCGGGCCGCCCGACACCCGGCGAACCACCGTTCGCGCAGGTCGTCGCGGTCCACGGCGTCGTCTGCTGCCTCGACCGCGTCGCCCAGGGCCACGTACGCCTCAAGGATGAGCGTGGTGAGCAGGTCGTCCCGGCTGGGAAAGTAACGGTAGATCGCCGAAGAGGCCATGCCCAGGTCTCGGGCGACCGCCCGCAACGACAGGTTGGCGCCGTCGGTGGTCAGATGGCGGCGCGCCACGGCCTTGATCTCGTCGATCATTTCGGCCCGCACCCGGGCTCGGAGTGAGTTGGCGACCATCTCCGTACTCTGCCACGACTAGGGCGCTGATCCAATTCGAGAGCAGTGCTCTTGACAGGTTCGGCAACTGCCGACACGCTTTCTGTGCGAGCACTGCTCTCGAAGTGATCTCCTGATTCGAAAGGTGAGCCCTGATGTCGATTCACGTGATCGTCGGTGCCGGCCCGGTCGGCACCGCGACCGCCCACCTCCTCGCCCAGCGGGGGGAGCAGGTCCGGCTGGTCAGCCGCCGCGGTGCCGGCCCCGAGCATCCGGCCATCGAACTCATCGCCGCGGATGCCACCGACGCCGCCCACCTGACCCGCCTGACTGGCGGCGCCGTCGCCCTCTACAACTGTGCCAACCCCGCGTATCACCGGTGGGCCGTCGACTGGCCGCCGCTGGCAACCGCTCTGCTCACCACCGCCGAGCGGACCGGTGCGGTGCTTGCCACGATCGGCAATCTCTATGGGTACGGCCCGGTTGACGGGGCGATGACCGAGGCCACCCCGCTGGCCGCGACCGGCGCCAAGGGGCGGGTACGCAGCCAGATGTGGGTCGACGCGCTGGCCGCCCATAAGGCGGGCCGGGCCCGGACGACAGAGGTTCGCGGCTCGGACTACCTCGGGTTCGGGACCAACTCGATCACCACCCTGATCCTGCCGAACGTACTGGCCGGCCGCCGAGTGGTCCTGCCGGTTGACTTCGACGCCCCGCACACCATCACCTACGTCGGCGACGTGGCCCGCACCGTGGTCGCCGCCGCCACCGACCCGGATGCCTGGGGACGGGCCTGGCACGTGCCGAGCCCGGCCGCGCTCAGCCTGCGGGAGTTGGCCACCCGCGCCGCGACCCGGGCCGGCGCGCCCACGCCGCGGCTGACCCGCCTGCCCTACCCGGCGCTCTGGCTCGGTGGCCTGGTCAATCCGCTACTCCGGGAGCTGCGGGAGACGACATATCAGTTCGATCGCCCGTACGTGCTGGACTCCTCGGCCACCCAGCGGGCCCTCGGGATCGAGCCGACCGCGCTCGACGAGGCCCTCGCCGAGACCCTCAGCGCGCTGCGCCGGGGCCCCGGTGCCAGCTCGGCGAAGCTCGGCTCCTAACGCCGGGCGGCGATGAGGACAGCGGCCAGGGTCAGTGCCGCGCCGAGCAGGGTGGCGGCGTCCGGGCGGGAAGCCGCGGTCGGCAGGACCACGTCCAGTAGGACAGCACCGACCACCTGGCCGGCGATCGTGGCCAGGCCGAGGAGCAGAACTCCGGTGAACTCGACGACAGCGGCGGCGATCGCGATGAAGGCGACCCCGATCGGCCCGCCCAGGTAGAGCCACGGCTCGGCCGGTGGTGAACCAGCGGGCAGCCCGCGTACCGCGATGTCGACCGCGAAGACCGCCAACAGGGCGACGGTGCCTACCGTGAAGTTGACCAGCGTGGCGGTCAGTGGGCTGCCGGCCGCCCGCCCGACCAGCCCGTTGACGGCCTGCTGCCAGGCCACCGCGATCCCCGCGAGCAGCGGCAGCGCCGCCAGCGTCAGCGCGGCCGGGTCGTCGAGCCGCCCGCCGACGGCCAGCCCGACCGCGAGCACGGTGAGCGCCGCCCCGAACAGGCGCCGACCGGTGACCAACTGGCGTCCGCTCGGACCGATGCCGGCCCGGTCCACGAGGAGGCTGGTGGCGGACTGGCCGGCGACCACCGCCACCGTGAAGACGGCGACGCCGAGGGCGCCGACCGTGAGGCCCTGTGTCACCACGAGGAACGCACCGCAGAGCCCGCCGAGGCACTGCCACGGGCGTAGCGTGCCGGCGGTCAGCGCGGCACGGAGGGCGGTCAACCCGCGCCGTCCGCCGGAGGTTGCCGGCACCAGTACCAGCAGCACCAGCAGGCCCAGCCCGAACGAGATGACCGCCGCGGCCACCCCGTCGGCCAGGCGTACGCCTAACTCCCCGTTGATCCGGGATTGCCCGGCAACGGCGACTCCGGCAGCGGTTGCGAGCGCCACCCCGACCAGCCGGCGGGCCGGGGGCGGCTGGTGCAGCGCCCCCGGCACCGCTCACTCCTGCTCGGCGAGGGGGCGGCCGTCGAAGTCCACCGCCGAGTACAGCGCCAGCTTCTCCAACCGGTGATACGAGTCGATCACGCGAATCGTGCCGCTCTTCGAGCGCATCACGATCGACTGGGTATAGGCCCCACCGGCCTTGTACCGGACGCCGCGGAGCAGGTCGCCGGAGGTGACACCGGTGGCGACGAAGAAGCAGTTGTCACCGGTCACGAGGTCGTCGGTGCCGAGCACCCGGTCCAGATCGTGGCCGGCGGCGATGGCTTTCTCCCGCTCCTGTTCATCGCGTGGCCAGAGCTTGGCCTGAAGGGCGCCGCCCATGCACTTCAGGGCGCAGGCCGCGGTGATCCCCTCGGGGGTGCCGCCGATGCCCATCAGCACGTCAACGTCGGACTCCCCGCGGGCGGCAGCGATCGCGCCGGCGATGTCCCCGTCCGAGATGAAGCGGATCCCGGCCCCGCTGCGGCGGACCTGGTCCACCAGCCCGTCGTGTCGGGGCCGGTCCAGCACGCAGACCGTAACCTCGGCGGCGTCGGTGCCCTTGACCTTCGCGATCCGGCGTACGTTCTCGGCCACGCCGGCGTTGATGTCCACCACGTCGGCGTAGTCCGGGCCGACGGCGAGCTTCTCCATGTAGAACACGGCGCTCGGGTCGAACATCGCCCCACGCTCGGCGACCGCCAACACCGCCAGGGCGTTCGGCATGCCCTTGCTCATCAGCGTGGTGCCATCGATCGGGTCGACCGCGACGTCCACCTCCGGCCCGGTCCGATCGCCGACCTCTTCCCCGTTGAAAAGCATCGGCGCGTTGTCCTTCTCACCCTCGCCGATCACCACGATCCCGCGCATCGGAATCGAGTTGATCAACTTCCGCATCGCGTTGACGGCGGCGCCGTCGCCGCCCTCCTTGTCGCCCCGGCCGACCCACCGGCCGGCGGCCATCGCCGCGGCCTCGGTCACCCGGACCAGGTCGAGGGCGAGGTTGCGATCGAGATTCTGTGGGGTCCGCGTCGTGGTGTTCGTCATGACGGCTCCTCCTCGCGACGTTGCGGGGTGGCCCGGCAGACGTGGTCGCTGCCGGCTTTGTCGCTGATCCTCACATGATCGGCCACACTGCGTGGTGGTGGGGCGGTGATGGGTCGGTCACGTCTGATCGGGTGGCTGCGAAGATAGCGGGGTGGATCCCGCACAGCCCGCCGACCGCGTCCCTGCCGACCAGACCGCGCCGGAGCTCCCGCCGGTCGAGCCGGCGCACCCTGGCCCGACTGCGCCCGCGACCGCCGAGGAGCCAGCGTTGGTCGAGCCCGCCACCGGCCCGGCGTCCGCTACCGGCCCGACCGAGCCCAGCGGCGCCGGGGAGACCAGTGCTGCGCGGGAGGCAGGCGAGTCGTCGGCACCGCCTGCTGCGGCGGACACCACCCGTTCGGAGCGTTCGCCGAAGGACATGGCCATCTCGCTCCTCGTGCTGCTGGTCCCGATCGCCCTGCTGCTCGCCTTCTACCGGGGCTTCCTCGGGGGAGACCAGGCAACCGTCGTGGACCCGGCGCTGGCGTTGGATTCTGCGCAGGCGGCGGCGGCCTTTCCGGTAAGTCAGCCACAGGGGCTGGACGCAGGGTGGCGCACCGTCCGGGCCGACTTCCGGACCGTCGAGGACGGGTCGACGCTGCGCCTGGGCTACCTGACCCCGGAAGGGCGGGGCGCCCAGATCGTGCAGAGTAGCGTGCCGCCGGAGCAGTTGCTCCCCACTGAGCTGACCGATCAGGGGCAGCCCCAGGGCCGGACCGACCTCGCGGGACGCACCTGGCAGCGGTACACGGCCCGCGGCAACGAGCAGGCGTTCGTGCTCCTCGAACCGGACCGCACAGTGATCGTGGTCGGCGATGCCCGAGACACCGAGCTGCGGGAGTTGGCCGGGGCGCTGGGCTGAGCTCGGCCCGGACCAACCGACAGCGGGCGGGGCCGAGCTCAGTCGGTGGGTTCTTGCCGAGCGGCGTCCAGGCGGGCCCGGGCGCCGTCCAGCCACGCCTGGCAGACCCTGGTCAGCTGCTCACCGCGCTCCCAGAGGGCCAGTGACTCCTCCAGCGTGGCGCCGCCGGCCTCCAGCCGTTCGACCACCGACGCCAACTCGGCGCGGGCCTGCTCATAGCTGAGCCGCTCGTCCTTCGTCTCCTCGGTCATCGCTCACATCCCACCACATCCACCCGTCCGGGCTACCCCCGCCGTGCCCGGTGCGCTGCCGCTGCCCGTCCGACACCGGTGCCCGGGGCCGGCCAGACCGGCGGAGGAGCCGCTACCGCCGTTGGGCCTCCGGTTGGGGCTCTTCGGCGTCGACGGTCGCCGTCAACTCCCCGTCGGCCAGCCGGACCCGCACCGGGTCCCCGACGGCGACCTCGGAGACCGCGCGGACGACGGTGCCGTCGGCGCGCCGGACGATCGCGTACCCCCGGTCAAGGGTGGCGGCCGGGGAGAGGGCCCGGAGCCGAGCCCGGGTGTGCCGAAGGTCGTCCTCGGCGGCGGTCAACCGGTGTGCGAGACAGCGGTCGGCCCGATGGCGCAGACCGGAGACGTCGGTAGCCCGTTGCTCGATCATCACCTCTGGTCGGGCCAGCACCGGCCGCGAACCCAGCAGCTCCAGTCGGTGCGCCTCGCGGTCAACCAGGTTGCGCACCGCGCGTTCGAGTCGGGACCGGGCCTGTCCGATCAGGCGTACCTCCTCGGCGAGGTCCGGGACGACTCGCTTGGCCGCGTCGGTCGGGGTGGAGGCGCGGATGTCCGCGACGTAGTCGAGCAGCGGCGCGTCGGTCTCGTGGCCGATGGCGCTGACCACCGGTGTGCGGGCGCCGAACACCGCCCGGCACAGCGCCTCGTCGGAGAAGGGCAGCAGGTCCTCGATGCTGCCGCCGCCCCGAGCGATCACGATCACCTCGATGGTGGGATCGGCGTCCAGCACCCGCAGCGCGTCCACGATCTGCGGCACGGCCGACGGCCCCTGCACGGCCACGTTGACCGTCCGGAACGCCACCGCCGGCCAGCGCCGGCGGGCGTTGGTGCGCACGTCCCGCTCGGCGGCGCTGGCCCGGCCGGTGATCAGCCCGATCCGGCGCGGGAGGAAGGGCGGGCGTCGCTTCCGCCGGGGGTCGAAGAGCCCCTCGGCAGCCAGCAGCTTCTTCAGCTTCTCCAGCCGGGCCAGCAACTCGCCCAGCCCCACCTGGCGGATCTCGTCGGCGCGCAGGCTCAACGTGCCCCGGGCGGCATAGAAGTCGGGCTTGGCGTGCAGCACCACCCGGGCGCCCTCGCGAAGCTGCGGTGCGCCGGAGTCGAGCACGTCGCGGTTGGTGGTCACGGTCAGGCTGAGGTCGGCCGACGGGTCCCGGAGGGTGAGAAACACCGTGCTCGCGCCGGGCCGGCGACTGACCTGCGCGACCTGCCCGTCCACCCACACCCAGCCCAGCCGGGCGATCCAGGCACCGATCTTCTGGCTGACCACCCGGACCGGCCATGGCTCCTCGGGCGTGCTGCGGGTAACCCTGCCATCCGAACTCACCCGCTCACCCTACGGACCGTCCCTGCGGGTCGCAGCCGCTGGCGGGTGGTGGGTCGGCACGTACGATGGGCGGGTGAGTGAGGCTGAAGCGACCCGGACCGGTAAGCGTGTGATCCTGGCGAAGCCGCGCGGCTACTGCGCGGGCGTCGACCGGGCGGTGCAGACCGTCGAGGAGGCGCTCAAGCTCTACGGCGCGCCGATCTACGTCCGCAAGCAGATCGTGCACAACCGGCACGTGGTGCGGACCCTGGAGGCCAAGGGCGCGATCTTCGTGGAGGAGAACGAGGAGGTGCCGGAGGGCGCGACCGTGGTCTTCTCCGCGCACGGCGTCGCTCCCGAGGTCCACGAGCAGGCGCGGAGCCGCTCGCTGAAGGCGATCGACGCAACCTGCCCACTGGTCACCAAGGTGCACCAGGAGGCGAAGCGGTTCGCCGCCGAGGACTACGACATCCTGCTGATCGGTCACGAGGGGCATGAGGAGGTCATCGGCACCGCCGGCGAGGCACCCGAGCATATCCAGCTCGTCGATGGTCCCCAGGACGCCGAGCGGGTCACCGTCCGGGACCCGAACAAGGTGGTGTGGCTGTCCCAGACCACGCTGTCGGTGGACGAGACGCTGGAGACGGTGGCCCGGCTGAAGAAGCGGCTGCCGATGCTCCAGTCGCCGCCGAGCGACGACATCTGCTACGCCACCAGCAACCGTCAGCACGTGGTCAAGCAGATCGCGTCGGACTGCGACGTCATGATCGTGGTTGGCTCCACGAACTCGTCGAACTCGGTGCGGCTGGTCGAGGTGGCCCTGGACGCGGGTGCGCGGGCCGGCCATCTCGTCGACTTCGCTCGCGAGATCGACGACGCGTGGCTCGAGGGCGCCCGCACCGTCGGCCTGACCTCGGGGGCCAGCGTCCCCGAGGAGCTCGTCCAGGAGGTTCTCGCCCACCTCGCGGCGCGGGGCTTCACCGATGTCGAGGAGGTGGTGACCGCGGACGAGCGGCTGACCTTCTCGCTGCCGCAGGAGCTGAAGCGGGACATGCGGGCCGCGGCGGCCCGCGGTTGAGCGGTGGGATCCCGCTTCGACCGGGGCGGGATTCGGGGCAGCGGCGGGGCGGGAACGGCGGGGCGGGAACGAATCGACGGGCCGGAGCGTCCGAAACTGTATGAGAAGCCCTTGGCTCGCCACCCCGGCGTTGGCCGTCTGCCTGGCGCTCAGTGCCTGCGGCAGCGGCCAGGGCGCGGGTGCTGATCCCCCGACCGAGATGGGAGCGACGCCCGTGACGACCCCCACCGATCCGGAACCAACGGCCGCCGACCCCGAGTCCGCCGCCCCCGCCGCCCCGAGGTCAACGCCGTCCTCCGTGCCGACGCGTACCCCCAAGGTGCCGGCGGGACCGAGCAAGCCGCCACCGGTCGGTGCCGCCACCCTGACCGGCACCGTGCAGGCCGGGGTGGAGTCCGGATGTCTGCTGCTGGATGGATACCTGCTGGTGGGTGGGCCCCGTGCGGTGTTGACCCCCGGCGCCTCGGTGCTGGTGACCGGGAAGATCCAGCCGGACCTGGTTACCAGCTGCCAGCAGGGCATCCCGTTCCTGGTGGAGACGGCGTCCCGGCAAGGCTGACCGGCCCGTCGAAACAGGCGGAGCCCGCCCCCGGTCACTGGGGACGGGCTCCTGCTGGTTTCGTACGGGTCAGTTCACCGAGCCGATGGCGACGGCACCGCGGCCGACGACCGCGCCCTCCGCCGTCACCATGGTCAGCTCACCCTGCAACTCCCGGCCAGCGGCCGGGCCAGCCAGGGCGGTCACCGTGCCGGCGAAGGCATCGGTGTCACCGTGCCCCAGGGCGAGTGAGGTTGACGGTGCCGACAGGGTGCCGAGCACCGGGGCGGAGAAGGAGTCTCGGTAGTCGTACGCCGTGCTGCCACCGAGGCCGTCCACCGAGTACCCCTCGACCACGATCCGGTAGGTGCCCGCAGCCGGCTGCGACAGCGTCACCGCCTCCTCCGAGTCCCCGTCCGCGGAGAAGCCGAGCAGAGCGGCGCCCCGGTAGACGTACAGGTCCAGGTCGGCCCCGGCGTTCGCCGGGTTACCGATCCGGGCCGCGAACTCGGCTGCGTCGGCCGGCACCTCCACGAGGAACTCCTGCGCGGCGCCCTCGGCGATGGTCGGGCGGTCGGTGTGGACGCTGGCGAGCGGGCCACCCTGGCCGGTGACGGTGACCGGGCCGTAGGTGTTGGTCAGGCTCCACTCGACCGGGGTCGGCGCACCGGCGTCAACCGCCGGTAGTTCGACCACGGCCGGCTCGAACGCCACGCCCTGGATCCGCGCCGTCAGCTGGTACGGGTTGTTCAGCGACGGTGAGGTGCGACGCGACTCCACCTCGATCTGCCAGACCCCGGGGAGCGGGTTCTGGTAGTCCCGCTCCTGCGGTTTGCAAGTGTCGGGGTCGGAGTAGTTGGTGAAGCAGACCCGGCTGGAGGTGCTCTCCGTCGGTACGCCGTACGGGTTGAACGCGATGAACCGGGTCTGCGAGCCGGTGGCGATGCCGTCGAGGTTGACCTGGAGGGCCTCGGTACCCGGCGGAACGGTCACGAAGTAGGACTCGAAGCCGTTCCGGTCGACCGAGCCCTCGGCCGAGAAGGAGAAGTCCGGCTTGCGGGTGTCGTTGCTGGCCACGACCACGAGGGAGACCTCGAAGTCGATCGTGTTGGTCGCCGGGTCATCCACCGTCATGATCGCGCCGTGCGCGCCCGCGTCCGGCCGAGCGACGACGGGGACGGTGACGGTCCGGTTCAGCGGCAACGCGACGGACTTCGGCGCCTGGAAGGTGCCATCATTGCCGTGCAGCGCGATGTCGTGCTTGACGGTGCCGGTCGGCCCGCTGGTACGGGTGATCTTGACCCGGTAGGTCTTCTTCTGGCCGATCCGGTGACCCCCCTCGCCGGCGGCGCACCGGTTGTAGACGCCGGTACCGCGGTGCGGCGTCCCCAGCTGGTCGGAGAGGACGGTGCAGACCGGTGCCACCGAGGTGTACGAGCGGGTCTGTACGCCCTTACGCAGCAGCTTCCACGCGCTGGACACGTTCACCATGCCGTAGCCCTGGCCGTACGTGGGCACGTCCTTGATCGGCTTCGCCGAGCTGTACAGCGCGCGGCGCAGCATCTGCGGCGTGACCCCGCGGTCGGTCGCCCGGGCGGCCGAGAGTAACAGCGCGGCGGCACCAGCGGCCTGGGGAGAGGCCATCGAGGTGCCGTTGAACATGGCGTAGCCGGGCGGCAGCGAGTAGCCGGCCTCGGGGACCGGGCTGCCCGCCTGCCAGAGCGGGATGGTGGAGATCGCCGCGCCGGGTGCGGCGACGTTCGGCTTGGTGCCGCCGTCTTCGCGGGGGCCCCGGGAGGAGAAGTTGAACAGTGCGTTCTTGGTCCGCACCACCGAGCCGTAGTTGGCCAGCCAGGTGTCCTTGCTGACGCTGGCCGCGACGCTGATGACGTGCTGGGCGACTGAGGGGTCGCCGACGGTGTTCAGGCCGGGGCCGGAGTTACCGGCGGAGATGACCAGCTGGACGCCGTAGGTGGTGATGAGGTTGTTGTACAGCTCGGTGCGCGCGTTGTCGCCGTCGTTGAGCGCTGGCAGACCACCGATCGACATGTTGACCACGTCGACATTCCGGTTGATGACCAGGTCGGCCATGCCGCTGGTGAGCGCCGAGGCGGTGCAGCCACCGCCCCAGGAGCAGGCGCGGGACGACACGAGCTGGGCGCCGGGCGCGGCTCCGTCGAAGACCTCGTTGCCGAACATGTCGTTGGCGGCGGTGATGCCGGCGACGTGACTGCCGTGCGCGTCCGAGACGATGCCGATGTTGACGTAGTCGACCAGGCCGGGGCCGCCGACCGGGGTGGTGTCGACGTCCTCCCGGAACTCGACCACGAAGGGCATCTGCTCGCGGACGGCGGTTGCCGGGTCGTCCGTGCCGAAGTGCCCGATGTCGAACTTCTCCTGGTACGGCCGCATGACGGTCTCGTCGGTGAAGTCTCCGTCGAGGTCAGCGTCGATCAGGATGTCGTTCGTGGCGGGGTCGTAGAGCACGCCCCACTCGTCGGTGGTGTCGCCGTCGCGGTTGACGTCGCCGAGCAGGTCGCTGCCGGCGGTGATCGCCTCCCGGAAGATGTTGAAGCGGTAGCTGCCCGCCGGTGCCGTCCAGGTCCCGCCGGCCGACTCGAACGACGGGCCGGTGACCTCGGTGATCATCGGGCGCCAGGTGGCGTCCTCGAACGGGTGCGTCGCGGTGACCCAGTCGACGATCTTTCGTCCGCCCGTGGTGGTGTGCTGGAGCGCCGGGTGGTCCAGGTCCACGCCGGAGTCCATGATGCCGATGGTGATCCCCCGGCCGTCCCACTCGGGATTCTGGTCAACGAACTTGACGGCGCCGGTTTCGCCGGCCGGCAGGTAGGGGTTGTCCGCGCGGGTGTCGTCACCGGGACCGCTGAGCGTGCGACCCTGCTTTGCCGCCTGCTGGCCGTTGGTCACCGGCCGCGGGTCGGAGAGCTGAATCGTCTCGTCCAGGTCGACCGCGGCGACCCCGGGCAGGGTGGCGGCCTCAATGACCTTGTTGGTCGGGACAGTGGCCAGGACATATCCGATGGTGTCGTATCGGTCGGTGACGGCCGCACCGAGCTCGCTCAGGTCACCAGCGACCTCTTTCGCCTCGTCCTTCTCGGTCGCGACGATCAGGGTTACGGTGTCGGCCTTCTTCGCTTCCGCCTCGGCCAGGAGCTTGGCGTCGTGCGAACCCAGTACCTCGACGGGGGTGGATGGCGTGTCGGGCGCGGCGCTCGCTGTGGCGCCGCCGCCCGCGACGGTCACGGCGCTGGCGGCCATGACCGAGGCGAAGAGTCCGGCGGAGGTGCGCCGGCTCAGCTTTCGGGGTTTGCTCACGTTCTCTCCTCCGGAGAACAGGGCCCCTCAGTTCCAGGGCACGCGTGAGCGAAATCCTTCGGCTATCGATGCCCGTTGTCACCATCGACGGGAGCGTTGTGACCATCTCGTGACTTGCCGGTTTGTCGCTGTCACACCGAATCGGCGCGTTCGCCGTCCACTTGCGGGGGTAACCGCATCCACTCTGGAATCGGCTCGGACAGCTCCGGGGCCTGCGGCTGGCGGGGGGCGAGCTCCACCTGAGCCGGCGTGGCCAGCTCCTCGTCGGAGACGCCCAGCTCGGCGAGCTTGCGGGCGCTGACCAGTACCCGCGACTCCAGCGAACCGACCGCCCGGTTGTACGCCGTTACCGCCCCACCGAGCGCGGACCCCAGCCGGCCCACGTGCTCGCCGAGTGTGGCAAGCCGGCCGTGTAGCTCCCGGGCGAGCGAGTGCACCGCCACCGCGTTGCTGGCCAGCGCCGCCTGCCGCCACGCGTAGGCGACCGTACGCAGCAGCGCGACGAGGGTGGCCGGGGTTGCCAGCACCACATTGCGGGTGAAGGCGTGCTCCAGCAGGGTCGGGTCGCGCTGTAGGGCGACGTCGAGGAACGGGTCGGCCGGCACGAAGAGCACCACGAACTCCGGTGCCGGGTCGAATGCGGTCCAGTACGCCTTCGCGGCCAGCGCGTCAACGTGGGCCCGCAGATGCTTCGCGTGCGCGTCCAGGTGTGCGTCGCGCCCCCGTTCGTCGCGGGCCTCCATCGCGGTCAGGTATGCGTCGAAGGGCGCCTTCGCGTCCACCACCACCGACCGCCCCCCGTGCAGGCGAACCACCAGATCGGGGCGGACCGTCTGCTGATCGGTCGTGGCTGTTACCTGCTCGGCGAAGTCGCAGTGTTCCAGCATGCCGGCCGCCTCGACGATGCGGCGCAGCTGGTGCTCGCCCCACCGCCCCCGGACCTGCGGTGCCCGCAGCGCCGCGACGAGCTGTTTGGTCTCGGTGCGCAGCTCACCGGAGACCGTGCTCATCGCGCGCACCTGCTCGCGCAGCTCGGCGTAGGCGTCAACCCGGTCCCGCTCCAGCTCGGCGACCCGCTGCTCGTAGCGGTGGAGCGTGTCGTGCAGGGGGGCCACCGCCCGGGCCACCGCCTCCTGGGACTGCGCGGTCGCCTCGTAGCCCAGCGTCCGCAGGGACTGCTCCAGCCGGCCCTCGCCCGCCTGCGCGGCGGCCAGCGTGGCCTCCAGCCGGGCCAGCTCGGTGGCGGATCGGGCCCGGGCGGCGTACCACCCCACCGCGCCTCCGGCCGCGAGGCAGCCGAGCACCACGGCCAGCGTCGGAAACTCCATGTCGTCGAGCATCGCAAACGGGTACGACCGACCCGTGCCGGATGGATCGAAGGTGCCGCCGGCCCGCCTCCGCCGTGGGCCGGCGCACCGGCCCGTCCATGGTGTTCAGCCGGTGTTGCGCATGCCGGCGGCGATGCCGTTGACCGTGGTGAGCAGGGCACGTTCCAGGGCGGTGCCGTCGCTGGGTGCCCGGCGGCTGCCCGGTGCCGTCACCACCGCCCGGCCTGGTGCGCCGGAGTCCCGGTACTGCCGCAGCAACGCCACCTGGAGGTGGTGCAGCGGTTCCAGATAGGTGTCCCGTACCGCCAGCGTGCGCTGGAGCACCGGCGCGTTCTCCAACAGCTCCGGGGAGACGGTCACGGCGAGCACCTCCCGCCGGGTCAGCTCGTACTCCTGCTCGATCTTGTGGAAGATCGGGTGCAGCTTCTTCGGTACCAGCGTCTCCACGTACCGCCGAGCGATGGTCAGGTCGGTCTTGGTCAGCATCATCTCCACGTTCGACAGGAACGTCCGGAAGAAGTGCCAACTGCGGTGCATCTCGGCGAGCACGTCGTGGCCAGCGGCGCGGGCCGCCGCCAACCCGGAGCCGACGCCGAACCAGCCGGGAACGATCTGTCGGGTCTGGGTCCAGCCGAACACCCACGGGATGGCCCGCAGACCGGCGAGCCCGGCACCTGTGTTCGGCCGCTTCGCCGGTCGGGAGCCGATGTTCAGCGCGCCGAGCAGCTCGGTCGGGGTGGACGCCCAGAAGTACGCCGGCAGGTCCGGATCCTCGACCAGGTCCCGGTACGACCGGTAGGCCGCCGCGCTCACCACGTCCATCGTCGCGTCCCAGCGTTCCAGCATCTCGGCCGGCTGCCGGGGCGCGGTGTGCAGCAGCGTCGACTGGAGCACCGCGGCCACCGTCAGCTCCAGATTCTCCCGGGCCAGCGCCGGCAGGCTGTACTTGTCGGAGATCACCTCGCCCTGTTCGGTCACCTTGATCTCGCCGTCGAGGGTCCCGTACGGCTGGGCCAGGATCGCATCGTGCGTCGGCCCACCACCTCGGCCGACGGTGCCACCCCGGCCGTGGAAGAGCCGCAGCTGCACACCGTGCCGGGCGGCCACGTCCCGCAGGGCGCGCTGCGCCCGGTGGATGGACCACTGACTGGTGGTGATGCCGGCCTCCTTGTTGGAGTCGGAGTAGCCGAGCATCACCTCCTGGACGTCGCCGCGGGCGCTGACCAGGGCGCGGTAGGCGGGCAGCGAGAGCAGCTCGTCCAGCAGGTCACCGCCGGCGTCCAACTCGGCGGGGGTCTCCAACAGCGGTACGAAGCCGATCCGGGCCCGGCTGCTGTGCACGTCCACCAGCCCCGCCTCGCGGGCCAGCACGACGGCGGCGAGGACATCGTCCACGCCGAGGGTCATCGAGATGATGTACGACTCGATCACCTCGGTTCCGAACCGGTCCTGGGCCTCCCGGATGGTGCCGAAGACATCGAAGGTCCGGCGGGCCGACTCGGTCAGCGGAGTGTCGAGCGTAGACAGGGGCCGGCGCCCGGCCAGCTCGTCGGCGAGGAGCTTGGTGCGCTCCAGCCGGCTCAGCGCCGGGTAGTCGGACACCTCGCCCACCGCACCGAAGAGCTGGGTCAACACCTCGTGGTGCTTCTCGGCGTGCTCGCGGACGTCCATGGTGGCGAGGTGCAGGCCGAAGGCGGAGACCGTACGGATGGTCGAGGCGAGCCGGCCCACGGCGGTGAGCTGACCGGAGTTGCGGGCCAGCGAGGCGCGCAGCAGCTCCAGGTCGGCGATCAGCTCACCCGACCCGCGGTAGTCCCGTCCCGGCGTGTGTGCCGTGCCCTGGCGTAGCCGCTGCCGGGTGTTGGCGAGCTTCGCCTTCACACACCGGGCCTTGAGCCGGTACGGCTCCTCGGCGTTCACCCGACGGAACCGGGGTGCCACCTCGGGCAGCGCGTCCAGGTCGGTGGCGAGGCTCGCGGAGAGGTCGAGCGAGACGCCGCGCAACCGCCGGGAGACGGAGACCTCGTTGATCAGTTGGTCCATGGCCTTCTCGGTGGCGGCGAGGCCGTGCTCGTGCGCGATGGCGAGGACCTCCCGGGTCACCGTGGGGGTGACGAACGGGTTTCCGTCCCGGTCGCCCCCGATCCAGGTGCCGAAGGTGAGGGGCCGGGCGGTGGGTGAGGTCTCCACCCCGAGGGTGCGGAGCGTGTCGGCGAGGTCGTCGAGCACCTGTGGCGCCGCCTCGGCGTAGAGGTCGCGTAGGTAGTAGATGGCGTTGCGCGCCTCGTCGGTCGGGTCCGGCCGGTCGAGCCGCAGCTCGTCGGTCTGCCACATCAGGTCGAGCAACTCGGCGAGGCGGCGGTTGGCCGGGCCCTCGTCGCTGGCGCCGTAGAGGACCGCGTTGATGGTCTCGGTGTCCAACTCGTCGGCGATCGCGCGCAGCTTGGACAGGATCGAGCGGCGGGCCGCCTCGGTGGGGTGGGCGGTGAAGACCGGGCGGATGGCCAGCCGCCGCGCCGCCGCCGCGATCTCCTCGGCGGGAACGCCGCGCTCGGCGATCATCTTGGCGGTCTGGTCCAACCAGCCGCCCTGAACGGCCCGACGGCGCCGCAGATCCCGGGCGCGGTGGACCTGTTCGGTGATGTTGGCCAGGTGGAAGTAGGTGGAGAAGGCGCGGGCCAGCCGGGTGCCGGTGGCGACATCCAGCCCGGCGAGCCGCTGCGCGGCGGCCGGAGCGTCGGTGCGAACCTGGGCGCGGATCTCCTCAACCAGGTCGAGCAGGGGCCGCCCTTCCTGCCGGGCGAGGGTCTGGCCGAGCAGGGTGCCGAGGCGGCGGATGTCGGCGCGGAGTGCGGCGTCGGGGCCGTCGTGGTCGTGCTGGTCGGTCACGATGCGCTCCTTACGTGAGTACGAAGGACAGCGCTGTCCGACTCCCAGGATGGTAACCGCGGGAACCGGGCGGAACCCACGGGGTGTCCTTGTTCACTCTTGGCGAGCCGCTTCGGCCCGCCGGGGATCCGCGTCACGTGGCCGTTGACCCGCTCTTGGAGCGATAGGGTCAACGGGTCAACCCCTCGTCCAGCCGGACGGGGGGCGCTCGTCGTGCCGTCGCCGTGGAAGTGATCATATGCTCACCGGACTCTTCGCCGCCGCCCTCGCCGACCCGGCCCTGGCCCGGGCCCGGGACCTGGCGCGATCCGGCGCGGCCCAGGTCGACGGGCTCGACCTGACCGCACCGCCGGCGCTGCGTCCGTTCGCAGTCGCCGCCGTGGCGGCCGACGAGCCGGTGGGGGGCGCGGCGCGCCCGGTGCTGGCGGTCACCGCGACCACCCGGGAGGCGGACGACCTCGCCGCCGCGCTGGGCAGCCTGATCCCCACCGACCAGGTGGCGGTCTTTCCGTCCTGGGAGACTCTGCCGCACGAGCGGCTCTCGCCGCGCTCCGACACGGTGGGTCGCCGACTGGCGGTGCTCCGTCGTCTCGCCCACCCCGAGGCGACCGACGCGCAGGGGCGCAGTGGCCCGCTGCGGGTCGTCGTCGCTCCGGTCCGGTCCCTGCTGCAACCCCAGCTCAAGGGGTTGGGGGAGCTGGAGCCGGTGCGGCTGTCCGCCGGCGACGAAGCTGATCTCGAAGATGTGGCGCGCCGGCTCACCGACATGGCGTACGCGCGGGTGGACCTGGTCACCAAGCGCGGTGAGTTCGCGGTGCGCGGCGGCATCCTCGATGTCTTCCCACCCACCGACGAGCATCCGTCCCGGGTCGAGTTCTGGGGCGACGAGGTGGAGGAGATCCGTACCTTTGCCGTGGCCGACCAGCGCACCATCGAGCAGGTTGACCAACTCTGGGCCCCGCCCTGCCGGGAGCTGCTGCTCACCCCGGCCGTCCGGAAGCGGGCCGCCGTGCTGGCGGCGGAGCATCCGGAGCTGGCGGAGATCCTCGACCGGCTGGCCGAAGGTATTCCGGTCGAGGGAATGGAGTCGCTCGCTCCGGTGCTGATCGGCGCCGACTCGATGGAGCTGCTGCTGGACACCATGTCCGCGGGGACCCACGTGCTGCTCTGCGACCCGGAGCGGATTCGTACCCGGGCGCACGACCTGGTGCGTACCTCGGCGGAGTTCCTTCAGGCGAGCTGGGCCGCGGCCGCGGTCGGCGGCGCGGCCCCGATCGACCTCGGCGCGGCCGCCTTCCGGACGCTCGGCGACGTCCGCGCGCGGGCCCGCGAGCTGCGGCAGCCGTGGTGGACGATCTCCCCGTTCGGGCTGGCCGAGCCGGCCCCCGCCGGCCAGCCGTGGGAGGACGAGCCGGACGAGGTCGATGTCACCCCGGACGACTCGATCGCGGTGACGGTGGCGGCCCAGCCCGCGCCGCTCTACCACGGTGAGACGGCGCGGGTGGTGGACGAACTGAAGCGTTGGGCCGGCGAGGGCTGGTCGGTCGCACTGGTCTTCGAGGGGCACGGCCCGGCCCAGCGGGCCGTCGAGGTGCTGCACGACGCCGGGCTCGGCGCCCGCCTGGTTGACGAGGTGACCTCGGCGCCGACCGCCGGCCAGATCCTGGTCAGCCGGGGGTCGCTGACCGGTGGCTTCGTCGCCGAGGCGTCCCGCTTCGTCCTGCTAACCGGGGACGACGTCACCGGCGGCCGGGGCGCGTCGACGCGGGACATGCGCAAGCTGCCGAGCCGCCGGCGCAACACCATCGATCCGTTGGAGCTGCGGGCCGGCGATCACGTGGTGCACGAGCAGCACGGCATCGGCCGCTACGTCGAGTTGGTGCAGCGCACGGTCAACGGGGCCAGCCGGGAGTACCTGGTTATCGAGTACGCCCCGAGTAAGCGCGGCCAGCCGGGCGACCGGCTCTTCGTCCCCACCGACCAGCTCGACCAGCTCTCCCGGTATGTCGGCGGTGAACAGCCGGCCCTGCACAAGATGGGCGGCTCGGACTGGCAGAAGTCGAAGGCTCGGGCGCGCAAGGCCGTCCGCGAGATCGCCGCGCAGCTCATCCAGCTCTACGCCGCCCGCAAGGCCTCCAAGGGGCACTCGTTCGGCCCGGACACCCCATGGCAGCGGGAGCTGGAGGATGCGTTCCCCTGGCAGGAGACGCCGGACCAGCTCGCCGCGATCGAAGAGGTCAAGCGGGACATGGAGCAGACCGTCCCGATGGATCGGCTGATCTGCGGCGATGTCGGCTATGGCAAGACCGAGATCGCGGTCCGGGCGGCGTTCAAGGCGATCCAGGACGGCCGGCAGGTGGCGGTGCTGGTGCCCACCACCCTGCTGGTGCAGCAGCACTACAACACCTTTGCCGAGCGAATGAGCCAGTTCCCGGTGACGATTCGCCAGCTGTCTCGGTTCCAGACGCCGAAGGAGGCCGAGCAGACCCTGGAGCTGGCCGCCGCCGGCACCGCCGACATCGTCATCGGTACCCACCGGCTGCTGCAGGCGTCCGCCCGGTTCCGCTCCCTGGGGCTGGTCATCGTGGACGAGGAACAGCGCTTCGGCGTCGAGCACAAGGAGCACCTGAAGTCCGTGCGGGCCTCGGTTGACGTGCTGAGCATGTCGGCCACCCCGATCCCCCGGACCCTGGAGATGGCGATCACCGGCATTCGGGAGATGTCCACCATCGCCACCCCGCCGGAGGAGCGGCACCCGGTGCTCACCGCGGTCGGGGCCTACGACGAGCGGCAGGTGGCCGCCGCCATCCACCGGGAACTGCTCCGGGACGGCCAGGTCTTCTACCTGCACAACCGGGTGGAGTCGATCGAGCGGGCGGCGCGGCGGCTGCGGGAACTGGTGCCCGAGGCGCGGGTCGCGGTGGCGCACGGCCAGTTGGGTGAGGAGGCCCTGGAGCGGGTCATGGTCGGCTTCTGGGAGAAGGAGTTCGACGTCCTGGTCTGCACCACGATCGTCGAGTCCGGCATCGACATCCCGAACGCCAACACCCTGATCGTCGAGCGGGCCGACCTGCTCGGCCTGGCCCAGCTACACCAGATCCGGGGCCGGGTCGGTCGGGGCCGGGAGCGGGCGTATGCGTACTTCCTCTATCCGTCGGACAAGCCGCTCACCGAGCACGCCCACGAGCGGTTGGCGACCATCGCCCAGCACACCGAGCTCGGTGCCGGCATGTACGTGGCGATGAAGGATCTGGAGATCCGGGGCGCCGGCAACCTGCTCGGCGGCGAGCAGTCCGGCCACATCGAGGGCGTCGGTTTCGACCTGTACGTGCGGATGGTCGGGGAGGCGGTGCAGGCCTTCAAGGGGGAGCGCCCGGAGGAGGAGCCGGAGATCAAGGTCGATCTGCCGGTGGATGCCCATCTGCCGCAC
Organism: Salinispora cortesiana; assembly: GCF_000484695.1. Classification (GTDB taxonomy): domain Bacteria; phylum Actinomycetota; class Actinomycetes; order Mycobacteriales; family Micromonosporaceae; genus Micromonospora; species Micromonospora cortesiana. Next base: position 56,850 of record NZ_AXVR01000012.1, on the reverse strand, counting down.
GACTATGTCGGGGTGGAGCGGCTGCGGCTGGAGATGTACCGCAAGCTCGCCGAGGCCCGAGACGAGGAGCGGCTGCGCGCGGTGGTCGCCGAGCTGACCGACCGCTACGGCGAGCCGCCCGCCCCGGTGCAAAACCTGGTGGCGGTGGCCCGGTTCCGGCTGCTTGCCCGCCACTACGGGCTCACCGATGTCAGCATGCAGGGTCGCAACATCCGGTTCGGCCCGTTGCCGCTACCGGACTCGAAGCAGCTGCGGCTCAAGCGCTATCACCCGGACGCGGTCTACAAGCAGGCGCTGGAGCAGGTCAGCGTGCCCCGGCCGAGTACCCGGCGGGTCGGCGGCGAGCCCCTGCGCGACCAGACGCTGCTGGAGTGGTGTGGGCAGCTCCTCGCCGACGTGCTCGGTCCGCCCCGGGAGCTGGCCGGTGCCGCCGACTCAACGGCGCACGGCGGGCGGTGACGTGGCGCAGCTTCAGCCGGCGGGCGCGAGGCGTGGGGGCGTGGGGGTCCTGGGCCGCGGGCGTGAGAGAGTTGCCATCATGCGTGCTCGCCGTCTTGTCGCCGCCGTCAGCCTGGTGGTCGGCCTCGTCGCCCTCACCGGATGTCGCACCGAGCCGGGTGTCGCCGCGTACGTGGGTGACCAGCAAATCACCGAGAACACCGTGGACAGCCTCCTCGACGAGCTGCGGGACAGCAGCGCCGCGACGGAGGCGCCCGAGCTCGGTGGGCTGGCCCCGCAGCCGCCGTCCCGGTCTGAGGTCGTCAGCGCGTTGGTACTCGGCACCGTGTGTGACCAGGTCTCCGCTGACCGGGGCTACCAGCCGCAGGGGCGGACGGAGCCGGTCGCGCTCGCCGGTCAGCTCGGTCTGCCTCCGGAGTCGGAGTATGTGCGACAGCTGGCCGCCCTCTACACCTGCCTCTCCGGGCTGCCGATCGGCGACTCGGTCGCCCCGACCGAGCAGGAGCTCGCGGACGTGATCGCCGCTGGGCGGACGGCCGGAGTGATTCCTCCGGACACTCCGGATGCGGTGGTCGCCGGTCAGCTCGACGGCCCCCAGCTGCGCAACGGGCTGGCGAGCCGCCGGGCACTTGCGGAGGCTGCCGGGGAGTACGACGTCACGGTCAACCCCCGCTACCGGCCGCTGGAGTTCCCGGTGCTGAACTTCTCGCAGGATGTCGCGGCGGTGAGTGTGCTCCTGGGTGAGCCCGGTTCGGACGCGGTCACCGATGTCTCCAGCCCGGAGCCGCTGCCGCCGACCGGGGCGGACCAGCCGGCCTGAGCATGGCGGCGCGGATCACACTGCTCGTCACCTCGCCGCGGCTGCCGGCCGGGCTGCTCACCGCGGCCGCGTGGGACGTCGTACGCCAGAGTCCCGTGCTGGCCGGGGCGGAGAGCGAGTTGACGGCGGCGCTTCGGGTCGCGGGCGCCGAGGTCACCGTCGTGGCTGGTCCGGCCACCCCGGCGTTGCTCGACACCGCCACCGCCCGCGGTGGTGCGGTCTGGCTCGCCGGCCCGACGGGTGACGAGTCGCTCGCTCGGGAGCTGGGCCTTCGCCTGGCCCGGGAGCCGGGGCTCGCCGAGTTGGAGCTGCTGTACGGGTCGTGGGATCCGCCCGGAGCGCGGCTGCTCGACGCGGTGGCGGTGCTGGACCGGCTCGCCTCGCCCGGCGGTGACCCGTGGAAGCGGGCGCAGACCCACCGCAGCCTGGCTGGCTATCTGGTGGAAGAGTGCTATGAGGCGTACGACGCGATCAGCGCTGGCGACACCGACGCGCTCCGCGAGGAACTCGGGGACGTGCTGCTCCAGGTGGTGCTGCATGCTCGGCTCGCCGAGGAGCTGCCCGAGGGCGAGCGGTGGAGCGTGGACGACGTGGCCGGTGGGCTGGTCGACAAGATGGTGCGACGCAACCCGCACGTCTTCGCCGAGGAGCAGGCCGGCACCCTTGCCCAGATCGAGGAGAACTGGGAGCGGATCAAGCGGGCGGAGAAGGCGCGTGACTCGGTGCTGGACGGCATCGCCCTGAGCCAGCCCGCCCTCGCCCTGGCTGCCAAGATCATTGACCGGGCCGCCCGGGTGCGGCTCGCCGTCTCGCCCCCGCCGTCGCAGTCTCAGGTCGACCCGGAGGCTCAGCTCGGCGCCGAACTGCTGGCTGTGGTGGCCGCCGCCCGCGCCTCCGGGCTAGATCCGGAGGCGGCCCTGCGCCGTGCCGCCCTCGCCCACGCCGAGGCCGTCCGCCGGGCGGAACGCGCGGGCAGCACCGGTAGCTGAGTTCCGTCCCGCCAGCTCTCGCGGCGGGACGGAACCGATGTGAGTTCGAGGCGACGCGCTACCCCGAGCAGCCGGGGACGTTGACGCAGTTGTCCGGTCGGTTCTTGACGACCACGGTGCCGGTGGCGGTGTTCAGGTTGACGGTGCCACCCGGTTGGTTCAGGATGCCGCCGCCTTCGGTGACGGCGATGTTGCCAACGACCTTCGTGGTGAGGAGGGTGAGCCGGCCGAGGACACTGTTGTGGATGCCGCCGCCCTGGTCGGCCTGGTTGCCGATGACCTGTGTGCGCCGCAACACCGTTTGCCCCTCGTTGAGGAGCCCACCGCCGAGGGCGTTGGTGGAGTTCCCCTTGATGGTGCTGTCCTCGATTACCGCAGCGCTGTCGACGCCCATGCCTCCCTGGATGAACACACCACCGACGTTCCCCGCAGTGTTGTCGGTGAGGCTGACGTGCCGCAGGGTCAGCTGTCCGGCCCCCTCCACCCCGACGCCGCCGATGGCGTCGGCGGTGTTCTTCGAGATTCGAGTGCCGACAACCCGGCTGGTGCCCATGAAGACGGAGAAGCCACCAGACCTGATTGCCTGATTCCTGGAGATACTTCCACCGCTGACGGTGGCGTTGACGGCAAAGAGGCCGCCGCCGATGATTCCGATGTTCTGGTCCAACTTGGAGTCGGTGCTCTCCAGCCAGCCGAAGCTGGCGATGCCGCCGCCGACGTCGGTGGCGGTGTTGTGGCTGACGGTGGAGTGTCTCACTTGGGCGGTGCCGAAGTTGGTGATGCCGCCACCGCTGGTTCCACCGCCGGAGATGTTGCGGGTGATGGTGCTGTGGTTGGTGGTTAATGCTCCACCAGGGTTGACGAGTACTCCGCCGCCGCCGTCGAGGAGGGTGTGGCCGCCGGTGATCTTCAGCTGGTTGAGGGTGAGGTCGCCGCCGGTGTTGATGGTGAGGATTCTGAACTGGTCGATGGCGGCGGCGCGTTCGATGGTGGTGTGTTTGCCGCCGTTGAGGGTGATGGGGGTGGTGATGGCGGGGAGTCCGGCGCCGTCGATGTCGGTGGTGAGCAGGTAGGTGCAGTTTGTGGCGAGGTTGAGGGTGGCGCCGCCGCGGGCGTTGGCGAGGGTGATTGCGGCGATCAGGGCGTCCGTGTCGCAGGGTACGGGGGTGCCCTTCGGCTTCTCTTCCTTGCGGTTGTCGGAGCTCTTGCCCCGGTCGCGGTGGTTGTCAACCGCGGTCTTCGCGGGCTCGTTGAGCAGGGCGTGGGCGGCCGGGTTGGCGGCGGCGCCGACGGTGGTGGTGGTGGTGGTGAGGGTCAGACCGGTCATTCCGGCCAGCCCGGCGGCCCACCACCGTCGTCGTGACCCTGCTCGGCTTCGGGCAGGGAGACCGGGTTTGTGGGTGTCGTGCTGATGGCTCATCGCGGTGTCGGTGTCCTTCCCCGTGAACGGCGAGGAACACCGCAGACCAGGGGGTCAGGTTCCTCGGCTACCAGATGGCGGTAGCAGTCACCAGTAGGCTAAACCGACAACAGGCGCTAGAAAGACATGAAAGCGAACATATGCCATAAATCGGGCTAAGGTGACACCGGGCTTGTCGAACGGTCCACCACGTCGGCCTCCGTCGGCAGCTCGAACATCGGGTCGTCCGCGGTCTCCCGGTAGCTGGTCATCGTCACGGTGACCGGATCGCCGTCCAGGTGACCGGCGAAGCTGCCCAACGCCCCCTCGGCGGTGACGCAGACGGTGAGGTCGCCGGCCGCCCGGCGCACCTGGACGCAGGTCGCCTGCCGCCCGGCCAGAGTGGTCTCACTGCTGGTGATGGTGGACTCCGGGTCCAGGGCGGCGGCGGTCAACAGCTCCAGCACCGCTGGCGGGGTGACCAACCCCTGCCCCTCGGCGGCGGCGAAGACAGCCACTGCGGGCTTGTCCGGGTTGGCCGGCGGCGGTTCGACCGTGCAGGCCGTCCGCCCATCGGCGGTCTCGCACCGGGTCGTCGCCTCCTCGGTGGCGGTCAGCCGGCCGGCCGGCCAGTGGTATGTGGCGCGGGCCGGCTCCTGGGCCTGCGCGATGGTCGCGGTTTGCCCCGACGTGAGCTGGTAGTCGGCCGTGTAGGTCCGGATCAGGGACCCGTCCAGCCGGTTCGCGAGGTCGTTGACCAGACCGGCGTGGCTGATGGTCTGACCGGCCTCGTCGAGGCTTTGGCAACCGGTAACGGTAAGCGACGCGATGGCGGCAGCAGCGAGCAGGCGGAGCGGGGTCGAGATGGCGGACATGCCGACCAGCCTCGCCGATCGGAACGAGCGCGTGCAAACTCCGATGCCGGTTGACATCGGAGAATACGGGAATGTCGGGCGTGCTGTTGGCCGGAAAGGGTCGGCACTCGACGGCGCGGCCGGGGAATCAACCACCGGGTGCCGCGTCGCGCTCGATCGCCGCCCGATACGCTGCGTGCAACACCTTCCCCGCCGCACCGTCGCGGCCACTAACGATCGGCACACACACGAGGAGCGACTCAGTGGCAACCATCGAGGGAATCGTCGCCCGGGAAATTCTCGACTCACGGGGCAACCCGACCGTCGAGGTCGAAGTGGGGCTCGATGACGGCACGATCGCCCGCGCTGCGGTGCCCTCGGGTGCCTCCACCGGTGCCTTCGAAGCGATCGAGCTGCGCGACGGTGAGAAGGACCGCTACCTCGGCAAAGGCGTTGCCCAGGCGGTCTCGAACATTGAAGACAAGATCGTCGACGAGTTGATCGGGTACGAGGCCAGCGAGCAGCGGCTGATCGACCAGAAGATGCTCGACATCGACGGTACGGACAACAAGAGCCAGCTCGGCGCCAACGCGATCCTGGGCGTCTCCCTGGCGGTGGCGAAGGCTGCCGCTGGCGCCGCGGAGTTGAACCTCTTCCGTTACCTCGGCGGCCCGAACGCGCACCTGCTGCCGGTTCCGATGATGAACATCCTCAACGGTGGGGCGCACGCGGACTCCAACGTCGACATCCAGGAGTTCATGATCGCGCCGATCGGTGCGCCGACGTTCCGTGAGGCCCTGCGCTCCGGCACTGAGGTGTACCACGCGCTGAAGTCGGTGCTGAAAAAGAAGGGGCTCGCCACCGGTCTCGGCGACGAGGGTGGCTTCGCGCCAAACCTGCCGACCAACGCCGCCGCGCTGGACCTGATCTCGGAGGCGGTCGAGAAGGCGGGCTACCGGCTCGGCACCGACATCGTCTTCGCGCTCGACGTGGCCGCGACCGAGTTCTTCGAGAACGGCACCTACACCTTCGAGGGTGCCGCGAAGACCGCGGAGGAGATGAGCAGCTACTACACCAAGCTCGCCGACGCGTACCCGATCGTGTCGATCGAGGACCCGCTGGCCGAGGATGACTGGTCCGGGTGGCGCACGCTGACTGCTTCCGTCGGGGACCGGATTCAGATCGTCGGCGATGATCTGTTCGTCACGAACCCGCAGCGGATCGCCCGCGGTATCGCCGAGAACGCCGCCAACTCGGTCCTGGTGAAGGTCAACCAGATCGGTTCGCTCACCGAGACCCTGGACGCGGTGGACCTGGCCCACCGGGCCGGCTTCCGGTGCATGATGAGCCACCGCTCCGGCGAGACCGAGGACACCACCATCGCCGACCTCGCGGTTGCCACCGGCTGTGGCCAGATCAAGACCGGTGCACCGGCCCGTTCTGACCGGGTCGCGAAGTACAACCAGCTGCTGCGAATCGAGGAGGAGCTGGCTGACGCCGCGCGGTACGCCGGGGCGGGCGCGTTCCCGCGTTACCGTTCTGCCTGACCGACGCGCAACCTTCGGGGGAGGGGCCAGAGGATGCAGCAGCGCCGCACGCCGGGCGGACAGCGTCCGCTCCGGCGGCCAGGTCAGGCCGGTCGGTCGGGTGCTGCCCGGCCGGTCCGTGCGGGCGGCGTCCGCGCCGAGTCGCGGGCGACCGACAGCCGCTCCCCGGGCACGGTCCGGGGCGCCGACGGAGCCCGTTCGGCGAACCGGCCCGCCGTTCGGCGGTCGGCTCCCGGGGGTGCGGTGAAGCGACTCTCCGCACCCCGCCCCCGATGGGGCACCGGACGGGCGACCGTGCTGGTCGCGGTGCTGGTCGCCCTCGCTCTCGGCTACACCTATCCGGTCCGGGTCTACCTTGACCAGCAGGCCGACATCGCCCGAATGGAGGCCGCCCAGGCGGCGCAGCGGGCGGAGATCGAGGAGCTTGCCGCCGAGGCCGCGAAGTGGCAGGACCAGAAGTACCTTGAGGCCAAGGTCCGAGAACGCTTCTTCATGGGCCGCGAAGGCGAGCAGCTGTTGATCGTGCTCCCGAACCCGCCGGGGGAGGCCGAGGCGGCGGATCAGCCCGCCGGCGACGGCCTGGCCGGGGCTGACCGGTGGTACGAAACGCTGTGGTCGAGCGTGACGGCCGCGGATCAGGAACCGTCCGGCGAGTGAGTGCCGCCACCGAACGAGGAAGGACACCGTGACAGTCGTACCACCGCAGGAGCCGGCGGCCTCCTCCGTGCCCCTGCCGCGACCCGAGCCGGCTACCCCAGCGGACCTGGCCGCGGTGGCGGGACAGCTCGGCCGCCCGCCCCGGGACACCCGGGCGGTGGCCCACCGCTGTCCGTGCGGCATGCCCGACGTGGTGGAGACGACACCGCGGCTCGCCGACGGCACGCCCTTCCCGACGCTTTTCTACCTGACCTGTCCCCGAGCGACGGCGGCCTGTAGCCGACTGGAGTCCGCCGGGCTGATGAAGGAGATGGCCGACCGGCTCGCGGCGGATCCGGAGCTGGCCGCGCGCTACCGCGCCGCGCACGAGGACTACCTTCGGCGCCGGGAGGCGATCGGTCATGTGCCGGAGATCGCCGGAATCTCCGCCGGCGGGATGCCGGATCGGGTCAAGTGCCTGCACGTGCACCTCGGGCATGCGCTCGCAGCCGGTCCCGGGGTCAACCCGTTCGGGGACGAGGTGCTCCGGCTGATCGAGCCGTGGTGGGCGGGGGGACCGTGCGTGGCCGCGCCGGCGGACGAGTGAGATGATCGCCGCCGGCGGGATCGTGCTCCGTCGAGCCCGGACGGCGGACGTTCGGGGAATTCGGCGGCTGATCGACACGTACGCCGATGGCCGGCGGCTGCTCAGCAAGGCGACCGTGACCCTGTATGAGCAGGTGCAGGAGTTCCGGGTCGCGGTGACACCCGCTGGGGACGTGGTCGGCTGCGGCGCCCTACACGTCATGTGGGAGGACCTGGCGGAGATCCGGACGGTGGCGGTTGACCCGACCCGTCGGGGCGGCCGGATCGGGCACCGGATCGTGGGCGACCTGATCGACGTGGCCCGGGAGTTGGGCGTGTCACGAATCTTTGTGCTCACCTTCGAGACTCGCTTCTTCGGCACGTTCGGGTTCACCGAGATCGACGGGGCGCCGGTGCCGCATCCGGTCTACGAACAGCTGCTGCGCTCGTACGACGAGGGTGTCGCGGAGTTTCTCGACCTGGAGCGGGTCAAGCCGAACACGCTCGGCAACACCCGAATGCTGCTGCGGCTCTGAGCGGGCCGTCCGGCCTGCCGTAGGGTTGCGGGCGTGACGACGCGTGTGGCCGCCATCGACTGCGGGACCAACTCGATTCGCCTGTTGGTCGCCGATCTGCCGGATCCGAGCGCTGGAGCGGGCGCGCCGCTGGTCGAGCTGAGCCGCCGACTGGAGACTGTTCGGCTGGGCCAGGGCGTCGACCGCACCGGTCGGCTGGCCCCGGAGGCGATCGAGCGGACCCGGGTGGCGCTGGCGGAGTACGCCGCCGAGATCGAGAAGATGGGCGTCGACCGAGTGCGGATGTGTGCCACGTCGGCCTCCCGGGATGCGGAGAACGCCGCCGACTTCCGCGACATGGTGGAGCGGACGCTGGGGGTCGCCCCGGAGGTGGTGACCGGGGAGGAGGAGGCACGACTCTCGTTCACCGGGGCAGTTCGTGGCCTGCCCGGCTCGACCCGGGAGCCATACCTGGTGGTCGACATCGGCGGCGGTTCGACGGAGTTCGTCGTGGGCACCAGCACCGGTGGGGTGGCGGCAGCGATCTCGGTGGACATTGGCTGTGTCCGGATGACCGAACGGCATCTGGCGAGTGACCCGCCGGATCCCGCCGAGATCAGGGCGGCCGAGGCGGACATCGTGGCTGCGGTGGACCAGGCGCTCGATGCGGTGCCCGGTCGGGAAGCCGCCACGCTGGTCGGGCTCGCTGGCTCCGTCACCACGGTGGTCGCCATCGCCGAAGGGCTGACCGGGTACGACCCGCAGCGGATCCACCACGCCCGGGTGTCCTACCGGGCGGTGGCGGAGGTGACGTCCGACCTGCTGGTGGCGACCCGTGCGCAGCGGCTGGCGATCCCGGTGATGCATCCGGGCCGGGCCGACGTGATCGCGGCGGGTGCCCTGGTGCTTCGCGTGACTATGGAGCGTTCGGGCAAGGACTTCGTGGTCGCGTCCGAGCACGACATTCTCGACGGTATCGGCTACAGCCTGCGGTAGGAGCAGGCACCCGACCAGCCCAGGATCAATGCCACCGAACCAGCTTTGTCCTTTGGGCGGTTCGGATAGGGTGAGGCTGTCTCAGGGCCGGCTAAGAGCACCGTGGATGGAGGTGCGGTGGAAGGGGAAGCGGGGGCGGTCACGGTCGGCGAACTGTTGCTTGGTCGCCTTCACGACCTGGGGGTGCGCTATGTGTTCGGCGTGCCCGGCGACTATGCGATGGACTTCACTGATCAGGTCATGGCCTTCGATGGTATTGACTGGGTGGGCAGTTCAAACGAGCTCAACGCCGGCTACAGCGCGGACGGCTACGCGCGGGTTGCCGGGGTAGGGGCAATCATCACCCAGTTTGGTCCGGGTGAATTATCGGCCATCAACGCCTTGGCTGGTGCGATGGTTGAGTCGGTGCCGATTGTTTCGATCGTGGGTGGTCCTTCACTGGAAATAATGCAGCGGCGCACCTCGATTCATCACTCGCTTGTGGATGGCGACTCCGACCATTGGGCGCGGATGGCGTGCGAGGTGACGGTTGCCCAAACCTCGTTGACCCCGGAATGTGCCTTGAGGGAGATCGACCGGGTGCTGGCCGAGTGCTGGTTGCAGCAGCGGCCCGTGTACATCCGGATTCCCGGTGATGTGGCGCTAACTCCCGTCGCGCGGCCGGTGCGACGTTTTGCCCGCCCGGATCCGGTAACCAACCCCGGGCAGCTGGACGCGTTCGCCGCTGCTGCGGAACGCCGACTCGCGGACGCGGAGCGGCCGGTGCTGCTGGTGGGAAGCATGCCGATCCGCCTGGGCCTCGGGCCCGCGGTCGCCGCGTTCGCGAGCGAGTACAACTGGCCGGTTGCGACGCAGGCGCTCGGTCGGGGTCTGTTTGACGAGTCTGACGTTCGCTTTGTTGGGGTCTACAACGGCCTTGAGAGTCCTGATTCGGTCCGGGAAGTGGTCGAAGGTGCCGACGTCCTGGTCTGTTTGGGTGTCATATTTTACGACTGGAGCGGTCTGTTCACCGCAGACCTGGACCCGGATCGGATCATTAACCTGGGGCGGGACGTGGCAACGGTCGCCGGCACCCGTTTCGGCCCGATCTCCATGGCGGCGGCACTGGGCCGGTTGCACGAGATGGCCGCCAGCCGAACGAGTGACTGGCCGCGCACTGCGACCTTGTTGCATAAATGTTCCAAGCTGGACCGGGCGAGCGGCGAGCCAATCAGTCACGAGCGACTCTGGCCGGCAGTTCAGGAGGTGCTACGTCCAGGGGATGTCTTGGTCGGGGAGGTCGGGACGGCTTTCTTCGGTGCCGCGATGATGCGGCTACCGGTTGGGGTGTTTGTCTTGACCGCGCCGATATGGAGCTCGGCCGGTTATGTTGTTCCGGCAGCCTTCGGTGCCGGGGTTGCGGTGCCGGAGCGGCGGGTGGTGGCGATTTCTGGTGATGGGGGCCTGCAAATGTCCCCGCAGGAAATCAGTCGGATGTTTGCCTACGGCCAACATCCGATCATCTTCGTGATCAATAATCGTGGATATACTACCGAGCGGGCACTCGAAAAAGCGGTTGGCGAAGAAGTTCAGGCTTACGCGGAGATACCGGATTGGCGATACAGCGCACTGCCGGCGGTGTTTGCCGCGGAGGGATCCTTCGTGGTGCGCACCGCCCGCACCGAGGCGGAGCTAGCCGAGATCTTGGATAGTGTCGACGAGCGTCCGGACCGGTTGACCCTCATCGAGGTGATCGTTGACCCGATGGACCTGCCGGAAGGGATGCCGCAGTGGAGCCGGGAGGCCTCCGCTGCCATCTATCATGCACAGTTCCCTGCTCCGGCTCGCCTGCCCTGGAGTGGACTCAGCTAGTAGTTGCTTCTCTTGGCCAGTTGGGCTCAGCTTGTCATGTCCACCGGGCAGGTTCTGCAGGCGGCGGAGCCCCTCCGTCGTCGTGGCAGTGCGGGACGGCCTTCCTCTGGGCCTGGCTGGCTAGGCGCAGGGTGCTGGCGGTCGCGTCCGTGCGCCGGGCCTCGCGGTGCCCGCCGTGGGGTCCAGTCGGACTCTCGGGTTGACGCTACTGTGCATTGAATACTACTGTTCTATGTATGGACACCACACAGCTCCTGAAGGGCGTGCTGGACCTGGCTGTCCTCGCGGTGCTCCGGGAAGAGGACGGCTACGGCTACGACATCCTGCGTCGGCTGCGCGACGCCGGCCTGGCGGAGGTGGGCGACGCCTCGGTCTACGGCACGTTGCGCCGCCTCTTCGCAGCCGGCCTACTCACCACGTACGTGGTGCCCAGCGAATCCGGTCCGCACCGCAAGTACTACTCGCTGAACGCCGCCGGCCGCGATCAGTTCGCCCGCTCTGGCAAGCTCTGGCGCTCGTTCGCCACCACCATGGACACGCTGCTCGACGATCGGGGGAGGGCGGCATGACCGTCACTGAGCAGGAGATAGCCGGCTATGTCGCCCGAGTTCGAGGCGCCCTCAACGACCTGCCGCCGTCGATCCGCGACGAGCTGACCGAGGATTTGCCAGAGCACCTCGCGGTGGTCGCCGTCGAGTCCGGTGGGACGCTGGTGGAACGGCTCGGCGAGCCGGAGGCGTACGCCGTTGAGCTGCGGATCGCCGCCGGGGTCGGTGCCGGTCGCCGGCCGGTGACCGGAGAGCTGACCGCCTTCGTCAACCGGGTCCATGCCCGGCTGAACACGCTCGACCGGCAGCTCGGCCGACCCCTCGGGTATCCCACGGTGCGGGCCTTCCTGCACCTACTCATCCCGGGCTGGTGGATTCTGCGCGGCTACCTCGCGGCGATGCTGCTGACCTTCCTGAGTGCGGATGACGGGTTCGGCCTGCTACCCCGGTTCGACGACAACCTCCAGCTTGGCCTGATGGTCCTGGTGGCTCTGGTCGTCGCGTCGGTCATGCTCGGTCGCCGGGAGCCTGGGCCGCGGACCTGGCCACGACACCTGCTGTTGCTCGGCAACCTGCTGCTCGTCGGGTTCGGGCTGGTGGGGCTGGTCCAACTGGAGAATCGACACGGAAACGACGACGGCTACTACGCTCCGATCTCGGTCGACAGCCGGTACGACCACATCCGTGACGTCTTCGTCTATGACACCGAGGGGCAGCTGGTGGACTACGCGCGGCTGTTCGACCAGAACGGCGACCCGATCCGGCTCGGCTACCCGGACTGCGATGACGTGCGGGATGTGATCAGCCGGGATGAGGTCGGCAGCGCCAACCCGCTGCTGCGCGGTTACCCGTACTGTCCGGAGGCGGCACCGTTCGGGCCGCGGCCCACGACTGATGCGTCTCCGCCGGACCTTCCCGCTCCACCCGGCACGGTCCAACCGGAATCCGCTGCTACGCCTACCGTGCCGGAGACCTCACCGACCGTGCCGGAGGCCCCGCCGACATCCGCGCCTGCGCCGAGTGTCACGCCCACCGGGTGAGCGTTGGGGAGCTCCGGGCCGATCCCGAATGCGAAGACTCACACCTTCTCGCGTTGAAATTGGCCGAAGGGATGAGGCTGCGGGGCAATGGCGTCGTTGTTGATCGTCTACGGTGTGCTCCGCACTATTAACCCCCGGAAGGAAATATCGTGCCGGAGCAGGTCGTACCCCCCGCCCAACCCGACGTCCCGCAGCCAGCTGGTGCCCAGCCGCCAACCGACGCAGCCCAGGCGGGTGCCTCGGCCCCGGTTCCGGCTCCAGAGCCAGCTCGGAAGTCCGGCCGCAAGAAGGTTCTCGGCATCGTTGGCGCGATCGTCGCGTTCCTGGTGGTCGTTGGCCTCAAGTTCGGCCTCGGCGCGGTGCTCGGCGGGACGGACGAGACCGCGGAAGCCAAGGCTGGTGACTGCATCGCCGAACTACCCACGACCATCAGCGACGAGCTGGAGGAGGTCGACGGTGGCAAGGTCGTCGACTGTGCCTCCGCCGAGGCGACGTACAAGGTGGTCGGTCGGGTTGACGATCAGACCGAGGCGCAGGCCGAGTCCGGTGAAGCGTGTGACCAGTTCTTCCAGGAGAACGAGGAGTACTTCATCTTCAGCAACATCGTGCCGGGCGAGACGGGCTATCTGCTCTGCCTGACCACCAACTCCTGAGCGGCGTACGGGAGTACGGCGACGGCGGCGCGGCTTCACCCCGCCGCCGTCGCCGTACCTGGGTCATCGATTGGTGTTCGGGAGGTGAACGCCACTTCTCCGGCGTCTTCCCGGGGCTCGCGTGGCGTGGCAGGCTACCGGCACGTAGGACCACTGGGCGACCAGCCAACGATGACTGACCGCTAGGAGGACGGCCGATGGGCGACATGGTGACGTACCGGTGCAACGGTGGTACGGGCGGGGGGTATCTTGTGGTGCCGCCCGGCGGTACGGCCAGCCCGGCGGTCATTGTGATCCAGGACTGGTGGGGCCTGGCATCGCACGTCCGAGCGGTCGTTGACCGCTTCGCTGAGGCCGGCTTCGTCGCCCTCGCCCCGGACCTGCGGCGTGGCGCGCCGGCCGACAAGCCGGACGAACCCCGGCAACTGCTCAACAGCGGGCAGTTGGACGCCGCCGCGGCGGATATCGCCGCCGCAGCCGACTACCTCGCGGGCCGGCCGGAGGTTGCCGGCAAGATCGGTTGCGTCGGCTTCTGTGCCGGAGCCAGCCTGGCGCTCTGGTCCGTTACCCGGTCCGAGCGGATCGTGGCGACCTCGGCCTTCTACCCTCGGCTGCCCGGGGAGGGAATGCGCCCGGAGTGGACGGAGTACGCGGGCAAGGCCGCCGCCATCCACTGCTGCGAGGTCGACGGCACCTCGGCCGAGCCAGGGGTGCAGTTCGTTCGTCGGGCAATCGAGACCGGTGGCGGCGCCTGCCAGACCTACGACTACCCGGGCACCGCGCACGCCTTCTTCAACGAGGACCGGCCGGAGAACTTTGACCAACGGGCCGCCGCCACGGCGTGGGCCCGCACCCTGGAACTCTTCCGGGCGAAGCTTGGCTGAAGACGGATCGGCGAACCCCGGCGGAACACCCGCCGGGAGTCGACGCGTGCAGCGGGCAGGCGCGGTTGCCGCCGGCTCACGTACCGCTGCGCAGGTCGCCGGGGCGGCGGCGGGGACGACCAACCTCGCCGCACTCGATGCGACGATCAACGACTGCTTCGCCTGCCCCCGCCTCGTCGAGTGGCGGGAGGAGGTAGCCCGTACTCGACGCGCGGCCTTCCGGGAGCAGGAGTACTGGGGGCGCCCCGTGCCCGGCTTCGGTGACCCGGAGGCCCGCATCGCTCTCCTCGGCCTCGCGCCGGCCGCGCATGGCGGCAACCGGACCGGCCGGGTCTTCACCGGCGACCGCTCCGGCGATGTCCTCTTCGCCGCCCTGCACCGGGCCGGGCTGGCCAATCAGGCGACCAGCGTCGCTGCCGACGACGGGTTGACCCTGCGCCACACCCGGGTCTTCGCGGCGGTGCGCTGCGCGCCACCGGGCAACAAGCCCACCCCGGGCGAGCGTGACACCTGCCGGCCGTGGCTGCACCGCGAAGTCGCGCTGCTCCGGCCGAACCTGCGGGTCGTGGTCGCGCTGGGCGCCTTCGCCTGGGCCGCGTGGTGGCCGACTCTGCACCGGGTGTACGGGATGTCCCCGCCCAGCCCGCGACCCGCTTTCACGCATGGGGCACACTGGTCCGGGAGCGCCGTACCGGATCTGCTCGGCTGCTACCACGTCAGCCAGCAGAACACGTTTACCGGGCGGCTGACACCAGGGATGCTGGACGACGTGTTCGCCCTGGCGAAGCGACTGGCCGGGGTGGAGTAAGGGCTGCGGGGCAATGGGATGACGGACCGGACGCACCGATCCGCATCCTCGGTTCCCGCCGACAGCGGTGTGCTGCGCCGGTGGTGGCCGGTCGCAGCGGTGCTGCTCCTGTTGGCTGCCGCCACCGTCGCGGCCGCCCATTCGTCGCTCGGGGCGAGCCGCATCCCGCCCGCGGCCGAACAGCTGCCACTCGTGCCGGAGTACCCGACGGCTGAGCCGGTCGCATCGATCCCGGTAGAGCCGCGTGACGCGGGTGAGCTGAACAGCCAGCAGCGCCCCGAATGGCTGCGAACCGCACTCCTTGCGCTGCTCGGGCTGGCCGGGCTGGCCGTCGCCGGCTTCCTTGCCGGGGCGCTCCTGCGCGGTGTGCTGCGTCAAAGCGCTCGGCGCCGGTCCGAGCGCCGAGTCCCGCGCACGGCTGAAGGCACGGCCCGGGAGGTCGTCGCCGCGCTCGACGCCGGCCTGGAGGACCTCGACGACACCGGCACCGATCCGCGTACGGTGGTCATCGCCTGCTGGGTTCGCCTGGAGGAGGCCGCCGCCGGTGCCGGGGTCCGCCAACTGGCCGGCGACACCTCCACCGAGCTGGTGGTCCGCCTCCTACAGGGCGATCCGGCCGCCGGCGTGCCCGCGATCGCCAGCGCCGACGTGCTGGCCGAATTCGCACATGTCTACCGGGAGGCGCGCTACGCTACCCGGCCAGTGGACGAATGTACCCGGGACCAGGCCCGGGCCGCGTTGCGCCGGCTCCGTGGGGAGCTGACCGCTCTGGCCGGCGCGAGCGAGGAGGGGCCGGCGTGACCGACCGACGGCTCCGGACCGGGTGCGAGGAGGTGTCGCGGTGAGTGGCACCAGCATCGACGACCTACTCAGTGTCGAGGAGGAGCGGAGCCCGTACCGGGGTTCCGCTCGCCGCCGGCCGCTGCGGTTGTTGCTGGGTAACCTGGCTGGCGTCGGGGCCGTGGTGGTCGTTGTGGTCGCCGGTCTACGTGCGGTGGGGCTCCAGGTGTCGTTGCCGGTGCTGGTCGCTGGCGTACTCGCGCTCTTCGTGGTGCGCCAGATTGTCCGGGCACTCCGTCCACCACCTGCCTCGTCGGCCGCCCACCTGGCGCTGATCGACCCGGCCGAGCACGGGAGTCGCGGCGACCAGCACGACGCGCTGCGCATGGCGATCAACAGTTGGGAGAAGCCGCTGGGCTGGGCGGCCAACCGGGCCGAGCGATTCAACGGGACCATCCTGCCCCGACTCGGGGAGTTGGCCGACGAACGGATCCGGCTGCGGCACGGGGTGACCCGCGGGTCGGATCCCGCCCGCGCCCGGGTCCTGCTCGGTGATCGGCTGTCGACCTTCCTGGAGCACCCGCCTCGCCGCCCGCCGCCGCCGCGCGAGCTCGCGGCGATCGTCGCCGAACTGGAGAAACTGTGATGAACGACGTGGACCCGAAGCTAGCCGCCACGGAGGTCGGCCACCTTGCCCACGCGGTGCTGGACGCGGTGGGTGAGGTAGTGGTCGGAAAGCGGGAGGCGCTGGAGCTGGTCCTCGCCGGGATTCTGGCCGGCGGGCACGTGTTGCTCGAAGACCTGCCCGGGCTCGGTAAGACGTTGACTGCCCGGTCCTTCGCCCAGGCCCTCGGGCTCGACTTTCGGCGCCTCCAGTTCACTCCGGACCTGCTGCCCGCCGATGTCACCGGCTCTTTCCTCTACAACCAGCGCAGCGGGGACTTCGCGTTCCGTGCCGGGCCGGTCTTCACCAACCTGCTCCTGGCCGACGAAATCAACCGCACTCCGCCGAAGACCCAGTCCGCGCTGCTGGAGGCGATGCAGGAGAAGCAGGTGTCGGTGGAGGGCGTCACCTACCGGCTCGATGAGCCGTTCCATGTGCTCGCAACCGCCAATCCGGTCGAACACGAGGGCACGTACCCGTTGCCCGAGGCCCAGCTGGACCGGTTTCTGCTGCGGGTCTCCTTCGGATATCCCGACCCCGGCGAGGAGTGGGAGGTGCTGCGCCGCCGGATTTCCCGCCGTCGTGAGGAGGCGGAGATCAAGCCGGTGGTGAACGCCGCGACCCTGCGCGCGATGCAGGCCGCGCTGGAGGACGTGGTGGTGGAGGACTCGATCGGTCGATACCTGGTCGCGCTTGCCGGGGCTACCCGGGAGCACCCCTCGGTGCTGGTCGGTGCCTCCCCGCGCGGCTCGCTGGCACTGCTGCTGCTGGCCCGGGTCCGGGCCGTGCTGGCCGGACGGGACTACGTGGTGCCGGAGGATGTCAAGGAGGTGGCGGTGCCGGCGCTGGCACACCGGATCACGCTCCGTCCGGAGCTGTGGCTGCGTCGGGTCGCTCCGGCTGCCATCGTTGACGAGGTGCTGGCGGCCACTCCCGCTCCGGCCAGCGGTGCGCTGCCCAGCTACGCCACCGGCCTGCCCGTCCGCTGATGACCTCGTCCACCGCGCCGTCACGGCCGGAGCAAACCGGTGACTGGACGCCGACCTGGGCGCTCGGCCGGGCGGTGCTCTTGACCGGTCTGCTCCTGATCGCCGGCGTGCTGCTCGGGCGGGTCGACCTGGTCGTGTTGGCCGCCCCGTTCGCGATCGGCACCGCGTATGCCCTGCGCCGCCGCCCCGCCGTTTTGCCGCAGGTCCAGATCGCCGCCGCCGAGGGGAATCAGGTGGAGGGGGGCGAGCTCTCCGGGCAGGTCACGGTCGGTAATCCGGACCTGGTCGACTACGATCTCGTGCTGCTGCAGGGTCGAGCGTCGCGCTGGTTGCGGGTCGACCGGGTGACCATCGCCGGTACGGCGGCGACCGCCCTTTCGCGGGGCGGGCAGTCGGTCGTCGACCGACCCCTGGCGAGCGCCGTACCCGCTGGTGCTCTGGTCGAGGTGGACCTCGCCGGCACCGTGCGCCGCTGGGGACGGCATCCGCTGGGGCCCGTCGGGGTCCAGGCCTGCGCCGCGCTCGGACTACTGGTCTCCCGCACGGTGGTGGCCGAGGCGGTCTCGGTCAGTACCTATCCGCTGACTGATCCCTTCGATGCGGTGGAGGCGATGCCCCGCGCGGCGGGTCTGGTCGGCGCCCACCATTCGCGCCGCCCCGGCGAGGGCGGTGAGCTGGCCGGCGTACGGGTCTTCGGCCCCGGTGACCGGCTGCGTCGGGTGGACTGGCGGGTCTCACTGCGGGCCCGGCAGTTGCACGTCGCGGCCACCCTCTCCGACCGGGACGCTGAGGTGGTACTGCTGCTCGATGTGCTCGCCGAGGCGGGCCGCTCCGGCGGCGTCGGGGGCGCTGCCTCGGTGCTGGACACGACGGTTCGGGCCGCTGCGGCGATCGCGGAGCATTACCTGCACCGGGGGGACCGGGTGTCGATGCTGGAGTACGGTCCGGCCGGCCGTCGGCTACGCCCGGCCACCGGTCGCCGCCACTACCTGACCGTGCTGGAGTGGTTGCTCGACGTGCATCCCCAGTCCTCCCCGCACGAGCTGTACGACTCGGTCTTCGGCGCGCAACTGCCCTCCTCGGATGCGTTGGTGGTGGTGCTCACGCCATTGCTGGACGAACGATCCGCGCAGATGCTGGCCCGCCTGGCTTGGTCGGGTCGCTTCGTCGTGGCAGTGGACACGCTCCCCGCTGATCTGGCTCCGTCGCGGGAGCGGCGTTGGTCGGAGGCGGCGCACCGGCTGTGGCGGCTGGATCGGGACACGATGCTGGGTCAGCTGCGGGAGCACGGCGTGCCGGTGGTGCGGTGGGCCGGCGCGGGCAGCCTGGATGAGGTGCTGCGGGACGTGGCCCAGCTGGCGGTTGCGCCGAGAGCGGGGGCCCGGTGAGTTGGCTGGCCCGGACCGAGGGCGGGGGCCCGGTGAGTTGGCTGGCCCGGAGCGAGGGCGGGCGGCGATGAGCGCCGTGGTCACCCGGATCCGCGCGGCACGGCGCGCGGTGACCCGGATCACGCTGTTACCGTTGCTGCTCCGGGCGGGCATCTTCCTCACCGCGCTGGCCGGGTTGCTGCTCGCGTTTCCGGTGGAGGTCCTGCTGGGCCAGCTGCTGGTGGCGCCGGTGGTGGCGTTGCTGCCGGCGGTGGGGCCACGGCGGATCTGGCCGACCGTCGTCGCCCTGCTGACCGTGGGCGGATGGGCGTTGGCCATTGATGGCTACGACCGACCGGTCGCGCTCTGGCGGTTGCTCGCGGTGGCGGCGGCGCTCTATCTCAGCCACACCCTGTGCGCGCTCGTGGCCGTGCTGCCGTCCGACGCGGTGGTGGATCCGGCCCTGGTTCTGCGCTGGCTGCTTCGGGCGGTCGCCGTGCTGCTCGGCGCGGCGGTGCTGGGCGTGCTCCTGGTTGAGCTGGCTGGGCTCGGCGGAGAGCAGGGACTACAGGTGGGGACGGTGGCCGGGCTGGTGGTAGCGGTACTGGTAACTGTGCTGCTGGGATGGCTACTCCGTCGACGCTGAGGGTGGTATGTCCGGCTTAGGTGGGGTCAGGACTTGTGTTCAGTCACAACGGCCCCCGTAGCTGGGGATTTTGCTGAGTCGCCGCGGAGGATAGAGGCGTGAATCCGAAGCGGATCCTTGTGGTGGGTGCCGGACACGTCGGGCTCTATGCGGCGCTGCGGCTGTCGAAGAAGCTCGGCCCGCGGGAGGCCGAGGTTATCGTCGTTGACCCGCAACCCCACATGACCTATCAGCCGTTCCTGCCGGAGGCGGCGGCGGGCAGCATCTCGCCCCGGCACTCCGTGGTGCCGCTGCGGCGGGAGCTGCGCCGGTGCACCGTCGTCGTGGGCGCGGTCACCCGGATCGACCACGCCACCAAGACTGCGTCGGTCCAGCCGATTGCCGGTCCGACCCGCGAGATCCGGTACGACCAGGTGGTCATCGCCCCCGGCTCGGTCTCCCGAACCCTGCCGATTCCTGGGCTGCACGAGAGCGGCATCGGCTTCAAGACCATCGGCGAGGCGATCTACCTGCGCAACCATGTGCTGGACCGGCTCGATGTCGCCGCCGCCACGCCGGATCCGGCGCTGCGCCGGCGGGCCCTGACCTTCGTCTTCGTCGGCGGCGGCTACGCCGGCATCGAGGCACTCGCCGAGATGGAGGATATGACCCGGAGCGCGCTGCGGTACTACCCGGAGCTGAACCCGGACGACATGCGGTGGGTGCTCGTCGAGGCGACGCAGCGGGTGCTGCCCGAGGTCGATCCGGACATGGGTGCCTACACGGTGCAGCAGCTCCTCCGGCGCAGGATGGACATTCGGTTGGGTACCCGGCTGGAGTCCTGCGTCGACGGGCTGGTGAAGCTCTCCGACGGGGACAGTTTCCCGGCCGACACGATCGTCTGGACGGCCGGGGTGAAGCCCTCGCCGATGCTGGACGCGACCGACTTCCCCCGCGACGAGCGGGGGCGGATCACCTGTCGGCCCACGCTGCAGATTGTCGACGGTGATCAGGTGGTGGCGGACGCCTGGAGCGCCGGGGACTGCGCCGCGGTGCCGGATCTGACGAAGGAGCCCGGCAGCTACTGCTCGCCAAGCGCCCAGCACGCCGTACGTCAGGCGAACCGGATGGCCGACAACATCGTCAACGTCATCCGGGGCCTGGCGCCGGTGCCCTATCGGCACCAGCACGCCGGCAGCGTCGCCAGCCTCGGCCTGTACAAGGGGGTCGCGCAGGTGTATGGCATCAAGATGAAGGGCCTGCCTGCCTGGTTCATGCACCGGACCTACCACATGAGTCGGATCCCCTCACTGAACCGAAAGGTTCGAGTGGTCGCCGACTGGACGTTGGCGTTCTTCCTCAAGCGTGAGGTCGTCGCCCTCGGCCAGCTACATGATCCACGCGAGGAGTTCGTCGAGGCTTCCCAACCGGTCAGCCCCCGCTAGCGGGGGCGCCGGGCATGGCTGGAGGTGCGGCGCGGCGCCGCGACGAGCCGGGTGAAGCCCGGGCGTGCGGGACTGCGGGTACGCTTGCTGGCCGCAGACCGGCTACGGTGGCACTGCACCGTCGCGTGTCGGCGTGCCGGTGTCACCCGCCCGGGTGGTGGAATGGCAGACACGGCCGCCTTAAAAGCGGCTGCCGCAAGGCGTGCGGGTTCGATCCCCGCCCCGGGCACCTGCGGTCAGCCGCTGTCGGAGCGTCGTCCAACACCGCCACGCTGTGCGATCTCCACGAATTCTGTTGGCCGTTTATCCTTGATGCTGCACGTTGACGTGCAACGACCCCCTGAGGGAGGCCTGACAGTGAAGACCTCGAACCCGGTGCTCGCCCGGCTCGGCCAGGCGGCCGAGCGTGAGCGGGCCACCGGGTACGCCCCGACCGGGCCGTACGGACAGCCCGGCTACCCCCAGCAGTACCCGACGCAGGCCGGCTATCCGGCCGCGCCGCCGACCGTCAACACCATGACGGTTGACGACGTGGTGGTGAAGACGGTCAGCCTACTTGGCATCCTCGGCGTGGTCGCCGCCGCCGCGTGGGTGATGATCCCGGAGGCGCTGCTCGGCGCCGCGTGGATCGGCGCCGCGATGGTCGGCCTGGTGCTCGGCCTGATCATTTCGTTCTCGCGGATGGCGAACCCGGCGCTGGTCGTCGCGTACGCCGTCGTCGAAGGCGTGCTTGTCGGTGCCGTCAGCAAGTACTTCGAGACGCTCTACGACGGCATCGTGCTTCAAGCGGTCGTGGCCACTTTCGGCGTCTTCTTCCTGATGGCGATGCTCTACCGGGCCAAGGCCATCCGGGCCACCCCGAAGTTCGTCAAGGGCATGGTCGCGGTGATGGCCGGCCTCTTCGCGGTCATTATGATCAACCTGGTGTTGTCGCTCTTCGGCATCAACACCGGGCTGCGTGACGGCAGCCCGCTGGCGATCGGGTTCAGCCTCGTCGTCATCGTCGTGGCGGCGCTCAGCTTCGTGCTGAGCTTCAAGGAGGTCGAGGACGGCGTCCGGATGGGGCTGCCGCAGCGCTACTCCTGGGTCGCCGCCTTCGGCATCTTGGTGAGCCTCATCTGGCTCTACATCGAGATCCTTCGACTGTTGAGCTATTTCCAGGGCGACGACTGATCGTCTCCGCGATGCCCGGCCCGCAAAGGCGGGCCGGGCATCGCCGTCTCTACGTGACGATCGCGGGCCGGCTGCCCCACGGTGGCTCGCAGCCCGGCAGCGACGAAGCTGGTCAGCGATGTTGCCGGGCAGGCCACCAACGGGTCCGGCGTAGACTCGGCGGCGTGGATCAGGCCGGGGACTTGAGGCGTACGGTGGAGCTGATCGTGCGGCAGGTGGGGCACTGGCAGCAGCCACGGTGGGCCGCCAGCGCTGCCGGCGGAAGTGTCTCCCGGGCCGACCTCGTGCACCGGCTCGTGCAGGAGCTTGCGAATCTGGCCGCCGACGCCGAGATGCGGCCGCGCCGGGTCGTGCCTCGACTCGACCACGACCTTGCCCTGCCGGACCAGCTGCGGGTGGTGGCGGCCGATCTGCTTGCCGCGACGGCATCGGATGCAGCGCTCGCGCAGGCCACCAGTGCGGTCACGGCGACCCGCGCGGCCCTCTGAGGGCGACCCCGTGCGGCCACGGTGACCCGCGCGGCCACGTGTCTCGGGTGGGCAGGCCATCGTGCGCGCCGGCCGGTGACCCCGCGCGGCCGCTGTGGGCACCAGCGGAGCCGGCCCGCTGCGGGCCGGCTCCCGAAGGCTCAGTTCAAACGTTCGAGCACCATCGCCATGCCCTGGCCGCCGCCGACGCACATCGTCTCCAGACCGATCGTCGCGTCGTGCCATCGGAGGGCGTTGAGCAGGGTGCCGGTGATCCGCGCGCCGGTCATGCCGAACGGGTGACCGACGGCGATGGCGCCACCCATCACGTTCAGCTTCTCCTCCGCTATGCCCAACTGCCGGTAGGAGGGGATCACCTGTGCGGCGAAGGCCTCGTTGATCTCCACCAGGTCTACGTCGTCGATGGTCATCCCAGCCCGCTTCAGGGCCTGCTTCGACGCCTCGACCGGGCCGAGCCCCATGATCTCCGGCGAGAGCGCGGTCACGCCGGTCGAGACGATTCGCGCCAGGGGGGTGACCCCGAGTTCACTCGCCCGCTGCGCGCTCATGATCACTACGGCAGCGGCGCCATCGTTGAGGGGGCAGCAGTTGCCGGCGGTGATCCGGCCGTCGGGTCGGAAGACCGGATCCAACTGGGAGACGGCGGAGAGCGTGACACCGGGTCGGGGACCGTCGTCGGCGCTGACCACTGTGCCGTCCGGGGCGGTCACCGGGGTGATCTCCCGAGCCCAGAACCCGGCGGCGATCGCCTGCTCGGCGCGGTTTTGGCTGCGTACGCCGAACTCATCCATCTCGGCCCGGGTGACGCCGTGGACCTGGGCCAGGTTCTCCGCGGTCTGCCCCATGGCCAGGTAGGTGTCGGGCAGGTCGCCGGAGTCACGCGGGTCCGTCCACACCTCGGCCCCGCCCTTGGCGCGTGTCGTCGAACGCTCCCGCGCGGCGCTGAAGCGGGGGTTCTCCCAGCCCCCACCGACCAGCGCCTGCGCCTCTGGCGGCAGACTGTCGGAGGTGCCCCGGACGTACCGGGAGACGGTCTCGACCCCGGCGGAGACGAAGATGTCACCCTCGCCTGCCCGGATCGCATGCATCGCCATCCGCGTGGTCTGCAGGGACGAGGCGCAGTAGCGGGTCAGGGTGGCTCCGGGCAGGTCGTCGTGCCCCATCAGGGTCGCGACCACCCGGGCCAGGTTGAAGCCCTGCTCACCGCCGGGGAGGCCGCAGCCCAGGTACAGGTCGTCGATCTCACTCCGGTCGAGCTGGGGGATCTTGTCGAGGGCGGCCTGCACGATGGTGGCGGTGAGGTCATCCGGGCGGAACTCGCGCAGGGACCCCTTGCGGGCCCGGCCGATGGGGGATCGGGCGGTGGCGACGATGACAGCATCGCGGGACGACTCAATCGGCATGGACCAAACCTAACCGGTCAGTAACATCGGGCGGAAGCCGTGCCGGACCCGGGAAATGTCACCGCGGCCGACCCTGCTGAGCCGCCATCGTCGCGGCAGCGGCCACCGCCGGGAAGAGAGCGTGCGCCCATACCCGGTACCCGTCGGCAGACGGGTGGAAGCCGTCGTGGCAGAACGTTCCGGCATCGGCTCGGAAGACCGGACCGGCCTCAGTGGCGAGATCCACCACCGTCCCTCCGGCGGTGAGTACCGCGAGGGTCTGGGCACGCGCCGTCCGCCGACCGGACCAGCCGACCAGGTGCCGTAGCGGGGGTGCAAACGCACGCACCGCCCCGAGGTCGGGGCAGGTTCCGACCACGACCTCGACCCGCGCGTCACGGAGGCGGTGCACTGTGGCCCCGAGGCAGGCGGCGGCGTCGGTCGACCGATCGAGGGCGGTGGCGTCGTTTGCGCCAATCAGGATCACCGCCACATCGGGTCGCTCCCCGAGCAGGGCCCGAGCGACCTGGGTGGCCAGATCCGCGGAGCGGGAGCCTGAGACGCCCACGCTGGAGAGGTGGACCAGCTGCCCGGCCGGCCCATCAGCGAGCAGGTAGGCGAGCTGCCCACCGACGGTCTCCGCCAGCCGGCTCACGCCGACCCCGAGTGCGGACGAGTCCCCGAGGAGCACGAGCCGCAGCGGGGGAGCATCGGCTTGGCCGATCGTGGCCCGTAGGGCCAGTCCCAGCTCGGGTTGGGCGTAGCGCCGATGTCGGGCGGCGAAGGCCTGTCCAGCCAGGAGGGCAGCAACCCCCACCGCCGCGGCGGCGAAGCAGCCGGCCGTAGCCCGCCCGAGCCGGCGGGAGAAGCCCGGGCGGAAGTGGTCGGTCACGGTGCCACCGCCCCGTGCTCAGTGCTCCGCTCCTGCATGTCATCCCCTCCACTGTGGGGTGAGTCCACGGCCGGGTCGGATTGGGTCACGGCACCGAAGAAGGCCCGTCGGCGTAGCTGCGCCCACCGGCCCGCCGGACCGCGATCGTGGCCCCGAACCTGGGCGCCGCTGACCTCGGTCCCCGCGTGCCGCGCCGCCTCCTGGGCGGCCTCCGGCAGCGACCGTACGCCTCGGGTCCGCGCTGGTGCAGCCCCCCGCTCCGGCCCTGCCCCGAGGGCGGAGAGGACGGTCGGCAGCAGCGCGGCGGCGGCCATCGCGTAGCCCTCAGCAGACGGGTGGAATCGGTCCCACGCAAACATCCGGGCCGGTTCGGCCGTGAACCGGGGACCGAGCAGGTCGCCGAGGGAGACCGTCGCGCCGCCGGCCTCGACCACGGCGACCGTCTGGGCGGCGGCGAGCTGGCGACTCCAGCGGCGGGCCAGCCAGCGCAGTGGCGGCTGGATGGGGCGGATCGCTCCCAGGTCCGGGCAGGTGCCGACGACCACCGCACAGCCAGCGGCGCGAAGCGTGGTCACCGCCTCGATCAGGTAGCGCACGGCGACGGATGGCGGGGTGCGGTTGGTGACATCGTTCCCGCCGATCAAGATGACGGCGACATCGGGTCGGGCCTCGAGCGCCGCCTCGACCTGGTGGCGCAGCACGGCGGAGAGCGCCCCCACCACGGCGAACCGGTGCAGCCGGACCGGTCGGTGTAGCCGGCGGGAAACGCCGGTGGCGAGCAGCGCCCCCGGGGTTTCGCGGCGGCGGTGCACGCCGTAGCCGGCAGCACAGGAGTCGCCCAGGACGACCATGGTGACCGCTGGGCCGGGCAGCTTTGCCCCGTAGACTCCATCGCAGCGCGGCGGTGGTGCCTCCGCCGGCGGGATGCTTCGTCGCGCCTGCCGGGCCTGGCCGATCAGGACACCGCCAGCGGTCGCCGCGGCGGCGGCCGTGGCACCCGCGCCGAGCACGACCAGTCGGGTGACGCGCCAGGCGACCTGCCAGCGTGGACCGGCCGGGACAACGGAATCAGCGACCCCCATGCACCGACATTACGCGAACCCGCCACCGGACACCGGCGCCGTGACGGCTCCCTGCTGCTGGGAACCGGCGCCATGACGGCTCCTTGCCGCCGGGAACGGCACCGGGCCGGTTTGTGCCGGGGCGGCACGCTGGCGTAGGGAAGGAGTGAGTAAATGGGGAAGACACTGCACCGACGGGCGGCGTTTCTCGCGTTGGCCCGGGCGCTCGTGGTCGGCGTACGGGGTGGGCCCGGGCTGGGGGCGCGGGTGGCGGCGCTGCCTCGGATGATCCTGGCGACCGTCCGGGGACGGTATGACGGGGGGCTTCGGCTGGCGCTGATGACCGCCGCCACGGCCTACATCGTCTCGCCGGTCGACCTGCTGCCGGAGCTTGGGCTGGCGCTGCTCGGGCTGGCCGACGACGCGGTCATGGTCACCTGGCTCGCCGGCAGCGTACTCGCCGAGACCGAGCGGTTCCTGGAGTGGGAGGCGCGCCAGGCTTCGGTCGTCCCGGGCGAGATGGCGGGCTGACGGGACGTAGGCTGAGCGCGACATCCGTATTCGTCTGCCCGGCCGCCTGACCGGCGGCACCGGAGGAGAAGGGCACAACCAGGTGCAGTACTACGACAACGTCGTCGAGTTGATCGGCAACACCCCGCTGGTACGCCTGCGCAACGTGACCGAGGGCATCCAGGCCACCGTCCTGGTGAAGGTGGAGTACGTCAATCCCGGCGGGTCGGTCAAGGATCGGATCGCCCTGCGCATGGTGGAGGACGCCGAGCAGGCGGGAATCCTCCGGCCAGGCGGCACGATCGTCGAGCCGACCAGTGGCAACACCGGGGTCGGGCTGGCGCTGGTGGCCCAGCTCAAGGGCTACCGGTGCGTCTTCGTCTGCCCGGACAAGGTCAGCCAGGACAAGCAGGACGTGCTGCGTGCCTACGGCGCTGAGGTGGTCGTCTGCCCGACGGCTGTCGCGCCCGCGGATCCACGCTCCTACTACAACGTCTCCGATCGCCTGGCCCGGGAGATCCCCGGCGCCTGGAAGCCCAACCAGTACGCCCACCCGGCGAACCCCCGCTCCCACTACGAGACCACCGGACCGGAGCTGTGGGCGCAGACCGAGGGTCGGATCACCCACTTCGTCGCGGGGGTCGGCACCGGCGGCACGATCTCCGGTATCGGGCGCTACCTGAAGGAGGCGTCGGCGGGCCGGGTCCAGGTGATCGGCGCTGACCCGGAGGGGTCGGTCTATTCCGGCGGCACCGGGCGGCCGTACCTGGTCGAGGGGGTCGGTGAGGACTTCTGGCCGGAGACCTACGACCGGGAGATCGCCGACGGGATCGTTGAGGTCTCCGACAAGGCGTCATTCGAGATGACCCGTCGGCTCGCCCGGACCGAGGGGCTGCTGGTCGGTGGCTCCTGCGGGATGGCGGTCGTCGCGGGCCTGGAGGTGGCCCGTGCGGCCGGTCCGGACGACGTGGTCGTGGTGCTGCTGCCGGACGGGGGGCGCGGCTACCTGTCCAAGATCTTCAACGACTCGTGGATGGCCCGGTACGGCTTCCTGGACAACTCCGGCAGCGAGCCGACCATCGCCGAGACGCTCGCCGGCAAGCCGGGTGGGCTGCCGGAGCTGGTGCACGTGCACCCGACCGAGACGGTCCGTGACGCGATCGACTACCTGCGCGAGTACGGCGTCTCCCAGCTTCCGGTGTTGAAGGCCGAACCGCCGGTGGTTACCGGCGAGGTGGCCGGATCGATCGCGGAGCGGGACCTGCTCGACGCGCTCTTCACCGGCGAGGCACAGCTGCACGACACCATCGAGCGGCACATGGCCGCGCCACTGCCGATGATCGGCGGCGGACAGCCGGTCAGCGAGGCGGTGGCCCTGCTGGAGAAGTCCGATGCCGCTCTGGTGCTGATCGATGGCAAACCGAAGGGGGTTCTCACCCGGCAGGACCTGCTCGCCCACCTCGGGTCCCGCTGACTGGCGCCGATCAATCCGCAGGGCCCCTCGCCGACGCGGGCGTTGGCAGGGGCCCTGGCGGGCACCTCGCCCTGCCGGAGCTACAACTCCCGCCGGTAGCGGAGCAGTACGGCGGGGGTCGAGCCGATCACTTCTTCTTGGGTGACGCCGGTCGGCCGCCACCCGCCTCGCTCGTAGAAGCGGCGGGCCGGTGCGTTCTGCCGTAGCACCCAGAGTGCCGCGACTAGCCACCCACGGGAGCGCATCTCGGCCAGGGCGTCGGCCATCAGCAGCCGCCCCAGCCCGCGGCCCCGCTCCGCCGGCTCCAGGTGGACCGCGTGGAGCAGCCCGGTGGCCGGGTCCCCCTGGTCGTCCGGGCCAAGGTAGCTGAAGCCGACCAGCTGGCTGTCCCGTTCCGCCACGGTCAGTACGTGGTCGGCGCGCTCGTGGCTCCAGCGTTCTCGCCAGTACTGCCCCAGCGCCGCCGGGGTCGGCTCGGCCAGCGCCTCGGCGGTCAGGAAGGGCGCATAGGCGGCGGCTCGGGAACGTTGGTGCAGCGCCCCGACCGCGATCAGGTCGTCCGCCCTTCCGGGACGGAGCGTGACGGTCACCGTGCCGAGGGTACCCGTCGAGGCGGGACCGGCACGGTCGTCAGGTCCTCGGCGACCACCAGATCACCCGCGAAGTGCTCCCGGGCCTCGGCGACAAAGCGGTCCAGGTCCGGGTAGCGCTGGGAGAAGTGGGTGAGCACGAGGCGGCGTACCCCGCACTCGGTGGCGACCCGCGCCGCCTGCCCCGCGGTGAGGTGCCCAACCTCGGCGGCGAGCGCGGCCTCCGAGGCCAGGAAGGTGGCCTCGATGACCAGGAGGTCGGCGTTGTCGGCGAGGGCGTACACCGCGTCGCAGAGGCCGGTGTCCATGACGAACGCGAACCGTTGGCCCGGCCGCGGCACGCTCATCTGCTCCCGGGTGACCCGGCCTCCCGCCACGTCGAGGTGGCCGACGCGCTGCAACTCGCCGATGGCCGGGCCGGCGATACCGTGGGCGGAGAGCCGCTCCGGCAGCATCCGGTGCCCGTCCGGCTCGATGAGCCGGTATCCGTAGGTCTCGACGGGGTGCCGGAGCCGGCGAGCCTCCAGCGTGCCGCCGCGGATCGCGATCTGCTGCCCGTCCGTGTCGATCGGCGCGATGGCCAGCTCGGCGGTCTCGTGGAAACTCGACGCGTGTCGCAGCCGGGCGAAGTACTCGGCGCCGCCAGCCGGAAAGTGGACCGTGACCGGGTGGGGCACCCGGTCCAGGGAGAGTCGCTGAATGGTGCCGGGAAGCCCGAGACAGTGGTCGCCGTGGAAGTGCGTGACACAGATCCGGGTCAGGTCGTTGGCGGTCACCGTGCAATACAGCAGCTGCCGCTGGCTACCCTCCCCCGGGTCGAAGAGGATCACCTCGTCGTCCCAGCGCAGGACGTACCCGTTGTGGTTTCGGGTGCGGGTCGGCGTCTGGCTGGCCGTCCCGAGTACCACCAGTTCCCGCGTCGACATCCCGTCCTCCCGACTGCGCTGACCGGCTGCATCGCCCCGGCTCGGACCGTCTCGGCTGTGCGGACCGCACTGGCCCTGCCGAGGAATGAACGACCCCCGGGGCTTCCGCGCTGACGCGCGGGCCGGCTGGACTGGGCCGGCACCCCGGGGGTCGGGTGGCTGTCATGGATTCGCCGCACCGCTGCCACACGGTCTCGACGATCTTTGCTGTCCACCCGGCGGGGTGGACGACTGTCGAGGACAGCGGCTAGCGGGCAGCCACCTCACGAGTCCGATTGCTATACAAGTCTGGACCACCTCCTTTCCCGTGTACCGTCACGCTATCCACCGCGCTGTGCCCGGGGCAACGGATTTCGATCACAAGCCCGGGCAGGTCGTGAATCGGATTCGCGATAGCCTCAGGGTCCTGGTCCCGCCAGGGCGCGGGCGCCCTCAGCTAAGGCCGGGCAGGCCGATCGGGCCCTCGCGCGGTCCGTCCTCCTGCGCGGGTTGCACGGCCAGCGACGGGAACTTCGCGAGCTCACCCGCGGGCTCCGCATCCCATTCCGGGAAGACCAGGTCGCTCTGGAGATAGAGGCAGAGCAGCTGGGTTAGGTGGCGCAGCCCGTCCAGGTGGGTGCGCTCATGGCCGTGGGTGGCGTCCACGCCGAACCCGAGCAGCGCCACCCGGGCGTGCGCACCGGCCTCGACCGCCGCCGCGACATCCGAACGGTAGTTGTCGAAGACATCACGGACCAGGTCGACGCCGTTCTCGCGGGCGATCGCCGCCAGGTTGCGGGTCAGGTGGTAGTCGAACGGGCCCACCCCGTCGCCCATCGCCAGGGTCGCCGCATCCTCGCGGGACTGCTGGCCGGGGGCGACCACGGCCGCGTCCACCGAGACGATCTCGGCCACATCCGGATCCAGCCCGTGTGAGGCGCCGTGGCCGATCTCCTCCGTGACCGTGATCAACAGGTGTGCACTGACCGCGGGGGTGACCCCGGCGTCAACCAACGCCTTGCAGGCGGTCAGCACGGCCGCCACGCCCGCCTTGTCGTCCAGATGGCGGGACTTCACGTACCCGGCGGGGGTGACCTGCGGGTTGGGTAGGAGCGCCACGAAGTCGCCCACGTCCACCCCCAGCGCGCGGAGGCCGGCGGCATCGTCCACCGGTTCGTCCACCCGCACCTCGACCAACTCCCAGCCGATGCCCTGGGAGTCCACCGCGTCGTTGTAGCGGTGTCCACTGGCCTTCAGCGGCAGCACCTGACCGGTGACCACCCGATCCAGGTGGTCGGTGAAGACCCGTACGTGGGCGCCCTCGGCAAAACGTGCGCTGTGCGTCCCGATTGGCTGGAGCTCCAGCCGCCCGTTCTCCTTGAGCCGCTTCACCATCCCGCCGATGACATCGGTGTGTACCACGATCGCTCGGTCGGCCCCGGTCGTCCGGGGGCCCGGCAGATAGGCGCTGAGCGCGCCGCGTCGGGTCAGCGTGGACGGGATCCCGAGCGCCGCCAACCGCTCGCCCACATACTGCTGTACGTGGTCGGTGCGCCCAGACGGGCTCGGGATCTCCAGTAGCTCCACCAGGACGTGGCGTAGGTAGTCGAGGTCGAGTGGGAGGGGTGCGGGCTGGCTCGGGGTCATACTCCAGAGCTTGCCGCACCCGCCGGGGACCAGAGGCGTTGCGGGGCCCGGGTCCCGGGGAAGAGGAGGTCGACGAAGCGTTCGGCGGTCGGCTGCGGCTCGTGGTTGGCCAGGCCGGGTCGCTCGTTCGCCTCGATGAAGACGTGCTCGGGCTGCTCTGCGGTGGGTACCAACAGGTCCAGCCCGGTCACCGGGATGTCCAGTGCCCTACTCGCGGTCACGCACGCCTCGGCGATCTCTGGGTGCAGCTCCGCGGTGACATCGTGGATCGTGCCACCGGTGTGCAGGTTGGCGGTCCGGCGGACGACCAGCAGCTCACCCTCCGGCAGGATGTCGGTCAGGGCGTACCCGGCCTCGGCGACCACCTCGCGGGTCATCTCGTCCAGTGGGATGCGGGACTCACCGCCGGTCGCGGCGGCCCGACGGCGGCTCTGCCGCTTGATCAGCTCAGCGATGTCGTGCACCCCGTCGCCGATGATCGACGCTGGTCGGCGCACCGCGGCCGCCACCACCTCATGATCAATCATGACGACGCGCAGATCCTCACCGGCGCACAACTCCTCGAGCAGCACCTCCGGGCAGTATCGGGCGGCCAGCTCGGCGGCCGTGTGCAGGGCTTCGGCGGTGCGCACTCCGACGGTGATCCCCTTGCCCTGCTCGCCCCGGGCCGGCTTCACGACCAACTCGCCGACTTCGGCCAGAAACGCGGTGTCGGCCCCGTCCCCGGTGGCCGTCCGGCCCTGCGGCACGGAGAGCCCGGCCTGGGCGAGGATCCGGCGGGTGACCCGCTTGTCGTCACAGCGGCTCATCGCCACCGCCGAGGTCAGCTCGGAGAGCGACTCGCGGGTGAGGATCGTTCGGCCGCCGCTGGTCAGCCGCAGTTCACCCCAGGTCGGGTCGGTCACCTCCACCCGGATGCCCCGGCGCATCGCCTCGTCCGCGACGATCTGCGCGTACGGGTTGAGCTCGTCGTATCCCTCCGGCATGGCGGGGAGGAAGAGTCGCTCGTTGATCGGATTCTTCCGCTTCACGCAGAGCGCGGTGACGCGGTAGAAACCGAGCCGCTCATAGAGCCGGATCGCGCCCTCGTTCTCGGCGAGCACGGACAGGTCCACGTACGCCCGTCCCCGGTTGACCAACCGGGCCGCCAGCTCAGTGATCAGCGCCTGACCGGTGCCGGGCGGCGCGGCGTTGAAGTCCACGGTCAGGCACCAGAGGCTGGCACCGCCGTCCGGGTCGTCGAAGACGGCGACGTGGTCCACTCCGGTGATGGTGCCGACGATCTCGCCGGTCGCGTTCTCGGCGACCAGGTGCAGGAAGCTGTCGGTGGCGGCGTTGGAGACGAGTACCTCCACCGGCGCGGTCACCATGCCGTTGGCCGCATAGATCCGGTTGACGTCCTCGGCGTCCTGCGCGTCCCGCAGCGGCCGGATCCGCAGGCCGGGGATCTCCGGGGCGGCGAGCCCCTCACCGTGCAGTGGCAGCCGGAAGGTCAGCGACGGGTCGATGAACAGCTCGTCCGGCAGCCGGGAGACGAGTACGTGCGGATCGTCCAGGTAGATGCAGATGTCCCGGGCGCCAGCCGCCTCCGAGCGCAGCACGTCGGCGACGTCGGCCTGGTCGGCGTAGGTCTGGCCGAACACCAACCGGCCCCAGCCGCAGTCGAGCACAACGCCCGCGGCGGGCGCGTCGGCGACGGGCTCTGCCGCGGGTGCGACGGCCGGGCTGGCTGAGGTGGCCGCGGCGGCCACTGGGTCGCCGCCGGGGCCAACCCGCTCGAACCGACGGCTCCGGCCCCGGACCTGATCTGCCAGGGCTACCCCGGTCGCGAGGGTTCCCGACATGGTCAACCGATTCCGTGGTTCTGGAGCCACATCTCCAGGAGTCCGAGTTGCCACAGCTTGTTTCCGTTCAACGGGGTCAGTTCGGCGTTCGGGTCGTCGAGCAGCGCGTTGACGTAGTCGGTGCGGTACAGCCCACGACGACGAGCCTCCGGCGCCGAGAGCGCGTCCCGGACCCGGTCGAGGAGCTTGCCCTCCAGGTGAGTGAGGCCCGGAACTGGGAAGTAGCCCTTCGGCCGGTCGATGACCTCGTGCGGCAGGACCCGCCGGCCGATCTCCTTGAGCACGCCCTTGCCGCCCTGAGCCAGCTTCAGCTCCGGCGGGCAGGTCGCGGCGAGCTCCACGAACTCGTGGTCCAGGAACGGGACCCGGGCCTCCAGCCCGTGTGCCATGGTCATGTTGTCGACCCGCTTCACCGGGTCGTCGGTCAGCATGATCTGCGTGTCGATCCGCAGGCCGGCATCGACCGCGGTCTGCGCCCCGGCCTGGGCCAGGTGGGCGGCGACGAACTCGCGTGCCGGGTCACCTTCGGCCAGCCAGGCCGGGTTGAGTACGCGCGCCAGCCCGGCCGCGTCCCGGTCGAAGAACGCACCGGCGTAGGTCTCGAGCGCCTCCTCCCGCGCGACCTGCGCCAGCGGCGGGTACCAGTGGTAGCCGCCCAGGATCTCGTCCGCGCCCTGACCGGACTGGACGACCTTGACGTGTCGAGCCACCTCCTGGCTGAGCAGGTAGAACGCGACGCAGTCATGGCTGACCATCGGCTCGCTCATTGCGGCGACCGCTGCCTCCAGCGGCGGCACCAGGTCCTGCGACGGGACGCGGATCTGGTGGTGATCACTGTCGAAGGTCTTCGCCACCAGGTCCGAGTAGCGGAACTCGTCGCCCTCCCGACCCCCGACCGAGTCGAAGCCGATGGAGAAGGTGGAGAGGCCGCGCTGGCCCTCCCCGGCGAGCAGGGCCACCACCAGGCTCGAGTCCAGGCCGCCGGAGAGCAGCACGCCGACCGGTACGTCGGCGACCATCCGTCGCCGCACGGCGGTGGTCAGGGAAGCCAGCAGGGCATCCTGCCAGTCCTGCGCCGACCAGCCGGCGCGTTCGGGGCTCCGGGTGAAGGACGGATTCCAGTAGACCCGCTCGTGGCTACGGCCGTCCGGCTCGTAGACCCGGATGGTGGCCGGGGGCAGCTTGGCCACCCCGCGCAGGATGGTGCGCGGGGGCGGCACGATGCTGTGGAAGCTCAGGTAGTGCGCGAGCGCGACCGGGTCGATCTCGGTGTTGACGCCACCGCCGGCCAGCAACGCCGGCAGGGTGCTGGCGAAGCGGACCACACCCGGCGACTCGGCCAGGTAGAGCGGCTTGATGCCGAGCCGGTCCCGGGCCAGCACGAGCCGGCCGGTGTCCCGCTCCGTGATCGCCACGGCGAACATGCCGACGAGGTGGTCGACGAAGTCAAGGCCCCATTCGGCGTACGCCTTGACCACCACCTCGCTGTCTCCGGAGGAGAAGAAGTGGTGCCCCTTGGCCTGCAGCTCGGTCCGTAGTTCCCGGTAGTTGTAGATGCAGCCGTTGAAGACGCCGGTAAGGCCGGCGGCGGCGTCCACGACGGGCTGGCCGCTGGCGGCCGAGAGGTCGATGATCTTCAGGCGGCGGTGCCCCAGGGCGATCGCTCCCTGTGCCCACACCCCGCTGCCGTCCGGCCCTCGGTCACTCATCGTGGCCGCCATGCGCTCCACCGTGGCCACATCGGCCCGGGAACCATCACGGCGAAACTCTCCCGCAAGTCCGCACATGTCAGTCCATGCTGCCAGAGGATATTGCGATTAGCCTGTTGAGACCATGACGGTCGTGTAAAAGGGTTGCTAGAATTCCCGTCCTCCATTGCACAGAGTGACGGTTCGTGGGGATGAGGGTGGCAGTTCGTGTCACGCGTGGTCACTCTGCGAGGATCTACCGCCGTTACCCGATGTGATGATCGACCCATTTATGGAATGTGATGTGGCGGGCGAGTTGTCGGCCAGGAAACCCGCCCGCATCCGCATCAGTCAGTGGTACGCGCGACGCCGACCGGACAGCTCAGCCCATTGGGGCCGTGGTTGCAGTAACCGCCGGGATTCTTGGTCGGGGCGAGGTACTGCTGGTGATACCCCTCGGCGAGGTAGTAGTCGCCGAGGGGGCTGATCTCCGTGGTGATCTCGCCCTTGCCGGCGCGGGCCACGACCGGCGCGAACGCGTCGCGGGACGCCAGCGCGGTGGTCAGCTGCTCGCCGGTGGTTGGGTAGATCGCCGACCGGTACTGGGTGCCCACGTCGTTGCCCTGCCGCATGCCCTGGGTCGGGTCGTGGTTCTCCCAGAAGACCTTCAACAGGTCCTCGTACGTGATCTTCGACGGGTCGTAGCTGACCTGGACGACCTCGGCGTGCCCGGTCCGGCCGGAGCGGACCTCGTCGTACGACGGGTTGGGCGTGTGGCCACCCGCGTAGCCCACCGAGGTGGTGAGCACGCCGGGCAGCGTCCAGAACAGCCGCTCGGCGCCCCAGAAGCAACCCATCCCGAAGACGGCGACCTCGGTCCCCTCGGGAAACGGGCCCGTCAGCGGGGTACCCAACACCTCGTGCGGTTCGGTGACCGGTGTCGCGACCGGGCGGCCGGGCAGGGCCTCCTCCGGGGTGATCAGCTGGGCCTTCGTGCGGCGCAGGAACACGGTGGGACTCCTCTCATACCCTTCCCCGGCTGCAACGCCGGCGGGCCCGGCTTCCTTACCCGCGACGGCGGCTTCCTTACCCGCGACGGCGGCTTCCTTATCCGCGACGGGGCGCTCCGGCGCAACCCGGCAGCGCCGCGCGGATCCGGTCGGCGTGGTTGGCCGCCTCGGCGTCGTCCCGGTAGCGGGTGCGGGGCCAGAAGAAGCCGCGCAGCCCGTCGCCCTTCGTCCGCGGCACCACATGGGTGTGCAGGTGGGGAACCGATTGCGACACCTTGTTGTTCATCGCCACGAACGTGCCGCCCGCACCCAGCCCGGCCTCGACCGCGACGGCGAGTCGGCGGACCAACCCGAAGTAGCCCGGCAGCGCCTCCGTCGGCAGGTCCGCCAGCGTGACCAGGTGCGGAGGCGGCACCACGAGCAGGTGCCCCTTGAACACCGGCCGGGTGTCCAGGAAGGCCACCCCGCCCGGCTCGTCCACGACCCGGAACGCCGGCACCTCGCCCGCGACGATCCCGCAGAACACGCATCCGCTCATCCCTCGGCAGGGTAGCCCAGGCGGGACCCGCCCCGCCGGCACCGGCACACCTGCTGGTGGCGGGCTCTGCCGCCGGAGCGCCGACGGTTACCGGCGCCCCGGGGACCGGGCCCGACTAACGTTCCGGTCATGAGTAACGGCTTCGAGACGCTCGCCATCCACGCCGGCCAGGCCCCGGAGGCCCGCACCGGCGCGGTGATTCCCCCGATTTACCAGACCAGCACGTACGCACAGGACGCCGTCGGCGCGCCGCGCCAGGGCTACGAATACAGCCGCTCCGGCAACCCGACCCGGGACGCCCTGCAGGAGTGCCTGGCCGCGCTGGAAGGCGGCGCCGTCGGTCTCGCCTTCGCCAGTGGCCTCGCCGCCGAGGACACGCTGCTACGGGCGGTCTGCACCCCCGGTGACCACGTGGTCATCCCGGACGACGCCTACGGCGGCACCTACCGGCTCTTCGCTCGGGTCACCGAGCGCTGGGGCCTGGCGTACACCCCGGCCCGGGTCTCCGATCCCGACGCGGTCCGGGCCGCGATCCGACCGGGCCAGACAAAGATCGTCTGGGTGGAGACCCCCACCAACCCGTTGCTCGGCATCGCCGACATCGCCGCCCTCGCGGCGATCGCCCACGAGGCGGGGGCGTTGCTCGTGGTGGACAACACCTTCGCCTCCCCGTACCTGCAGCAGCCGATCACGTTCGGTGCCGACGTCGTCGTGCACTCGACGACCAAGTACATCGGTGGACACTCCGACGTGGTCGGTGGGGCACTGGTCGTCGCCGACCCCGAGCTCGGTGCCGAGCTGGGCTATCACCAGAACGCGATGGGTGCGGTCAACGGGCCGTTCGACGCCTGGCTCACCCTGCGCGGGATCAAGACCCTCGGCGTACGAATGGATCGCCACTGCGACAACGCCGAACGGATCGCCACCTTTTTGGACGGGCACCCGTCGGTCGCCTCGGTCAGCTACCCCGGCCTGCCCACCCACCCCGGGTACGAGGTGGCCGTGAAGCAGATGCGTCGCTTCGGCGGGATGGTCTCCTTCCGCGCGGTCGGCGGCGAGGAGCAGGCCGTACAGATCTGCAACCGGGCGAAGCTGTTCGTGCTCGCCGAGTCGCTCGGCGGGGTGGAGTCCCTGATCGAGCATCCGGGACGGATGACACACGCCGGTGCGGCCGGCTCGCCGCTTGAAGTTCCCGGTGATCTCGTGCGACTGTCTGTCGGCATTGAGACGGTAGACGACCTGCTGGCTGATCTGGAGCAGGCGCTGGGCTGATCGCGGGGCTGGGGGAGGGTGGCCGTGCAGGACATCGTGCCGACCTGGGTGGGGGCGACCGCCAAGCAGATCGCCCGCGGCGTACGCCGCGGCGACATCTCCGCCACCCAGGTCGTCGCCGACCATCTCGACCACGTCGCCCGGGTCGACCCCGACCTGGCCGCGTTCCGGCGGGTGCGGGCCGGTGCGGCGGTTACCGAGGCGGAGAAGGTCGACGAGCTGGAAGACCTGGCTGACCTTCCGCTGGCCGGGGTGCCGGTGGCGGTTAAGGAGAACACCGCCGTCGCCGGGTTGCCCACCTGGAACGGTTCGGCCGCCGCCCGGACCCAGGTGGCGGAGGCCGACCATGAGGTGGTCCGGCGGCTGCGCGGCGCTGGCGCGGTGATTCTCGGCGTCACCCGGATGCCGGAGCTGGGCCTGTGGGGGGTGACCGACGATCCGACCGCGGTGACCCGAAACCCGTGGGACCGCGGCCGTACCCCCGGCGGCTCGTCCGGCGGGTCGGCCGCGGCGGTGGCCGCTGGGCTGGTGCCGATCGCCCACGCCAACGACGGGCTCGGGTCGATCCGGATCCCGGCGGCCTGCTGCGGTCTGGTCGGCCTCAAGCCCGGGCGCGGGGTGGTGCCCTGCCAACTCGGCGCGGATGACTGGTTCGGCCTCACCGAGCACGGGGTGCTGACCACCACCGTCGCCGACGCGGCGGTCGGCTTTCAGACGCTCGCCGGCCGTCGGCAGGAGAAGCTTGTCCCGCCGGCCCGGCTCCGGGTCGGCGTGTCCCTGCGCTCCCCGGTGCGGGGCGTCTCGCCAGATGCGTCGAACCGGGACGCGGTCGTCGCCGCTGGTCGACTGCTCGCCGCCGCCGGGCACGACACCGTGCCCGCCGACCCGAGCTACTCGACGGCACTTGGCCTACAGGGCCTCGCCACCTGGTTCGCCGCAGCCACCGCGGACGTCCAGGCCGCGGGGCTGGACCGGCGGAGCCTGCAAAAGCGCAGCCGCCAGCACGTCCGGCTCGGGGAGTGGGTGCAGCGCCGGGGGTACGTACGTCCGGCCGACCGGGAGGTCTGGCGAGAGCGTTCGATCGGACTCTTCACCGACCACTCGATCGACCTGCTGCTCACCCCGGCCCTGGCGAGTATCCCCCCGGCCGCGGTCAGCTGGTCGGCTCGTTCCTGGCGGGCGAACGTGCTGGCCAACCTCCGCTACGCCCCGTACACCGCACCGTGGAACATCGCCGGACTGCCCGCACTGGTGGTGCCGGTCGGCCGCCGGCCGGACGGGCTGCCGGTGGCGGTCCAGCTGGTCGGTCCGCCCGGGTCCGAGCTCCTGCTGCTCGGGGTGGCCGGCCAGTTCGAGATGCAGGCCCCCTGGGCCCGGCACGCCACTGGCTACCCACGGGATGGGATGTCCAGGCCGGCCGCCGGGTGACCCGTCGCCGGTCCCACCACAACGGCGGGGACCGGCGGCGGTGGCCAGGCCCGGCGCTGGTCGGGGCGGGTGGCACGATCAGGGGCATGACGAAATTGGTCAGCCTGGACGACGTACGGGCCGCGCGGGAGTTGCTTGCTGGTGTCGTTCGGACCACCCCGTTGGAACCGTCCCGCCCCCTCAGCGCTGCGCTCGGCGGGCCGGTGTGGCTCAAGTGTGAGCACCTCCAGCGGGCTGGTTCGTACAAGGTGCGGGGGGCAATCGTTCGGATCTCCCGGCTGTCGGCGGCGGAGCGCGCCAACGGTGTCGTCGCGGCCAGCGCCGGCAACCACGCCCAGGGCGTGGCGCTCGCTGCCGGCCTAGTCGGCACGCACGCCACCGTGTTCATGCCGGTGAACGCACCGTTGCCGAAGGTGGAGGCCACCAAGGGGTACGGCGCGCAGGTCGAACTCGTCGGTAACACGGTTGACGAGACGCTGGTGGCCGCGCAGACCTACGCCGAGCGCACCGGGGCAACGCTGATCCACCCGTTCGACCACCGCGATGTGATCGCGGGGCAGGGCACGGTGGCGCTGGAGATCCTCGAACAGTGCCCGGAGGTCCGCACGATCGTCACCGGGGTGGGGGGCGGTGGACTGGTCTCCGGCACTGGCGTCGCGGTGAAGGCGCTGCGACCAGATGTGCGGGTCGTCGGTGTACAGGCGGCCAGCGCCGCCGCCTTCCCGCCCTCACTGGCCGCGGGTGAGCCGGTGCGGCTGCCGTCGTTCGGCACGATCGCGGATGGAATCGCCGTCGGCCGTCCCGGTGAGCTGACCTTCCAGCACGTCCGCACGTTGGTCGACGAGGTCGTGACCGTGCGCGAGGAGGACATCTCCCGCGCGCTGCTGATGTTGTTGGAGCGGGGCAAGCAGGTGGTCGAGCCGGCTGGTGCGGTGGGGGCGGCGGCGCTGCTGGCCGGCGCGGTCGACGTC
Organism: Salinispora cortesiana; assembly: GCF_000484695.1. GTDB lineage: Bacteria > Actinomycetota > Actinomycetes > Mycobacteriales > Micromonosporaceae > Micromonospora > Micromonospora cortesiana. The sequence goes on along the minus strand of NZ_AXVR01000012.1, from coordinate 17,523 downwards.
GAGGCGCCGGTGGTGACGGTGCTTTCCGGCGGCAACATCGATCCGCTGCTGATGCTGCGGGTGATCGAGCATGGGCTCGCGGCGGCCGGGCGCTACCTACGGGTCACCGTCCGCTGCTCGGATCGACCGGGCCAGCTCGCCTTGTTGCTCAGCGAGATCGCCGAGCAGCGGGCGAACGTCGTGGATGTCGAGCACCAGCGGGCCAACCCGCACCTGCGGCTCGGCGAGGTCGAGGTGGCGCTGTCGGTGGAGACCCGCGGCACCGAACACTCGGACACACTGATCAGTGTGCTGCGGGCCAGCGGCTACCAGGTGGTCTTCGCCGGCGAGGCGTGAGGCCGCCGGCCCCGCTCCGCGGGACCAGAAATTGCCGACGTGCCGGTGGCCCGGGGGGGGCACCGGCACGTCGGTACGGGTGCGTTCAGCCGCTGAAGGGCTCGAAGGCGACCACGGTGACCTTGATATCCGCGCCGCTGGGTGCGGTGTAGGTGCAGGTCTGGCCCGGGCGGCAGCCCAGGATCGCCTGTCCGATGGCGGACTCGGGGCTGTAGACCGTCAGGTCGGTGGTTGACGAGATCTCGCGGGAACCGAGCAGGAAGCGCTCGGTGTCATCCTTGTCATCATCGAAGTAGATCGTTACCACCATGCCCGGTGCGACCGTGTCGGCGGTCGGTGCCTCGCCCACCTGAGCGGTGCGCAGCAGCTCCTTCAGGTAGACGATCCGCCCTTCGGCCTTGCCCTGTTCCTCGCGAGCGGCGTGGTAGCCGCCGTTCTCCCGCAGGTCACCCTCCTCGCGCCGGGCGTTGATCTCGGCGGCGATGACCGGCCGATTTGCGATCAACCCGTCGAGCTCCGCCTGGAGGCGGTCGTGCGCCTCCTGGGACAGCCAGGTGGCGGGCGCCTCGTTGCCAGTGGACACAGGCGATCTCCTCAGTCGTGCTGGCGGCAGGTGAAATTCCAAGTTACCAGTGCCCGCCGACGCCGTCGGCCCGACGATCAACGTCCGGGCTTTCCCGCGCCGTCCCGTCGTGGCCGTCGCGGCAGGTCAGGCCGGGCGACGGCAGCGAAGTACCTCGCCGATGAAAGGGCGTCCCTCGGTCGCCAGGCGGTGCTGCGCGCGTACCTCTCGCTCGTCGGGCTGGGCGGTCACCGTGACCTGCTCCCGGGCCACCTCGGCGCCGTCCCGGTCCCGGGCCCGCAGCACACAGACCGCGGACCCACCCGGGGGTACGGTGACCCGGAAGTCGATCAGTACCTGCGAGTCGGTGATCTCGGTGTATGTGATTACGGTTGCGTCGTACTCCACGCCGCCGTACTGCTGGTAGAGCCGGACCACGATCGTGCCGAGGGCCGCCACCAGGGCGAGCCCCACCAGCGCGGTCAGCACCGGACGGCGGCGGCGTTCCCGCCGACGGCCGTACCGACCGGGTGGGAAGACCGGCGCGCCGGTCAAATGTGTGGCGTGCGTCTCGCTCACCGGCGGGCATCTCCTGGCGTCGTTGTCGGGGGCATCAGCAAGAATGGTTTGGTAAGAGTGGCAGGTTCATTCTCCCAGCCGTCCGGGGGCGTCAGCACCGTGGGCACGTCAGTGACGCGGGCACGTCAGCACCGTGGGCACGTCAACACCGTGGGAGCTCCAGCATCGCAGGTCAGCGCCGGTGGAGTGCCCAGGGGTGCGGGTGTGTGCCGTGGGCGGGTCGACGGCGGGGGATTGTTCCGTAGCCGGGCGGTCTGGGTAGGACCGCCGGGCAGAGACGAGGAGCGCCGACGTTGGCAGAGCGACTGCGGCTCATGGCCGTCCACGCACACCCGGACGACGAGTCAAGCAAGGGGGCGGCGACCACCGCGAAGTACGTGGCCGAGGGGGTGGACGTCCTGGTCGTGACGTGCACCGGCGGTGAGCGGGGGAGCGTGCTCAACCCGAAGATGGACCGGCCCGACGTCTGGGCCAACATCGCCGACATCCGCCGTGCCGAGATGGACGCCGCGCGGGCGATCCTCGGTATCGAGCAGGCCTGGCTTGGCTTCATGGACTCGGGTCTGCCGGAGGGGGACCCGCTGCCACCGTTGCCCGAGGGCTGCTTCGCCCTGCAGGACGTGGAGGAGGCCGCCGGCCCGCTGGTGCGTCTGATGCGGGAGTTCCGCCCGCACGTCGTCACCACCTACGACGAGGAGGGCGGCTACCCCCACCCCGACCACATCATGACTCACAAGATCAGCGTTGCGGCCTTCGACGCCGCCGGTGTCCCCGGGCGTTACCCCGATCTCGGCGAGCCCTGGCAGCCGCTCAAGCTCTACTACGACATCGTCTTCTCGAAGGGCAAGATCCTGATGCTGCACGAGGCGCTGCTCGCCGCCGGCATCGAGTCGCCGTACGAGGAGTGGCTCACGCGCTGGGAGGGCCGGACGGACAAGGGCCCCAGAATCACCACCCGGGTGAACTGCGCCGAGTACTTCCCGGTCCGTGACGACGCGTTGCGCGCCCACGCGACCCAGATCGACCCGGATGGATTCTGGTTCCAGGTGCCGATGGAGGTACAACAGCGCGCCTGGCCCACGGAGGACTTCCAACTCGTCCGGTCCCTGGTCGACAGCCCCCTGCCCGAGTCGGACCTCTTCGCCGGGATCGCCTAGCCGGTCCACTCCGAAGAGGGGTTCCATCGGCCCCGCTCCGGGGGCGGGCTAGGCTGGGCACCACTCGCGCAACGGAGGACGCCATGCTGACCGCCGCTGAGGTGCTCGCCCAAAACAACTTCGGGAACACCCGCACGGGCGGGCTGGCTGGCCCGATGGGCCTGTTCCTGATCCTCGTGCTGGCGATTGCCACCGTTTTACTGATCCGCAACATGAACGCCCGCCTGCGTCGGCTGCCCAACCAGTTTCCGTCCGCCGCCGGCTCCGCTCCGTCCGACGCTGGTCAGGCAGCTGCGGCAGTCAGCGAGGCGACCGGTGACGCCCCGGCGCGGGATTCTTCGCTGAAATCCGGGACCGGGCCCCAGCAGCCCTGAACGGGCCCTGGCCGCATGATTCACGACTTACGGCGCCCTAGCCCCCTGTTGCGGTCACCGGTATTGGCTTAGCCTTCCCGCCGGGGACGGAAAGTTTCGTCGGCCTGGGTAGGAGGGGGCGCCGATGATCAGCACAGCTGTGGCTGCCCGTCGTCCTGCCGTAGAGTTCGAGGCCGGGGCGGGGCGGTGACCTCCACTCCATCCGGCCAGTCGCGGGCCGGTCCCCCCAACCGGTCGAGGTGGGCCGGCGCGCTTACGGCGGTGGTGCTGGCGACGGCCCTGGTGGTAGCCGTGGGGGCGGTCATCCGGCCGAGCGGTCTGCCCAGCGACGACCCGCTGGGCGGCCCGGCGCGCTTCGGGATCGCGGTCGCCCTGTTCGCGTTCGCGCAGCTCGCCCGTCTCCAGTTCCGGGCTGCGGCCGGAGCGGTCAGCCTCACCTGGGGCGAGGCGGCGCTCGTCATCTGCCTCCACCAGGTGCCCGCCGGCTGGATTCCGGCGGCCACCCTCCTCGGCGTCGGCCTGGCCTGGTCGGGGATGTCGTTGCTCGGCACCCACCGGCCACCGCTGGAGATCGCCCGGATCGCGTCGTCGTTGACCGTGGCGGCGGCGGTGGCCGGCTTCGTCACCACCCTGCTGGGTCGGCCGCTGCTGGCGGCGCCGACCCCACCGCTGGCGCTCGCGATGGTCGCGGGCGCGGTCACCTACCTGCTCGTCAGCGTCGCGCTCGGTGCGGTCACCGTCAACCTGCACCACGGCGTCCCCGTCCGTGCCCTGCTGGGGGAGGCGCTGCACGGCAAACTGCTGACGTTCGTCGGGAACGTTGTGGTGGGCCTGGTCGTGGTCGCCCTCGTCGAGGTGGACCCACGTTGGTTGCTGATCCTCCCGCTGCCGCTCTGGCTGCTCCAGCAGACCTATCGCCACCGGCTCCGCGCCGATCGGGAGCGACGTGCCTGGCGGGCCTTCGCCGAGGCGACCGCCGCCCTGAGCCACCGCGACGAGCGGGGCATGGCGACGGCGGCGGTTAGCGGCGCACTGACTCTGTTTCAGGCCGAGCTGGTCACCGTGGAGGTCGCCGGCGGCGACGGCCGATGGCATCGGTATCGGGGCGACGCCACCGGTCAGCTCTCCACCAAGGAGATCGGCGGCCCCGACGTGGCCGGTGGGGACGAACGCGAGCTGGTTCGGCCGCTCGCCGTTGGGACCGCCACCGGCGGCCAGCTCCGCGTCCGGTTCCCCCGGGCGGCACCACCCACCGACCGCGACCGCGACGCCTTCGCGGCGTACGGCGACGCCCTCGCCGTCGCTCTGCACGACGCGGCGAGCCATCGGGAGCTGCGCAAGGTAGCCGCCTGCTCCCTGCAGGAGGCGGTGAGTGACGCGCTAACCGGCCTGGCCAACCGGACAGCCATGCTCAGCAAGGGGGACCAGGTGCTGCGGCGGCTGGCCCGGGACCGGCCGGTGGCACTGTTGCTGCTGGACATCAACCGGTTCAAGGAGGTTAACGACACGCTCGGGCATGCCGCCGGTGACCAGCTACTCCAGCTGACCGCCGACCGACTGGGCGGGCTGGCCCGCGGCGGGGACCTGCTGGGCCGGCTCGGTGGCGACGAGTTCGCCCTCCTGTTGACATCGGTGCCAGTGCTCGGAGACAGCGCCGCCCCGATGGCGTACACGCTGCGCCAGGCCCGGGAGATCACCGAACGGCTCGCCGCCCCCACCGAGGTGGCGGGCGTCCGGATGTCCGTTGAGGCCGCCGTCGGGGTGGTGGTCGCCAGTGCCGGCACCGCCGACATGGCGGAGCTGCTGCGCCGGGCGGATATCGCGATGTACCAGGCGAAGGAGGGCAGCGGGTGCGTCGCCGCGTACGACTCCGCGCGGGACGCCACCAGCACCGATCGGCTCGCTCTCCTGGCCGAGCTGCGCGAGGCGTTGGCCGCCGACGACCAGTTGGTGCTGGTCCTGCAACCGGCGGTGGACCTGGCCACCGGGGCGCCGACCGGGGTGGAGGCGCTGATCCGCTGGCGGCATCCCCGACGCGGTTGGCTGAACCCGCACGAGTTCATCCGTCCGGTGGAGAACAGCGAGCAGCTGGGCACCTTCACCCGGTACGTGCTGGACAAGGCCCTCGGTGTGGCGGCCCAGTGGGCCCAGGACGGACTGGACCTGCCGATCTCGGTGAACCTCTCCGCCCGCAGCCTGCTCGACCGGCGGCTGCCCACCGAGATCGCAGACGCGCTGCGCCGCCACCGGGTCCCGGCGCGGCGCCTCGTCCTGGAGATCACCGAGACGGTGGTGATGAGCGAGCTCGAGGTGATCGACGAGGTGCTCGGCGCGCTGCGCACGATGGGCGTGCAGTTGGCCGTGGACGATTTCGGCACCGGGTTCTCGTCGTTGACCTTCCTCACCCGGGTCGCCGTGGACGAGCTGAAGGTGGACCGTTCCTTCGTGCTCCGGATGGCCGACTCGCCGGAGGCGGCGGCGATCGTGCGCACCACGGTGGGGCTCGGCCAGCAGCTGGGGCTACGGGTCGTCGCCGAGGGGGTGGAGACCGCCGAGCAGCGCAGCGCGCTGGCCGAACTCGGCTGCACGGCCGCCCAGGGCTACCACTTCTTCAAACCCGTGCCGGCCGACAAGATCGGTGCGGTTCTCGGCGGTCTGGTCAGCGGGGCGCGCTCCCGGGTTGTTCCCCTCCGGGCCGACGGCGCCTCCTGACCGTCCGCGCCGATAGGGTCGTCCCGTGAACCGACTCGCGGACGCCACCAGCCCGTACCTGCTCCAGCACAAGGACAACCCGGTCGACTGGTGGCCGTGGTGCGCGGAGGCGTTCGCCGAGGCCCGCCGGCGGGACGTTCCGATCATGATCTCGGTCGGTTACGCCGCCTGCCACTGGTGTCACGTTATGGCGCACGAGTCCTTCGCCGACGAGCAGGTTGCCGCGCTGTTGAACGAGGGCTTCGTAGCGATCAAAGTGGACCGCGAGGAGCGTCCGGACATCGATGCCGTCTACATGACGGCGACCCAGGCCATGACCGGGCAGGGCGGCTGGCCCATGACCGTCTTCGCCGCCCCGGACGGAACCCCGTTCTTCTGCGGCACCTACTTCCCGAAGCCCAACTTCCTCCGGCTGCTCCAGTCGGTCACCACCGCCTGGCGGGACCAGCGCAGCGCCGTGCTCCAGCAGGGTGCCGCGGTCGTCGAGGCGATTGGCGGTGCCCAGGCGGTCGGGGGTCCGTCCGCCCCGTTCACCGCCGAGCTGCTCGACGCCGCCGCCGACCGGCTCGGTACGGAGTACGACGAGACGAACGGTGGGTTCGGCGGGGCGCCGAAGTTCCCGCCGCACCTGAGCCTGCTCTTCCTGCTGCGGCAGCACCAGCGCACCGGCGACCAGCGGAGCCTGGAGATCGTCCGACACACCGCGGAGGCGATGGCCCGGGGCGGCCTGTACGACCAACTCGCCGGGGGCTTCGCCCGCTACTGCGTGGATGGGCAGTGGGTGGTGCCGCACTTCGAGAAGATGCTCTACGACAACGCCCTGCTGCTGCGGGTCTACACCCATCTGTGGCGGCTGACCGGTGACCCGATGGCCCGTCGCGTGGCCCGGGACACGGCCCGCTTCCTCGCCGACGAGCTGCACCGTCCGGGTGAGGGGTTTGCCTCCGCGCTGGACGCCGACGCCGCCGGGGTGGAGGGGCTGACCTACGTCTGGACCCCCGCCCAACTCGTCGCGGCCCTGGGTGAGCAGGACGGCCCGTGGGCCGCCGACCTGTTCGCGGTCACCGAGCAGGGCTCGTTCACCCCCCACGCTGCCGCGTCGGCCGGGGCGGCAGCCGCCGGGCAGTCGGCCAGCGTGCTTCGGCTGGCCCGGGATGTTGACGATGCGGCGCCGGAGGTGCAGTCCCGCTGGCAGGAGATCGTGCACCGGTTGCTGATGGTCCGCGACACCCGCCCGCAACCGGCCCGCGACGACAAGGTGGTAGCTGCCTGGAACGGGCTCGCGATCACCGCGATCGCCGAGTTCCAGCAGGTCGTAGCCAGCTTTGCGGAGGAGGCTCCGGGGCCGGACGCCAACCTGATGGAGGGCGTGACGATCGTCGCCGACGGCGCCATGCGGGACGCGGCCGAGCACCTGGCAAAAGTGCACCTCGTGGCTGGGCGGCTGCGGCGAACCTCGCGAGACGGCCGGGTCGGGGAGGCCGCCGGAGTCCTGGAGGACTACGGCTGCGTGGCCGAGGCTTTCTGCGCGATGCACCAGCTGACCGGTGAGGGACGGTGGCTGACCTTGGCGGGGCAGCTCCTGGACGTAGCGCTGGAGCGGTTCGCCGCACCGCAGGGCAGCTTCTTCGACACCGCTGATGACGCGGAGCGTCTGGTCAGCCGGCCCGCGGACCCCACCGACAACGCCACCCCCTCCGGCCGGTCGGCGATCGTCGCCGCGCTGATCGCGTACGCGGCGTTGACCGGCGAGACCCGCTACCGGGAGGCGGCGGAGGCGGCGCTGGCCACCGTGGCGCCGCTCGTCGCCGCACACGCCCGCTTCACCGGGTACGCGGCCACCGCCGGAGCGGCGCTACTCGCCGGCCCGTACGAGATCGCGGTGGCTACTACCGATCCGGCCGGTGAGCCGTTGGTGCATGCGGCGCATCGGCATGCCCCGCCCGGTGCCGTGGTGGTGGCGGGGCAGCCGGACCAGCCCGGGGTGCCGCTACTCGCCGGTCGGCAGATGGTCAACGGGCAGGCCACCGCATACGTCTGTCGGGGCTTTGTCTGCGACCGGCCGGCTACCGCGGTTGACGACCTGGTGGCGCAGCTGACGGGCCGGTAGGCGGGCGGTGGGCCCGGGTGGCGGGCTGGCTGTGCTGGCCGGATACGCTGACCGGGTTATGGATTCCCACACCGGTCTGCCCGTTGTCGGCATGGTGGGTGGCGGCCAACTGGCCCGGATGACCCATCAGGCCGCGATCGCCCTCGGCCAGTCGCTGCGGGTGCTCGCGCTCGCCCCCGAGGATGGTGCCGCCCTGGTGGCCGCCGACGTGCAGTACGGCGAGCACACCGATCTCGCGGTGCTGCGCACCTTCGCCAAGGGCTGCGACGTGGTCACCTTCGACCACGAACATGTTCCCACCGAGCACATCGAGGCCCTCACCGGCGAGGGCGTCAAGCTCTTTCCGCCGGCCGAGGCGCTGGTGCACGCCCAGGACAAGCGGGTTATGCGGGAACGTCTCGCGACGCTGGGTCTGCCAAATCCAGCCTGGCGGCCGGTCGAGACCCCGGCCGACCTCGAATCCTTCGGTGCCGCCGTGGGCTGGCCGGTGGTGCTCAAGGCGGCCCGGGGCGGCTATGACGGCCGGGGCGTGTGGCTGGTTGCGGACGCCGCTGAGGCAGCCGAACGATCGGCCACGTTGCTGGGCACCGGGATGCGCCTGATCGCCGAGGAGCGGGTGGCGCTGCGCCGGGAGCTGGCCGTGCAGGTGGCCCGTTCCCCGTTCGGGCAGGTCGCCGCATACCCGGTGGTCGAGACCGTGCAGCGGGACGGGATCTGCGTCGAGGTCCTGGCCCCCGCACCGGAGTTGCCGGAGGAGCTGGCGGTCGGTGCGCAGCAGCTCGCCATCGACCTCGCCACCGAGCTCGGCGTGGTGGGCCTGCTCGCCGTCGAGTTGTTCGAGGTGGCCGACCCGGCCGAGGCGACGGGCAGCCGCCTCGTGGTCAACGAGTTGGCGATGCGGCCGCACAACTCTGGGCACTGGACAATCGAGGGGGCCCGGACCTCGCAGTTCGAGCAGCACCTGCGGGCGGTGCTCGACTATCCGATGGGGGACACGTCGTTGGCCGCGCCGGTGGTGGTGATGGCGAACGTGCTGGGCGGTGAGCCGGGCGGCATCTCCATTGACGAGCGCCTGCACCACCTCTTCGCCGCTGAGCCGGGTGCGAAGGTGCACCTGTACGGCAAGCAGGTGCGCCCAGGTCGCAAGATCGGCCATGTCACCGTACTTGGCGACAACCTGGACGAGGTACGTAACCGGGCGGCGCGGGCTGCCCGTTGGCTGCGGGAGGGGCACGGATGAGTACGGTCGGGCTGATCATGGGCAGCGATTCGGACTGGCCGACGATGCGGGCCGCCGCCGAGACGCTGGACGAGTTCGGGGTCGCGTACGAGGTCGAGGTGATCTCGGCGCACCGGACGCCGGTCCGCATGATCGAGTATGGCCGCGACGCCGCTGACCGTGGCCTAAAGGCGATCATCGCCGGGGCGGGGGGTTCGGCACACCTGCCGGGCATGGTCGCCTCGGTCACCCCACTGCCGGTGATCGGGGTGCCGGTGCCCCTGAAGTATCTGGACGGGATGGATTCACTGCTCTCCATCGTGCAGATGCCCGCCGGCGTGCCGGTGGCCACCGTCTCGATTGGCAATGCCCGCAACGCCGGCCTGCTCGCGGTCCGGATCCTTGGCGTCGAGGACCGGGCGTTGCTCGACCGGATGACGGCGTACCAATCCAGCCTGGAGCAGGTGGTCGCGGAGAAGGACGCGGCCCTGCGCGCCTCGCTGAGCTGAGCCGAGCTGAGCCCTGCCAGGCCGGGCCGGGCCGGGCCGGCTGAGCCCTGCCGCCGTCGGCTAGCGCATGCCGCGCAGGGCGGTCTGGAGGCGTTCCTGGGCCCGACGGCGACGTTCGTTGCTGGCCCCGAGGACCAGCAGGAGGAGACCGGCGGGGATCAGCAGCAGCCACGGCCCGAGACTGAACAGCGCGTGGATCGCCGTGATCGCGGTGGCCGTGGCCCCCACAATCACCGGTGCCTGCTGCTGCCGTAGTGAGCCGAAGACCAGCACCGCGACCGCCCCGAGCAGCAGCAGCACCCGGCGCAGCATGCTGCTCTCGGTGGCCAGCACGATCGCCAGGGTCGGAGCGAAGGCGGTCACCAGGGCCGGCCCGTACGCCACCCAGCTGCTGAGCTCGGAGCGTTGGCGCAGCTCCAGGACACCGACGAGCAGGGCCAGCGCAGCGAACGGCAGGGTGTAGGCCTCGGCCAGCGCCACGTCCGCCACCCACATGAGAATCCACCACGCGGTGACCTCGCAGCTCACCACCGTCCAGAAGAGGATCCGTCGCTCGATGTGGCGGCGGCCCGGTCGGGCCGCCGCCACGCCGAGGATGGCGCCCCCGGCGGCGAGCAGGGCCGCGATGTGCCGGGGTGAGTCGTAGGCCAGCGCCAGGGCGATCAGCGCGGCGGCGAAGCCGCTCCACTCCACCGTGGCCGCCTCCCGCCCTGCCTCGGGGCGACGCAGGCGCGGCAGGGTGGCCGCGAAGACCTGGAGGGCCGCCCCGACGGCCAGGACGCCGAACGCCGACCAGCGGGCGCTCAGACCGGCAACCAGACCGGTGGTGAGCACGAAGAGTTGCGCCATCAGGGCTGCGAACAGCCAGCCGAGGATGCGGGCGTGCCCGGTGGCACCGAAGAGCGCAGCAACCGTGCCGACGCCCACCGCGCCGCCGAGCGTGACCAGGGTCAGGTTCTCTGCGGCCAGGCTGCCGGCCAGTCCCGCGCTGCCGGCGGCGAGGCCGATGCCGAAGACGAGCACTCGGGCCAGCCGGAGCGAGCGTGCTCGCTCCACCAGGGTGGGCGGCGGCGTGAGCGCGAGTCCGAGCATGGCGAGGGTGAACACGGTGAGCCCGGCGAGCGTGCTCGCCGGCCAGGCGAGATCCAGCGCCACGGGCGTGATCAGCAGGGTCACCGCCGCGCCCGGCAGGATGACCGGCACCGCGCGACTGCGCCGACCGCCACTGAACCCGACAGCAGCCAGCGCGGCGGCGGCGGTCAGCAGCAGCGCGGTGAGTACGTGCGTCGGGTCCGCCGCCGCGGGTGCGGGCAGGAGTAGCTCCGGCGGCGGGCCCTGCCAGGTGCCGCCGAGGGTTCGGTGTGGCTCGACCAGCGCCATCTGTAGCGCCGGTGCGAGCGAGACCAGGGCCAGTACCGTGGGCAGGGTCGCCGCGGCGAGCGCACCGGCGGCCGGGTCTACCCGCCACTTGCGGGTACCGGGCCCGGCAGAGCGGCCCAAGGTGCCCCCCAGGGCTACTCGCCATCGGCGAGTCGGTGCCGCGAGTCCGGCCGGTGGCTCGGTGGCGGCGCGGCTCAGCTCGGCCAGGACACCGATCAGGGCAGCCGCAGCGGCGTACACCCCGACCTGCAGGCCGGCGGGGATGGCGGCGAGGGAACTCACCGTGGCGCCGCCGACCAGCGCGGCGCTGGCCCAGGGCAGGTACTGCGGAACCCGGCGTCGGGCAGACGCCACGGCGGCCAGGCTCAGGCCGGAGGTGGCCAGGGCGGCGATCAGCACCACCTGCGGTGAGTGCCCGAACTCGGCAGCCAGGGCGGCCACCGCGCCGGGTAGGGCGAGGAGTGTGGCCCCGGTCGCGGCACCACCGATCCGGCTCGGGTGGGGCGGTGGCCCCTCGGCATCCGGATCGGTGTCCAGCGGCGGGGAGAGGACGCGAGCGAAGGTCGCCACGGCGACACCGATCAGCGCGATGCCGCCGAGGGCCAGCGCCGTTGTCCACGGCCGGACCAGCCCGGCGCCGGCGACATGCAGCGCCAGCACGCCGGCCACGATGGCCCGGGAGAACGCGGCTCGGGCCTCCACCGACGCCACCGAGGCCAGGCCGTACCCGGTCGCCACCAGCGAACCCACCAGCACCGGCGACCACCATGGCAGCGCGAATGCGGCCGGTGCGCCGATGGCGGCCAGGACCAGGGCCGCGCCGGAGATGTCGTGCTGCCAGGGTGGCGGCAACAGGACCGCGGCGGCTGTCGCCAGCAGCGCCAGCGCGACCGGAGCCTGCCAGGTGGCGCCGCCGATCGGGGCGGCCGGCCAGGTGCTCAGGTCGCCGGCCCAGATTGGACCGGAGGTGAGGAGGACGCCGACGCCCCCGCGGAGCGCCATCGCGCCGGTCAGCAGTCCGACCAGCCCGCCGCCCAGGGCCAGGCCGAGGATTGGACCTCGCCGCCACGGTTGCGGGAGAGCACGGGTGGCCACGGCCACGACCAGCAGCAGCCCGGCCGCGACCGCCAGCTGCGCACCCGGCGCAAGGACAGCGGCGATCCGAACCAGGGTGGCGACCAGCGCGGCGGTCACCGCGGCCCCGGCCAGGTCGGAGCCGTCCAGGAGGAGGTCGGAGCGGCGACGGGCGTCGAAGGAGGGCGCGAAGAACAGGAGCACTGCGGCGACCAGCAGCAGCGCGCCTACCCAGGCGTCGGCGGCGGTGGTGGCGGGTGCCGCGAACGAGGCCGCGGCGACGGCCAGGGCGCCCAGTACCGTCCCCGTCGCCAGCGGCATCGGGAGATGCCGGTGCGACACCTGCACGAGTGCGGCGTAACCGAGTGTGACGCAGACCGCGAGGAAGCTCGCCGCCAGCAGCGCGACGGTCACCTCCCGCAGCGCGGTGGCGGACTCCGCCGGACCGGCGGCGACGACCGCTGCCACCGTGCCGGGCAGGGCGAAGGCCGCCCCGCCCGCGGCCCAGCCGGAGAGGAGGTCCGCTCCAGTAGCGGCGGCCCGGAGCCGGGGTGCGGCCGCCACCAGCACCCCCGCCAGAAAGAGGATGAGCAGGACGGCGGCGGTCAACGACGGCCGGGCCAGCCCGGCTCCGGCACCGAACACCCCCACCCCGGCGGCGGCTACGGCGTGCGCCCGCGCCGCACGTTCGGTCCGCGCCGACAACCCGGCCACCCCGATCCCGACCGCCGCCACCACCATCGGCCACGGCGCGGCAGCCCAGCCAAGCCCGAACGAGGTGGGGACGGCGAGCGCGGTCAGCGCGGCACCCAACACCGCGAACTCCCGGCGGATCCCCGGCGGTAGGGCGACCACAGCGGCCACGGTCAGCAGCAGCGCGCTGGCGGCGAGTTGGCTGGCGGCGGGGGTACCCATCGCGGCGAGCTCGGCTGGGTAGCGGTCGAGGTCGGCGGCCCACGCCGGGAGGGCGGCTCGGAGCGGGGCCACTCCGGCTCGCAGGGCGCCGGTGGCGACGACGCCGCCGCTGATGGTCAACGCGATGGCGGAGGCGAACTGCGGGCCGCGCCGTAGGACAGCCGGCACCGCGCGTACGACCAGCCCGGTGAGCGCGATGACGGCAGTGATCAGGAGTAGTGCCTGGTCTGGTGCCGCCACCCAGGCGAGCCGGCTCGACGCGCCGATCACGGCGAGGGTGAGCAGGCCGGTGCCGAGCTCGGGAAATGGGGCACGGCGGGTCGCCAGCATCCCCGCGCCGGCAACAGTGGCGGCGAGGAGGAGGGCGACTCCCGCCCCGACCGTTGCTGGCACGGCGGTCGCCCGCAGCAGCGCGGTGCTGGCGTAGCCGAGGGCAGCCAGTGCGGCGGCGCCGTAGAGGATGAAGATCAACTCGCGGAGCCCGGGCACCGGGCGGACAGCGGAGTCGTCCCCACCGAGCACCTCCTCGGGCGCTGCCCCGCCGTCGGTTGGTTGGTCCTCCCCCGAACGCTGGCGCGGGGCGACGGGGGTGGCCGGAGGCCGTTCCGGGCCGGTCTGCCCCCCAGCCGTGGTCGGAGGGGTCGGGGGCGCTCCGGGCAGGTCCCGGCGGACCGGTCGGGCCCTTGTGACCGCGGAGCCGGCCAGCGAGAAGTTCAGGACGGCCACGAGGGCCAGCACCACCGCCCAGCCCGCCGCAGTGCTGATTCGGTCGTAGGCGAGCAGCGGCAGGATCGGCTGGAGGGCCAGCACCGTGGCGAACCGTGGTGCGCGGAGTCCGGTCCAGCCGCCGTACGCCAGGGCAACCCCGGCGGTGACCGCGAATACGGCTCCGGCGAACACCGCCCTGGAGGCGTCGTCGGCGCTGGTCACGGACCAGAGCGCGTACCCGGCCAGCGGCACCAGGAGGAGGCCGACGGCGGAGATGGTCTCGGCGGTGGAGGTGAGCCCCCGCCGGGCCAGCACTGGCGGGGCGAGCAGCATCAGGACCGTCGCGAGGCAGAGCACACCCAGCCGGGCGAGGGCATCCAGGGAGCTGGTGGCGACCGCGGCGAAGACCACCGCGGCGACGCCGAGCAGCAGCGCGCCGAGCCCGAGGGGAATGTTCTGTACCTCGCGGCTGGAGGCCTCCGGCGGATGCTCGGGGTTGTCGGCGTCGAGCCAGACGGCGGTCGGCGGTTCCTCCGGCCCGGGCGGGGTGCCCTGCCCGGGCACCCGGGGCGGTGCGCCGGGGGGAGCGGTCGGTGGCCGTCGGTCCGGCCGGCGACGCAGCACGCGCCGGGGCCGGGTGGCCTGTTTGACGTTCTCCTCACCAGCATGCGCGAGGATGTCCCGCTGGAAGAGGGCAGCCTGCATCTTGGCGGCGATTTTTCGCTGTTCGCCGGCGATCTCGGCGTCCCGCGCCTTCATCTCCGCGATCGATCGCTCGATCTCCGCGAGGTGTTCGAGCCGTTGCGGCTGTTGTGCGCCGCAGTGCGGGCAGCGGGCAGCCGGCTTCAACTCCCGGCCGCACGAGGAGCACTGAAAGCTCACCACGACACCCTCCAGCCGCACTGTGGACCCTACTGTCGCAGCATGCCCAATGCTGGCGTGGATTTCGACAGTTGTCGGCGGGTCCAGGGTGTGGCGCCCTGCTCCGCGGAGCGCGGCCGGCGACGGGCTACGGTCGGCCCATACCGCGGTACTCCCAACCAGCCTGCGTCCACAGTGTCGAATCGAGGCAGTTGCGGCCGTCAACCACCCGGCGGCCGGCGACCAGGGCGCCGAGCGCGACCGGGTCGGCGTTGCGGAAGTCAGCCCACTCGGTCAGGACGCAGACCAGGTCGGCGTCGGACACCGCCTCGTTGATGCCCGGCTCGTAGGTCAGCTCGGGCGCCGCGGTGCGGGCGCGCTCCATCCCTTCTGGGTCGTAGATGTGCACGTCCGCGCCGGCCTTGTGCAGGAGCGTTGCCACGGCGAGGGCCGGCGCGTCGCGGACGTCGTCGGTGTTGGGCTTGAAGGTCGCACCGAGCACGCCGATTCGGATGCCGGAGAGATCGGGGCCAGCCGGGCCGGTGCGCCGGTCGAGTAGGTCGGCGGCGAGTTGGACCACCCGGGTCCGACGGCGCAGGTTGATCAGGTCGACTTCGTGCAGGAAGCGCAGCGCCTCGCCAGCGCCCAGTTCCTGGGCCCGGGCCTGGAATGCGCGGATGTCCTTGGGCAGGCAGGCCCCACCGAAGCCGAGGCCGGCCTGGAGGAATCGGTTGCCGATTCGGGGGTCGAAGCCAATCGCCCGGGCCAGGTGGGTTACGTCGCCGCCAGCGGCCTCGCAGACCTCCGCCATCGCGTTGATGAACGAGATCTTGGTCGCCAGGAAGGCGTTCGCGGCGACCTTCACCAGCTCGGCGGTGGCGAAGTCGGTGACCACCATCGGCACCTCGCGGTCCTCCGTGGCAGCCAGGTCGAAGACGCCCTTGTGCGCGGCGTAGAGCATCCCGTTGGCCCATTCGCTCTTGACGCCGACCACGATCCGGTTCGGGCGGAGCACGTCGTCAACGGCGAAGCCTTCCTGGAGGAACTCGGGGCTCCAGGCGACCTCAATGCCGAGGTCAGCGGGTGTGTGCTTGCTCACCAGTTGCTCTACCCACTCCGCGGTGCCGACCGGCACCGTGGACTTGCCGACGATCAGCGCCGGGCGGGTCAACTGCTGCGCCAGGCTGGTGACAGCTGCCTCGACGTACGACAGGTCCGCCCCCAGCGCGTCGGTCTGCTGCGGGGTGCCGACGCAGATGAAGTGCACGTCCCCGAACTCGGCGACCTCGGCCATGTCGGTGCTGAAACGCAGCCGCCCGGCGGCCAGGTTGCGCTTGAGTAGCTCGTCCAGGCCGGGCTCGTGGATCGGCACCTCACCCGCGTTGAGCATGGCGATCTTGTCGGCGTCCACGTCGAAGCCGAGCACCTCGTAGCCCAGCTCGGCGTAGCAGATGGCGTAGGTCGCGCCAAGGTAGCCGGTGCCGAGGAAGGTCACCCGGGGGCGAGGGGCGCCGGACGGCGGGGTCACCGCCCCGATCGGAGGTACGGGCTGGGTGTTCGGATAGGGGATCGTCACGCCTGTCTTCTCCGCTCGCACTGGCGCCGCTCGTGGCGTCGCTGCCGACCGCGGCGCCTGCCAGGGCACCGAAGGTGGGTTGTTCGGTTGTTTGACCATGCTCCCGCGCGGGCTGGTCAGTGCGGCACGTCGTAGCCTACGCGGCGGTAACATCGCCCGATCCCGTTTCGCTATCCTTCAGTCTGCGCGGTCCGCGGTCAGATGACGCTACAGACTGCGCATGATAGCGGTGAAGAGGAGGGGCCGACATGGCCGCAGAGCAGGCGTTCGACGGCTACCGATTGACGGATGAGCAGCAGGCGGTCCGGGAGGCGGTCCGGGAGGTCTGTGCGGCGAAGGTGGCACCGCACGCCGCGGAGGCGGACGAGACCGGTGAGTTCCCGAAGGCATCCTTCGACGCATTGCGGGCGGCTGACTTTCACGCTCCGCACATCCCCGTCGAGTACGGCGGCGCCGGTGCGGATGCCCTCGCCACAGCCATCGTGATCGAGGAGGTGGCGCGTGCCTGTGCCTCCTCCTCGCTGATTCCGGCGGTCAACAAGCTGGGCACCATGCCGCTGATTCTGGCCGGGTCCGCGGAGCTCCGGCGGAAGTACCTGACCCAGGTGGCGGCCGGCGACGCGATGTTCTCGTACTGCCTGTCCGAGCCGGAGGCGGGCAGCGACGCCGCCGCGATGACCACTCGGGCCGTCCGAGACGGCGACGACTGGGTGCTCAACGGCGTCAAGCGGTGGATCACCAACGCCGGGGTGTCCGAGTTCTACACGGTCTTCGCCGTGACCGACCCGGCCGCCCGGAGCCGGGGTATCTCCGCCTTCGTGGTCGAGAAGTCCGACCCGGGGGTGAGTTTCGGCGCACCGGAGAAGAAGTTGGGGATCAAGGGCTCACCGACCCGTGAGGTCTACCTGGACGGCGTCCGCCTCCCCGCCGACCGCATGATCGGTGCGGAGGGCACCGGCTTCGCCACCGCTATGCAGACCCTGGACCACACCCGGGTCACCATCGCCGCGCAGGCGGTGGGCATCGCGCAGGGCGCGCTCGACTATGCCAAGGGGTACGTGCAGGAGCGTCAGCAGTTCGGCAAGCCGGTCGCCGACTTCCAGGGCATCCAGTTCATGCTCGCGGACATGGGCATGAAGTTGGAGGCGGCGCGGCAGCTGACCTACGCCGCGGCCGGCAGGTCCGAGCGGGGAGACGCGGACCTGACCTACTTCGGCGCGGCGGCCAAGTGCTTCGCCTCCGATGCCGCCATGGAGATCACCACCGACGCCGTGCAGTTGCTCGGCGGTTACGGCTACACCCGGGACTACCCGGTCGAGCGGATGATGCGCGACGCGAAGATCACCCAGATCTACGAAGGCACCAACCAGGTGCAGCGCATCGTCATGGCGCGGCAGCTGTTGAAGGGCTGACCGCCCGCCGGTGGCCCCCAGATCCAAGGCACCAACCAG